>JADKFD010000015.1 GCA_016717705.1 Rhodanobacteraceae bacterium | reverse complement strand
CCGTCAGCAGAGACGAGCACGGGGGGTACACCTTCGTCGATCCCGCCGGCAAAGACGTAAACACCGGCGGCTTTCGCCTCATCAATCACGGCACGTGCGTCGCGGCTTGCCGCTTTCCATTCGCCATCGGGCACAACCATCGCCGCGCTCGGGAAAGAGATCAGGTACTTGGCCATGGTGCTCCTCCTCGGAATTGACGGCGGTCGTGAAGCGTATGTGCGGCCCTGCGCCGCAGGAACCCGCATCGGCACTATTGCTCAACCGGCAAAGGACAGTCGAATACCAGAAAACTCCTGCAGGCGGTCCAACCGCGTTGGACTGTCGAATACCGGCTCCCACGCTTGCGGCACCAACCGCAGGGCGAGGCAGGCTATCGGTGGAAACCACGCCCATCAGTGACATCGTGAAGAACCCGGCCGCCAAGGCGATCTTTGAGCGCGCACTTCCCCAGATGCCTCAGTTTTACGACCAGATCGGCACCATGACCCTGGCGCAGGTTGCGCCGATGAGCCAGGGCGCCATCGACGACGCGAAGCTGAGGGAAATCCAGGCCGAGTTCGACAAGTTGGCGCCCTGAGCACCGGCACCGCGCGTGCGCATGATTTCAGGCATGCCCGATCATCCCGCCGATTCGGTGAAGCTCGAAGCGGAGAGCTCGGCGCTAGGGACCCTCTGAAGTGCGCCTTCTCACGGCGCACTTCAGAGGGTCCCTGGGCGAAGAACTTCGGGCGCTGCGCGCGCTGGTCGAGACGCGCATCATGGACTGATCCGGACACTACCGGCGGCCGCGCCCGCCTACGCGCGCTTGCGCCATTCCATCACCAGGAAGTTCGGTACCCGGCGGTAGCGGTCGGCCTTGGCGCCATCGACGCCCTGCGGCAAGGGTTCGTCGAAGTGCTGCAGTTCGAAGCCGGCGTCCAGCAATCCCTGCATGTACAGGTGCATCGGTCGGTGCCAGTTGTGGATGCGGATCCCACGCCAGGCCGTTTCGACGATTCGTTCCTGGAAATAGTGGTCGATGCAGAAGCGGCGCGTGCCGTCGGGTTCATGTGTCCATCCAAGCGGTACGGCGGCGGTGTTGAAACTCTGCAGGTTGGCGATCAGGAACGTTCCGCCAGGCCGCAGCACGCGATGGGCTTCGGTCAGGGCGCGGGGCAGGTCGGGAATATCGATCAGCGACAAATAGGCGACGGCCAGATCCCTGCTGGCGTCGCCCAGACTGAGTGCCTCAGCCGATTCGATACGGTAGTCGCCCGCAGGATCGCGCTGCCGGGCGGCGTGGATCAGATCGGCTGTCGGATCGATGCCGATGCACGGGATACCGGCGACAGCCAGCATCCGGCAGAAACGACCTTCGCCGCAGCCGATGTCGACGGCGTCCCGGAATCCTCGGCCACGCACACGCGCCAGCATCGGCGCATCCAGGACGTGGCGTCGTCCCCAGTCGCCTTCGCTCCCCATTTCGTCGATCCACGCACGCGCGGAAGCGTTCCAGCCGTTGTCCATGGCAATCTTGTCGCTGCAAGGAGAGACCGGACGATACGCGTTCCCGGTCATGCGTCATCCGCCATTGGGTGGGATTGACCGCACCAGGCGGGCACCAGATCAGCAACCTGTTGCCGGCGGGTCAGCGCTTGTCGTACACCGGGGCGTCAAACCTCAAGATCTGCAGCAGCGTCGAGTCGCCGGTACTCGGATCCATCTTGTTCACCGCGAAAGCGCCATAGAGGCGGTCTCCGATGCGGACCGCTTCGCCGCGCACCCCGAATTCTTCCGTGAACCCATCTTCCGGATCGATGTGGTAGCCGGAGTCCGCGGAAAGCACGCCATGAGCGCCGTCGAAGGCCAGCAACAGGCCGCGCACGGGGGCGTTGGCGAACAGAGGTTCCACCGGCGCCTCGTCATCCCACAACGCCGATGCGTGCGCGGGATCGAGTTTTCCCGGCGCCAGCAGCACCATGTGTTGCTCTTCTCCCGACTGCATCGCGAGCACGTGGCGAATGGCGAAGGGCTCGTCTTTCCAGGTGATGTCGCCGCAGACCACGCCTTCCTTCATGATCGCCGGACACAAGTCAGGCGTGGTTTCCGCGAAGGCTGGCGGTGGCGGGCATCGGCAGCTCTGTCGACACCCGAGCTCGCCCGCACCATGACCCAGCGATCGCCTTCGCGACGCAGTTCGGCGCTGGCGGGTTCCTTGGCGTTGCCATCGACGATACTGAGGATTGCGCTGTCTCCAAACTGCTTGCCGCCGTTGATCTGCGGCTTCTTGGGCATCGTCGCCTGCATCATCGGCAGCATCCGCGCGAATTCGGCGTCGCTGGGCTGCGGCCGGTCTTTCGGCTGCAGCGCCAGGATGCCGGCGCGATCGCCCGCCTGGACCGCCTTGACCAGGGCAAGGTAGGCCGCACCCGGTGCGCCGCCGTCGGCAGGCAACGGCGTGGCCTTGGGCGCCTGCCAGAGTTCGGCGTCGAATTGCAGATCGATCACCGGCGAAGATCCGAACAGATCACCAAAGTTCAGATAGTGGCCGCGCAGCCGGTTGCCCTCGATCCGCGCGCTGTGCGCATGACCCATCGTGCCGCTGGCACCGAGTTGCAGCTTGCCGCGGTCATGCACATACATCTCGACGACGTCGCCATCGGTGTCGAGCATGAAGCGCAAGCCGATTGCCTTGTCGTCGCGAACAAAGCTGGAGACCCAGGATTCCGGATCGCGACTGGCGCGGAGTCCGGACAGGTCCACAGCGGCCGGAACCACCAGCACTGACCAACGAGTCTCTTCCGATACCCAATCGCGCGGGAAGGCGAACGCCTGGGTCAAGGCCAGCTCGGTGCGGACCGCTTCGCGGTGGCGGTCCGGATCGGCGATCTGGTCAACGATCACGCGTCCCGTGGTTGCCGCCTGAGCGGTCGACAGCAGCAGCATTCCGGACATGGCCAGCCATTTCGTGGTGCACATTTCTTGGATCTCGCGCGGGGGTCGATGTCCAGAAACGAAGGAAGGTGGGGAAAGCGGACATCGAAGGCGACCCTTATCATGTATTGCCATGCGGACCTTGCGCAGGAACTGCCCCAGTTCCTGCGGCTGGGACGCTCTTGGGAAGCACGCCGCATGTCCATCGAAATGACCGAGTTCGCGCGCCAGCGCCTGTTTCCGCGTGATCAGCGGATCACCGCGATCCAGGACTGCAGCGCCGAGGAGTTCGTGCGCGAATTGAACGCGCGCACACCAGAGCGGGTCATTCCCGGCTACGCGCCGTTTTGCGTACTGCATGCGCAGCGCAACTGGACTTCGACGCGCTGCTCGGTGATTGCGATCACTGACGACAACCGGCATCAGTTGCGCAGCGGCTACGAGGCGCGCAGCCGCGAGGAATTGCCCGTGCTGGTGCGCTGGTTCGAAGGGCTGCAGCCGCCGGTCGCAAACTTCCTGCTGCCGATTCTTTATAGCCGCGAGCAGCTCGCGCGCGAGGGCACGGGCATCGAGGCGGACTGGGGGATCGTCGGTTGTCTGTATACGATGGAAGCCGCGGAACTGCCGATGGCTCCGATCACGATGATGCGCAACGCGCTCGGGGTCACAGAGGGCGGGTCCGGTGTGCCGCTGGATCGGGTGGCGTACCGGCACAGTGTGGAATTCTGGCAGGCGCACGCCAACTGGCGTCCGTAGACGCAGCTGGATCTTCGCGCGGGAACTTCGGACGCAGCATCGGGCCCGCACCCAAGCCACGTTTTGCGCACGCGCGCGAAGCTGCGTTTCTCGGGCTGCCTTTGGTCAGGAACTCCCGCGCTGCCCGGGCTCGGCGGCATCGAATTCCGCGAGCTTTCGCTGCCACTCGGCGAGCCTGGCATCGAGGTCCGGACTTGGGCTGGCCTGATTCCATGCGGTATAGAGTTCGACCAGGGCGGCAATGCGCTCGCGCTGGATCTTGCGCAGGATTCCGGTGGCTTCGGTCATTATTTCGTAGGCCTCGAGCAAATTGCGCTCGGCTGCGGGAAATTCACCGAGTCCAGCGCGGGCCCGCCCCAGATGCATCAGAAAAAACGATATTCTGATGGGCTCCTTGACGTTGCTGGAAAACGCCGAGCGGAATTTTTCTTCCAACGGCTCCAGCAGTGTCCTGGCTTCGTCATGGCGACCTTGATCCACTCGCAATGATGCGACGTATCCGATCGATCGCAGAGTGAGCGGGTGATCGTCGCCATACAATCGGCGGCGTCCTTCGAGTGCTTCAAGGTAAAGTGACTCAGCCTCATCGAGACGGTGCCCGGCTTGCAGCGCTATGCCAAGCAAGCTGGCTGTGTTGATCGTCTCCGGGTGGTCGGATCCATATACACTGCGATATCTGTCCAGTGCCTCGCGATAATAACTCTCGGCGCCATCCAGATCATCCTTGTCCAGCAGCAGCGCGCCGACGTTGCGGATCGCCAGGATGGTGCTCAAATGGTCGTTGCCGAGCATCCTGCGATAGACCTCGAGCGTCTTGCGCAGGTAAGGCTCGGCTTCATCGAGCCGGGCCTGTGAACGCAGCAACCCGCCCATGTTGGAAATTGAGGCCACCGTGACCAGGTGGTCCTCGCCCGGCAACCGCCTGCGTTTGTCGAGCGCTTCGCGAAAGTACGGTTCGGCCGCCGCCAGTTGGCCTTCAGCCTGTAATATGAAGCCCATATTGTTGAGCGATGTGAGGGGTGTCCAGGTGCTCCTCTCCGAGCACTTTGCGGCGTTTCTCCAGTGCTTCGCGGTAATACGGCTCAGCCAGCGCATATTTTCCGCGGCGCTGCAGTTGAATCCCCATGTTGTTGACGGCAACCAGAGTCGACGGGTGGTCGTCACCCAGGACCATACGTCGCCGGTCCAGAGTTTCGCGGTAATACTGGTCAGCTTCCTCCAGTTTGCCTTGTTCGCCCAGCACCCCCGCAAGATTGTTGATCAGTGCGAGTGTATCCATGTGCTCGTCGCCGAGCACGCGACGGCTTCTTTCAAGGGCATCGCGGAAATGTGCTTCAGCCTCTTCGGACTTGCCCAGGTTCCACAGAACGAATCCCAGATAGCCGAGGGAATTCAAAGTGTCCGGATGGTCATCGCCGAGAAATCGGCGTCGGATCTCCAGTGCCCGGCGCTGCAGCGGCAGCGCGGTTTCGAACAGGCCAAGCCCCTGGTAGCGGATCGACAGCACCTGGCGCAAGGTCGCGTCCACCAGAGGCTGGTCCTGGAACTGCTTGTCGATGGCCTCGACGGCTGGCTTCAGGATGGTGCGATCGATCAGTTCGCGCGCCACATCGGTGGCATTGACCTGTCGCCAGTGGTTGGTGAAAGCTGCAATTTGTTCATTGCGCGCGGTTTCGGGGAGCAATGCCGCGGCCATGGCCGCATCGAAGCGCGCCAGCACGTCTTTGCTGAGCAGTTGGCCTGCTTCGGTCGGGTTCACCTGGAGCAACACTTCAGCCTGGAAGTTGGCCACCTGCTCCAGTTCCGCCGCGCGTTGACCGGCAATGCGCGCCTGCCAGGCAAAGGCGAGAACGCCGGCCAGGAGCGCGACGGCCGTCAGCACACCTGCGCCGACCGGAATCAGATTGCGGCGGACGAATTTCTGCGTGCGGTACCAGGCGTGCCCGCCACGCGCCTCCACCGGTAATCCGTCGAGATATCGACGCAACTCTGATTCCAGTTGCTCCACCGAGGCGTAGCGTTCACTGGGTGCCTTGCGCAGGCAGCGCAGGACGATGTCGTCGAGGTCTCCGCGCAACTGCCTGGGCAACAATGCTGGATTACCGGACCGCGCGGCTACGCTGCTCGGCGCCGACGGCGGCACGGTAGTGATCAGGCGCTCGATCTGACCGGCGGTCAAACCGCCGAAATCGAACGGACGCGTGCCGGTCAGCAGTTCATACAGCAGCAGTCCGAGTGCACACACATCGCAACCCACGCCAATGGTGCCGCCGGTCAACTGCTCCGGTGCCGCGTAGAGCGGCGAGAAGAAACTTTGCCCCATGGCCGTCTGTATCTCACTCATCGCCGTGCCGGCCATCAAGGGCTTGGCAATGCCAAAGTCGAGCAGTTTCGGCGTTCCGGCGGCAGTGACCAGGATATTGGCGGGCTTGAGATCACGATGGACCACGAGGTTGTGATGGGCCTCGGTCACCGCGCTGCATACCGTCGCGAACAGGGCGACCCGCTCGCGCAGGCCGAGGGCGACCTGGTCGCAGTACTGCGTGATCGACACGCCATCCACATACTCCATCACGTAGTACGGGGAGCCGTCGTCCAGTTCTGCGGCGTCCAGTAACCGAGCGATGTTGGGATGCTCCATCGCCGCCAGTGTCTGCCGCTCGAGCAGGAAGCGCTGACGCGTTGCGTCGGTGAGCAGTTCGCGGCGCACAAACTTGATCGCCACCTGCTGGCTGACTTTGCCGTCGACGCGTTCGCCGCGGTAGACCATGCCCATGCCGCCGCGCCCGAGTTCTTCGCGAAGCTCGTAGGGACCGACGCGCATGCCGCTGAGTGTCGAATGTGGCGCTGACATCAGGACATCGCCAACGCCACCGCCTGCGCCACCTCGATGCCATCGATCGCCGCCGAATAGATGCCCCCGGCGTACGCGGCGCCTTCGCCAGCCGGATACAGACCCCGCGTGTTGATGCTCTGGTAATCGTCGCCGCGGGTGATGCGGATCGGCGAGGAGGTGCGCGTCTCGACTGCCGTCAGCAGGGCGTCATCCATCGCGAAACCCTTGAGCTGGCGTTCGAAGGCCGGAATCGCCTCGCGCAGCGCGGCAATCGCGTAGTCGGGCAGAGCCGTGCCAAGGTCGGTGGGCGTGACGCCTGGCGTATACGAGGGTTGCACGCTGCCGAATTCCTTCGATTTCCGCTTTGCGAGGAAATCGCCGACGCGCTGACCGGGTGCCCGGTAGTCGCCGCCGCCGAGCTTGAAAGCCTGACGTTCCCAGTGGCGCTGGAAGTCGATGCCGGCCAGCGGACCTCCCGGATAGTCTTTCGGCGTGACGCCGACTACCAGCCCGGCATTGGCATTGCGCTCGTTGCGCGAGTACTGGCTCATGCCGTTGGTGACCACCTGTCCCTCCTCGGAGGTGGCCGCCACCACCGTGCCGCCCGGACACATGCAGAAGCTGTAGACCGAGCGCTTGTTGCGGCAGTGGTGCACCAGCTTGTAGTCGGCGGCGCCGAGCAGCGGGTGGCCGGCATGCTTGCCGAAGCGGTCGCGGTCGATCAGCGACTGCGGGTGTTCGATGCGAAAGCCGATGGAAAACGGCTTGGCTTCGATGTGGACGCCGCGGTCGAGCAGCATCTGGAAGGTATCGCGCGCGCTGTGGCCGAGCGCCAGCACCACGTGCTCGCACGCCAGCTCCTCACCGTTCGCCAGCCGCAGTCCACGCACCTTGCCGTCGGCGATCAGCAGATCGTCGACGCGCGAGCCGAAACGGATCTCGCCGCCGAGTGATTCGATGGTCGCGCGCATCTTTTCGATCATGCTGACCAGGCGGAAGGTGCCGATATGCGGCTTGCTCACATAAAGAATTTCCTCGGGCGCGCCGGCCAGCACGAACTCGTGCATGACCTTGCGTCCGTAATGCAGCGGATCCTTGATCTGGCTGTAGAGCTTGCCGTCGGAGAAGGTGCCGGCGCCGCCTTCGCCGAACTGCACGTTGGATTCCGGATCGAGCTTGCTGGTGCGCCACAAGCCGAAGGTGTCGCGCGTGCGTTCACGCACTTCCTTGCCGCGTTCCAGCACGATCGGCCGGAAACCCATCTGTGCCAGGATCAGCGCCGCGAACAGGCCGCAGGGGCCGAAGCCGATGATCACCGGGCGCGATTTGAGCTGGCTTGGCGCCCGCGCAACGCACTTGTAGCGCATGTCCGGGGCAGGGGAGACGTGCAGGATGTTGTTCAGCAGCGCCTGCTCGGCTGCTTCTGCAGGCATGTCGACATCGACGGTGTAGATCAGCGTGATCGCCGAGCGCCGACGCGCATCGTAGCTGCGTTTGTAGACGGTGTAGCCGGTGATGGCGTCCGCCGCAACGCCGAGGCGTTCCCGGATCGCCGCTTCGAGCGCCTCCGGCGCATGATCGAGCGGCAGTTTGATTTCGGTCAGGCGGAGCATCGGTCGGTTTCACATTCGGCGCGGAAGCGGATGCTCGGTGACGTGGGCAGAGTGTGCAAGGGCACGTGCTCGCAGGTCTGGTGTAGGCCGAGGTACGCGCCGCGAAATTGGACGGCCGGAGCCACGTGGTCCAGGCGCGTTCCCCGGCGCTTTTGGGAACGAAGGGCGCCGGTGAGCGCGATTAAACCGCCAATCCCGCCGCCCGCCCGGATGCCCAAGCCCACTGGAAGTTGTAACCGCCGAGGTGCCCGGTGACGTCCAGGACTTCGCCGACGAAGTACAGCCCCGGCACCAGCCGCGACTCCATCGTCGTCGACGACACTTCCAGCGTGTCGACGCCGCCCAGCGTGACCTCGGCGGTGCGATAGCCTTCGGTGCCGCTGGGCACGATCGGCCATTCCTTCAACTTGGCGGCGATGGCAACCAGTTCCGGCTTGTTGTACTGGCGCAGCGGCCGCTCATCGGCGTGGATCTCGCAAAAGCGCTGGGCGAAGCGCTTGGGCAGGCGCTCGGTCAGCCAGCTTCTGAGTTCGGCGGCGGGACGCTCGCGCTGTCCGGTCAGCAGGAATTCCAGCGCGTCCTGCCCTGGCAGCAGATCGATTTGCAGCGGGTCGCCCGGTTGCCAGTAGGACGAAATCTGCAGGATCGCCGGGCCGCTGAGGCCGCGATGGGTGATCAGCATGGCGTTGTCGAAACGCTGGCGCCCGGCGCGGACGCTGATCGGCAGCGACACCCCGCTGAGCTGGCCATAGTGTTCCAGATAGGAGCCGGTCAGGGTCAGCGGCACCAGTCCGGCGCGCGTGGGCAAGAGGCGGTGCCCGAATTGACGCGCGATGTCATAGCCAAAGCCGCTGGCGCCCATCGCCGGAATCGACAGTCCGCCCGTCGCGACGACCAGCGCGTTGGCGTGGAGGCGTCCGAGCGTGCTCTCGACCTGGAATCCGCCGTCGTGGGGCGTGATCGAGCCGACCGTGCACCCGGTTTCGATGCGCACACCGGCTGTCGCGCATTCCGCGACCAGCATCGCGACGATCTGTTTCGACGAGTCGTCGCAGAAAAGTTGGCCGAGTTCCTTCTCGTGATACGCAATGCCGTGCGCATCGACCATGCCAATGAAATCGGCGGGACGGTAGCGCGCCAGCGCCGATTTGCAGAAGTGCGGATTGGCTGACAGGAAATTTGCCGGTGTGGTCCCGGTATTGGTGAAATTGCAGCGGCCGCCACCCGACATCAGAATCTTCTTGCCGACCCGATTGGCGTGTTCGATCAGCAGCACGCGCCTGCCGCGCTGTCCGGCGGTCAGCGCGCACATCATGCCGGCGGCGCCGCCGCCGATGATGATCACGTCGAAGGCCAGTGGATCGGTCATGTCTTCGCCAATTGAATGGGCTGCTCCACAAAGCATCGCGCGCGAGCACGCTCCTACAGCTTACCGAGGGCTTGCGGCAGAGTGTAGGAGCACGCTTGCGCGCGATGCCTTCTGACCGCGTCACGGGGGCTTTGCGCAGCGCAGCTCGCGACGATGGCAGACTTGCGCATCGACCCATCAGTCTCGAGGTGCGACCATGAAACGCCCCTTGCTCGGTGTTCCCATTCTGGCGCTGGCGTTGACCGGTTGCCTCAGCGCAGCTGATGCGCCCAAGGCTGCACCAGCGCCCTTCGCCAGCGAGGAACTCGCGCGCTTCAACGAACCCTGGGCGATGACTTTCCTGCCGGATGGCCGGTTGCTGGTCAGCGAGAAGCAGGGCAAGCTCAAGCTGCATACGCTGGGCGGCCAGACGGGAGAGGTCAGCGGCGTGCCCAAAGTTGCCTATGGCGGGCAGGGCGGTTTTGGCGATGTGGTGCCGCACCCCAAATTCGCCGACAACGGCTGGGTCTACTTGAGTTTCGTCGAAGCCGGCGATGACGGCAATTTCGGCGCCGCTGTGGCAAGGGCGAAGCTGGTGCTCGACGACCAGGGCGGCGGCAAGCTCGAGGGCCTCTCGGTGATCTGGCGTCAGGTGCCCAAGATGGGTGGGCGCGGCCATTTCGGCCATCGCATCGCCTTCGCACCGAATGGCGATCTCTACATCAGTTCCGGCGAACGCCAGGAGTTCACCCCCGCCCAGGACATGCAGGCCAATCTGGGCAAGATCATCCGGCTCAACGACGATGGCAGCGTGCCCAAGGACAATCCCTTCGCCGATCAGGGCGAGATTGCCGCCCAGGTGTGGTCGCTCGGTCATCGCAATCCGCTCGGCATTGCCTTCGACGGCCAGGGTCGCTTGTGGGAGATCGAGCACGGGCCGGCTGGCGGCGATGAGTTCAACCGGATCGAACGCGGATCCAATTACGGCTATCCGGTTGTCAGCAATGGCAATCACTATGACGGCCGCGATATCCCGGATCACGACACGCACCCGGAATTCAACGCGCCCGAAATCAGTTGGACACCAGTGATCGCACCGGGCGATTTCATCTTCTACAGCGGCAAACTTTTCCCCGAATGGCAGGGCAATGCGCTGGCTGCGGGCTTGGCATCCAAGGCGCTGGTGCGGATCGTCGTCGATGGCGATACGGCGCGGGAAGTGGAGCGCTACGACATGGGCGAGCGCATCCGCGAGGTGGAGCAGGGGCCGGATGGGGCAGTCTATGTGCTTGAGGATGGCGCCAACGCGCGCTTGCTCAAGTTGACGCCGAAGGGCGGTTGAGTTCCCGGCAGAACATGGATACCGAACCGAAACATGCCGACACGCGCGGCCTGCTGCGCGACATTCTGATCCTGCAACTGAAGCTGCTGATCGAGGCCGCCCGCGACCTGGCCTTGAGTCCGCTGACGCTGGCTGCCGGCCTGCTCGATCTGGCGTTGGCGAAGCACCAGGAACCGCGCTATTTCCGGCAGGTCGCCCGCTTCGGTCAGCGCAGCGACGAATGGATCGATCTGTGGGCCCCCGGGCGGCCCGGGCAGGTCTCGCAACCGGGCAGCGTCGATTCCTTGCTCGCGAGTGTCGAGCAGGTCGTCAGCGACCCGCAATCGGGCGCGCGCAAGGCGCGTGTGCTCAAGCGCTGGGCCGAGCGGCAGTTGTCGCGCGCGCGAAGGCGGATCGAGCAGCAACCACCGGTGTAGGAGCGCCGCTTGCATTGCGGCTGGCGGTGCGCGATCCAACGGCGGTGAATCGCTGCGCGATACACCGCCCTACGAAAGGCACGTCTTTGGGAGCCCGGCGTACGCGCAAAAGCGCGTTCGCCGGGTGGGAACAACTCCTACTGATCCTCGAACTTGCCGAAGTCCTTCAGCTGCTCGACGACCGTCTTGTCACCGACCACTACGATCGACTGCTGTTTCGGGTCGAAATACTTGCGGCCAATCGCCTGCACCTGCTCAGCATCCACTTCGCGGATCTTCGGTACGAACTCGCCGAGGAACTCCGGCGGCAGGCCGATCAGCCAGTTGCCGGCCAAGGTTCCGGCAACCGCACCCTGCAACTGGTTGCTGATCAGGTAACCGCCGGCGATGTAGCGCTTGTTCATGTCGAGCTCGGCGGCACTCACGGCCTCGGCGCCGATGCGCTTGTACTCGGCGAAGAACTCGCCGACTGCCTTGCCGGTGACCTCGTTGCGCACGTCGGCGCTGGCGATCAACGCGCCACCAGACGCCTGCGAGCGGTAACCGACACCGGCGCCATAGGTGTAACCCTTGTCCTCGCGCAGGTTCTGCATCAAGCGACTGCTGAAGCCACCGCCGAGCACGGTGCTGGTCAGGCGCAGCGCCACGTAGTCCGGGTGGGTGGCAGGAATGGCCGGGCGACCGATACGCACGGCCGATTGCACGCTGCCCTCGCGCTCCAGGTGCACGAAGCTGGGCTCGGTCTCCGCTTGCGCAGCCTTGGTGGCTTTCAGCGCGTCGCCTTCGACCTTCCAGTCGCCAAACGCGGCCTGCGCCAGCTTGAATGCGGCTTCCGGCTCGATGCGCCCGGTCACCACCAGCAAGGACTGATCGGGGCGCACACGCTGCTTGTAGGCCTGCTGCAACTGCTCGCGGGTCACTGCGTTGATCGATTCTTCGGTCGCCTGGGTTCGCGCGTAAGGGTGGTCGCCATAGACGGCGCTGAGCATCGCGCGCTCGGCGCGAAATCCCGGTTGCGCCTCGGCAGCCTTCAGTCCCTGCAGTGCGTTGGCCTTGGCCAGCGTCACTTCCTTTTCCGGGAAGGTCGGCGTGCGTGCGATCTGGCTCATCAATTGCATCATCGGCTCGGCCTTGGAGGCGAGCGCGTTGGCGAACACCGTAATTCCATCGGTCCCGGCGCCAGCGGCCACCGAACCACCGTAGCTCTGCGCGGCTTCGGCGATGGCCCGCGAATCCAGTTTCTCGGTGCCTTCGTTGAGCAAGCCGGCCACCATCGATGCCAGGCCTGGCATGTCGGCGCGATCGGCGGCAAGCCCGGCGCCCTTGAACGCCAGCACGTAGTCCCCGCGCGGCACGCCATCACGCGGCACCACCCAGACGGTCATTCCATTGTCCAGCGTGCGCTTGGCAATTTCCGGTACCGGCAGCGGCTTGTCGGCTGAGTAAGCCGGCAGATCCTTGGGCAGCGCTGCAGTTTCGGCGTAGGCAACCGGGGCGATCAGCGCGCCGATGACGAGGGCAATCAGTGTCTTGGTCATGGTCGTGATCTCAGTTCTTGGCAGCGGCGGCGGGGGCCGGGGCTGCAGCGGGTTCAGGGGCGAGCATTGCAGCCGGCTTGCGGTCGATGACGGTGCGGTTTTCGGCGGTCAGGTATTTGGCAGCGACACGCTTGATGTCCTCCGAGGTGACCGACTCGATCTTGCCCGGCACCTGATTGACCACCTTCGCATCGCCCCACAGCGCCTGATAGATGGCCAGGCTGTCGGCACGATTGAGAAAGCTCTCCATGTTGTTGTTCAAATCCGACAACATGCCGGTCTTGACCCGCGCCAGTTCCTCGTCGGCGACGCCTTCCTTGACGATCCTGGCGATCTGCGCGTCCATCTCGGCGATCAACTGCTCGGAGGTCACGTCCGGCTTGTACAGCGCAAACAGCGTCAGCAGCGTCGGGCCGTCGTATTCGAAGGGACCGGTCAGGCCGAACAGGAAGTCGATGTTCAAGGCCATTTCCTTGCCCTTGACCAGGCCCAGATACATGCGCGAGGCGTCGCCGCCGGCGAGCACTTCGGCCAGCACGGCGAACGGCGCCTGATCGGCGCTGCCGCGCTCGGCGATCTTCCAGGCCACGGCAACGGCCGGCACCTGGGCCAGTGCGTCGGGCTGGGTGATGCGCTTTTCCTTGGTGTTCAGCGGCTCGCTGACGTCCGGCTTCGGCGGCGTCTCGCGGCGTTCGATCTTGCCGAAGTACTTCTCGGCCAGCGCGAAGCCCTGTTCGGCGCTGATGTCGCCGGCCAGCGCGATCACCGCATTGTTCGGGCCGTAATAGTCGCGATGGAAAGCGCGCACATCGTCGAGGCTGGCGTTCTCCAGGTCGACGAAGCTGCCGTAGCCGTCGTGGTTGTTCTCCCACTTCTGGAAGGCCTGCTGCGAGATGTCGATCCACATGAAGCCGCCATAGGGCTGGTTCTTCACGTTGACGCGGATCTCTTCCTTGACCACATCCTGCTGGTTCTTCAGCGTCTTGGCGTTGAAGTCGAGCGTCTTCATGCGATCGGCTTCCAGCCACAGGATCGGTTCCAGTGCCGACACCGGGGCAACCTCGATGTAGTTGGTGTAATCCGGCCGGGTGGAACCATTGTTGCGGCCGCCGCCGCCGGTGATCACCTTGTCGAACGTGCCCTCCGGCGCATTCGGCGTGCCCTCGAACATCAGGTGCTCGAAGAGGTGCGCGAAGCCGGAGCGATTCTTCGGCTCCAGGCGCATGCCCACCTTGTAGACCACGCTGACACCCACCACCGGTGCGCTGCGATCTTCCGAAACAACCACCGTCAGGCCATTGTCCAGGGTCTTCACCGCCACCGGGATTTCCCAGCGATCCGCGTCGGCATCAGCAGCGAACAGGGGCACGGTCAGCGACAGACCAATCAACAGCGACAGCAAGGAACGAGCGGGTTTGACGATCATGGGCGTTGGCCGGCCTGACGAGGAACAAGGCGGCGGAGGCTACCCGTGCGACACCGGCGCGAACAGGGGCAGAAGTCACACGCGGGGACAATTGGGTGCGTCCGAGACGGTCGGTCACGTTGCCCGCGCCGCGGGCCATGTGACAACGGTGGTGCGACTGTCACGTAGGCCGAAAAGCCCGGCCAACGTGACCTACGGCCGCCAAACTAGTCCAGCGCCGGCCAGGCCGACGCATCCAGCGTTTCGCAATAGGCATGCCACGCGGAATACGCCAGCCACGGCATGATGAGCGCCAGCCCGAGGAAAGCCGTGGCAAAGCCAATCGCCGTCAGTACGGCGATGATCGCGCCCCACAGGACCATGGTCGTCTTGTTGCGCAGCACCGCGTTCACGCTGGACACGCAGGCGGTGATCATGTCGACATCGCGGTCGGCGATCATCGGCAACGAGAAGGCGGCGGTGGCAAAAGTGAGCGCTGCGAAGATCGATCCCACAGCCGAGCCGATCGCCAGGAACTCGATCAAGCTGGCCCAGTTGTTGTCTTCGATGAGCACGAAGGCATTGATCATCATGCCGGCGCGCGACCAGATCAGCAGGATCACCAGTTGCGCCAGCGCGAATACCCCGGCCTGACCTACCACACGCCTGGCGAGCACAAAGGACTTGCCCAAACTCGGCTCGCGCCCGGCCATCAACTCGCGGCTGACGCAGTACAGGCCGACGCCGATCAGCGGCGCGACGAACACGAAACCAGACAGCAGCGTCGCCAGCAAGGCGAAACGGCCCAATGACCATGCCAGCGCCGACACGCCGATGCTCACCAGCATGATCACGCCACCGAATATCAACGTCAGTCGCGGCGCCCGGACCAGGTCGTGCCAGCCCAGCCGCAACCAGCGCCAGGGTGCATCCAGCGCAAGGTCGGCGCAGGGCACGACGAAGGGACGCGGGTCGTCGGTCGATTCTGCTGGACGGTGATCCATGCGGCCCCCATGGCGCGTATCGCAAGGCGTCTATTGTGATATCGGAGCAGTCTTGTGTCGCCAGCCCTGTCGACCAGCGCCACTCTGGCCCGACAGATCGTAGGTCATCGATTCGTAGGTCACGTTGGGCGCAGGCCTACGTGACATCGGAGTAGCTGCCACGTAGCCGCGCAACGCGGGCAACGTGACCTACTTCCGGATGTTCGATGCTCGAACACGCCCACCGACAGCGGCGACCCAGACCCCGCAAGGATCAACCGCGCACAGCCGACGCTTGCCGCACCACCGGCGTCAACGCCACCGATCGCTGCGCGTCCATCAACTGGACCTCAGCGTCCTGGATCAGGCACTGCAGGCGCATATTGCGCTCAATCATGCCACCCAGCTCGGACACTTGGTCGCCGAGCAATTCAACCACCGCCAGATTGCTGCAACGCGCCAGCGCGGCAGCATTCTTCTCCCACCACAACGCAAAGCTGCGGCCGCTGTAGCCCACGATGATCACCTCGCGCGAGCGCCCACAGGCCTTGCGCACACGCGCTTCTTCCGGCTGCCCGAGATAGATCCATTGCTCGATCTCGCCGGTCAGCGACTTGCGCCACAGGTCCGGCTCGTCGTCGCTGCCGAGACCGCGACCGAATTCCAGATCCTCCGAGGCGAACAGCGCGAAGGTCAAGAGGCGCACCATGACGCGTTCGGCGGTCTCCGAAGGATGCTGCGCCAGGGTCAGCGTATGCGTGTCGTAGTACTCACGATCGAGATCGCTGATCTGTAGTTCGGCCTTGTAGACGGTTGCCTTGAGCGCCATTGCGACCTGGGAGCGGGGTAGGGGCGCGCATTGTAAGTGAGTCAGACGCCTGCGCTGCTCCCTGCGCAGTTGGATGCTCCAAGGGGGGGGCGCCCCGCCGGCGCGCGCCGCCCCAAACCGGGGGCGCCGCGGCGGGCGCGAGAGACGGGCGCGCGGGGGCGGCAGAGACCGCCGCAAGGGGGGGCCCGCCGCGGAGGGAAGGCGCGAGAGGCCCCCGCCGCGGCAACCGGAAGGGGGACGCCGGGGGGCCCCCCGCGGCGCGCGCCGGCAAGGGAACGCGGCGGGCCCGGCGGCGGGGAAGGGACGGGCGCGAGACCCGCCGGCGGCAACCCCCCCAGGGGGGGGGGGGGCCGCCCCCGCCCCCGCGCCCCGGGGCCGGCCGCGGGGCGCCCCGGGCCCCCCCCCCGGAACCCCGGCGGGGGGGGGGGCGCCGCCCCGGCCCCGGGGCGGCCCCCGCCCGGGCCGGGCGGGGCCCCCGCCGCCCCCGGCGCGCCGGGGCCCCCCCGCCGGGGGGGGGGGGCCCCCCCCCCAGAGAGCCGGCCCGCCCCCCGCCGTCTCTCACAGGCAGCGCTGCAGATGCCGATACCAGTCGCTCTGAAAGATTCCGTGCGGATCGAGTTCGCGCTTGCGCGCCAGCACCGCGCGCAGCGTCGGGTGCGCCGCCTCGAGTTGTTCCGGCCGCGCCCAGCGGTGGTAGGTCAGGTAGAAGCTGCCGCCGCAATCGAGCGCGCAGTCGATCAAACCGCGGAATGCTGCGGCGGCCTCCAGCGGCCCGTTGCCGCGATGCTCGATGTGCAGATTGAACACGATGCAAGCCCACGGCTCGCGCGCCCAGGCCAGCGCGGTGACGGCGTCGCGCTCGATCAGGCGCACGGTGCCGTAGATCGGATCGGCGCGATGTTGCCGCAGTGATTCCGCTGCCAGGCCCATGAAGCGAGCAAATTCGGGGCGAGGGACGTACAACTCGCTGATCATCTCCGAGCCGCAATGACCTAGCGCGTGGTCGATGTCGACGTGGTAACCATCGAGGTAGACGCCGCTGTGCTGGGCGACCAACGGATAGCGCTGGCCGTTGCTGCTCAAGTAATAGTCGGCGTACTCGGCAAAAGCGCGCGATTTGTCGACATGGGCCAGATGCAGCAAGTGACGGAATCCGGCGCTGCCCATGGCCAGAGGACGCTCGGTCGGATTCCCCGGCACCGGCCGATAGCAGGAAAGTATGCCCATATCGAGAAAATCAGGACTTTCGGGGTCTACCGCAAACTGGAAGTCGCCATAGCGGCAGCCGCGCGCCATGGCCTGATCGAACTTTGTCATCAGGTCCGCTGCACGCACCAGCGACACTTCGCGTTCGAGAGTCTGGTCGGGAATCAGTCGCAGGCAGACGCGACTGATCAGGCCGAACAAGCCATAGCCGCCGACGACCAGGCCGAAGCGCTCGGCTTCCTGCTCGCGACTCAGTTGTCGGCGCCGGCCCTGCGCATCGATCACTTCGATCCACTCGATGTCGTCGACCAGCGGCGCCAGTCCGAGTCCGCGTCCGTGGACATTGGCTGCGATCGAGCCGCCCAGACTGAAATCGTCGCCGCCGGTCTGCTTCTGGCGCACGGTCCAGTGCCCGCGATTGGCCGGGTTGCGCTGCAACCAGTCGAGCAATGCGGGCCAGCGGATGCCGGCTTCGACCACCACCGGACCGCGCTGATCGTCGAAGGTCTCGATGCGGTTCAGCGCCGCGGTGTCGACGACCATGCCGTCGCTGAGGAACTGCTGGCCACCCATCGAATGGCGCGCACCCATCATGGCCAGCGGCTGCCGCGCCTGCGCACGGTTGGCAATCAGCGAACGCGCAGCAGCGATGGTCGCGGGACGCGCGACCTCGGCTACCCGCGTGCGATTGAGTCCGGAATGCACGTCGTTCAAGACGCTGGCGCTGGTTTGCAGCGGGGCAAAGGCTTCGATGACGCTCATGCTGGCCTCCTGGCGGTTGCGCACAGGCTGTCCGCGCTTCAGGCAGGCTTCAATACCGTCGAATGAAGTATCGGCATGCGATACTTTCGGCCTCCCACGGCGATCCGGATCGGCCATGCCCGAAGCGCAGCGACTGCACGAAGCGATCAAACGCCAGTTGAAAGCGCGCGGCCTGCGCTACCTCGACCTGGCGCAGGCGCTTGGTTTGTCCGAGCCGAGCATCAAGCGCCTGTTGTCGCGCGGCGGCATCACGCTGGAGCGCCTGGAACAGATCTGCACCGTGCTGGAGACCGACTTCTTCGAACTCGCCCGCGCCGGCCGGCGGGTGGTCGAGCAGCCCAACATGCTGTCGCTGGCACAAGAAGAGGCACTGGCGGCTGACCCGCGCTTGCTGACGCTGTTCCACCTGTTGTGCAACGACTGGAGCGTTGCCGATGTGCGCCGGGAATTCGGCCTGACCGACCCCTCGGTGGTCCGTTTGTTGGCGCGGCTGGATCGGCTGAAGCTGCTGGAGTTGCAGCCGGAGAACCGCGTGCGTCTGAAGGTCGCCCGCGATTTCGAGTGGCGCCCGCAAGGTCCGGTGATGCAGCGTTGGTCGCGCAGCGCGCTGGTCGAGTTCTTTCGCGGCGAGTTCGAAGGCAGCGATGCGCTTTTGCGCCTGGAGGTCAAGGAACTGGGATCGGCCTCGCTGGCCCTGTTGCGGCGGCGCCTGGAAAAGGTCGTCCAGGAATTCAGCGAGCTGGCCAGCGTCGATGCCAGCCTGCCGGGAAGCAAGCGCCGTGGCGTCGGCTTGGTGATTGGCCTGCGGCCGTTTGCGTTTTCGCTGCTGGAATCCTTGCGCGAGGAAGTGGCGAAGCGCCCGCGGGCGTAACCGCAGGAAAGGGCCATGGCCGGAGCTGGCTTGTGTGGCATCCCTGGCCGCCGCTGGCTGTGCGCTTGTTCGCGCATCGAACCTGTGGAGCACCCTCGAGGGAACCGCTCCACAGGGCAATACCTCGGCTTTCGTGGAGTCCTGGTCGCCCCTGCCGCGCCCAACTAAGTCCGCGGATCTGATTTTTGTCCGCAAGGGGCCAAAGGAAGCCAGGTTTTCATGACCCACTGGCCTCCGGCGTCTCTGCGTTCCTTGCGTCTTTTGCGTCCTTTGCGGGAAATGATGTTTTCAGCTACTTGCGCTATGTTCGGTGAGAACAGCCTGGCGTTGCGAGCTCTACTGCCAGAACCGCGGACCAGCCCGCGCCCACAGTTTTGCCGCACACAGCCGCTGATGACTCATAATGTCGAGCTGATCCGAGCGCAGGCTGTGTGACTGATGAAAACTCCCAAGGGCCTGCAAGCGCTGGTCGACGATTGTTTGATCGACGAGGTGCTGTTGCCGCTGAAGAGTGGCAAGGAGGCTTCGGTTTACGTCGTGCGTACTGGCGACAACATCCTGTGCGCCAAGGTTTACAAGGACATGGCGCAGCGCAGTTTCCAGGCGCGCGTGCAGTACCAGGAAGGCCGCCAGGTGCGCGGCAGCCGTCAGGCGCGCGCGATCAACCGCGCCAGCAAGTTCGGTCGCCGCGAGCAGGAAGCCGAATGGAAGAACACCGAGGTCGATGCGCTGTATCGGCTGGCGAATGCCGGTGTCTGCGTGCCCAAACCGCATGGCTACTTTCATGGCGTGCTGCTGATGGCATTGGTCACCGATGCCGATGGCCACAGCGCACCGCGCCTGGGCGAGGTGGAACTCACTGCCGACGAGGCGCGTTCATTCCACACCCGTCTGGTGCGCGATGTCGTGCGCATGTTGTGCATCGGACTGATCCACGGCGATCTGTCCGAATACAACGTGCTGGTGGCGCCCGACGGCCCGGTGATCATCGATCTGCCGCAGGTGGTCAGTGCCGCCGGCAACAACGCCGCGCGCGACATGCTGCTGCGCGACGTGCACAACCTGCGCGCCAGCCTGTCGCGTTTCGCGCCGGAGCTGATGCAGACCTATTACGGCGAAGAGATGTGGGCGCTGTTCGAACACGGCGAACTGCATCCAGATACCGAACTGACCGGCAAGTTCGTGTTCGACGAGCACAGCGCCGACATCGATGCGGTCATGGATTCGATCGAGGATGCGCGCCAGGTGGCGCTGATCCGCCAGCAGGGGCGGGAAGAGGCGGAGCAGGTCGACTAGTGAATTATCAACGCTGCGCGCGGATGCGCTGCAAGCGATCACTGAGCCAACGCTCGGCGGTCAGCGTGCTGCCGTCCGCCAGGCGGATGGTGTAGGCCTCGCCGCTGGCCGAGGAGTGGCTGCCGACCGTGACGATGAAGTCTTCGGCGCTGGTGATCGCGCTTTCATTGGCGTGCCATTTATCGCGCAGGTGTTGCGCCGCGGTTGCTGGCGCATGCGATTGCCCGTTGCGGATGAACTCGGCCCCCTCGAGCTCGGCCACCGCGGCCAGCAGAGCTTCGATTTCGGCGGCAGCATCCACGACGGCGCCGGGCGGCGCGCGCTCGCCCAGCGTGAACTCGACCCAGTCGTTGCCGATCAACTCGTTGTGCATCTGGCTCAGCGTCAGTCGCCAGTGGTGCTCGGCGACGCTGAAGTCGATCGTGTCGTTCAAGTAAAGCGCCCGCGGACCGAGCACGTGCTCGCCGTCGCGCCATTCCAGCGAGGTCATGGTCTGGCCACCGGTGATGTCGTCGATGGTCAGCAGCAGGGCATCGGCAGACCCCGGCAACGCCGCCGTGGTGCGCTGGCTCATGGTGAAGGTGGTGCTGCCTTCAATCCTGAGTGGCGCTCGCGTGGGTGCTGCCGGTGTCGCCGACTGGTTGCAGGCCGTCAGTGCGCAGATCAGCAGCGACAGCAGCACTCGGGACCATTGCGGCATGGGTTCGGTTCCAGGCTGTGAAATTCGATTTGCGATTGAAGCAGGCCGGCCGACCGCAAACAAGGCAGTGCTGCGATTGACCTGACGGCTGCGCTGCTGCAGCGTGTCGCCATGCACGCATCGGAGTCGCGACCTTGACGATTGAACTGCCGCCAGCCGCTGATGGATGGCAAATGTCCGCGGCGCAGGTCGAGACCCTGGTTGCCGCATACGCGTCGCCACCGCGTGCGTACCACAACTTCGAACATGTGCAGGCCGTGCTGCGTCACTATGACGCCATTGCCGCCAGCCCCGGCTGGCGTCAGCCGCGCGAGGTCTACCTTGCGGTGTGTTACCACGATGCGGTCTATCTGGCCGGGCGCAGCGACAACGAGGCGCGCAGTGCCGAACTGGCCAGAGCCGAGGTTGCCCGGCATGGCCTGCAGGCCGAAGTGGACCTCGAACGCGTCGCGCAGCTGATCCTGATGACGGCGCGCCACGGCAAGCTCGAACGCCCGAGCGTCGACGCCGAAGCCGCCCTGTTTCTCGATGCAGACATGGCTATCGTCGGCAGCGATGCGGCGGATTTCGCGCGCTACGATGCGGCCGTTGCCGAGGAATACAAAGCGGTCGTACCCGCCTTCATCTATCGCTTCAAACGCAAGCATTTCCTGCGCGAGCTGCTGGCAAGTCCGCGCATTTTCCTCAGCGACTACGGCCACGCGCGCTGGGATGCTGCGGCACGCGACAATTTACGGCGTGCGTTGAATGCGGCGTAAGGCATTGATTATTTTAGATTTCCAGATCCTCGGAGCGCTCGACGCGCGCCGCCGCCGGCCCGGGAAGCGCGTCCTCGGTGCAGCGGCCGTGCCGCCAGGTGTGCGCGACGCCCGGCGTTGGTGCGCAAAGCCGCGGCCGGCGGCGCGAACATGCCCTTCGCATTGCCCAGCACCGCGCGCGCCCGAGCCACGCTACATCAGCGATTGCGGCAAGCCCGTCCGTTTAGACCCGCCGCTTGATCGCCCGAATGGCTGCACCGAGCAGTGGAATGTGCTCGAACAGACCGGCGGTCGAATCCCAATAGTCCTGGTGCAGGCGCACCAGACCGTTGCGATCGAAGCGCAGATGGCTCATGCCGATGGTCTGCGTGTCCTGTCCGGGCTTGAAACGCTTGAAGCGGATCACCATGGTCCAGCGTACGTAGTAGTCACCGCGGTCATTGCAGAGGGTGTCCAGGATCTCGACGCGGCAGCTCTGCACGGCCTGCGCGCTGTGCTTGAGATAGCTGCGCAAGGCGTCGCGACCCTGCAGCGTCTTCAAGGTATCGTTGAACCAGACATCGGGCGCGTAGGTCTGGTCGACCAGTCGCTCGACCTTGTCGGGCGAGAAGTCGGAGAAGAAGCGCGCAAAGCGGGCGAGCGCCTCGGCTTCGGACGGCGAGCCGCGGTCAAAGGCCAGCGGCAACTCGGTTCTGCACCGATCCAGCACATCCAGGTATTCCATCATCGGATTTCCGTTTTCAGGTACGCCAGCTGACCGGATCAGGCGTCAGCAGGCAGTGAAGGAGCAAGGGTTTGGGCGCACCAGGTGCATTCATGTCGCGGCAGATTCCCGCGTCGGCCGCGTGGCTGGGCGGGGCCGGACTGATCCCGTTCGCTGCGACCGCGCTGTGCGCAATGATCGCCGATGACGCCGATCTGCGCGCCATCGCCCTGCAGGCCTTCGTCGCCTATTCGGCGGTCATCCTGGCCTTTCTCGGTGGTGTGCGCTGGGGAGCGGCGCTCGGCGAGGCGGGGTGGCGGGCTTTGAGCCTTTCGGTGGTGCCAAGCCTGGTTGCCTGCGGCTGCCTGCTGATACCAGCGGAGCACGCGATCAAGATGCTGGCACTGGTCTACGCGGTGGTCGGCATCTTCGACGTCATGCGCCGGCCCGCGCCCGAATGGCCGGCGTGGTTCATGAAATTGCGCGGACGCCTGTCCGGTGCCGTGGTGGTGATCCACGGCGTGCTCTGGTTCGTGCTGGCAGGGCAGGGATGAGCATGTCCGCTGCGGAAATGCATGTGGCTGTGCTCGGCGCCGGGGTGGCCGGCGCCAGCGCGGCGCACGCGCTGGCCGAGCATGGTTTCAAGGTCAGCGTTTACGACAAGGGACGCATCCCGGGCGGCCGCGCCGCGACACGCACGCGCGCCTCCGATCATTACGACCACGGGGCGCAGTACTTCACTGCACGCGATCCGGCATTCGTGCAACAGGTGCAGTCCTGGGTCGACTGTGGCGTCGTTGCGCTGTGGCAGCCACGACTGCTGGCGATCGGTGCGCAATCCGAGCGCAGCACACCGGGTGGCGAGGCGCGCTGGGTCGGCTTGCCCGGCATGAATTGCCTGGCGTCAAGCCTGCTCGAGGGCCTCGATGTGCGCTGCGGCCTGCGCGTGGAACGCGCACAACGCGACGAATCGGGGTGGTGGCTGGAGTTTGCCGACGCTGCCCCGGCGGGGCCGTTCGGTGCACTGCTGTGCACCTTGCCGGCGCCGCAGGCGGCCGACTTGCTGGCCGACGAGCCTCTGGGGCTGCTTGCCGGAGAAGTCGAGTTCGCGCCGTGCTGGGCGTTGATGACGGAGTTCGCGCGGCCCCTGCCGGTGGATTTCGACGCCGCCTTCGTCAATCGCGGACCGTTGTCGTGGGTAGCCCGGGATGCCAGCAAGCCGGGCCGACCAGCTGGCGAACGCTGGCTGATCCATGCCGGCACGCCGTTTTCCCGCGCGCACCTCGAGGCTGATGGCAAGCATGTCGCCGGCCTGCTCCTGGATGCCTTCTTCGCGGCGATTGCCTGCCCGGCGCAGGTTCCGGTCAAGTCCGCCACCCACCGATGGCGCTATGCGCTGGCTGATCCACCCTTGCATGTCGGGGCGCTGGTCGATGCCAGGCGCCGTCTGGCACTGGGCGGCGACTGGTGTCAGGGATCGCGAATCGAAGGCGCGTGGCTGAGTGGACAGGCGCTGGCGCGTCAGGTGCGTGAATGGCGAGGGTCGCTAGCCTAATCGCGGCGCGACTGCTAGTCTCCGCCCCCTTTCCGTCGGCCTTTGGTCGGCACAACGCAAATGGTGGAGATAGCTATGGGTCGTGGCGACAAGCGCAGCCGTAAAGGCAAGATTTTCAAGGGTTCCTACGGGAACAGCCGTCTGCAGCGCGAAAAGAAGGTGGTCGTCGCGGCGCCGGCCAAGGTTGCCAAGAAGGCTTGAGTGTGTCGCGTCGGGTCTGACTCGACGTCACTCAACTCTGGCTGCAAGTCGCTGTCGCGATCGCGCGACAGTGACTACCCAACACGATGTCAATGGTGTTCCGGGCGACTGTGGATGACGCTGCCTGCCGCGACCACCTCACGCGCCAGCGTACCGCCAATCCAGTAAACCAGGTCGGCCGGAGTTTCCGCATCCCAGCAGACAAAATCTGCGCGCCGGCCTACGGCAAGTTCACCGTGGGAATCAGCCAGACCGACGGCTTTGGCGGCGTGCCGGGTGGTTGCCTGCAGGACTTCATCGACGCGCAGGTCGAACAGGCTGATCGCCAGACTCATCGCGGTGCGCAGCGATAGCACAGGCGACGTACCCGGATTCAGATCGGAACCCACCGCCATCGCGACGCCGGAGGTGCGCAACTGTGCGATCGGCGGCTTTCGCGTTTCCTTCAACACCAGATAGGCGCCCGGGAGCAGCACGGCTACCGTGCCGGCAGCAGCCATCGCGGCCACGCCTGCCTCATCGGTGTATTCCAGATGGTCTGCCGACAACGCCTGGTGACTGGCAGCCAATGCAGCACCGTGTTGATTGCTCAGTTGATCGGCATGCAGGCGCACCGGAAGCTTCAGGCGTGCCGCCGCCGCGAACAGCATCGCCACTTCCGCAGAGTCAAAGGCGATCGACTCGTGATAAGCGTCGACGGCGTCGACCAGTCCTTCGCCGGCCAGCTGTGGCAGCCAGACGTCGATGGCGTCACGCAGGTAGCTGGCGCGGTCACTGACATCGAAGGGCAGGGCGTGCAGCGCCAGATAGCTGGTGCGCACCGTGACCCCCAGCGCGCGCCCCAGGCGCCGCGCCACTTTCAGCATCTTGCGCTCGGATTCCAGGTCCAGCCCGTAGCCGCTCTTGATTTCGATGGTGGTGACACCGTCGGCTACCAGCTGGCGCGCACGCACGACGGCCTGCGCATAGAGTTCGTCCATGCTGGCTGCACGCGTGGCGCGCACGCTGCCGGCAATGCCGCCGCCCGCGGCCGCGATCTCTGCGTAGCTGCTGCCCGCCAGACGCTGCTGATACTCATCGGCACGGTTTCCGGCGAAAACCAGATGGGTGTGGCAATCGATCAGGCCAGGCGTCACCAGACCATGGGCGTAGCGCTTGACCTCACGCGCCAGCGACGCGGGCGCGTCGGGCAAGCCACTGGCCGGGCCGACGTAGGCAATGCGTCCGCTCTGGCTGGCAATCGCGGCATCGTCGATCAGCTGCGGTGCGGCGCCGCCGGTCCATAGTCGCGCTGCGATCCACAGGCAATCCCACATCGTTGGCATCCTCCGATCGACAGGCCGAGCGTCGCAGTGACGATTGCTGACCCAAGTCAACGTAGCATCGCACCACCAATGAGACGGGATAGCACATGTTCCAGGGCCACTGCGACCACGCTTTGCTGCCGGATGGCTGGCATGCCAATGTGCGACTGACTGCCGGCGACGACGGGCGCTGGCTGGACGTACAGTCGAACGTGCCGCGCGGCGACCTGGCGCACTGCGGCGAATTTGTCATCCCGGGCATGCCCAACCTGCATTCGCACGCATTCCAGCGCGCCATGGCGGGTAGCGCCGAGCGCTTCGGTCGGCCCGACGACAGTTTCTGGAGCTGGCGCGAAGCCATGTACCGCCACGCCGGGCTGGTCGATCCGGAGGCCCTGCATGCGATCGCCCGCTGGCTCTATTGCGAAATGCTGGAGCAGGGCTATACCCGTGTCGCCGAATTTCACTACGTGCATCATCGGCCTGATGGGCGGCGCTATCTGCCGACGCAGGCCATGTCGCAGGCGCTGATCGCGGCCGCCGAGGAAGCCGGCATCGGACTGACGCTGTTGCCAACGCTGTATCAGCGCGGAGGATTCCGCGACGAAGCGCTCGCCAGCCGGCAGCAGCGCTTTCGCTGCGGCAGCGACGAATTTCTGGCACTTTGCGAAGCGCTGGCCACACCACTGTCTGCGCGCGGCATGCGGCTGGGCGCCGCAGTGCATTCGCTGCGTGCGGTGTCTGGCGACAGCCTGCGCGAGGTTTTCGGAGCGAGTCTCTGGCGCGATCGCCCGCTGCACATCCATATCGCCGAGCAGCGCAAGGAAGTCGCCGATTGCCTGGCCGTGCACGCCCGGCGTCCGATCGAGCATCTGTTCGACCAGATCGCCATCGATCGTCGCCATTGCCTGGTGCATGCAACGCACGCCAATTCCGCCGAAATGCAACTGATGGCGCGATCCGGTGCCGTGGTGGGAATCTGCACCACCACCGAAGCCAATCTGGGAGACGGTTTGTTCGCGCTCGCCGACCTGCGCGAATTGGGTGGGCGCTGGGGCATTGGCTCGGACAGTCAGGTCGGCCTCGATCCACGCGAGGAATTGCGCTGGCTCGAATACCAGTCGCGACTGGCCAGTGGCCGACGCACCGTACTGGGTGACGCCACGCACGCGGACATCGCCGCCAATCTGTGGCTGGCGGCAAGTGCCGGTGGTGCCCAGGCCTGCGGTTCGGCAGCCGCGGGGCTGCAAGCTGGCGCCGATGCCGATTGGCTGGTGCTGGACACCAGTGATCCGGCGCTGGCTGGCTGCAGCACGGACACGGTGATGGGCGCGTGGCTGTTTGCCCCGGCACGTCATCCGCCGCTGAGTGTCGGTGTTGGCGGTCGCGTGCTTGCCACACAGGGGCGGCATGCGCGGCGCAGCGAGTACGCCAGCGCCTATCGCAGAGCGGTCATTGGCCTGGGTCGCAAGCTGCAGGATGGCGCGGCGTGACAGAGGCCCCTCGCTTCAGGCTATCGTAGCGATCCGGGCTCTCAGAGAGCATTCAGCGCCCGACTGTTGTAATCGCCCCACGAGAGCGGCATGCATGCCGTCACGGAGACGCTCCGATGCAGAAGTCGATACCGCTGTTGTTGATGACCATGCTCAGCGTACCGCTTGCCGCGGGTGCGCAACCGGCTGGCTACGGGCCCGCGCAGCAGTTGCCGGCCGACGACAATGTGCGACTGGTGTATGCCGACGTGCTGCGCGTCGATCCCATCTACGACATCGTTCGTGTCGAGCAACCTCGTGAAGAGTGCTACGACACGGAGGTGGCGCACCAGGGTGGCCGCTACGAAAACACCACGACCGGCACCATCGTAGGTGCACTGATCGGCGGTGCGCTGGGCAATCAAGTCGGCAAGGGCGATGGCCGCAAGGCGGCAACCATCGCCGGTGCGGTGATCGGTGGCGCTGTTGGTCGCGAGGCGGATGCCAACAACAATCCCTCGCGCACCTACCGTGGTACCGAAACGCGTTGTCGCGTGGTCGATTCCGGCTACGACGAGCGCCGCATCGTCGGCTACGACGTCGAGTACCGCTATCGCGGCGAAGTATTCTTCTCACGCCTGGGCTACGACCCCGGCGAGAAGCTACGCGTGCGGGTGTCGGTGGAGCCGGCTGATCCGTGATGGCGGTGCCGAGGATCGGCGCTCCCGGGGCGCCCGAAGTTCCCTGCCGCCCGCCGCCCGCTGGCATGCTGCGGGCAATTCCCCGCACTCTCATTTATTCGAATACACAAGCCTTCCGCGTCTTGTAGCGCTGGCCTATGCTGCGGCGCATCAAGCCCTTAGAGGAGCTTCGTCGTGAGCCGTGCCTACAATTTCAGCGCCGGTCCCGGTGCTTTGCCTGAACCCGTTCTGCGTCAGGCGCAGGAAGAAATGCTGGATTGGCGCGATGCGCGCGCCTCGGTGATGGAGATCAGCCATCGCGACAAGGCCTTCGTCCAGCTCGCCGAGAGCGCCGAAGCGTCTTTGCGTGAAATTCTGGCGGTCCCGGCCAACTACAAGGTGCTGTTCCTGCAGGGCGGGGCGACCACCCAGTTCGCGCTGCTGCCGATGAACTTCGCGGCGCCGGATCAGGCAGCCGACTATGTGGTGACGGGTGCCTGGGGCGAGAAGGCGGCCAAGGAAGCCAAGAGCCTGTGCGCAGCGAAGATTGCTGCGACCAGCGAGGCGAGCAATTTCACGACGGTACCGGATGTCGCCGACTGGAAGCTCAGCGAGGGCGCCGCCTACCTGCACGTCACGCCGAACGAGACCATCCACGGCGTCGAGTTCTACGGCCTGCCGGCGCAGTCGGCCCCGGTGCTGGCGGATGTCTCCAGCACTATCCTGTCGCGTCCGCTGGACGTCTCCAGGTACGGCGTGCTGTACGCCGGTGCGCAGAAGAACATCGGTCCTTCCGGCATCACCGTGATGATCGTCCGTGACGACTTGCTCGAGCGCAAGCCACGTCCGCTGCCACAGATCTTGAGTTACAAGGCCCACGCCGACAACCAGTCGATGCTCAACACACCGCCGACTTTCGGCTGGTACATCGCCGCGCTGGTGTTCGACTGGGTGAAGAAGGAAGGCGGCCTGGCGGCCATTGGTGCGCGCAATGAGCGCAAGGCCAAGGCGCTGTATGCAGCGATCGACGGCTCCGGCGGCTTCTATACCAACAAGGTCGACGTGCGCTACCGCTCGTGGATGAACGTGCCTTTCATCCTGCCGAATGCCGAACTCGACAGCCCGTTCCTGAAGGGTGCCGAGGCAGCCGGATTGCTCGGCCTGAAGGGCCACCGCGCCGTCGGCGGCATGCGCGCCAGCATCTACAACGCGACCGGCGAGGATGCCGTGGCGGTGTTGATCGACTACATGCGCGAGTTTCAGAAGAAGCACGGGTAAGCAGGAGGGGCACGGGGCAGGGGGGCACGGGAACAGCGCGCAAGTCGCGCCGGTGCCGCCTTTTGCCCCTGCCCCGTGCCCCGTGCTCGCGCCCCCGTTTCTTCAGCTTTGGGACTGACCCCATGTTCAAGATCCGCACCTACAACAAGATTTCAGTTACCGGCACCTCGCGCTTGCCGCAAGGCCGCTACGAGATCGGCGACCAGGTCGAAAATCCGGACGCGATCCTGGTGCGCTCGGCCGATCTGCACAAGATTCCGGTCAATCCCGAGCTCAAGGCGGTCGCCCGTGCCGGCGCGGGCACCAACAACGTGCCGGTCACCGAGCTCAGCAAGCACGGCATCGTGGTGTTCAACGCGCCCGGCGCCAACGCCAATGCGGTCAAGGAACTGGTGCTCGCCGGCATGCTGATGGCGGTGCGCAATCTGCGCGAAGCCACCGAATTCGTGCGCAGCCTGGATGCCGGCGACCCGGAGCTCGAGCACAAGGTCGAGGACGGCAAGAAGCGCTTTGTCGGCTCGGAAGTCGTCGGCCGCACGCTGGGTGTGGTTGGCCTGGGAGCGATTGGCGTGCGCGTGGCCAATGCGGCAAAGGGTATCGGCATGAACGTGATCGGTTTCGATCCGCACATGACCGTCGAGGGCGCCTGGCAGTTGTCCAGTGATGTCGACAAGGCCGGCAGCCTCGGCGAGATCCTGGCGGCATCCGACTTCATCTCGCTGCATGTGCCGCTGAATGCCGCCACCAAGGGAACGATCAATGCCGCGGCTCTGGCCAGCGCGCGAGATGGACTGGTGCTGCTGAATTTCGCCCGCGAAGGCGTGGTCGACGAGGAAGCGGTGGTTGCCGCCCTCGACAGCGGCAAGCTCGGTCATTACGTCAGCGACTTCCCGACCGCGCGCACGCTGATGCACCCGAAGGTGATCTCTTTTCCGCATCTGGGCGCCTCGACCGCCGAGGCGGAAGAGAACTGCGCCATCATGGTGGCCGACCAGCTGCGCGATTACCTGGAGAACGGCAACATCAGCAATGCCGTCAATTTCCCCAGCGTGCGCCTGTCCCGCGCCGGCGCCCAGCGCCTGACGGTGGCCAACCGCAACGTGCCGAACATGATCGGCAAGCTGTCCCACGTGCTCGGCGAAGCCGGCGCCAACATCGCGCAGATGCTCAACGCCTCGCGCGGCGAACTCGCCTACAACATCCTCGATCTCGATCAGCCGATCGCGGCGGACGTGATCGCGCAGGTCGAGGCGATCGAGGGGATTCTGGCCGTACGCGTGCTGTGAACGCGGTGAGGGGTTGTAGGGAGGGTGCAGTAGAGGGGCAGAGCGCGCGCTGCAGGCATCACCGAATCAAGGCCTGATTCGGCATCTCCTGCCCTGCGAGCGCTCGCGACTGGCAGCCATTGCGCCGTCCGGGCCGCTTCCCGCCTATTCTAGTCACCACCACTGCCCATGCCCAAAAAGAAGTCCGAAACCCTTCAAGTCACGTTGAGCGACCTCCGCCAACGCATCGACAGCGTCGACAAGCAGATCCAGGATCTGATTGCCGAGCGGGCGGGTTATGCGCGGCAGGTGGGGGTGGCCAAGGGGCCGCTGAAGCAGGCGATCGACTATTACCGCCCTGAGCGCGAGGCGCAGGTGTTGCGGGCGGTGGCTGATCGCAATGCAGGGCCGTTGTCGAATGAGGAACTGCTGCGCGTATTCCGCGAGATCATGTCGGCCTGCCTGGCGCAGCAGAATCCGCTGAAGATCGCCTATCTGGGCCCGGAAGGCACTTTCAGCCAGGCCGCGGTGCAGAAGCACTTCGGGCATTCGGTGATCGCCATTCCGATGGCCAGCATCGAAGAGGTGTTCGGCGAGGTCGAGAACGGCAATGCCGATTTCGGTGTCGTGCCGGTCGAGAACTCCACCGAAGGCGCGGTGCACCATACTTTCGACATGTTCCTGACCACGCCTTTGAAGATCTGTGGTGAGATCGAGCTGCGCGTGCACCAGAACCTGCTGTCGCGCGCCGCCGACATGAGCCAGATCGAGCGCGTCTATTCGCATGCGCAGTCGCTGGCGCAATGCCGCAGCTGGCTGCGTCGAAACTTGCCCAAGGCCGAGAAGATCGCGGTCAGCAGCAACGCCGAGGCAGCTCGGCGCGCCCGCAATGCCGAAGACGCGGCTGCGATTGCCGGGCTCGCCGCAGCGCAGGTCTACGGACTCAAGGTGCTGGCGCCAAACATCGAGGACCGGCCCGACAACACCACGCGCTTCATGGTTCTCGGACGCGAGCTGTTTCCGCCGAGCGGCCACGACAAGACCTCGTTGCTGCTGGCGATCAAGGATCAGCCGGGGGCGCTCTACCAGTTGCTGACGCCGCTGGCGAAACACGGCGTCAGCATGACGCGCATCGAATCCCGCCCGGCGCGCGGTGCCAAGTGGGAATATGTGTTCTTCATCGATGTCGAGGGCCATGTCGAAAGTGGCCCGCTGCAGGCAGCGCTGGCCGATCTCGGCCCGGTCGCGGCGCAGCTGAAGGTGCTGGGCGCGTATCCTGCGGCGATTGTTTGAACCTTGTCGGGCGCAAGGGCGTCGGCGAGAATCGGGCATCGGTAATGCCCGCTTCACGTCGCCGCCGCCCGGCTTCCCATTCCCAATTCCCAGTTCCCGATTCCCAAAAGCTCTTCCCATGCGCATCGAACAACTTGCCGCCCCCGGCGTCCAGAAGCTCTCCGCCTACGATCCCGGCTACGACCCGGAGACCATTCGCCAGATGCTCGGCCTGCCGCGCATGCTCGAACTCGGGTCGAATGAAAATGGCTATGGCCCGAGTCCGGCTGTCACGACACTCCTCAAGAAGCGCGATTTCGCCGACGCGATCCGCTATCCGGACGCGGGCGCGCGCAAGCTGAAACAGGCTATCGCGCAGCGCTGGAATGTCGATCCGAACGCCGTCACGCTGGGCAACGGCTCGCACGAATTGCTGGTCCTGATTGCCGAAACCTTCGTCGCGCCGGGCGATGAGGTGGTTTTCCCGCAATACGGATTCGCGGTGTTCAAACTCGCCGCACTCGGCAGCGGAGCGGTGCCGGTGCAGGTAGCGACCTTGCCGCGCGACGGCAACCAGCCTTTCGGCGCCGACCCGGACGCAATGGCTGCGGCGCTCGGGCCCAAGACCAAGCTGGTCTATCTCGCCAACCCCAACAATCCGACCGGAACCTGGTGGGACCGCACCACGCTGGCGCGTTTTCTGGTGCGCGTGCCCAAGCACACGGTCATCGTCATCGACGAGGCCTATCGCGAGTATGTGGATGAGGCGCTGGTGCCGGACGCCTTGTCATTGGCCGATCTGCATCCGCATATCGTCGTGACCCGCACCTTCTCCAAAGCGCATGGGTTGGCGGCGCTGCGCATCGGATACGCGATCAGCAATCCAGCATTGGCGGCGGTGCTGGAACGCACCCGGCTGACCTTCAACGTCAATCTGTATGCCCAGGCCGCCGCCACGCAGGCCATTGCCGATGTCGCCCACGTCGAGCGCGTGCGCGCCGCCAACGCGGCCGAACGAGCGCGGCTGACAGCCGGCCTCAAGGAGTTCGGCCTGTTCGTGTTTCCTTCGCAGGGCAACTTCGTGCTGGTCGATTTCGGCCGCCCGGCCAAACCGATCGAAGATGCGCTGCTCAAACGCGGCGTCATCGTGCGCCCGATGGGCGGCTACGGCCTGCCGACCTGCCTGCGCATCACAGTCGGCTTGCCTGGCGAAAATGAGGAACTGCTGACGGCGGTTGCCGCCGTTCTCGCGGAGGATCTGGCATGAGCGGTGGTTCGCGAGAGTACCGACTGGCGCCGGCGAGCCGCGTGCAAGGTCGCTTTGCGGTTCCCGGAGACAAGTCGATTTCCCACCGCGCCGTGATGTTCGGCGCCTTGGCCAACGGCACCACCCATGTCAGTGGTTTCCTGCCCGGTGCCGACACCCTGGCCACCGCGCAAATCCTGCGCGACCTCGGCGTATCCATCGAGCGCACCAGTGAAACCGAGCTGCGGATCAAAGGCGTGGGCTTCCGGGGTTGCGCGCCAGCGCAACCCCTCGACTGCGGCAATGCCGGCACTGCGATGCGCCTGCTGGCGGGATTGTTGGCCGGGCAGCGTTTTGCCAGCACCTTGATCGGCGATGAGTCACTGTCGCGACGCCCGATGCGGCGGATCATGGACCCGTTGACGCGCATGGGCGCCCGCATCAGCAGCACCGAGGCCGGTACGGCGCCACTGCGCATCGAGCCGGTCGCGACGCTCAACGGCATCGACTACACCTGCCCGGTGGCCAGTGCGCAGATCAAGTCCTGTGTGTTGCTGGCCGGCCTGTATGCGCAGGGTGAAACCCGCGTCACTGAACCCGCCGCCACAATTGCGGCCGCCTGTGCCAAGGGCGTTTCCACGGTGCGCGGCGCGCACGAGTTGCGGGTCAAGGAGAGCGATCGTATCGCCGCGATGGCACGCGGCCTGACGACGCTCGGAATCCACGTTGAGGAGTTCGAGGACGGCATGGCGATTGAAGGTGCGGAGGCATTCGGCAGCGGCAGCATCGACAGTCGCGGCGACCACCGCATCGCGATGAGTTTCGCCGTGGCATCGCTGCGCGCGCGCGGGGAACTCCGGATTCTCGATTGCGCCAACGTGGATACCAGCTTTCCCGGCTTTGTCGAACTGGCTGCGGCGGCCGGACTTGCCATTGCGGTATGTGATTCGCAGCAGGAGCCGAGCGCATGAGGCTTGCAGGCGAGGACGGACCCTCGTTGGCTCCGGTGATCACCATTGACGGGCCCAGCGGCTCGGGCAAGGGCACCATCAGCCGCGCCGTGGCGCGCGCGCTCGGCTGGCATTTCCTCGATTCCGGCGCGCTCTATCGCGGTGTCGGCGTTGCTGCGCTGCGTGCCGGCATCGACCTGGCTGATGCATCGGCGCTGGCGCAACTGGCGCTCAACGCCGACATCCGATTCGAGGACCGTATCGACAGCGAGCCGCACGTGTGGCTGGGGAGTGACGACATCTCGGACGCCATCCGTACCGAAGAAGCCGGCCAGGCCGCGTCCAAGGTCGCCGCGCAGCCTGCGGTGCGCGCCGCATTGCTCGCGAGGCAGCAGGCCTTTCAGCAGCCGCCCGGGCTGGTCGCCGACGGCCGCGACATGGGCACCATCGTGTTTCCGCAGGCGGAACTGAAGGTCTTCCTGACTGCCAGTGCAGCCGAGCGCGCAAGGCGCCGGCATAAGCAGTTGAGCGAAAAGGGTATTCGAGCTATTCTACCCGCCCTTTTGCGCGAGATTGAGGAGCGCGACCTGCGCGACCGAACCAGGTCCGTGGCGCCGCTGGTTCCCGCGCACGATGCCCACACCATCGATTCGACCAGTCAATCGATCGACGATGTCGTGGCTACCGTGCTCGTCTGGGCAGCGCCCCTGAAGCGTTGACCGCAAGCTCGCAAGATCGGGACAAACCCCGGGAATTACCCCGGAATTCAATAACCTACGCGGAGCAATCCGCACACTCGAAAGAGGGTGGACGAACGCAGAACGCAACCCATACCCGGGGGCGGTCCGCGTTTTTCCGATTTTCTGGAATCAACCATGACTGAAAGTTTTGCCGAACTGTTTGAACAGAGCGAGCGCATCAGCAAGCTCAAGCCGGGCGCAATTGTCACCGGCACCGTTGTTGAAATCCGCAGTGACGTGGTCATCGTCAACGCGGGTCTGAAGTCCGAGGGCGTGGTGCCCATCGAGCAGTTCCGCAATGAAGCGGGCGAACTCGAAGTGGCCGTCGGTGACGAGGTCAAGGTGGCCCTCGACGCCCTCGAGGACGGTTTCGGCGAAACGCGACTGTCGCGTGAGAAAGCCAAGCGCGCGATGGTGTGGGACGAGCTCGAAGACGCTCAGTCCAAGGATCAGACCGTGGTCGGCCGCATCAGCGGCAAGGTCAAGGGCGGCTTCACGGTCGACATCAAGGATATCCGCGCATTCCTGCCGGGCTCCCTGGTCGACGTGCGTCCGGTCCGCGATCCGGTCTACCTCGAGGGCAAGGACCTCGAGTTCAAGATCATCAAGCTCGATCGCAAGCGCAACAACGTCGTCGTCTCCCGCCGCGCGGTGGTCGAGAGCGAGTTCAGCGTCGAGCGTGAGCAGCTGATGGAGAAGCTGAAGGAAGGCGCGGTGCTCAAGGGTGTGGTCAAGAACCTCACCGATTACGGCGCATTCGTCGACCTCGGCGGCATCGATGGCCTGCTGCACATCACCGACATGGCGTGGAAGCGCGTGCGTCACCCGTCCGAAGTGGTCAACGTCGGCGACGAGATCGATGTGCGCGTGCTGCGCTTCGACCGCGAGCGCAACCGCGTTTCGCTCGGCCTGAAGCAGCTCGGCGACGATCCGTGGGTGAATATCTCGCGGCGTTACCCGCAGGGCACGCGTCTGTTCGGCAAGGTTTCCAACGTCACCGAATACGGTGCGTTCGTGGAACTCGAGCCGGGCGTCGAAGGCCTGGTGCACGTGTCCGAGATGGATTGGACCAACAAGAACGTCAATCCGGCCAAGATCGTTGCCATCGGCGACGAGACCGAAGTCATGGTGCTGGATATCGACGAAGAGCGTCGCCGCATTTCGCTCGGCATGAAGCAGTGCACGAGCAATCCGTGGGAAGCCTTCGCCGGTACCTTCAAGAAGGGCGATCGCGTTTCCGGTCAGATCAAGTCGATCACCGATTTCGGCATCTTCGTCGGCCTGGATGGCGGCATCGATGGCCTGGTGCACCTGTCCGACATCTCCTGGAATGGCACCGGCGAAGACCTGGTCCGCAACTTCAAGAAGGGCGAGGACATCGAAGCGGTGGTTCTGGCGGTTGATCCGGAGCGCGAACGCATCTCGCTCGGCATCAAGCAGCTGGAGCAGGATCCGTTCGGCAGCTTCATGGCCTCGCACCCGAAGGGCAGCATCGTTCACGGCATCGTCCGTGAAGTCGACGCCCGCGGCGTGACCGTTGACCTGAGCGAAGGTGTCGAGGGTTATCTGCGTGCTTCGGACATCGCCAAGGAACGCGTCGATGACGCCACCGAGCACTACAAGGTGGGCGAGAAGATCGAAGCCAAGTTCACCGGTCTCGACCGTCGCGGCCGCACCTTGCAGTTGTCGATCCGTGCCAAGGAAGAAGACGAACTGGCCGATGCCCTGGAGGAGTACCACAACACCTCCATCGGCACGACCAAGCTTGGCGCTCTGCTGAAAGAACAGCTGAGTCGCTGATCGTCGTTGATATTCAGCCGGGGTGGGCCTGTACCACCCCGGCTGTTCAGCGCTAGTCTCGCTTTCACGCCCAAACATCGCCCTGCCGGAGAGCCGACCGTGACCAAGTCCGAACTGATCCTGGCATTGGCCGGTCGTCAGACGCATCTGGCGCAGCCAGATGTGGAAATGGCGGTCAAGTCGGTGATCGATCAGATGGCCGATTCATTGGCCAGCGGAGAGCGCATCGAGGTGCGGGGATTCGGCAGTTTCTCCCTGCATTTCAGGCCGCCGCGCATGGGCCGCAATCCGAAGACCGGCGACGTCGTGTCGTTGTCGGGCAAGCACGTCCCCCATTTCAAGCCGGGCAAGGAATTGCGCGAACGCGTCAATGCCGCCGCCCAGCCCAGTGCCAAGGCATCGAGCAAGTCTGGCGCGCGCTGACGAGGCGCCCCGTGAAGCTCGCTGCTCGCATCATCCTGTTTCTGGCGCTCGCCATAGTGCTGGTTTTCGCTGCCTTCAATTCCTCGCTGGTTTCCATCGACGCGCTGTTTGGCGAATTGACGCTACCCCTCGGCGTTGCGTTGGTGGGCTTCTTTGCGCTCGGCAGCCTGGCTGGCGCACTTGGCCTGTATCTGGCGGTCGTGCTCAGGCTGAAACGCGAATTGCGGCGCACCCGCGCATCCGGATCCTGAATGCAAATGGGCTGGGAGGTCTTGTGGCTGCTGTTGCCGATCGCAGCCTGGTCGGGCTACCTGATCGGCCGTCGCGGCAGTGAACGCAGCAGTGGCGCACGCTTCTCGCAGCTTTCGCAGACCTATTTCAGCGGCCTCAACTACCTGCTGAACGAACAACCCGACAAGGCGATCGAGGTCTTCCTCAAGATCGCCGAACTCGACAGCGATACCTTTGAAACGCAACTTGCGCTGGGCAACCTGTTTCGCCGGCGCGGCGAGACCGATCGCGCGATCCGCCTGCACCAGGACCTCTACAGTCGTCCCAAGCTGTCCTCGGAACAGCGCACGGTAGCTTTGCTGGAACTCGGCGAAGACTACATGCGCGCCGGACTGCTCGATCGGGCCGAAGCCCTTTACACCGATCTGCTGGCCATCGACCAGCATGCGCCGGCAGCACTGCGCCACCTCATCTCGATCTACCAGCAGGAGCGCGACTGGAATCGTGCCATCGACATGGCGCAACGTCTGCGCGCGACTTCCGGTGATGCCACGACGCCGTTGATGGCGCAGTTCCATTGCGAACTGGCGGATCAGGCGCGTTCCCGCGGCGAACTGAACGAGGCGCGACGCCTGGCGCTGGAAGCGACCGCGGTGGACGCGCGCTGCGTGCGCGCGCACATTCTGCTCGGGCGGCTCGCCAAGACAGCTGGCGCCAATGAAACGGCCATCAAGCACTTCGAAAAGGCCGCCGACATCGACACCGATTTCCTCTCGGAAATCCTCGCCGAACTGCTCGATGTTTACGATGCCATTGGCAAGCCGGATCGCGCCCAGGCATTTCTCGACCTGATGATGCAACGCGATCGCGGCGTTGCAGCGTTGCTGGCACGCAGCGCAATGATCGAGCGCTGCGAGGGCCGCAGTCAGGCCGTCGGTTTTCTCGCCGATCGTTTGCACCAGCGGCCCTCGGTGCGTGGCGTGCTCAAGGTGGTCGACCTGTCGTTCCCCTCGGAATCCGGCGAGCGTGCCGAGGCGGTCGGTCTGATCCGCGAACTGTTGCACCGATTGCTGGAACGCAAGCCGGGTTACCGTTGTAGTCGCTGCGGTTTCAGTCCGCGCGCATTGCATTGGCAGTGTCCGAGTTGCAAGAGCTGGGGCAGCATCAAGCCGGTGCATGGGGTGCCGGGGGAGTGAGGTTTTTGTTGCGCGAAGCAAGAGCGGGGCTGGGGGCTGGGGTGGGTGGCTGCCCCCGCGGTCAGCGTGGGCGGGCCCGTGCCGCTGCCGCCTGCTGCCTGCTTCTGCCGCGTCGCAGGGAGCTCGCCGGGGGATGCGACAGCGCGCCCCAGCCTCCAGCCCCCAGCCCCGCCTTTTCTAGCCTTCGCCATGAGCGCATTACTGCTCGGCCTCGTCGCTGCACTCGCCAGCGCACTGCTCACCTGGCTGGTCATCCAGTACGCGCACCGGGCACAGATGCACGACGCGCCCGGCGCGCGGCGCATGCATCGGCAACCCACCGTGCGCGGCGCCGGATTGGGCTTTGTTGCGGTCATCATTGCCGGCTGGGGTGGCTTCGGGCTGGCGCTGGGTTATTCCGACCCGCTCGGACGCTGGGCAATTTGCGCTGCATCCGGCATCTTGATCGTTGCGATTGTCAGTTGGATGGATGATCGACACCCCTTGCCGGTGTTGCCGCGATTGCTGGCGCATGTGACCGGCGCGCTGATCCTGACCTGGGGCGCCTGGCCCTCCTGGTCGACGCACTATCCGCAGGCATTGCTGTTGGCTGTGCCTTTGCTGCTGGTGGTTCCTGCGATCAACTTCTGGAACTTCATCGATGGTATCAACGGCATGGCCGCGACCCAGGCGGCGCTGGTTGCCGCGGGACTGGCCGCATTGGCGCTGGTCGCCGGCGATACTCCGGCATCCTGGTTCAGTGCGCTGGTGGTCGGCGCGCTTTGGGGTTTCCTGCCGGCCAATTTCCCTCATGCGCGCGCTTTCATGGGCGACGTCGGCAGCGCCAGTCTGGGACTGATCATCGCCGCACTTGCCCTGCAACCTGTCCGCGGGACGGGCTCAGTGCTGCCGGCTGCGTTGTTGTTGGCTGCGCCGGTTTTCCTGGACACCGGGCTGACCCTGGCCTGGCGCATGCTTCGACGCCCACGACGCCGGTGGTACACTGCGCATCGTGAGCATTTGTATCAGTGGCTTACGCGCTCGGGTTGCGGTCACGTCCGCACCACCTTGCTCTACCTGGTGGTTGCCGCCGGGATTTTGCTGATCGTCTTGTCCATTGGCCCTTCGCATCCGGATCTCATGCTGACAGCCGTATTCGTCGTCTATCTCGCGGGCGCAGTTGCCTGGCGTCTGTGTCGCGATTTTGCGCTGCGACGGGCGAGGGCGTTGACATGAGTCGCGCGGTGCGTGCTTTTGTGGGCCTGATCCACCCGCGCAGTGCGGTGGTCGCACACGATCTGGCGATGATTCTGATCGCATGGTATCTGGCCAAGTCGATCCGCTTGAGTTTCGAGGTGGAAACCTCGATCAGCGTCCTGACGATGACTGAAGTCTTGCTGGTACTGGGTATCCAGGGCAGCATTTTCTGGTGGACCGGTCTGTACAAGGGCCTGTGGCGCTTTGCCAGCCTGCCCGACCTGTGGAACATCGTGCGTGGCTCCATTCTCGGGGCACTGACCGTCGGGCTGGCGCTGTTCCTGTACGACCGCCTCGGCAATGTCCCGCGCAGCGTTCTGGTGCTGTATCCGATCCTGATGACGGTGCTGCTTGGCTTGCCGCGGCTGGCCTATCGCTTCTGGAAGGACAGTCGCCTCGATTTTTACGAACGCTCCTCGCGCAAGCGCGTGCTGGTGCTCGGCGCCGAGCGCGCCGGCGAGATGCTGGTGCGCGACTTGCGCGCCGAGGGCCAGTATCTGCCGGTCGGATTCCTCGACGACAACCGCATGCTGCGCGGCGCGCGGGTACATGGCGTGCCAGTGCTCGGCCGCATCGAGGAATTGCGTGATCTGGCGCGTGAAGTCGCCGCCGACATGCTGCTGATCGCGATGCCCAGCGCCAGCACGGCGGAAATGCGCCGGGTGGTCGAACTGTGCGAGGAAACCGGGCTGCCGTTTCGCACCGTACCGCGCCTGCAGGACGTGGTTGCCGGTCGCTCGGCGTTCAACGAACTGAAAGAAGTCGCGATCGAGGACCTGCTCGGTCGCGAGCCGGTGCAACTGGACTGGACCGCGATCCGCCAGGCGCTGAGTGGCAAGCGCGTGCTGGTCACCGGCGGCGGCGGCTCGATCGGTGCAGAGTTGTGCCGTCAGGTTGCGCGACTGGGCGCATCGGCACTCGGCATCCTGGAGCAATCCGAATACAACCTGTATCAGATCGAACGGCAGCTCAAGCGCGAGTTTCCGGATCTGGAACTGGATGCAGCGCTCGGCGATGTCTGCGATCCGGCGACCTGTCGTCACGTCATGGAGCAGCTGCGCCCACAGGTCGTGTTCCACGCCGCGGCGTACAAGCACGTCCCCTTGTTGCAGCAGCAGTTGCGCGAGGCATTCCGCAACAATGTGCTCGGCACGCGCGCGATCTCGCTGGCGGCCGACGAGGCGGGGGTCGAGACCTTTGTCCTGATTTCGACCGACAAGGCCGTGAATCCGGCGAATGTCATGGGCGCCACCAAGCGCATCGCAGAAATATTCTGCCAGAACCTGGCCAAACGCTCGCGTACGCGCTTCCTGACCGTGCGCTTCGGAAATGTGCTCGACTCCGCCGGCAGCGTGGTGCCGCTGTTCCGCGAACAGATTCGCCACGGTGGGCCGGTCACCGTCACCCACCCGGAAATCAGTCGCTATTTCATGACCATCCCCGAGGCTTGCCAGCTGATCCTGCAGGCGGCGACGCTGGGGCAGGGTGGTGAGATCTTCGCACTGGACATGGGCGAACCCATCCAGATCCGCTATCTGGCCGAGCAGATGATCCGGTTGGCCGGCAAATTGCCCGGACAAGATATCCAGATCGTCTACACGGGATTGCGCGAGGGCGAAAAGCTGTTCGAGGAACTGTTTCACGAGCACGAGAGTTATCAGCAGACCCGTCACCAGAAAATCTTCCTGGCACAGCATCGCGCGGTGAACCTCGATGAGTTGAGCCAGGCATTGCACCAGGGCGACGCTGCGGTGCGCCGCTATGCCGTCGACGAATTACGCGAGATTCTGAGTCGCTTCGTGCCGGAGTTCTCCGGACGCACGCCGGGCGAGGATTTTTCCGTCGTGCCGTTGAAGCGCGCCTGAGTCCGCTGGAAATTCCGATTGAATCCCGAGAGGAAGGTGGCATGACCAACAGATTGCGAACGGTGGTATTTCCGGTCGCCGGCCTCGGCACCCGGTTTCTGCCGGCAACCAAGGTGGTACCCAAGGAGATGTTGCCGGTGATGGACCGGCCGCTGATCCAGTGGGCGACCGATGAAGCCGTTGCTGCGGGTGCCGACACACTGGTTTTCGTGGTCAACCGCAACAAGCGCGCGATCAACGATCATTTCGATACCGCATTCGAGCTGGAACAAAGGCTGGAACGCGGAAACAAGCACGAATTGCTGCAGATCGTGCGCGATGTGCTGCCATCCCATGTGCGGCCGGTGTTCGTGCTGCAGTCGGATGCGCGCGGTCTGGGTCACGCGGTGTTGTGCGCGCGCCCCGCCGTGGCGCAGGGCACATTCGGCGTGATCCTCCCGGACGATTTCATCATCAACCGCGATGGACCAGGTGCACTGGCGCAGATGGCAGCCGTCCAGCAGCGCGAGGGCGGCAGTGTCATTGCCGTCGAGCATGTGGATTGGAAGGACACCGGAAAGTACGGGATTGTCTCCGGGACCTCGCGCGATCCACGCTTGATGCGCATCGAGGGCATCGTCGAAAAACCCCGGCCGGACGTGGCGCCGTCCAATCTGGCGGTGGTTGGGCGTTATGTGCTGGATACGCGGATCTTCGATCTGCTCGAATCAACCCGCCCCGGCGCTGGCGGCGAAATTCAGCTGACCGATGCCATTGCTGCCCTGTTGCAGGAGCAGCCGGTGCATGCCTACCGCTTCGATGGCGTGCGTTACGACTGCGGTACCAAGCTGGGCTACGTGCACGCGACGCTGCGCCTGGCACTCGATGATCCGGAGATCGGTACCGATGTACGCCGCCTGATGTCCGGGTTCGTGCAGGAAGAGTCGGCGGGCTGACTGCTTTAAAAGCATCGCGCACAAGCGCGCTCCTACAGCCGTGCCGAAGACCTGCGCAGGACTGCAGGAGCGAGCTTGGTCGCGAGCGCTTCAGCGCCTGATTATTGAGCGTTTTCGCGCACTCGCGCTGACCACGCGCGCAGTTCCGCGGCGGATTCGCTGTTCAAAGCCGTCGTGGAGGCAATGCGTGCTTCGTATTCAGCCGGCGTACGCCCCGGAAGCTGAAGCTGGGTGCGAAGGAACTCGATCCACAACTGGCGCTCGGTGGCGCTCAAGGTTTCCGGGTGATGGCGCGCTCGAAAGCGCAGCTCCAGGATACGCAGGCGCTGATCGCCAAAACGCGCGCCAACGGCGCGCAACTGATCGCTCGCTGCGCTGCAGTAGCGACGCGCCAATGCACGGTCGGCATCGCTGACAAAGCCGTCGTACAAGGCAGCTTCCGCATCCTGCGGCTCGCGCTGCGTCTGGTCGATCAAGCGATAGACCTGCTGCACCTTGGCAGCCAATCCATCGGCCGCGCGAATTTTCGCCGCATTGGCGTCGGCATGGTCGCGATCGAGGCCGATTCGAGCAAGATCGGCGTGCGCCAGCACCGACAATGGCGCCAGGAAAGGCGCCCGGTTCGCATGCACCAGCTTCAGGCCCAGCGGCGTTCGGGTCGGCTCGTCCGCCGCCGCGAACAAGCCTTGGGCAAGTCGTTCGGCCGGCCATTCGAGCAGCGGCGCAGGATCGTGGAAGGCGTCGACAACGATGATCTTGCCGGACTGGCCGGGATGAATCGCCAACGGCACCACGATCGCCAGGCAGCCGCGCTGGGCCGGAAAGCGCTGCGACACATGCACCACCGGCGTGCGCTTCTGCCAGTCGAGCAACTCGAACACGCGCGCCTTGCGCCGCAGGTCGAGCGCGAAATCGACCAGCTTGGGCTGTCGTGCGCGCAGCAGACGGGCCAACGCCAAGGTCGCCTCGACGTCCGACAGAGCCGCGTGGGCGTGCCGGTGGGGCAGGGCGTTGGCAGCGGAAAGCTCGCTCAGTCGAAAGCTCGGATGGCCGTCTTCGCGCAAGGGCCAGGTGATTCCCTCGGGTCGCAGCGCGTAGGTCGCGCGGGTGAGGTCGATCAGATCGAAGCGCGAGTTGCCGCGCGCCCATTCGCGCTCGTAGGGATCGATGAAATTGCGCCAGAACAGGTGGCGGGTAATCTCATCGTCGAAACGCATGCTGTTGTAGCCCAGCGTGCAGGTCTGCGGCTGCAGCATCTCGTCGAGCACGCGCGCGGCGAATTCCGGTTCCGGCACGCCATCGCGGAGCGCAGCCTCCGGGCCGATGCCGGTGATGGCAACCGCTTCCGGTTCCGGCAGGTAGTCGAGCGTCGGTTGGCAACGGAACTGGATCGGCTCGTCGATCGGCTCGAAGTTGGCATCGGTGCGCCAGCAAGCGAACTCGGCGGGACGGTCACGCCGGGTGTCGGCACCGAAAGTCTCGTAGTCGTGCCAGAGAAAACTCGCACTCGGCGTCGCCTGGGGCGCCCGTCGATGGGTACCGCCGGTCACCCGGTAGCCGCCAGCGCGGGGTAGCTTGCGGCGGCTTCCAGTCGCGAGCGCCGGTAGCTACCCAGAAGATCGGTTGTCGGGCGCCCCACGTAATAGCCCTGGATGAAATCCACGCCACAGGCGAGCAGGGCGGCCATCACGTCGGGACGGTCGACGTACTCGGCCACCGTGCGCTTGCCGACCGAATGGGCGATGTCGTTGATCGCCGCAATCACCGCGCGATCGACCGGGTCCTCCAGCAACCCCTGGATGAACGAGCCGTCGATCTTGAGGAAATCGACGTCGAGGTGCTTGAGGTGGGTGAATGACGAGAAGCCGCAGCCAAAGTCGTCCAGCGCGAAACGGCAACCGAGGCCGCGCAACTGGCTGATCAGCTCGCGTGCAGCGTCCAGATTGGTCACCGCCTTGGTCTCGGTGATCTCGAAAGTGACCAATGCCGGGTCGACATTGAATTCGACCAGCTTGTCCATCACGAAGCGGCCAATGCCGTTGGCACCCAGAGACTGGGCCGACAGGTTGATCGACATGCCCATCAGATGGTCGGGGTCGGCCACCTGACAATCGCGCAAGGCCTTCAGTGCGTGGTGGATTACCCAGCGGTCGATGTCGAGCATCATGTTGTAGCGCTCGGCGGTCGGCAGGAAGGCATCGGGCGCCACCAGTTCGCCGCTGCTGCTGCGCATCCTGAGCAGCACCTCGTAATAGACCCGGCGCGGACGTCCATGGCGCAGGTGACGCATCCACAATTCACCCTCGGTGTCCGGCAGATCCGTCAGATCGATGCTCGGCAGCGGCAGGATCGGCTGGAAACAGAGCACGAACAGGTTGTCGCGGATGGCCTCTTCCAGGCGCGCCGACCAGTTCAGTTCGACGTCCATCGACGCCCGTTGGTCGGTGTCGTAGGAATACACATGGACCTGATTGCGGCCCTTGTTCTTGGCGATATGGCAGGCGATATCGGCATTGGCCATTGCCTCCGAGGGCGACATGACCTGTCGGTCGAGTACCGCGGCGCCAATGCTCGCGGACAGGCGGTAGTGTTTGTCGCCGTAGGAAAACAGCTGCCCGGACAGTGCCTTGCGAAATTCCTCGGCGAGCTTCTCCGGATCCTGATGGGCGTTGCGCAGGATCAGCGCGTATTCGTCGCCGCCCATGCGCGCGAGCGTATCGTTGACGCGCAGGCGGCTGCGCAGCCGATGGCTGGCCTCGATCAGCAACTGATCGCCGGCGGCATGGCCGAGGGTGTCGTTGATGTACTTGAAGCGATCGACATCGACGAACAGCAGCAGACTGGTCTGGTCGGAACGCCGCAGCCGGGCCACTTCCTGCTGCAACTGTTGCTCGAAATGGGCGCGATTGTGCAGCTTGGTCAGCGCATCGTGGCTGGCCTGCCAGCGCAGTTCCTCCTCCAGCAAACGGCGTTGCGACACGTCGCGGAAAGCGACTACAGCGCCCTCGCGCTTGCCATCGATATCCAGCGGGTAGACCGTGCACTCGACCGGCACCGAGCGACCGCTCTCGTGCCAGAACACCGTCTGCCATCCGGTGACCTGATTGCCGCTGGCATAGCACTGCGACAGAAAGCAGGCCTGACGCGGTATCCGCGTGCGGTCCTCGAACGCGTAGTGAAAGCGGTCAGCGGCATTCTGGCCGACGAAATCCGTGTCATGCGCATAGCCGAGGATGTCCAGCGCCGCCGGATTGATGAACTGGATACGCCCCTCCGGATCGACACCGTAAACGCCTTCGCCGACCGAGGTCAGGATGCCATGCAGGCGCCGACGCTCGTTGTCGATGGCCTTGCGGTCGAGCACGGTGCGCGACAGCGAGCGCATGCGCGCCAGGAACAGTTCGCGCGCCTCGGACTTGAACATGCACTCGACCGCACCGGCGCCGAGCGACTCGGTGATCACACGGTCGGAGTAGGTGCCGGTGATGATGGCCGCCAGGATGCCGCTGGTTTTCGGCAGATCGCGCAGTTGCTTGACCAGCATCGCGCCATTGTCGCCTGGCATGAAGTAGTCGACGATGGCGATGTCGAAATCCAGCGACATGGCTTTCATCCGGCCATCTTCGGCGTTGATCGCGGTTTCGACCTGGTAACCCTCGGCCGCCAGCAGTCGCTTGAAGGCGATGCGCACCGTGGGCGAATCGTCAACGAACAACACACGCAACTGCTCGCTGTTGGCGCGCGATTCAGGCGCTGGCGCCCGTTGCGCGGGATGAATCAGCTTGTGCAGCGCATCTGGCGCATCCGAATAATCTGACCACAGCAACAGCGCCGTGCTGGCGCGCTTCATCAGCCAGTTGACCGCGCCGGCGTCGGTCGAATCGGCCATCACCAGCACCGGCAGGGTGATCCAGTCGCGCGCGCGGAGCAGCGCGAACACATCGTCGGCACGATGATCGGAATACTCGGGCCAGCTGACGATCAGCGCGGCAAATTTTTCCCGCTCGACGCTCGACAGCATCGCCAGGCCCTCGGCGTAGCTGGCGATGATCGCCACGTCGAAACCTTTCTGCGTCAACATGGTCGACAGCGCGCGTCTGCGCGTTGCCGAAGCCTCAATCAACAGGACGCGGTCCATCCCACCTGGTCCCCAAACCCAATAGCAGTGCCAAGGGTAGCGTCAATTTGCCCGGGGGAGAATGACGGCGTGTTCAAGGGATGTGAATTATCCCTTCGTAAGTACGTCTAATGTGTATTATGTCAACTTAGCATACAGAGCCGAGGTCTCAACATCGCTCCGATCCGATCTCAAAAGCGCTCTTCGGTGCTGATCAGGAACTGCACGCTGGAAATGTCGGCGTCGCCGTCGAGCGGATGCGCGATATCGATGTGAATCACCCTGCCGCGGCCGGAGCGCGTATTGGCCAGGCGCAGGCCGAAGCCGACGTCGCGCAGCACACCCAGGTGATCTTCACCCTCGGGCGTGCTGCCCCAGACCTGGCCGACATCGGCGAATGCCGCGGCGCCGACGCGAAACAACCGAAACGGGTACCACTCGGTATAGAAGCGCTGCTCGATGGTCAGCAAGGCACTGCGCTCGCCATTGGCATAGCGATACGGATAGCCGCGCAGACCATTGTCGCCGCCGAGTGCGATCTGCTGATCGAGGTCCAGATTCTCGCCGATCTGGCCGCACAGACTGACATGGGTGGTCGTGAAGTCGTTGTACCGATGGTCGTAGCGCCCATCGATGGTTGCGATCTCGCCGGCAACGCCGTCGCTCTCCAGGCGGCCGTCAAGTTGCGCCGAAAGCAGCCAGGACTGCGCGTCGTTCGGACGGTCACCATAGGAAACCGCACCGGCATAGATCCAGGCGCGCCGATCAGCGCCGAAACTGCCGGTTGCCAGCCCCAAGCGCGTCGATGCGTGCCAGCCGAGCAGAATGTCTTCGGTGCGGCCGATCTGATCGCGATTGCGCTCAATGATGTAGCGGTTCTGGATCAACTCGTAGCCTAGCCACGGATACACCAGCTTGCGATCCTCCGGCAGATAACTCGTGCCGATACCATCGATGGGCTCGACGGCGCTGTACAGTCGCTCATCAAAGGTAGCGCCGAAGGTGAATCGCTGGGTCAGGTCACCGATCAGTCCCGGCGACCATCCGGCGAGAAAATTGACTCCGCTGCGGTCTTCCTGATAGCGGTCGACGATTTCGCCGGCACTGTAACGTTGTTCCCGATGCACATAGTCAAGCGCATCAAATCCGGCGCTCCAGCGTGTATCCAGGGCAAAGAACGGGCGAATCAATCCGATGCGCTGATTGTGCCCGTCGGAGCTGTTGGCGGCGAGCACGTCGAATTCCCAACGCGCGTGACCGATCTGTGGCGCCTTCAGCGCGAGAAATCGCGATTCACGGTCGACATTGGATGAATAGCCCAGGCTGAGTTGCGTACCCAAGCCGAGAAAATTCAGCTCCTCGAAACTGAGGCCGCTGTAATTCTTGCCGCCGCTACGGCCAAACTCGACCTTGGGGCGCAGGCTCCAGATATCACGCGTGCGGACTTCGACGACGACCTTGCCGCGTTTCAACCTGAGCGGACGGATTTCCGCATCGTAGAACGCGTGACGTGTGCGCAACAGTCGCTCGGATTCGGTGATGGCCTGCTCGGTGTAGCGATCGCCGACCTTGAACAGCAACAGGCGTTCGACCGTGCCTTCGCGGGTTTCGACGTGCAGGCGGTTGGCCAGGCGATAGACGAAGCGATTTTCGTCGGGCCGGTCGAGATCGAACACATCGCCGGCATAGATCCGGATTTCGCCGATGACGACGCCGTCCGCTTCCAGTCGAGCGCGATCGAGTTTTGCGGCATGGCTGCCCTGCCCGCCGCAAACCAGCAACACCAGCAGCACCAGCAGCACCCGGGTCAGCTTGCGGCGAACCCCGCTATGGCGCACGTGCGGCTCCCGCGACGGCTCCAGTTTCCTGCTGGCTGGCCAACTTCATCGCGCCACTACCAAAGGACTCGCTGGCCAACTGGTAGTAGCTGATCGCGGCTGCGGTCATCGCTGCAGACGCCGCGTTGGGTGCTTGCTCCAGTCCGGTGCTTGCATCGACGACCCGGGTGCGCGCTCCGGGCTTGAGTTCGACCACCAGACCGTCCTGATACCAACCCACGGTCTGGTAATTTGCCAGCAATGCACGGTGTGCGGCGCCTGGCGCAAGAATGTCGCTGCCGTAGAAGTGCGATTCGTAGCGCATGTTCATCAGTCCCAGCAGGGTGGGCGCCACATCGATCTGCGAGGCAAGTTGCTCCACCCTGCCCGGCTGGATCTTGCCCGGGGCCCATACAATCAATGGAATCAGGTAGTTGCGTGGAGCCAGGTCCATCTTGCCGCGGCCTCGATGGGTGTGGTCTGCAACAAAAACGAAGACCGTGTGGTCGAACCAGGGTTTTTGCCGGGCGCGACGGACGAAGTCGCCGATCGCCCAATCGGTGTACTTGGCTCCGCCGTCGCGTCCGGTCTTGCTCGGAATGTCGATCCTGCCTTCCGGATAGGTGAAAGGTCGGTGATTGGAAACCGTCATCACGTGGGCAAAAAACGGCTTGCCGCGTGCGGCCTCCCGGTCGATCTCGCGCAGCGCCAGCGTGAACAGGTCCTCGTCGCATACGCCCCAGATGTTCTGGAAGTGTATCTCGTCGCTGGCCAGGTCGGTGCGGTCGACCACGCGATAACCATTGCCCTGGAAGAAGGCCTGCATGTTGTCGAAGTAGGAATAGCCGCCGTAGATGTACAGCGGCGCATAGCCCTTCTGTGCGAAGACCGAACCCAGCGAATACAGCGCTTCATTGTTGGGCCGCTTGACGATCGAATGCCCCGGTGTCGGCGGCACCGAGAGCGTCAACGCTTCCAGACCACGGACAGTGCGGGTACCGGTGGCGTAAAGCTGCGTGAACAGCAGGCCCTCGTCGGCCATTCGATCGAGGTTCGGCGTCAACTTGCCGCGGTTGCCGAAGTGTTCGAGATAACTTGCGCTGAGGCTCTCGATCGACACCAGCACCACATTCCAGTCATGTTCCGGGGCCGGCGGATTGATCTGGCGTCCGATGTCGAAGGCCGCCTGTGCTTTGCCCGGTAGGTGCAGCGCGCTTCTGACGCCGGCGAGTGCTTGTGCATCGGGCATCGTCGTGTAGAACCTTTCGTAGTCGATTTCGTTGGTCTGGTAGGCGTGAAAGAAGTCGAAGGCGCCATTGCCGGCGAGTTCGTTGGCCTGGGCGTCGTCGGAGAATTCCTTGTAGCGCTCGTCGAGCAGCCCATAGCTGATCAATGGCAACAGCAACCAGACGGCAGAGCGCGCCAATCGCCCGCGCCACGTCGGTGGTGGTGCGGCAAGCGCGCCTCGGGTGATCCTGATGATCAGCAGCCAGAGCAGTCCAGAGCTCACCGCCACGCCGCTCAGCAGCAGCGGCATCGGATAGCTCTCACGGATGTTGCCGATCACCTCGTTGGTGTAGACCAGATAGTCCACCGCGATGAAGTTGAAGCGTGACGCAAATTCGTTCCAGAACACGAATTCGGCAGCGGCGACAAATACCAGCATCCCGGCGAAGGGCAGCAGGCTCCAGGCAATCAGGCGCTGGCCGACATAGTCCAGGCGCGGATGTCGCGAGCTGCGCAGCAGCATCAACAGCGTCAGAATCGGCAACATCATGAAGACCGCCACGCCGACATCGAAGACGGCGCCGACCAGCAGGGCGCCAACAATCCGACCCGACCAGAAGATCCCGGCATCGCCGTTGTAGACGCCCAGCGCCATGCGCACCAGCAGGTTGAATGCGGCGTAGGTCAGCGTCAGTTGCAACAGGAGTCGATACGGGCCCGCAAAGGCCCAGTCCAGGAATCGCTTTGCCTTGCTCATTGCTGACGTCGTGCCCAAATGCGCTGCACGGATGAGAACTCATCAAGCTTGCGCCACTCTTAGCTGCTTGTTCTGAAAGCGTTTGCGCACAGTGAAGATTGCGTTGCCCGGGACCCGCGGCAGCAGTCATCACGCGCCAGGGATCTCGTGCCCCGGGCGGCTGTAGAATCGGGTCCATCCCGTCACGATATCCGCGCCCGTCAATGCGTAACCTCCTGCAAGACCAGTTGCTCAAGGCTGGCCTGGTCAAGAAACAACAAGTCGACGCCACCGTGCGCGCGCAGAACCGGCAGCGCGACGGCAAGGCCCCTGCCCCGCCGGCTGCCGAGCAAGTCGATGCCAAGAAACTGCTTGCCGAGCGCGCCGAGCGCGATCGCGCGTTGGCTGCCGAGCGCAATGCACTGCTGCGCGCCAAGGAGTTGCAGGCGCAGGTTCGCCAGTTGATCGAAAACCACAAGCTCAGCATCCGCGGCGAAATCGACTATCGCTTCACCGACGCCGGCAAGATCAAGTCGATACCGGTCAACGATGCAGCGCGCGCGCAACTGGCCAAAGGCACCCTGGTGATCGCACGGCACGACGACAGTTACGCCATTCTGCCGCGAGCGTTCGCCGATCAGATCCGCGAACGCGGCGGCATCATTGCGCTCGATCACGGCCAGCCGGCGGCTCCCGCCAGCCCTGCTGCGGCGGACGACGACTACTACGCAAGATTCCAGGTCCCCGACGATCTGATCTGGTAGCCGGCGGTCGCATCGCCGTTCAGCCGTTGCCTGTATCCTCTGGGGTCCTTTTGCTCTGGACCCTCCGACCATGTCGATGAGAATCCTCTTTGCCCTGGCCTTGCTCGCCATCGGCAATCTCGCCGCAGCCCAGAACCAGAACACGCGGGTGCTGATGGACACCGACCGCGGCCCGCTGCTGATTGAACTTGATCTGGTGCGGGCGCCGAATACCTCGGCGAACTTTCTGCGTTATGTCGATTCCGGCGCCTACAACAACTCCCTGCTGCATCGCCTCTCGCCAAATTTCATTGTTCAGGGTGGCGGTTTTTCCGCCAATGGCACCGAGATCACGCGTCTGGCGCCGGTCAACAGCGAGCGCAATAACGGTCTGTTGAACATTCCGGGCACCATCTCCATGGCTCTGGCTGGCAGTCCGCCACAGATCAACAGCGCAACTTCCGATTTCTTCTTCAACATTGCCACCAACAGCGGACTTGATGCCAACTTCACGGTGTTCGGCAGATTGGTGTTCGGCCAGAAGACGCTGGCCACGCTGGCCGCCAACCCAGTGTTCTCCGGCAGCGAGCAGCCGATCCGCATGCCGCTGATCAAGCGCGCTGTGCGTGTGGCGCCAGGCGAGTTCCCGATCCTGCCACTGCATACGGGCACCTGGTACGACCCGGCCAATTCAGGGCGCGGCTTCCTGATCGAAGTCGCCCAGGACACGGGCGTCGAGACCACCCCGCGGATGGTGGTGACCTGGTACGACTTCTTCGAGGGCAAGCAGATCTGGATGATCGGCACGGTGCCGTTCACCTGGGGCGCGAGCTCGGTTGAAGTGCCGATGCAGATCAGCACCGGCGCGCAGTTCGGTGCTGCCTTCCTGCCGAGCCAGATCACTGCGAATCCGAACTGGGGCCGGCTGACCATCCGCTTTACCGGTTGCAGCGCCGGCACCTTCACCTATACCTCGATCTATGGCAACGGCTCGATTCCGGCAACCAGCCTGACCCTGCCGACCAACGAGACCTGCATCGGCGGCTGATCCGCAGCCCGATTTGTTGCCGTGCGGCAGCAAATCGGGCCAGTTGGGTGAGTCGACTGCGCTGAAATGCGGTCGTCGCATTAGCTGTGTCCCTACTTTGCCAATCCTGCGGACCTTCCCCGTGCCCATCGATCCAGACGCTGCGACAGTTACAGCCCTTGGTGAGGCCGATGAGGCCAGCCGAGTGGTCCACGAGGACCGCCTTTGGGCCGACGACGGCTGGACCGCCAAAGTCATCAAGAACGAGGAAGACGACGGCTGGGCGGTGGCCATGACGCTGGATGGTCAGAGCGAGCCGGCGCTGGTGGGGCCGTGGACCATGGGTCGCGACAAGAAGAACCCGAAGCCGCTGGATACTGCGGCGTTCGCGACGCTGGTCAAGACCGCCTCGGAAGTCATCCGCCGCCATGAGCAGCAGGCGCATGCCGCGCTGCACAAGAGCACCAAGGTGGCCAGTCCGAACGGCCGCATCCTGGTTCGTCTCGATATCGTCCCGGACGAAAACGAACCCTACGCAGAGCTCAGCGCTTTCGACGACGTCGGCGGCGAACTGGCGCGCGTGCGCGTGGCGGCGAACTTCCGCTTCACCCACGACAGCGCCAGCGCCTGGGTGGCGTCCGGGTATGCGCGACCGGGGATGCGCGAATCCTGAATCCCGCGTTGCCGTAGGCCGGGCACCCGCGTCGATAAGGTCCGACCGTGCCCTGTCGCCGTTACGCGGGACGCCCGGCGCTCTGGTCGTGGCCCGCGGCCGCCGGCGCGGATCAGTCCGCGCCTCGTCCGTGCCTGCGGCGCGCCGGAGCCGCGCTACCTCAGCGGCGGCCCCCCGCGTCGACAAGGTCCGACCGCCTTCGTGTACGCGGGACGCCCGCGCTCTGGGCCCGCGCCGCCGCGAAGCCCGCGCCCCGTGCGCTCAACGAAAACCGGTGGCGTAGCCGACATTCGCCACCTGGTTCACCAGTTCATGGCAGAGCACGATGGACTTGTCGGCGGGGCTCCAGTAGGCATTGGGCTCGCCGCAGTCCTGTGCGTACAGACGCACCATCACGCTTCCCTCGGGAAAGCGGAACTGCTTGAGTACGGATTGCAGTTCCTCCAGCAGACCAAACTCGCGCGCCAGTCTGGCTGCTTCCTCGGTGTCGGCCGATTCGGGTTTGATGTAGTTGACCGGCACAATGAAACCATCCAGCTGATGGATCAGTTGCGCCGTTTGTCCGTTCAGATTGGCCTGCCACGACGCAGCATTTCGCGCGGCCTCCGGGATACAGGATTCACGGCGCGCCTGGGGCAGTCCCAGGCGACCTGCCAGTGGCCCCATGGTCTGCGGATCGCTGCCGTACAGCAGGCAGGCGATCTGATAGCCGCGCTGCTCGTCGATGCCGTGTTCGTCCCACCAGGCCAGCTCCTCGCGCTTCGCTTCGCTGACCTCGGCCGACGCCAGCCACCATTCGACCGCAGCAATGGCGTCGGTGCCGTCTTCCTTGCCGTCCGGCGACAGCCACCAGGTCGCGAAGCGATCGGCGGCGTCCTCCTCGCGGCCCAGCACCGGTATTCGGTACAGATCGACCAGACCATGTCCGAGCTCATGCAGCAACACGAAGCGCAAGGTGCCGCGGACAAACTGCTGCAGTGTCGTGCCGTCCTTGAACATCGCCTGCGGCGGCGCCAGTCGCACCGTCTCGGCCTGAATCGACAAGGACGACAATCCCAGGACAAGCGCGGCACAGCAGCGTGTCAGAACAGACATTCGGATCTCTCAGGTCGACCGGCAATCGGTCAACGATATCCGAGCGCAAGGAGAATCGGTAACCGGGCCTGAGGAACGCAGTGCAGCGATTCGAAGCTCTGGGGATGCGAACGAGGGCTGGCGTGCGCTCATCCCGCAAAGCCGCCCGCGCTCAGGAAAGCTCGCTCTGCCGGCGTACTGATCCGGCCGAGCGCCCCATTTCGATGCGGAAAGCGCCCGAAGCGCTCGATGATGCTGCAATGCTCCAACGCATGCTGTAGTGATGGTCCACCCAGCCCCTCGAACAGTTTCACGCTACGCCGTTGCAATTCCAGGTCCTCGCTGTGCATCAGCGCCATGAAACAGAATGGCCGCAGCACGGCGTCGATGGACTGGTCCAGCCCGGCTGCGATGGCCTCCAGCGCAAAATGCCGCGCCAACGAATCGGTCGCCCAGGCATGTGCGTTGCCGCGGTAGAGATTGCGCGGCAGTTGGTCGAGCAGGATTTGCAGCGCAAGTGAACCCTGGGCGTGCTGGTTCCAATGGTCCAGCTTGCGCTCGGCCGCCAGCAGATGCGCAGCGTGAAAGCGGGCGGCCAGGGCGCGGTCGAAATTGACGTCCTGGGTGAACCAACGCGTGGGCCCGGCCTCGCGCCAGAACAGGACTACGGCGGCGGGATCGGGGCCGGACGGAATGGTTGCTTTGCGCATCGAGAGTCGCTCGGGACGACGCATACCGCATCGGACCCCACATGTTAGCCGGCTCGCTGCGCTGGCGCCTGATCTCGACGACCGCAACGCAACCACTGCGTCAGCGCGTTGCCGACCTGGATGCCGCGCTCCAAGCACACATTGACGAGAATCGCGCTCAAGGTGAGCGCGGACCACTAGACTTCGACTTTTCCGCAAACGCCAAGGGGATTCCCATGCAAGTCCATGCTTCCATCTTCAAGGCTTACGACATTCGCGGTGTGGTCGGACAGACCATCAGCGACGAGTTTGCCGAACACCTCGGTCGTGCTTTTGGCACCGAGGCATTGAAGCTCGGCGAGCGTTCGGTGGCGGTGGGCCGCGACGGCCGCCTTTCGGGCCCGAGCCTGAGCGGCGCACTGATCAAGGGCCTGCGCTCAGCGGGAGTCGATGTCATTGAACTCGGCGCGGTGACGACGCCAATGCTGTACTACGTCGCCGCGACCCGTGGCGACGTCGGCTGCCATAGCGGCATCCAGGTCACCGGCAGCCATAATCCCAAGGACTACAATGGCTTCAAGATGGTGCTGGGGGGGCGCGCCATTTATGGCGACGACATCCAGGGCCTGCGCCAGCGCATCGAAGCCGAGGATTACGCGAGCGGCGCGGGCGCGCTCACCCAACTCGACGTACTTGACGAATACACCCGGCGCATCGTCGGCGACTGCAAATTGGCGCGCCCGCTGAAGATCGTCACCGATGCCGGCAACGGCATTCCAGGCGCGTCGGCCCCGGGCATCCTGCGGGCGCTTGGCTGCGAAGTCATCGAACTGTATTCCGAGGTCGATGGCGACTTCCCGAACCATCACCCCGATCCGTCGAAACCGGAGAATCTGGTCGAGTTGATTGCCGCGGTGAAGGCCAACGGCGCCGATCTTGGCCTGGCTTTCGATGGCGACGGTGATCGACTCGGGGTGGTCACGCGTGAAGGCAACAACATCTTTCCCGACCGCCAGATCATGCTGTTCGCCCGGGACGTACTGTCGCGCGTGCCCGGCGGCCAGATCATCTTCGATGTCAAATGCACGCAGCGCCTGGCAATCGCCATCCGCGAGGCCGGCGGCGTGCCGCTGATGTACAAGACCGGCCACTCGCTGATCAAGGCCAAGCTCAAGGAGACCGGCGCGCCGCTGGCCGGCGAGATGAGCGGCCACATCTTCTTTGCCGAACGCTGGTATGGCTTCGACGACGCCACGTACACCGCCGGGCGGCTGCTGGAAATCCTCAGCAAGTCGGCCGATCCCAGTGCCGTCCTGAACGCCCTGCCGACCAGCTTCAGCACACCTGAGCTCAACATCGCCTGCGCCGAGGGCGAGCATCACATGCTCATGGAAAAGCTGCGCCAGACCGCGCATTTCGAGGGCGCCCGCGAAGTGATCACCATCGACGGCCTGCGCGCCGAGTTTGACGACGGCTTCGGCCTGGTGCGCGCTTCCAACACCACGCCGGTGCTGGTGTTGCGCTTCGAGGGGCAGACACCCGAGGCCCTGGAGCGCATCCGCGCGCAGTTCATGAAGGCGATTCTCGCCGTCAAGCCGGATGCGCATGTGGGGGCCGGGCACTGAGATTCAGAGTGGTGTTGCATCGCGGGCAAGCGCGTTCCCACCACTCGCGAGCGTCCACATTGCGTGTGTAGGAGCGACCTTGGTCGCGATCAGGAGCATCGCGCGCAAGCGCGCTCCTACAAGCTTGCTGAAGCTGTAGGTGACTGCGCCCGAGGCTCGCGATCGCCCTGACCAGCGCCGCGCCGCTGTTGCTCGGGCTCGCCGAGGAACGAATCAGGATTGGCTATCCTCGCGCCAGAATTCTGCAACCCGGAGCACCGATGTCAGGCATCTTCATCAGCTATCGCCGCAGCGACAGCGCCGGCCATACGGGGCGCCTCGCCGATGATCTGGGCAACCATCTCGACCACCAGGCGTTGTTTCGCGATATCGAGGCGATCGAGGCTGGTGTTGATTTCGTGCACGCACTGGAGAAGGCGGTTTCTGCCTGCACGGTGATGCTGGTGATCATCGGCCCCAACTGGGCGAGCGCCGCCACCGCCGATGGACAGAAACGCCTGTTCCAGAGCGGCGACTTCGTGCGCATGGAAATCGAAGCCGCGCTGGGACGCGATATTCGGGTCATCCCGGTGCTGGTCGGTGACGCGCAGATGCCCGGGCCAGCAGATATCCCGGATTCAATGGCGGCGTTGCTGCGGCGCAATGCCTACTCGATCTCCGACCGACGCTGGCAGTACGACGTCACGCAACTGGTCGATATCCTGGTCAAGATACCCGGTGTGGCGGGTCGCAGGAACGCCCCTGCGGCGCCACCGCAAGCGATGCCACCCTTGCCGCCGCCAGCTGCACCCCAGCCCGCCAAGGGTGGCATGCCGGGATGGCTGAAAGGTTCCATCGGCGCCGTTGCCATCATCGCTGCGTTGGCGTTGATTGGGCTGTTCATGGAACGGGATGAGACTGGGGACGCGCCGGCCAAGCCGGCACCAGTGGAGGAATCCGCAACCCAGCCGAAGCCGGCAGCCGATGAGCCCGCTATTGAGCGCGCACCTGTGGACAGCCCGTTCTACGGCATCTGGGTGTCGCCTGAAGGCGAGGTATTCAACATCGATACCGAGGACGACACCGGCAAGCTGTATGTGTTTGCGGGCAGCCGGATGGACGACGGCACCGGTGGCGGCACCGACACGCCGCCGCCGGATGCGCCCGGGCAGGACCTTTATGGCAACGGCAGCATCAGCGGTCGCCGTTTGAAGGCAACCTTGGTCGATCAATTCTCGGAAGAGAAGTACAGCGTGCGCTTCGAGCTTTCCGAGGATGCCAAGACGCTTTACGGGAGTATCAGCAAGGGCGAAAACGGCGAAACGCGCGAGTTGTCCCTGCAACAGCGTTGAGAGCCCACCGGCAGGTTTTCAACGAACAGACAGACTCTAAGTTCTTGATTTCAATGTGGGAGCGGATTTACTCCGCGATAGCTTTCGCGGGATAAACCCGCTCCCACAAATTCGTTGGCCGAATAAGCATGCATTGCCAGCGGCGAACGTGTCGTCTACCGACAGAACGGCGAACGCCCGAATCCTTCTTCGCCGCATTTGGCCGCGGAGATGCTGTCGCGATACCACTGCCAGGCGTAGGAATGCTGTTTCATGGCGGCAGCGAAGCCCTCTCCCACGGTCGGCGGCGGCGGCAGGTAGACGAAGTGCAGCCGCGGATCGAAAGTGCTCGCGCTGACCTGTGCCAGTTCCGAGGTGCGATAGAACTCGGCGTCGGCGTAGTTCACCAGGGCCTGGGTGATCTCGCTGTCGGGTTCGGGGGTATCAAGGATGGTGACGTGCACCAGTTCCTTCGGAAAGCCCATCGCCACCATGATGTGCGCCACACGAGACACCACGAAGCCGCCAGCGCTGTGGCCGATCAGGTGCAGGGGCTGATCCATGCGGATCTGGCCGTTCTCAACCATGCGCGCCAGCCGGATGCCGAAGAAGTCGCCGGTCGCCTGGCCACTTGAGCGCACGCCACCGACATCGGCCAGAAAGCGCGTCAGCGGATCGCTGGTATTGAGCGCATGCCGGCTGGATGCCTTGGCGCCTTCGTGCCAGTCGAGAACGAGCATCTGCGGTGCCAGCCGGCCCATGCGCTGGCGCACGCGCGAGGGAATCTCGCTGGTCCAGTGCTCGAAGTCCGAGCTCGGAGCCTGCCATCCGTCGCGCATGCCGTGGGCAATGATCAGCGTGCCGTTGACGGCTGCGATCGGATCCGGCGTGAACAAACTGCCGTCGCCGGGGTTGAGCATGCGGCCAAGTTCCTGCAGGCGGCTGGCAACTTCTGCGGTCTCCGGCTGTTTCAGGCTGATCCACATCAGCGCCAACGCGACGCTGAGCACCACCCAGATCAGGCGCCCGAGCACCACACGCACCATGAAGCCGGCGGCGGCGCCGAGATTGCGCAAGCCCCGCCACAAGAAGTTCAGCCTGCCGCTGCGCCGCGGTGCCAGTTGTCCGGGAACCTCGACGGCGGATTGCTCGCGGATGGTGTAGAAATCTTCGGTCGTCTCCGACTGGAAATACCAGTCGAGCACTTCCGACAACAAGGCATCTTCGGTCTCGCGCAACAGGTCCAGCGCCGTGTCGTCGTCCGCCACCGCGAAGCGCTCGCGCAGGTTTTCCAGGTGCATGATCTGCTGCGTATAGCGCGCCGTGCGCCGGGTGGATTCGCCGACGAAGCGCAGCGACTGCGCTACCAGCAAGCCGAGCGGAAGCGCCAGACCGGCCATCCCCAGCGCGAAATCGAGCCAGGAGCCACCCAGCAGGGTGAGCCAGGTGGCCGAGCGCGGGTGCAGCGTGACGATCATGCCGGCCACACCAACCGCCAGCGCCAGGTCCATCAGAATGGTGCTCCAGCGCGTCAGCTTCTGGCGCTCGCGCACGGCGCGGTCGCGCTGGCGCAGGTAATAGCCGTGCTGGTTGTCGATGCGCTCGCGCAGATACTCGGCGCGCCAGTTTGCTGCCGTGTGCTGCGGTTCCGCGGCGAATTTCTGCAGCAGCGGGCGCAAGGCCGGCACCACCGACAGCAGGCTCACCACCGGCTGCACCGGCGCGTTGCGCGTGGCCAGCAAGGAGCGGCAGGCCTCGGCAACCAGCCGCGCGCGCGACCACATGCGCCCCATGCTGCGCCAGCGCAGCCACCAGCAGAATGCGACGATCAACAGCGGACTGGCCAGTCCCGCCATTGCGGCCAGAATCGGCGGCAGATGAAGCGGCGTGCGCAACAGCCAGACGACCGGCAAGAGCACGCAGAGCGCTTCGATAGCCACCAGGGTCTTGCCCGAACGCCGGGTATCCGGTGCCGTCGATTGCGCCAGTTCGTCGCTGTGCTTGAAGATCGATTCGACGCTGTCGGCCAGCGATACCCCGGCCGGTGCGAGAGTTTCGTCCAGCCAGGTCGGCGGGTGCCATTGGCCGCCAGCATCCGCTTCCCAGCGCTGGCCATCGGCCGCGCGCACTGCAACCCATTGCGCCGCACCCGCGCCGAGCGTAGCCGGCGCGGTCGGGCGCTCACCGGCGTAGAGCACCAGCCGCGCATCCGCGGTCGCGCGCCACTCGCTGCCGTCGCCAGCGACCGCCTCACCCTTGAGTCCCGCCTCCCGTGCGAGTTGCAGCGCGAATGCCTGCTGGATATCGCCGGTCCGCAGCAACAGCCGCCATTCGCCCGGCTTGCTGGCGATGACGCTTTTCAGCGCATGGCGACAGGCATCGGTAGTTGCGCGAGGCAAGCTGTCCGGCGGCTCACCATGAGTCTCGAAGTAGATCACCGAGTGCGCGGAAGGTTTGCTTTCGCTCATGGGAGTGCGTCGCCTCGCCGATCCGGAGTCGTTACGACTGACTATAAAGCGTGAGCGCCATGCACGCAGCGGGAGCGAACGCGCACCCGGGTCATGCGACGTCGGTGGCCAGGTCTGGCGCCACGCCGTGTTGGGCACGATGGAGCCGTGCCCAACCTACCTCGCGCGGTGCATCATCGGCCTGACGCATGACCAGAGCACACCTGTTTCGGATGGAAGCGACCACCAATCCCACCGCCTTCACCGCGGCCCCCGCGCGCGAGGGTGTCGCGCGCAGCTATGCGGTGCCGTTGGTGGTCGCAGTCACCGGGCACCGCGATCTGGTACCAGCGGAGCTTCCGCTGATCCGGGAAAAGGTGCGCGAATGCCTGCTCGGCCTGCGCAACGACTATCCGGGGCGACTGGTGGCGGTGATGTCGGCACTGGCCGATGGCGCCGACCGTCTGGTCGCCCACCTGGCGCTGGAATTGGGCATGCCGCTGACGGTGGTGCTGCCGATGCCACGGGCGCTGTACGAGGCGGACTTCAGCGCCGAATCACTGAATGAGTTCGCGCATCTGTGCCAGGCCGCTGGCGACGTCTTCGAGTTGCCGCTGACCAAGGGCAACAGCGCAGAAGCAGTGACCGCGCAGGATCGGGCGCGCGCGCTGCAATATGCATCGGTCGGCGTCTTCCTGTGCGCACACTGCCATGTGCTGCTGGCGCTGTGGGACGGCAAGGACAACGGTCAACTGGGTGGTACCGGACAGGTGGTGCGCTTCCATCACGACGACGTGATGCCCGACTACGCACCGCCGACCAGCGTCAGCCTGCTCAGCCTGACCGATGACGAGAGCGATCTGGTCTATCACGTCGTCTGCAGTCGTGATCGGCAGGGCGGTGAGCCCGCCCCTGGCCTGACGCCGATGTCCAGTTTCTGGTTCACCAGGGACACCGAGAATCCGCGCAGCAGCGAGATGCCGGAGCGCCATCGACGCGTGTTCGTCTACGCCAACGAATTCAGTCGTGAGGCGCAGTCGTTCGCGGCAGTCATCGATCGGGAACGTGCCTCGCTGCTGGCGGGGGCTCCTGCCCGGTCGCTGCCATCTGGCCTGGCCGACATCGATCAGGCTTTCTGCGCCGCTGACTGGCTGGCGATCCGCTACCAGAAGCGCGTGGCGCTGGCCCTGAAAGCGGGCCATCTGTGCGCGCTGATCGCTGCCGCCGGCTATCTGTCTTACACCGATCTCCATTCCACGCCGACGATGATCGCGCTGATCCTGCTGATGATGCTGGCTGCCGTCGGCATCAACTGGTTGGCGGTACGCGGCGCCTGGCACCGCAAATACCTCGACTACCGCACGCTCGCCGAAGGTTTGCGCGTGCAGTTCTACTGGGCAGCGGCCGGTGTCACCAGCGGCAACGTCACCAAGTTCGCGCACGACAACTGCCTGCAGATGCGCGACGTCGAACTCGGCTGGATCCGCAACGTGATGCGCGTGGCCGGCACCGAGTGCGATGTGGCCCCGTCCTTGACGCCCGAAGGACTGGCCTTCGTCCGCCGCGAGTGGATCGGCGACAACGAACGTGGACAACTGGGTTACTACCAGCGCCGCTCGGCGCAGCGCAGTCGCGAGACCGAACTGACCCGGCGCATCGGTCGCATCGGCATTGCCACCACCGTCGGCGCGCTGATCGCCCTGCTGTTCATCGGTCCGTGGCTGTCAGCGCAATGGCGCACGCCGATCGTCTACCTGATGGGCGTGGTGTTGCTGCTGGTGGGTGTACGCCAGTCTTATGCGACCAGCCGCGCCGAATCCGAATTGATCCGCCAATACGAGTTCATGCACCGGATCTTCAGGAACGCGCGTCGGCGCGTCGATGAAGCCGACAGCGACGCCGAACGGCGGCGCATCCTCAAGCTGCTCGGCGATTCAGCGCTGGAAGAGCATGCCGAGTGGATCCTGATCCATCGCGAACGCGGGATCGAAGAGGAAGAGGGATTGCGGCTGGGATGATGGTCAATTGTGGGAGCGGATTTGCTCCGCGACAGCTTTCGCGGGATGAACCCGCTCCCACAACGGCAAGTGCAGTTGCTCGCGGTTACGACGAGCGGAACGAATTCAGGATCTTGACCGCTGCTGCGTGACCTTTCTCGTCGCCCTTGATCACGGCATACCAGATTTCGGCGATGTTGCCGTCGTTCAATGCAATGTAGTACATTGCAAAACCCACTTCCTGGTCCTCGTTGTCGGTGCCACCGCCGGTCACTAGCAAGGCCGTCAGACCCTTCTCGTCGATCTGCTTGGGCTCGTCCAGCTTGACGTCCTTGAAGGTATCGTTCAGGTATTCGGCGCTCGCCGTGATGGCGTCTTCCATGGCCGAATCGGTGCCCGGAATGGTGCGCAGTTGCAGCACCACACCCGTCGGGCCGTTCAAGGTCACATAGTCACCCACTTCCTCGCCCGGAACGACTTCCCAGTCCTTCGGATGATCGATCATGAAGCTGGCGTTGTCCGGACCCGGATAGGCCAGGGTCGCGGCAATGGCGGGTGTCGCGGCGAACAGGCTGACGGCAAGCAACAACGGTGCAAGGAACAAAGACTTCATGGACAGGGCCCCCGGTTGTATTGATCGGTGCCGATCGCCTGCCCGGGTTTCCCGTGGCGGCCTCGGTGAGCAAACATACTACGCATCGGCTCCGGCGCGAACGGGCAAACCGCATGCGCGCGAAACGGGTATGCGAAGGACCTGGCTGGCCAGCGTGCGCTGCAAGCTGCGCCCCTTGAGCAGCGCCTCGGATCCAGATCCGATAGGTCTACGATGAAACTCACACCGCTTGCCTGGCCACCACCGGCGGATTGGATTGACCGCGCTGTGACCGACGGCGTGCTGCGCCTCTCCGGCGTGCCGCTGGATCGTGACAATGGCGCGCTTCGGGCGCTGGCGGCACAACTGGGCCGCCCCGCGCTGCGAGCGCTCGCGCACCGTGCGGGCCTGGTCGAGCCCGGCGGCGTGCAGCGCGTGGAATGGCTCGGCGACAACCCGCTGGACCAGGCGGGCAAGACCCTGCTTTCGGCTTCCAACGGCAACTTCCCCTTGCACACCGACGAGAGCTTCGAACTGCAGCCCGCGCGCTGGGTCCTGCTGCACTGCTGGCGTCCTTCGGCAACGGGAGGCGAAACGCGACTCGCCGACAGCCATCTGGTCGCCACGCGAGCCGAACGCAGTCTGCGCATAGCGCTGTCCCAGTGGCATCTGCCCTACCCTTGCGGCGACATGACAACCCTGGCCGCCGATCTTCAGGTGCGCTTCAACCGCGCCGAATGTGAGCTCGCCGCCAGCCGACGCGTCTGGCCGCCGGGGCCCGCCCTGGCGCACTGGCTGGACCGCTTCGAGCAGGCCTTCGAGCAGGTTGCCGACGGTTGCCGATTGAACAGCGGCGACCTTCTGATCATCGACAACTGGCGCGTGTTGCACGGGCGCTGCGCTTTCCCGGCGGATTCCGGGCGTCAGCTCAAACGTCTGCGGGTGTTGCAGGATTCGTCCTGACCGGCCCTGGCTTGTTCACGTTAGGATTCTGGAATCGTCCGGCGAGCGCATCACGCGGCTCGTCATTCGAATAACGTCGCGCGCAAGCCTGGAATCGTCATGCTGATGGCAGTCATCACTACGCTCACCACCCTCGCATCGATGCTGCTGTTTCTGGCCAGTTTCCTGATGAGCGGCGCATTTGCCGGACGGGTGCCCGGCGGCAGCAACGCGGCGGGTCTGGTGGTGCCGCTGTTCGGCTCAATCCTGGCAGCCGTGCTGCTGTTGACGGCCAGCGCGATGACCTTGGGCGCGCATCGCCTCGACTGGGTTGCTGCGCGCCCGGGTGCCTGGGTGATGGGGTTGGCGCTCGGGGTGGGGATCGCTGCGGTGGCCCTGCTGTTGGCGTGGATGGAACAGCTGGGACGCTGGGTGGCACCGGTTGGTTTTCTTGCCGGCGGCGTCGCGCCGCTGCTGGCGGGCAGCTTGTTGTTGCTCAGCCTGTGGGCGCCGGAACGGCTCGGGAGTGATAACTGGCCCAAAGCCGCAGGCGCCCTCCTGCTGCTGTCGTCGGCGCTGGGTGCGATGACGGCGATGGCTTTGCTGACCGACTGGTGGGGGCTGCAAAAAGACAATGCAGCGCGGGTGGCCGCCACCGAGCTGCAGGAGGCCAACGAGCGCGCCCGTCGCCAGGATCTGACGCCGCTCGAGCAGTTGCGCGAGGACTACGCGAGTTATTCCGCCGACACGCCGCTATGGGTGTTTGTCGCCGGGTTGCCGGACACCGATGATCCGGCCGAGCGTGCATTCGTCATCGATCGTGCGTTGAAGGTGCCGAATTTCAGCCAACAACTCGAGCGCACGATCACCGATGGGCATCCGCGCTATCGCCATGGCGCCATCGAACTCATCTTGCACGTAAACGCCGAGCGACTGGACCCGGCATGGGCTCCGATGCTGGCGCGGGCGATCGACGTCAGTGCACGGGAAATGGCGGCGAATGAGGCGTGGCTGACGCCGGACCCCATGTCCAACCCGAATCCGACCCGACATGTCGCGGCGATGATCGCGGCGGCTGATCGTTTCGTTCCGAGTACGCAGCTCAGCGAGGCGTTGGTCAAGCTGCGCAGAGCCCTGGCGACGCTGCCGGGAGATCCGGAGTTCTGAAGTTCGGCCGAGCCGCGGCCCGGCGCTCATCACCCCTATGCCGCAGACCGCTTTCCGGCGGATGATCCGCGCAGCACTGATCGAATCCCGAGCACCTTGAACGCCACGCCCGACATCCTCTTGCATCGGCTCGGTCCTGTGGGACACGATTGGCCGTGCGTCCTTGCACATGCAGCACGGTTCCGATGTGCCCGGACGAATCACCCGCCGGCCCGGCGGCGTGGCGATGAACATCGCGATGACCCTGGCGCGCTTTGGCCTGCGCCCCGCCCTGCTGTCGGCGATCGGCCGGGATGCCGACGGCGACGAACTGGTCGCCGCGGCGCAGCGCATGGGTCTCGATTGCACGCATCTGTACCGATCCGAAGACTTGCCGACCGATCGCTACATGGCGGTTGAAGGCGCCAATGGATTGATCGCGGCGATTGCCGATGCGCACTCGCTTGAAGCCGCTGGCGACAAGATCCTGCGCCCGCTCGCCGACGGCCAGCTCGGCAGCCTGGATTCGCCGTGGGCTGGACCCGTGGCGCTGGACGGCAATCTGACCGAGGCACTGCTGTCGCAGATCGCCCATTCGCCGTTGTTCGTGGCTACCGATCTGCGCGTGGCGCCGGCCAGCCCAGGCAAGGCTGAGCGCCTGCTGCCCTTGCTGGCACGCCCGCAGCTGACGCTTTACGTGAATCTCGAAGAGGCCGGCATCCTCTGTCAGTGCCGTTTCGACGATTCACCGGCTGCCGCGGCCGGACTGATCGCGCGCGGTGCCGCACGTGTGCTGGTGACCGATGGTCCGCGCGCCGCCGCCGATGGCATCGGCGGCAGCATCATCAGCCAGTGTCCGCCGGCAGTCATGGAGACCCGCGTTACCGGTGCCGGCGATACTTTCATGGCTGCGCATTGGGTGGCCGAACGCCGCAAAGCCGGGCGGGAAGCCGCGTTGACCGCTGCGCTCGAGGCCGCGGCGCGCCACGTTTCCGGAGAGCTGGCCGCATGACGCCCCTGCACTATTCACCCGAAGTCCGAGCGGCGCTGGATGCCGGCGCGCCAGTGGTCGCGCTGGAATCCACCATCATCACCCACGGCATGCCGTTCCCGCAAAATCGCGACACCGCGCTGATGGTAGAGGCCGAGGTGCCGCCGGCGCCGTGCCCGCCACCATCGCCGTCATGGCCGGCCGCATCCATATCGGGCTCAGCGCCGACGAACTGGATCGACTGGTGCAGGCCAAGGACGCGATGAGCTCTCGCGCGCCGATCTGGCCGTGCCTGGCGCAAGGCGGCGCTGGCGCGACGACCGTGGCCGCCACCATGATCTGCGCAAACCTGGCCGGGATTGCCGTGTTCGCGACCGGCGGCATCGGCGGTGTGCACCGCGGGGCCGAGTCGAGCTTCGACATTTCCGCCGATCTGCATGAATTGGCGACAGACCCCGGTGACGGTGGTGCCGGCAGGCGCCAAAGCCATTCTCGATCTCCCCAAGACGCTGGAAGTGCTGGAAACTCTGGGCGTACCGGTGATCGCCTATGGTCAGGACGATTTTCCTGCCTTCTGGTCGCGCAGTTCCGGCCTGCAGGCGCCGCTGCGGCTGGACAGCGCGGCTGACATCGCCGCCGCCCACCTGATGCGCGGCAAGCTCGGATTGAGCGGCGGACAGCTGGTCGCCAACCCGATACCGATCGAGGCAGAAATTGCGCGCAACGAGATCGACCCGTTCATCGCGATCGCCTTGTCCGAGGCACGCGTCCAGGGCATCGCCGCGAAGGCGGTGACGCCCTTTTTGCTCAAGCGCATCTTCGAGCTGACCGAGGGCAGATCGCTCACCGCAAACATCGCGCTGGTGCGCAACAATGCGCGACTGGCGGCAGCGATCGCGATCGAGATCGCGCGGCAGCGCCGGGCCTGACGGCTAGCGGCAGAAAACTGGGCTTGGAACCGAGGATTCGATGGACAGACCCTATAGCTATGTCTGGAAGTTCGAAGTCGGCGACGAGTCGATTGCCGAATTCGAGCGCCACTACGGGCCCGAGGGCAGTTGGGCACAATTGTTCCGACGAGCCCCGGGTTACATCAACACCCTGCTGCTGAAGGACCGCGCCAACGCCGGACGCTACTTGACAGTGGACCGCTGGCACAGCGAGTCGGCCTTCGCCCACTTCTGCGACACTTACGGCGATGCCTACGAAGCGCTGGACCGCGAATGCGAAGGTCTGACGCTCGCCGAAGATCTGGTCGGCGAATTCAGCGAATGAACGGACCGGCCGTCGACAAACCCCACGCGCCTGCGACCGAGCGCAATCGCGATGCGATTGCCCTGGTGCTGCGGGAGCATTTTGCCGATCGCCAGCGGGTGCTGGAAATCGGCAGTGGCAGCGGGCAGCACGCCGTGTTTTTCGCGCGACAATTCCCGCATCTGACCTGGCAAACCTCGGACCGCCTGGAGTACTTGAGTGGCATCAGCGCCTGGCTGAAGGATGCGGCTCTGCCGAATACGCCGGCGGCGCTGCAGCTCGACGTCAACGGCACCTGGCCGTCGTCGCAGTTCGATGCGGTATTCAGCGCCAACACCCTGCACATCATGAGCTGGCCGGAGGTCGAGAGCATGTTCGGCGGCTTGCGCCAGGTGCTCGGTCAAGACGCCACGCTGATCATCTATGGCCCCTTCAACTACCACGGAAAGTTCACCAGCGACAGCAACCGCCAGTTCGACGTGTCTCTCCGGGCCGAGGCGCCGCACCGCGGCATTCGTGACTTTGAAGCGGTCGATGCGCTGGCACAGGCGATCGGAATGCATCTTCTGGCTGACATCGCGATGCCGGCCAACAATCGATGTCTGGTGTGGCGGCGTGGGGTCACGGCGGATCGGGTGACGTCGCTTGATCGAACGTGACGGGACCGGCCGTAATTGCGAATGGCCGATGCTGCCCGGCAAATACGCCTTCAATACGTTTGCCGGCCAGATCGTCAAGGTGCCGACCACGAATCACCAGCGGCGTCCTTGACCCGCGTGCAGGCGTCGTTGACGCGTTCGATGATGCCAGCACGCAGCCGGTCACCGGGGCCGGCCGCGCTTGATCACTGGCTGGCCCTGCCTTGTGCTCAGCGCGCAGCCAGCGTGCTCGCCGTCGCGGTGAACCTGACCTCGACGTGGGTTTCCGCGTCACTGGCAAGCTTGCCCGGGGTGGTCACGTGCACCAGGTAATCCGAAAGCGTGAGTGCCGGCGCCCCCAGTTCAAGATCCCGCAGGGCAGCGATCAACTGCGGCAACGTCCCTGGGCAACGCCAGCGCATGGCCATGCCAAGGATTGCGGCATCTGCTGCGTCTTCGCTGACGCGTTGTTCCGAGATCAGCTCGCACGTCGCGGCCATGTGCGAGTCCAGTACATGGCGCGCATGGCCGACCAGTTCTTTCTCCGGGTTGTCCATTCGCAGGCCGCCACCAGGACGCACCTTGCCCTGCGCGCTGATGGTCGCCGTCACCGTGAAGAGTTGCCGATCCAGATTGGCGTCATGGGTCATCGGCAGCAGTCGTGGACTGTCGATCAATGGCGATGCGGACAGCGACTCGAGCACCGCCGCGGGATCCCGCGCAGACCCCTGAATCAGCACCCCCTGCCCCATCACCATCACCTTTGAAATCGCTGCTTCCGGTCCGACTGCGCCCGCCAGGCCCTCAATCAACGCAGACGCCGGCGCTGCGGCCAGGTCCCGCACCGGCTCGGCGATAGCAAGCCCGAAAGGCAGCGCGACCGACATGAAGAATCCACCTACGACCTTTGCGATATTCATGCATTGCTCCCGCTGAGATGACAGCTTGGAGATGCGTGGGCACGGCAAGTTCCTGCAGCAGGCGGAGCGCTTGCCTTTGGAGGGCCACCGCGCCCCTGCCAGGCAAGCCCGCCCCTTCCTCAGCGCCACATCCGGCCAACGCCTATCCCCAGCGGATCCGCTTTTGCTGTGCATCCGGCTGGAACGCCGCCAGTCGCGTCGGCACTTTCGCCAGCGCGGCGAGAACAGCGGAGGGAAGGCGCTGGAGGCGGCCACGGCAAGGGCCAGCGGCAGATCGGTATGGGTGGATTCTCCGAGTTTCCAGCCGGCGATGTGGTCCGGGCGGAAACGGAAACTGCGGCCGCTCTGCAGGCTGGTCGCATGGAAGATGAAGGTCGGGTTGCCGGGCATGCCGGGCTTGGGGATGTCCTTCAGCGACAATCCGCGGAACTGGCGTTTGTCGTAGCAGTCGCTGATGAGACAGCGCACGGCGGGATTGCCCCGCCGTGCGCCTGGCTACGGTTACGGCGTGAAGTTCAGACGCGACACTTCGCCGGCGACGGCGGCGTCACGACCGATGACCAGCGGCTTGTAGGCATTGACCAGCCAACGCGGCAACTGGCTGATGTACGCCGGGCTGAGCAGCGAACCGCTCTGGCCACCCGGGTAGATCTGCTGCGCGGTGATCGGCGTGGTCATGCTGCCGACGAAACGACGCACCGGACCGCTACCGAACATGAAGCCGTTCAGCGTGTTGGCGCGGACGCTCACGTCGGAGTCGTCTACCACTTCGTAGTTGCCCGGGCGCGCCACGCCCGGCAGGTTGGCCGCCAGGTTGGTGATCGGGAACGGATTGTTGCCCGGAATGTTGAACGGCTCGCCCAGCGGGTGACGGAACACCTTGCGGTGCAACTTGCCCCAGCGGTACGCATCCTGATTGGTGGAATTGCCGTAGGCCGGCGCGAACTCGTTGCTTGCCAGCAGCGTCAGACCGTCCTTGAGGCTCTTCAGCAGCAGGAAGTCGCGTGCCGCCTCGGGATTGGGAGCGCCGCTGACCACGAAGAAGTCGAGGCCGGACGCACCTTTGCCACGCGCGGTCGGGAAGGTATCGAGCAGGTTCTTGATCGCCCGCAAGGTTTCTTCATTGCCCGGCAATTGCGAGGACAGACCGACGCGCGTAAGCGTGGCATCGATCACGTTGCGAACCGTCTGGTTGCGCCAGAAGGTGTACAGCGTGGCCGCCACCGAGTTGGACACTTCGGCAGCCGAGGGTTCCGGCAGATTTGCCGGATTGTCGCCCGGGTCATAACCTTCGCGGATGCCGGTCGGCGTGCTCAGATCCCAATTGCGAATTCTGCCCACCGCCTCGGCCACCGCCGGATCGGCGCGCAGCGCGGCCAGTTGCGACCAGGCGCCGGTCGCCCCGGCGTTGTCGAATGCCGTCAGCAGCGCCGGGCGCAGCAGTTCGGCATCGAGTGGCTGGCTGTTGGCCTGCCACTGGCGCATGTCGGTCAACGACACCTTGACGTTGGCGTCCAGCTTGGCCTTGATCAGCCGATCAACGCGGCCCATGCGGAAGTCCGCATAACGGGCATTCAGATAGTAGACGCCGCCGCCCGGTCGGTTCTGGTTGAGCGCATTGTTGTCGAGCGTGGTGCCGACCGGATCATTGTTGGCGTTGGCGATGTAGCCACTGGTCGGATTCGTCGCATTCGGCATTTCCGCGATCGGCAACAGTTCGAACGGCGTGACCTGGTTGACCTGAGACGTGGTGCGCGGCAGCCAGTCATGCTTGAGGGCTCCGGTGCCATCACGAACCACGAAGGGCGGAACGCCACCATCCGCGCGACCCAGCGTTTGCAGATCGGTACGCAGCGGCAGTTCGCCGGGGGCGGTGTAGGCCACATTGCCTTCGATGTCCGCATAGCCGAAGTTCTGGCTGGCGCCGTCGAAGTAGGTCAGCGCCTCGCGGAATTCGGCCACGTTCTGCGCCCGCGCGATACGCCGATAGGTTTCCAGTTCCTGCGTCGCGCCCCAGCCGGTGTAGGCGAAGCTGATGCCGGTGTCTCCGGTGATCGAGACCACCGGGCCGTTGTTGCGGCGCGGCACGATGATGGTCACGCCGCCGTTGGTGTAGCCGATCGAATTGACCCTGGCGACATTGTTGGCGATCTGGTCACCCAGGGTATTGGCGAAGTAGCTCTGGAAGATCCAGATCACCGGCTCGGCAACGCCACTGTGGATGGTGTGGGTCGGCAAGCCGTAGGTGTTCAGACGGAACTTTTCGGAAAAAGCGTCCGACATGTCCATCGGATTGACCGTCTGGCCCCAGCAGTGGTGCGTGGTGCAGCCCAGCAGCACGCTCGGCGTGCCCGGCACCGAGACGCCGACGACATCCATCGGCCGCGGGGAACTGCGGATCGGTCGAGACGACATGCGCCTCGTTCCACAGCGCCGGCATGTCCATCGCCAGATGCGGATCGTTGGACAGGATCGGCTTGCCATCGAGCGTCTTGCCGCCGCCGATCAGCCACCAGTTGCTGCCGCCGCGTTTGGCGTTGGTTTCCAGCATCGGCGCCAGCCAGGGATTGTCCTTGATGGCGTCGACGTGCTGCTGCGCAGCTGAGAGCGTGGCCGGATCGATCATCGGGATGTCGCCGGCGGAGCCCGACTTCTCTGCCGTGCCCTCGGCTTCGCTGCCACCGATGCTGGTGAGGAAGTTGGGGAGCGTAACGCGACCGTCGACGGGCTTGACCCGGGTCAGATCGTCAAAGAACAGCTTGGTGCCGTCGAAGCCGCCAGCAACACCGGCCTGCTGGTAGGCGCCGAGGCGCACGGTAAGTCCCGTGTCGTCGTCGAATCCGAGCTGGAAGGTCAGCAGCTTGCCGATGACGAAGGTATCGACGGGCGACCACGGCTCGGCACGCGTCAGTTTCCAGCGCACCGTATTCCACCGGCAACGGATTGCTGCGCAGCCATGCATTGACGCCGTTGGCATAGGCTTGAACGATGCCGCGCAGTTTTGGATTGGTGGCGGCATAGGTTTCCCAGGCCGATCGGCGAATACCCAGCGTGCGCAACTGGACATCGTTGGACAGCGCGGCCGGGCCGACGAGTTCCGCGTAGGTACCGCTGCCGATGCGGCGCAGGTAATCCATCTGGAAGAAGCGATCACGCGCGTGACCGTAGCCGAGCAGGTAGGCGGCGTCTTCATCACTGGCCGCAAGGACAGTGGGAACGCCTTCAGCATCGTAGGAAATCGATCCTGGCGCCTTCAACCCAGGCGCTGTGATCGACTGGGCAGACAACAATGGCGAAGCCCCGAGCAGGGCAACAACCAGAGCAGTAACGAGGGGTCTTTTGGTCATGACTCTACCTCCGCGGGGTTAACCTCTTGAGCATCCTACGAGCGCGGCCAAAGCGCACGTTGCGCTGCGTCAATACGGCTGACCACACCCGGACATACCCAGGCGGCCTCAATGGCGTCGATGAGGACATGCGGGATGCTGCCGGGGATAGCGCGTGCGGTAGGCCTCGCGTTCGTCGCGGCAATAGGCGGCGCCCATGACAAAACGCCGGCAGGCTTCCGGACGCAGTTCGTAGAGGCTGCAGCACATGTTCAGGCTGTCGAGCGCCACGCACCAGCCATCTTCACCGCGTGCCATCACCTCGAGTCCGTGATCGTCGATGGCGACATATCCACGCGGCACCTTGTCTTCCGGCATGACGATCACCGTCAGGCGGCAACATACCGCGTCGCAAGCGCTGCACTGGACCTTGGGATCGATCACTTCATCGTCGTCGCGCCATTCGATGGCCATACGCAGGATTTCCTGTTTGCTTCCGGGCCGACATCGGAACCGGATTGCTGCCAATGCGCGAAGTTCACGCGGCGTCGGCGACCGTGCACCAACCGGCACTACCATGCGCCCTTCCGCTGAGCCATGCGCTGAACGCGCTGCCTTTGTCCGCTGAGCCGGATCGGCGACCACCGCAGCTTTCCACCTGGCGTCGCAGATTCTTGCCGCGTCGATGACATTTTCGGGTGCCACACTGCGTTAGGCATTTGTTGAAGGACAGCGTGCATCCCAGGTTCCGGGTCGCGCGCGGGTGAACTGAACGATCATCCGGCCCGAACTGCACCGCTCGCCGCCCCTATTCCCATTCGTCTTGAGGATCTTCCCTTGCGCCTACTGCTGCTCGCCACGCTTCTGGCCAATCTCGCCCACGCCGGTCCCGGCGTATGGACCACCACCGGCCCGAATGGCGGCGGCCTGAGCCATCTGGCGACCAGCGCCAGCAGCCCGGCCATGGTTTACGTGGCCAGCGGCTTCTCCCCTTTCGCTGCACCGACAGCGGGGTGAGCTTTTTGCCCATGCGCCGCGGCCCAGGATCTGGGGTACATCAACGATCTGGTGGTAAGCCCGGCCAACGCGGATGTGGTCTTCCTGCTCACGACCAGTGGCGTGATGAAGTCGATCGACGGCGGCGGCAGTTTTGCGCCGGCTTCCTCGGGATTGCCGACGCGAACTTCTCGTGCGCGATCTGGCGATGGATCCGAGCACGCCCGGATACCTGATCCTGACCTCGGCCACGCATGGCGCCTTCCGCACCACCGATGGCGGCAGCAACTGGTCGCGATCGGCACGGCCACGCTGCTCGACCTATCTGTCGCAGGTGGCCATCGATCCGGGCAGTCCTTCGCGCGTGCTGATCAGTCCGTGCGCGCCAGACGATGGCTCGCCGTACACCGGCGCCCATTTGTACCGCAGCACCGATGGCGGCACCAGCTTCTCCCCGGTCACCGTGACTGCCCTCGCTCCCGGTGCCGCCACCTGCACCGCGGCGCTCGCCTTCAGCAGCACCAGCGCTGGCGTGGTGTTGGGCGCGCAGGGATTCGGGCCTTTGCAGCCCTCGAATCTGGTGTTGCGCAGCACCGACAGCGGCGCCACCTTCGCAGCCAGCTCGCCGGGACCGGCGCCGACCGCGTTCATGGCCAGTTTCAACTTCGTCGCCGGCGCGCCCAACGAGGTGCTGGCGGCGAACGCACGCGGCACCATTCGTCGCAGTGTCGACGACGGTGTCACCTTCACCGCGGCGCCGACCCCCACCTTGCCCGGCCCCAGCCCGGCGCTGGAAAGCCAGGTGGTCAGCACCAAGCCGGGCGATGCCAGCGTGCGCTACTTCATTTCGCGCGGCGCCGGTTTTTTCCGCTCCACCGATTCCGGCGTGACCTGGACCGAGAGCAACCTGGGCAATACCTCGGTGAACGCGCGCGCCATCGCCGTCAATCCGTCCACGCCGTCGACCATCTACGTCGGCCAGGGCGGAGTCCGAGGCCACCTGGATCACCTGGCCGTTCTATCGCAGCAGCAACGCCGGCGGCAGCTGGGCAGCGACCGGTAGCGGCTTCAGCGTCGACTGGCTGCGCGCGCTGCTGGTGGACAGCAACACGTCCGGCGCAGCGGCGACCACGGTGATCTACGGCGCTGGCCGCGACCTCGCACCGGTCAGCGTTGCCACTCGCCACCCGTGCCAGCGGCGTGGTCAAGAGCAGCGACAACGGCAACACCTGACCAATCTCAACACCTTCGCCGGACTCGGGGCGCTCGCGCCGTCGCCGGCAGTGAGCGCTTTCCGGCACCCTGCGCCATTGTGCCGGACCGCAGCGTGATCACGTCGGGCGCCTGGTCGAAGTTGTATGTGACGGCTTCCGGCAACGGCAACTGCAGCACGATCGGCGGCAGCGTGACCATCACCACCCCGCGCCTCTGGCGCACGCTGGATGCCGGCGCCAGCTGGAACACGATCAGCACCGCCGGCAGTCCCGCTGGCGTTGGCAGCGATGGTTTGCCGACCGGCGAATGCATCAACATCGGCACGCTTGCAGAGCCGCAGCCGTGGGCGGATTTCCCGATTCCCGTGCCGCTGGTCGTCGATCACGCCGATACCAGCATCCTGTATGTGGGCACGTACCTGCGCAATTACAACGCAGGCTCCAGCTACACGCCGAACTCTCCCAACGGCATTTTCAAGAGCAGCGATGGCGGCGTGACCTGGTCACCGGCATCGACCGGATTGCCGCTCTACGCAGGTCGGTCAACTCGCACTACTCCGGTGCTGGCGCTGGCCATGGATCCGAGCAACCACAACGTGCTGTATGCGGCAACCAATCCTTTCCTCGACAACAGCAGCTTCGTCGGCAATGTCTACAAGTCGACCAACGCCGGCGTCAGTTGGGCGATCGCCGGCACTGGTCTGGCCGGTCAGGATATCCGCGCGCTGCTGGTCGACCCGGACAATTCGCTGCGCATCTATGCCGCCAGCGGCGGCAATGCCTTGAATCCGGGCGGCGTGTTCGTGTCCGAAGACGGCGGCACCACCTGGAATTCGATCAGTGCCGGGTTGCCGGTGACCTCGGCGACCGCGCTGGCGCTCGACAACACCATCGCCGCTACACCCACCCTGTATGCCGGATCGCGCACCGGTGTGTACGCCTTCACGCGCGTGCTCGACCCCGACGGTGATGGCGCGCCGAGCACGGGCGAGGCCGGCGCCCCAACGGCGGCGACGGCAACGGTGATGGGCTGCCCGACAGTGGGCAGAGTTCGGTGGCGAGCCTGCCGGGCACGGCTGGTGCCGCATTCCGTGCATCGCTGCCCTTCACCGTGAGCGTCACTCCGCTGAGCGGCAGCTGCACGCGCCTGTACGACGTCATCGCCGGTCCCGGCCGATACCTTCGGCGCCGATCCGATGGTGCAGAAGCCGGATGGGGCCTTCCGCTTCGAGATCGCCAACTGCGCCAGCGCGCGCGTCCACCTGAAGATCCATGGCGGCAGTTTCGCCGCGCGCAGCTTCATCCGCGCCTTGGGCGCGCGGGTCCAGGGCGACCCATTGAGCATCGGCTGGAACACGCTGGGCGCCAGCATCGTTGGCGACACCATCAGTTTCACACTCAACGACAACCAGCCCGGCGACGCCCGTCAGGACGTCAACCGCATGCTGTTCCAGGGCGGCCCGGCGTTCGAGATTCCGCTGTTCGGGAATGGCTTCGAGTAAGCGCGCTGGCGCGGCCGCGAGCCGCGACAGCCTGGGTAGGCCGGGTACGCGCGTCGAATGAGCTTGGTATTGCCAGGAGGTAGTTACGCGCGACACCCGGCGCTTGACGCTTACTTCTGAAGCCGCGGCCGCCCGTCCCAGCGTTTGGCGACGACGACCCTGCCGCGCGCCGGAGCCGCGCTACTTCAATGCGCCTCCAAGCCGCGAGACACCGGCATCTACTGGACAGCGACGAGCGCGATCAGAAACCCGGCGCCCGCCGGGTCGGCATTGATCGATGCCTGCAGAGTGGTCGGCGCCGAACCCTCGGGCGCCAGCTCCACAGTGCATGACTGACCGTCGGCGCCAGCCCGAATCCGCCCGATCGTGGCCAGCAGGACCGGCCGACTGGCAGCCGTCAGATAGTCGCTCAACGCTTTCCCGATCAGCGTGTGTCGCTCCTTGTCCAGCAATCTGGCGCCGGCAAGGTTGAGTTCGATCAGTGCCAGACCCGCATCGACGCTGAACATCGCTACCGGCGCATGTTCGTAGAGCCGAGTCTGATGATCGAGGCTGGCCTCCAGTTCGGCGTTGGCGCCCTGCAATTCTTCGTACTGCAGGTCCAGTTCGACCTGGTGCACCTGCAACTCGTGCAGCAACGCGATCGCGTCGGCGGCGGTTGCCGGAGACGACGCCAGCGCGTGCAATACCCGCAACGCCGCGGTCGAACTCAACCTGGCCTCCAATTGGCCATCAGCCCCGCTCAATTTCGAAGCCGCGTGCGTCCGCAACTCGATCTGTCTGCGGATTTCCGCATTTTCAATGGCCATGACCAACCCTCATCCGAGCAATCCTGCTCAAGCCGATTGTAGGCTGCGGCGGCGGCGCTGGCGGTGAACGGACGCGCGGCAGGCCCGCACTCGGCAGAAGCGGGTTTATCCCGCGATGCTTTTGCCCCACCGGTAGGAGCGGGTTTATCCGGCGATGCTTCTGCCCCACCTGTAGGAGCGTGCTTGCGCGCGATGCTTTTGCCCCACCTGTAGGAGCGCGCTTGCGCGCGATGCTTTCGGCTGGTCCGGGCCAAAAGCTCGCGGGGTAAACCCGCTCCCTGTACCTTGTTTCTCGACGTTTATGGGGAAGCCGCCCGCTCCCGTTGCGCGAGGTTTGCAGCACGTATGTAGAGCGGCTCCCCGCCCCTTTGGACGAGCACGTGGAGTGTCGCAAAGCCCTTGAGCCTGCGTCACAAGGAAGTGCCGCCAGTGTGCGGGGTCGGGGAACCAGACGTCATCCTAATCCATGATGGTCTGGAGCCAAAATGATCCGCATTGCCTTAGATATTGGAAGTCGCAAGCACCGCTACGCGATGAGCGTGGATGGCAAGATTGAGGAAGACGAACTGGTCAATGAGCGACCGGTGCTGCTGGCGTTTTTCAAGAAGTTGGCTAAGCGCGACAGGGACGTGCGCGTGGTGATGGAGCAGACCGGTGTGTACCACTGGGAGGCGGCATTGGCTGCGCATGCCGCGGGCCTGGAGGTCGTGCTGATCTCGCCGCGGCAATCGGTGAACTTTGCGCGTGCGCTGAACACGCGGACAAAGACCGATCGCGTGGATGCGCGGATGCTCTTGCAGTACCTCGAACGGATGCCTTTCGAACGTTGGCATCCGCCGGGCAACCACTTGATGGAACTGCGCACGATCGCGCGTTATCTGGCCGGTTTGACCGACCAGCTCACGGCTACGCGCAACCAGCTGCACGCTTGCGTGGCGCAGGGCGGCGCACCAAAGTTCGTGACGCATGCGCATCAACTGGAGATCCAGCGCCTGGAGCACCGCATCAGCAAAGGCCGCAAGGAGGCGATGAAGCGCATCGAGGGCGACGAACAGTTGAAGGCGCAGTTCGATGCGCTCGACAGCATGGTCGGGGTTGCCGAGACCGCCGCCATCGCGCTGGTGAGTGAGTTAGCCCTGTTGCCGACCGATCTCAAGGCCAAAGCCTGCTGCGCGCATGCCGGCCTGGATGTGCGGCACCACGAGTCCGGGAGCAGCGTCCAGAAGCCCGGGCGCCTATCCAAGCAAGGCAACGCCTACCTCCGCCGAGCACTGTACATGCCCGCGTTGGTAGCCGTCGTTCACGACCCGGCCGCCAAGGCGCACTACGAGCAGTTGGTCGCCCGCGGCAAGAAGAAACTGCAAGCTCTATGCGCCGTCATGCGCAAGATGCTGACCGCCGCCTGGTCGATGATGAAGAGCAAAGAATCCTATGACGGCGTCAAGCTGTATCAGGCAAAAACCTGTTGACAGGGAAGAGAGTG
>JADKFD010000014.1 GCA_016717705.1 Rhodanobacteraceae bacterium | reverse complement strand
GCCTCCTCGCTGACCCAGTCGAAACCTGGTTGGATTGCCCTCCAGATCCGCTTGCTGGTCGCGCTGCAGATGATCCCCAGCGGGTAAACAGCAAGCGCCTGAAGCTATCGACCAGCGGGTCGAGCTTCACCCGACGGTGAGTGGTCGAGCAGCTTCTTGAGTGCGCCGGGGCTGGGTCCAGGCGCTACAAGCCGGTGACCGCGGCGGTCGATCTGCATTCGTCGTGCTGCGGATGGTTATAAGGTGCAAGGCGCCGGGTTGAGCGGCCGATCCGAGGCGAATACGATGCCGCCGTCGGACAGATAGGCCGGATTGATGTTGTTGAACTGAGTGGGCTTATCGGCGACCAGGGTGATCGACACCTGCTGGCTCCTGGCCGAGGCCGCTGACCTCATACAACTGCCAGCGGTAAGTGAGCACCTGAACTGCTAGCGGCGCGCCGACCACCATCGAGAACACCGCCTTGCTGCCGTTCCAGTGCACATGCGGATCGCGCACCGCGATCGCATTGGTGCCCTGGAACCCGCTCATGCCGAATCCGGCCTCGGCGGTCAGGTTGCGCAGCGTGCCGTTGGGGTAGCGGATCCACAGATCGCCACCGCGATAGACCGAGTTCATGCTGGCGAGGTGGTTGGCGAAGGTCGAACCCACGGCGGCAAAATCGACCGGCACCGGCACCTGGGTGACGAACAGGATCGGATTCGGCGTGGTCTGCGCCGGGGCCAATGCGCCGGCCAGCGTCAACGTCAACAACCATGTGCTGCGCATCGGTGCTCCCCCGAGAACGATGATGTCGTCACCCCCTCCACGTGAAGTACCGCAATTGCGGGTCGCGTTGACAGTGCGATACACGTCACGCGGGCACTTTTCCGATGGACGGTATGTCCGCTTCTGGGCGACAACCCTGTTTCACAGGGGTAAGCCCCGCTTACGGAGATCAGCGCAAAGCGACCCGTCGGAATTTTGATCCCAGGAAATCCATTCCGATGATCCGCATCCTCCCGATCTTATTTCTGACGAGCCTGACCATGACCGCCAACGCCCAGGACCCCGCTGCTGCCGACACCTTCGAACGCGAAGCCCTCAAAGCCATGAAGGCCGCGCACGCGGCCAAGAAGAGCGTCGTCCTGCATGTCGGCGGGCAGACCGTCGCTGGCGGCATCTGGGCCATCGGCCCGGATCATCATCATCAGCAACCGCGAATACGCCACCATCATCGTGCGCCGCGAGCGTACCGACGCGATGAGGGCGGATTGAGCGATCGATGCGCTTCGCTGCGCTCAGCACATCCTACTCGGGTACCCGGTCACGTCGCCGGGCACGCCACCGGCGCCGGCTCGGCTTTCTCGGCCATGCCCGGGATGAGCGCGGACAGCCGCGTCGGGCTGCCGTCGATGCGCCAGTCGTAGAGCACGGCGAATGCGAGAACGCGGGCGATGTACTCGCGGGTCTCCTTGTAGGGCACGGTTTCCACCCACAGATCCCATGGCGGCAATGGCCCTTCGAGCCAGCGCTTCACGGCGCCGATGCCAGCGTTGTAGGCGCCGGTGGCAAGCACCGGGTTGCCATCCAGATCGGCCACGCGGCGGCTGAGATAGGTCGTGCCCAGGCGGATGTTGTGCGCCGGATCGGTCAACGGATCGACGCGGATGCCGAGCGACTTGGCGACGGCAGCGGCCGTCGCCGGCATCAATTGCATCAATCCGCGCGCGCCGACGGGCGATCGCGCATTGGCATTCCACGCACTCTCTGCACGGATCAATCCGTAGACCCAGTTTGCCGGCAAGCCGGTGCGCTTGGCCTCCTGCTCGACCGCAGCGGTGTGCAGCAGCGGAAAGCGAGCCTCGTACTGTCGGATCAGCTCATCGCCGGTCATCGTGAAGATGGCCCATTCGTGGAGGCCTTCACGGTTGGCAATCAGACCCGCTTCGCGGCGCAGTTCCAGTGACAGCTGCGGCAACTGCCAGAACCATTCACTGCGTGCGCGGTCGATGTCGCCGATCACCCACCATTCCAGCGCGCGCTGCACGCCACCGAGGTTGAGGACGGCCAGCGCCCGGTCGGTGTTGAGCAGATTGTCGGCCGGGCAGATCGCATAGGCCGCACTGATGCGATCGGCTGCCAGGAAGCCGTGAAAGTTGGCCTCACCTGCGGCGGCGGCAAACAATGGGCGCGCCTCGTCACCGCGACCCAGAAGTTCCAGCACCCGGCCGCGCGTGTAGCGCCAACGGCTCTGCGCGGCGAGCGTCGACGACATGCCGTCCAGCGCCGCGAGAGCGGCCGTGTATTCGACTCGCCGCAGGTGATAGCGCACCTGCCATTCGCGCAGGTTGTCGTCGTAGGCGGCGGCGGGCACCCGCGCCAGCAGCCGCCGCCGCCTCGGGCAAGCGCTCGACGGCCGCATAACGCGCGATCTCGGCTTCGACTCGGGCACGATCTGCGGCGGTGAAGGGCAGGATTCCCGCCAGCGACCGATAGCGACTTTCGGCCGCCAGCGCGCCTTTGCGCGCCGTGAGCGCCAGGCCTACCGACGCCGCCGCGGCGCTGGCGGCCGTCGCCGGCCAGCGCGCAGCCTGATTCAGGGCAACCGACGGCTCGGTGTGTGCCAGGATGCGCCGCTGCACGGGTGCCCGTTGCGCCTTGGGCAGTTCATGGCTGAGCACCTGCGCCAGACCGGTTTGTCCCGCAGCCAGAGCCGTGTCGATGCGCCCGTTGACGCGAGCCGGCGTCAGCTGGCCGCTGCCGCGCAGGTAAGCGAGCACCGGGCGGCAATCGGCGCGATCCTTGTCGAGCGCGTCGAACAGTGCCAGCGCCTCGGCGGTGGCATCGCCCTTGACCTTGCCGGCGCGACGCGCGCTCCAGGCGTGGCAGCGCAGATCCACGGTGGCCAGCGACTCGACGTAGATCTTGAGGAAAGCCGGGTACTGGCCATTGCGGCCGTAGCGTTCCAGCGTCTGCGCGCGCAGGCGTTGGCCGGGGAGACTGTCGCCATAGTCTTGCAGGAACTGCGCGATCTCCTTGTCCGCTGCCTTGGCACCAAGCCGACGCAGGCGTTCGTAGGGCAGATAGGGATAAAGCGGATAGTCTTCCAGGCCGGTCACTCGCGATGCGCTGTCGACGCCCGACTGCGCCAGGCGCCAGGCGGCCTGGAATTGCGCGCGCTGGGGCGCCAGATCTGCCGCCAGCAGGGCTGGGGCCAGGAAGATCAAGTAACAACAGCAACAAGCGCGGCACGGTGCGACTCCAGGGCAAGGGGCGACCGCGCAGACGACAGGGGCCGAGCGCGCGGATTCAAAGCTAGGCCCAGTCTACAAGGGCTTGACCGATATTCCTGAGACTTTGGCTGAACAAGGGTGGCGCGGCGGATGCTGGCAACACTGACTCTGATGCTGATCGGCGCCATCGCCGGCCTGATGGCTGGTCTGCTTGGTGTCGGCGGCGGGTTGATCGTGGTGCCGGCGCTCGCCTTGTGGCTGCCGAGTACCGGCATCGCACCAGCCGAGGCCCTGCACGCGGCTGTGGCTACCTCGCTGGCCAGCATCAGCGTGACCGCGGCGGCCAGTGCGTGGGCTCACTATCGGCGCGGCAGCGTGAATCTGGCGGCATTGGCCTGGCTGACCCCGGGACTGCTGCTGGGCAGCGGTGGTGGCGCGCTGCTGGTGGCAATGGTTCCGGGGCCGGCGCTGACACTGTTTGTGGCCAGCTTCTGCCTGTTCGCGGCTTGGCAGGTGTCGCGGTCACGTGCCGAGTCACATGCCCCGATCGGCCCTCTTCCAGGGCGCTGGCTGGTCCCGGGCGGGCTGGCCATCGGCGCGGTCTCGGCGGCCGTGGGCATCGGCGGCGGTTCGCTGACGGTGCCCTTGCTGTATCGCCTGGGCGCTCCGCTGAAGCACGCGATCGCCACTTCGGCGGCAGCGGGCCTGCCGATCGCGATCGCTGGCACGCTGGGCTACATGACCGCGCCGATACCGGCTGCCCTGTCGCGCTGGGCCATCGGCCTGGTCGATTTCAAGGTGGCGCTGGCGATCGCATCGCTGAGTATCCTGACCGCGCCGATCGGCGCCTCGCTGGCGCATCGCTGGCCGGTGGCGCGCCTGAAGCGGGTGTTTGCGATCTGGCTGCTGGTGGTTGCGGGCTTGCTGCTCTGGCGGCTGCTGCGGGGGTGAGGGGCGCGGCGAGCGATCGCGCGCAAAGCGCGCTCTTACCGAACATGCCGTAAGCACTGGATTTTCGTGGGCGGATTTCTCCGCGAGCTCTGCTGGAATTGACACAAGAACTCGCGGGAAACCTGCTCGCGAACAAGCGCACCGACGGGGGCGACCGGACTCCACCACCCGAGCAGGCAATGCTGAGGCAAGCCACGCTTGCCGGCCCGTCGAGCAAAACTCAAAACTGCGCCATTGCCGCCTTGCACAGCACGCCGTCGCGATCGTCCTTGCAGGCTGCGCGCATTGCATCGCAACCGGCGGTGCCCATCGCCTTGCCCATGCCCTTGACCGCATCGGCCATGGCTTTCTCGAATTCGTTGCTGCCGCTGGCGGTGGATTTTTCGACGCCCGCGGCGACCTCCTTCAGGCATTTCTGGTAGGCCACTTCCACCGGGTCACGGGTGAACCACCAGACGGCGACGCCCGCGATGATCAGCAACAGCAACCACTTGCCCATGTTTCCATGCTCCTGGATTCGGATGCCCCGATCGTAGCAAAGGCGCTTGAAAACCGGCACCAGCCGACGTTCACGGCCGACCGCTCGCGCGCGATGGCTCTTCGATGAAGCTACGGCTGAACCCACTCCACCGTGATCCCCGGCCACATCTCGCCCAGACGTTGCGCTGCTTGCGACCCCGACCGCCGCCAGCAGCTGCTTTCCATCGAACAACAACGGCACGCGCTCGCGTTGCCAGGTCGGCACGCCGCGCTCCTGGAACAGCAGCCGCAACTCGCGTGTGTGCGCGGAGCCTGCGGGCCGCAGGATTCGCCGCGGCGCCAGCGCACACTGAGGGCGATCGGCGCCTGGCCGGAACGCCACGCCCATCGACCAGACGCAGGCGCCCAGGCCTTCGGGCAGATCCAGATTGTCGCTCCCGGCATCCCAGGACAGCTCCACCTTCGGTGCGGGCATGGTCGCCAGCTGCGGCAACAGGTACAGATGCTCGCGATAGCGGCGAAACTCGCAGCCATCCCAGCGCATGATCGGATTGGCATCGACCGCCGCCAGCAGCACTTCCTGGCGCAGACGCTTGAGCTCATGGAAGCCAGGCGGCGCCACCCCGCTCTGGCGCGCGAAACGGCGTATCACGGCCCCGAACAGGGCGTCGCCAAGCTGCAGTAAACCACTGATCGACAGGCTGTTTCGCACGGGACCGGCGAGTTCGGCCAGCCGCCGTTGCGCGAGTTCTTCCAACTCGTCGGTCACCGATGCGGCGTGATCGGCAAGCCGGGCGAGACGTTCACCCAGCGCCGGGAAGCGCGCCGCCAGCAGCGGCCACAGCTGCTGGCGCAGGTACGAGCGGTCGTGGCGCAGATCGGCGTTGGCCGGGTCCTCGATCCACTTGATGCCGATGGATCCCGCCGCTTCGATGATGCGTGCGCGCGGCTGCGCCAGCCACGGCCGCAGCAAACAACCGGCGCCGAGCACGCGCGCCGGGCGCATCGCGCCGAGGCCATCGACCGCCGCGCCGCGCAGCATGCGCAGCAGCAGGGTTTCGGCCTGATCCTCCAGGTGATGCGCCAGCAACATCGTCGCGCCGGGCGCCAGCACCGCGCTGAAAGCCGCGTGCCGCGCGCGCGCGCGGCGGCTTCGATGCCCTGCCCACGCGCGTCGACACGCACGCGCATCACCCGGCAGGGCACCCCGAGTTGCGCCGCAAACGCCAGCGCATGCTCGGCCCAGCGATCCGCATCGGCATGCAATCCATGATGCACGTGGAGCGCCTGCAGACCGCGCTCGCGCGCCGCGGGGCTGCGCGCGGCACAGGCCAGCAAGGTCGAGGAGTCGACACCGCCGCTGAAGCCAATCCACACCGGGGCGGCTGGCTGATCGGCCAATGCAGCGTCGATGGCGCGGGTCAGGGAATCGATGGGCGACGCCGGGGCATGGGGTGCGCCGATGGGTCCGGCATCGGGCGTGATGAGCTTCTGCGCTTATCGCGCATCGAACCTGGCCTAGTGCGCCGAGACGCAAAGGACGCAGAACGCGGCAAACGCAATGGCCTGGCCGCCCCGCGCCAGCCCCCCCCCCCCGGGCCCCCCCGGCCCCCCCCCCCCAAAAACAATTAAATCAATTACTTGGTATGTCGGAGAGCGCAACAAGCCCTCACTCCACCCGCTGCGAACCATACCCGCGCAAACGCCGATAGCGCGCCTCGACCAGGCTGCCGGCTTCGATGCGCTCCAGCCCGTCGAGCTGGCGCAGCAGATGATCCTTCAACGTGGCGGCCATCGCGGCGCCGTCGCGGTGGGCGCCGCCGAGCGGCTCGTCGAGCACCTGATCGACCAGCCCAGTTGCAGCAGGCGCGCCGAGGTGATGCCCAGCGCATCGGCGGCTTCGCGGGCGCGGTCGGCGCTCTTCCACAGGATCGAGGCGCAGCCTTCCGGCGAGATCACCGAGTAGATCGCGTATTCGAGCATCAGCGTGCGGTCGCCGACGCCGATCGCCAGCGCACCGCCGGAGCCGCCCTCGCCGATCACCGTGCAGATGATCGGCACACGCAGCTCGGACATCACTTCCAGGCTCATCGCGATCGCTTCGGACTGGCCACGCTCCTCGGCGCCGACACCCGGGTAGGCGCCCGGCGTGTCGATGAAGGTCAGCAGCGGCAGACCGAAACGCTCGGCCATCTGCATCAGCCGCTGCGCCTTGCGGTAACCCTCGGGCCGCGGCATGCCGAAATTGCGGCGCACCTTGTCCTTGGTGTCGCGGCCCTTTTCCTGGCCGATGAACATCACCGGACGGCCGCCGATGCGCGCCAGCCCGCCAATGATGGCCGGGTCATCGGCGTAGTGGCGATCGCCCTTCAGTTCATGGAATTCGTCGAACACCGTGGTCAGATAGTCGACCGTGTGCGGGCGCTGCTGATGGCGCGCCAACTGGGCAATCTGCCACGGCGACAGGTTGGCGAAAATCGACTGGGTCTTCGCGCGGCACTTGTCCTTGAGCTTGCCGATCTCTTCTTCGATGTTCATCGCGTTGCCCTGACTGGCGTAACGCAACTCCTGGATCTTGCCTTCCAGTTCGGCGATCGGCTGTTCGAAGTCGAGGAAGGCTGGGTTCATCGGAAGGCGAGCGACAAAGAGCCGTGAAGGATAGCACCGCGTCGTGACACGGCGTCTGGACGGGGGCGTATGGAGCCCCAAGCGCCTTGGGGCGCTTGGGGTAGGTGTACGAAAAGCTGGTGTTGGTTGCTGGTGTCGGTGTTGGAGCGTTGGTCGCTTGTCAGCCGACCCCACCAACACCCGCCACCGACGCCGCTCTAACCGACACCAACACCAACCAACACCGCTCTCAGGCCAGCAAGGCCTTCACCCGCGCGCTGACCACGGTCATGTCGGCGCGGCCGGCGGCCTTGGCCTTCATCGCGGCCATCACCTTGCCCATGTCCTTGGCCCCTGGCGCCAGTCTCGGCGATCGTCGCGCGCACCAGGTCATCGACCTCGGCTTCGGACAGTCGCTGCGGCATGTAGGCCTCGATGACCACGACTTCGGATTTTTCCTTGTCGGCCAGGTCCTGGCGCGCGGCGGCTTCGAACTGCTGGATCGAGTCGCGACGCTGCTTGAGCATCTTTTCCAGCACGCTCAGCACCTGCGCGTCGTCCAGTTCCAGGCGCTCGCCTTCCGAGCGGGTGTCGATCTCGACCTGCTTGATCGCCGAAGTGATCAGCCGCAGCGTCTGCAGACGTTCCTTGTCGCCGCCCTTCATCGCGGCCTTGACGTCATCCATCAATCGGGTCTTGAGGCTCATCGGTGTTTCCTCACTGCGAACAGTGCCTGCCGGGCGCGGCCGGGGAGGCAATGCATCGCGCGCAAGCGCGCACAGAAGCAAGATTGCCGAGGGCCACGCAGGAATGCAGGAGCGCGCTTGCGCGCAATGCTCTGTGCGCCTCGCGACTGCGCCGGTGCGCTGAATGACGGAAAACCAAAGCACGACGAAAGCCGCCGGCGGATTGATCCGCCGACGGCATCGGGAGTACCCATTGTCGCGGCGGACGCCAGGCGCCCGCCAGCGCGGATCAGTACATCCGTTGGCGCTTGGTCACGTCGCGCGAGACGCGACGCAGATTGCGCTTGACCGCAGCGGCGAGCTTGCGCTTGCGCTCCTGGGTCGGCTTTTCATAGAACTCGCGGCGGCGAACTTCACTCAGCACACCGGCCTTTTCGCACGAGCGCTTGAAACGGCGCAGTGCAAACTCAAAGGGTTCGTTTTCGCGGACTTTAACGTTGGGCATGGACACTCCGTGGTAACACCTGGCTGGCGCTCAGCGCCAAGCGAGCCCACAATCATAACCCGAATATTGCCGAACGATCAAAGCATGCGTGTACTTGGGATCGAAACCAGTTGCGATGAGACCGGAATTGCCGTTTACGACACGCAATTGGGCCTGCGCGCGCATGCCCTGCACACGCAGGCGGCGCTGCATCGCGACTATGGCGGGGTGGTTCCGGAACTGGCCTCGCGCGACCACATCCTGCGCCTGCTGCCGTTGATCGACCAGGTGCTGGATGCGGCGCAACTGACGCGACGCGATCTCGATGGCGTCGCCTACACCGAGGGCCCCGGACTGATCGGCGCGCTGCTCACCGGCGCGACACTGGCCAAGACCCTGGCGTGGACGCTGGATATCCCGGCGCTCGGTGTGCATCACCTGGAGGGCCATCTGCTGGCGCCGCTGCTGGAAACGCCGGCGCCGGCCTTTCCCTTCGTTGCCCTGATCGTCTCCGGCGGCCACAGCCTGCTGATGGACGTCATCGGCATCGGCCAGTACCGCTTGCTCGGCGATACCCTCGACGATGCCGCCGGCGAGGCCTTCGACAAGACCGCCAAGTTGCTGGGCCTGGGCTATCCAGGTGGGCCTGCGCTGGCCCGATTGGCCGAGAGCGGCGATCCCAAGGCCTTCAAGTTCGCGCGGCCGATGACCGACCGGCCCTCGCTGGATTTCAGTTTCAGCGGCCTGAAGACCCAGGTGCTGCTGGCAACGCAACGCAGCGCGCCCGAGCAATACGCCGACATCGCCCGCGGTTTCGAGGAAGCGGTGGTCGACACGCTGGTGTGGAAATGTCTGCGCGCTTTGGACGAAACCCGGCGCGATCGACTGGTGGTCGCCGGCGGCGTCGGCGCCAATGCGCGCCTGCGCGAGCGCCTGCAGCTGGGTCTGCGCAAGCGCGGCGCCCAGCGTGTATTTCCCGCGTCCGGAATTCTGCACCGACAATGGCGCGATGATTGCCCTCGCCGGCGCCTTGCGCCTGGCTGCCGGCGAGCGCGAGGATTCAGTGATCCGCGCCACCCCCCGACGCGACCTCGCCACCCTGCGCCCACCCATTCCGCCGAGCACGCCATGAGCCTGACCACGATCCTGATCAAGAACCTGCGGGTCGACACCGTGATCGGCGTCTACGAGCACGAGAAGACCGCGCCGCAGTCGCTCAAGCTGGACCTGGAACTGCGCCTGGACGCGCGCCGCGCAGCGCACACCGACGCGCTCATCGACACCGTCGACTACGATCAGGTGTGCGCCGCCGTGCGCGAATATGGCCGCAGCCATCAGCACGAGTTGCTGGAGCGCTTCACCCATGAACTGGCCGGCGCGTTGATGCGGCGATTTCCGCTGCGCAGCCTGGGCCTGACCGCGTGGAAGAGCATCGCCGGCCTGCTGCCGGCAGAGATCGCGGTGCGCGTCGAGATGGACCGTCTGGCGTTGGAGCAGGCGCAGGCGGATGAAGACCGCTACAACGATTGAAGCCATGTCGCAGCGCGTGTTGTTGATGCTCGGCAGCAATGTCGATGCGCAGCGCCAGTTGCAGGCGGCCTGCGCGCGCTTGCGCGAGCGCTTCGCGGTGCTCGCGGTGTCAGGCTGCCACCCGAGCCCGGCCGCGGGTCATGCGGGGGCCCCGGCCTACATCAACCAGGCCGTGGTGATCGCGAGCGAACTCGACCGGGACGCGCTGAAATCCGCACTGCGCGCCATCGAGGCCGCGCTGGGTCGTCAGCGACCGAATCCCGAGCCGCGCCTGTGCCCGATCGACATCGATGCGCTGGGCCGCTGGGAACCGGAGTTCGTGGTGTGGGACGCGCGGGACTACGGCGCCGCCTATGCGCGTGGGCCGTTGCGGGATCTGGGTATCCCGTAGGAGCGACGCGTGCGTCGCGACCACAGGTGCGCCGGATCTGGTGTCGGCAGGGTACAGGTCGCTCTCACCGAACAGGCCATAAGTCATTGAAAGTAGGTCACGTTGTCTGCGCAGCAGACTACGTGACTTTTGCCGGTGTCCCCGCGACCACTCGCCTTCGCTGCGCGAACAAGCGCACCGCCAGGGGCGACCACAACTCCTGCACCTGCACACTAGCCCCCTGCACCATTGGCGGGCAGACTACGGCGACGGTTCGGTCGGAGCGGCATCGTGCTTGATAACCTGCAAACCCTGTGGCCAGCGCCGCCGGTGGACGACGGCGATGCCGCGCACTTCTGCTCCACCTGTGTCTTCGGCCGTCTGTGCCTGCCGGATGGCTACGACAAGCGCGCGCTGGGCGAACTGCACTGCCTGATCGAGCACGTCGGGCCGTTCCACGCAGGCGACGAGATCTTCCGCACCGGCGATGCCTTCAGCGCGATCTTTTCGGTGCGCGCCGGCCTGGTGAAAACCTACGTCCTCGACGACAAAGGTCGCGAGCAGGTGCTCGGCTTCTACACGCCGGGCGAACTGGTGGGCCTGAACGCGATCTATCCGGCGCGCTACCCGTGCAATGCGGTGGCCGTCGATACGGTGATGCTGTGTCGATTCTCCTTCCCGGCCATGGCGACGCTGGCCACGCGCATCCCGTCGATCCAGGAAACCCTGTTTCGCCTGATCAGCAAGGACATCGGCACGGCGACGCTGGGCAAGGGCGATTACAGCGCCGAAGAGCGCCTGGCGGCCTTCCTGATCAACTGGTCCGAGCGCCTGTCCAGTCGCGGCTTCTCGGCCAGGCGTTTCGTGCTGCCGATGCAGCGCACCGACATCGCCAATTACCTCAGTCTGGCGCCGGAGACAGTCAGCCGCGTGATCCGGCGCATGACCGACGACGGCCTGATCGCGATCGACCGGCGCGAGGTCGAATTGACCGACCGCGCCGCGCTCGAAGCGCTGGCGACCTCACTGTTGCGGCGCGCCTGAGCGCGTGCAATCGGATTAGACTCGATCCACTCACGCTCACGGGAAAAATTGCCATGCAACGCTGGGTGCGCCTGCCACAGGGTGGATTTCTCGACGCGACGCAGATCATCTACATCAGCAAGGTGGATTCCTTCGCTCGACTCGACGAGGAAGGCCACAACACGGGCAGCGATTACGCTGTCACCATCGGGACCAGCCTCAACCGCGACCAGTTCATGATGATCAGCGGCAACAAGGACGAGATCGGCACGCTGGTGCGGCAGATCCTCGGGCAGGCGGCGGCGAGCTGAGTTTTTGCGGCTCGCGGCGCGCTCCGCTTTTGGTCCAGAGCATCGCGCGCAAGCGCGCTCCTACAAAAGCGCCGAATGACTACGCAAGAATTGTAGGAGCGCGCTTGCGCGCGATTTGCGGCCGCAGGCCGCTCCAGCGACGATAGCCGCGATGACCGGCAAATCGCCGACGAGCGGTAGCTTTCGACCCATCCGCCCGCTTTTCTCCCGAATTCGTTAAAATTTCGTCATGCGGCAGTCATTGAACTGCCCTCACACTCCGTTGTCATGTGATTGACCCGGCAAGAGCACACCTCTACAGACCGGGAAACCTGCGGCGGCGAAGGAGACGAGTCATGCGATTGGTGATTTCAGTGGGGATCGCGGTGTTCATGGCGGCGCTGGATTGGGCGTCCACCGCATCGGGCATCGAAAACCAGGGCTGAGCGGGCCTCGGTCGCCCGACGCGAGTGCTTGCCCGCGCGGGTTGCCGCGCTGCGTAGGGGCGCGACGCGGATCAGACCACCACGCCATCCCAGCGCGCGCGCCAGCGCGCCGGCGTGAAATCGGGTATGGCCATGGGCGTCAGCGCCGCGGTGCCGACTTGCCAGAAGCTCTTGAACGGGCGCTTCTCGGCGGTCTTGTAGAAATGCACCAGGTACGACCAGTCGCAGTGGAAGAAGTCGGCCAGCCACTGGTCGAAGTCGAAAATCCCCGCGTCATGGAACAGCGTCAGGCTGAGCTCCGCCGCTTCGCGCTCGTACTGGTAGAGCTCGGCCATGCGCTGCGCCGACAGATTCGGATCGGGCTGCTGCACACCCAGGGTGCGGCCGCGCTCGGACAGATTCCATTGCACCGTATGCCCGAACAGATGCACCAGGATGAACAGCGCCTCTTCGGCCGGCAGATCGTGGTCGATCTTGATCTCCGCGCCATCGAGATCGCCGGTGAACGGATCGGCGACATCGGAAATGATGACCGGCACGCCGTAGCGACGCTCGATCAGCGCCTCGACGATGTTGAATGCCTCGCGGCAGCGGTTGTCGTCGGGGTAGATGGCGTTGTGGGGCATGGCGTCCTCCAATGTCATTCGAGCTTCGCTGCGATTGTCGAAAGTCCATCGCGCGCAAGCGCGCTCCTACACGTCTGCCGAATCGCAACGCAAGAATTGTAGGAGCGCGCTTGCGCGCGATAGCTGTTCGCTACCCTCAAAAATGGTGCACGCCCTCGATCTCGCAGAGCAGTTCCTGGCGACAGACATCGCCCTGCAGCACGGCGAATGCCGCGCCCGGAAAGGCATCGCGCAGGAAGGCCTCGGTCGCGAAGAAATGTTCCTCTTCGCGCACATAGGCGCGCAGCACGGTGCCGGCGCCGTATTGGCTGTCCACGCCGGCCGCCTCGTTGGCGATCTTCAGCAGGCTGTCGAGGTTGCGCTTGGTTTCCGCCAGCTGGTTGTCCAGCCGCCCCGGATGGCGCGAGCTGTGGCCAACCACGCTGGCGGTGCCGGAAATGAACAGCGCGCGCCCACGCGGGCTCTGCCACAGTGCGGCGCGCGAGAAGCGCGGCGGTTCCGGACCGTATTCGGGCGGATAGTTGCGCGGCGTCATCTGGCGCGGATTGTCGAGCATCTGGCCGGGGGTCTTCGACGCCAGCCAGAGCACGCGCAGGCGGTCCGAGCGATCCGGCAGGCCGATCACGGTGGCGGCGGGATCGGCCTCGAACCAGGCGCGCTCCAGCGCCAACTGGCGGCCGACGCAGAACTGGCGATAGCGTTCGGCGCTGCCGGCGCCCTCGTTGATGCGCGAGAAGTAGCTCCAGATGCGCAGCACGTACGGGTAGCCGGAGCCCGGCACGTAATCGAGCACGCGGCGAAAGGCCTCGTGCGTGGTCGTGCCGATGCCGCCGAAATCGCGCTCGGACAGCACCAGTTCGCCCAGCATCAGATCGTCGTCGCCGGCAAAACGCGCGGCACCGAGCTGGCCACCGCGCAAGCGACCGTGGCTGCGCCAGGATTCGGACAGCGAATACAGGGCCGGCATCGGCAGGTCGAAGCTGGCGGTGCCGCTGCCGCGCGCGCCCAGGTGCCAGGCGGCGAAAGCATCGGAAGCAGGCTCGGGCGCCAGGTCGACCAGCCAGCGCGGATTGTTGTCGGAAGCGTCGGTCATGCGTTTGCGGTAATCATCGGGGAACCGTCGTCGACGCGGTGAGGATCGAACGCCGGGCCGCCTATCATCCTAGAAATCTCAGTTGAACGGGGCAGGACGCCATGACGCGCGACAAGCTTGGGTTTCCCGGATGATAAGCATCCCCGTAGCCGCCGATCAGCGCATGGATATCGAGATTGTCCGCAACTTCCTGCTGTCGCTGCAGGATCGCATCTGCCGCGAAATCGAGGCGTTCGAGCCCAGCGCGCGTTTCGTCGAGGACAGCTGGCAGCGCGCCGAGGGCGGCGGCGGCCGCACTCGCGTACTGAAACGGGGCGCGGTGTTCGAACAGGCCGGCATCGGCTTTTCCGACGTGGTCGGCGCCAAGATGCCGGCGAGCGCGACCGCCCATCGTCCGGAACTGGCCGGCCAGGGCTTTCGCGCGATGGGCGTGTCGCTGGTGTTCCACCCGCGCAATCCCTATGTGCCGACCACCCACCTCAACGTGCGCCTGTTCAGTACCACCGGGCCGGAGCCGGTGTGGTGGTTCGGTGGCGGCTTCGACCTCACGCCCTACTACCCTTTCGACGCTGACATCGTGCATTGGCATCGGATCGCCAAGTCTGTCTGCGATCCCTTCGGCGACGATCTTTATGCGCGCTGGAAACGCTGGTGCGATGACTATTTCTATCTCAAGCATCGCGGCGAGACGCGTGGCGTCGGCGGCTTGTTCTACGACGACCTCAACGGCTTCGGTTTCGACCGCTGCTTCGGACTGATGCAGGCCATCGCCACGGGCTTCAGCGCGGCCTATCTGCCGCTGGTCGAGCGCCGCAAGGACACGCCCTACGGCGAGCGCGAGCGCGATTTCCAGCGCTATCGGCGCGGCCGCTACGTCGAATTCAACCTGGTCTGGGATCGCGGCACCCTGTTCGGACTGCAGTCGGGCGGGCGCACCGAGTCGATCCTGATGTCGCTGCCGCCGGAAGTGCGCTTCGAGTATGGCTACCAGCCGCCGGAAGGCAGCGCCGAGGCGCGCCTGAACGACTACCTCAAGCCGCGCGACTGGCTGACCGAGTTCGCCAATGTCGAATGACGCGCCCCTGGAGCTGCTCGCCGACAATGCGCGCTGGCTGGCCGTCGACAAACCCGCCGGCATCGCCGCGATCCCGGCGCGCGATGAAGATCCGGCCGATTCGCTGCGGCATCGATTGCAGGAGCAGCTCGGCGTGCCGCTGTGGGTGGTGCACCGCATCGACCGCGAAACCAGTGGCGCGATGGTGTTCGCGCGCGACGCCGATGCCCATCGCGCGCTGAATCTGGCGTTCCAGCATGGGCAGGTCGGCAAGACCTACCACGCCTACACCGCGGGCGCGCCGACGCCGGCGCAGGCGCGCATCAAGGTGCCCATGCACAGCGCGCGCAAAGGCAAGATGCGCCCGGCGCAGCCCGGCGAGGCGGGCGCGGTCACCGCGTGCACCGATTACGTCGTCGAGCAGCAGTGGGACTACGCCGATGGCGTCATCGCCCGCGTGCGCTGCCATCCGCGCACCGGCCGCCAGCACCAGATCCGCGTGCACCTGCGCAGCATCGGCTGCCCGATCCTGCGCGACGGCTATTACGGGCTGGCCACCTTCAAGCCGCCGTTCGATGCATTGCCGATCGCGCGGCTGGCCTTGCACGCATCTGCAATCGATTTGCCGCAGGTGTTGGAGGTGCCCGCGCAGCGCGTCGAGGCGCCATTGGCGGCGGATCTGGTTGCATTGCAGGCCGCCCTGTAGCCCGGTGTACGCGGCTCCATCGCGTTCACCGGGTACTTGCCGCAAGCCCGAGCCGGTGAACCGCTACGCGATACATCGGCCTACCAAGCCCGAGCCCGGCGGCTCCATCCGTTCACCCCCCGCCCGCCGGTGAACCGCTGCGCGAACACGGCCTACCAAAGCCCGTGGGAGCGGTTATTCCGCGATCCTGAGGCCACAGATCGCGGAATGAATCCGCTCCCACAGAAGGCTAGGCCGACCGCGCGCGCCGGTTCACCAGCCACGGCATCAGCGCAAACAGCAAAAGCAGGGCGGCGTAGATGCGCCCGGCCGGCGTGCCGAAGTTCGCCACCATCGCGGCGAACGCCAGGTGGCGAACCAACACACCGACACCCAGATCAGCCAGCAGCACCAACATCAACGCTGCAAAGCCCATGCCCAGATGCGCAGCACTGGTCGGCGTCAGCCGCAGCCGCCGCGGCACGAAACGCGCCGCGTAGAGCATCGCCATCAACAGGATCGGCGCCTCGAACAGCACCGCTGCGGTGGGGCCGAACATCGGCTCCAGCATCAGGATGCGGATCGGTCCGCAGAGGAAGCCGACGGTGAAGACGATGGCGAAGTAGCTCAGGGCAGCTTTGAGGATGGGCACGTCGAGTAAGCGCCAGTGAAAAGTGAAACGTCAAACGTCAATGGACGGCACCGCGCAGCTTTGCTCCACAGTTGACGTTTGACGTTTCACGTTTGCACCTCGCAGTCGAAGTATCACGGCTCGCGATCCACCCCCGCCACTGGCACCACCCCATGCCCGAAATCTACATCAGTACCGACGTCGAAACCGACGGCCCGATCCCGGGCCCGCATTCGATGCTGAGCATCGGCTCGGCCGCGTACACCCTCGACAAGCGCCTCATCGCCACCTTCAGCGCCAACCTGGAAACCTTGCCGGGGGCCAGCGGGTACCCGGAGACGATGGACTGGTGGGCGACGCAACCCGAGGCCTGGGCGGCCTGCCGGAGCGACCCGCAACCACCCGGCGTGGTCATGCAGCGCTATGCGGACTGGATCGACGCGCTGCCGGGCAAGCCGGTGTTCGTCGGCTATCCGGTCGCCTTCGACTTCCTGTTCGTCTACTGGTACCTGATGCGCTTCGTCGGCTACAGCCCGTTCAGCCACTCGGCGCTGGACATCAAGACCTATGCGATGGCCCTGCTCAAGCGACCCTATCGGCGCATCAGCAAGCAGACCATGCCGACCGAGTGGTTCGATCCGCTACCGCACACGCATGTCGCGCTCGACGACGCCATCGCCCAGGGTGCGCTGTTCTGCAATCTGCTCAAGATCAACGGCGCCACCGACGCGTAGGGTCACGTTGCCCGCAAGGGCCACGTGACACATCGATGCCATCGTCAGTAGATCTGATAGAGCAACAGATAGACCAGCAATCCGGACGCCGACACATACATCCACAGCGGCCAGGTCCAGCGCGCGATGGCGCGGTGGCGCTCGTCGCGCCGGTGGTAACCGCGCCACGCGGTGGCCGCCACCAGCGGGATCGCCAATGCGGCCAGCAGCACATGGCTGATCAGCAGCGCGTAATAGACCGGCCGGATCCAGCCCTGCCCGCGGAACACGAAAATCGGCGCAGCGTAGTGGTAAGCGATGTAGCTGATGAGGAACAGCGCCGAGACGACCAACGCCGCCAGCATGCTGCGCCGGTGCGCGTCGATGCGGCGCTGGCTGATCTGCCAGCGCGCGACCAGCAACAGCGCGCCGGCCGTCGCATTCAGCGCGGCGTTGATGTGCGGCAACAGTTGGGCGGCATCCATCGGCAATCGTGATTTCACTGATCTGGCGGCGAGATTGTCGGTGCCGGAGCATGCCGCGCGAATGACTGCGGTCAAGGCATCGGCACGGGCGCATTCGCTACCTTGGTGCCCATGAACCGTCGATCATTGTTGCTGCTGGCCATCGCCGCCGGAACGCTGGCGACCTCGCTGTGGGTCGGCCGTGGCGTTGAGCGCGACTGGTCGAGCGCGCCGCCGGCCTTGCAGTCGATCCTGTGGCCTACAGCGCGGCCGGTCGCCGATTTCGAACTCAGCACCCAACACGACCGTGCATTCAGCAAAATCGACCTGCGCGGCCATTGGAGCCTGCTCTATTTCGGCTACCTGCAATGCCCGGACGTCTGTCCGACCACATTGCAGACCCTGCGCGGGGTGCAGAAGTTGCTGCAGGCCGACGGCGACGACCCGACCCGCTTCGTCTTTGTCAGCGTCGACCCGGACAACGACACACCGGCACGCATCGGCGCTTACCTGAGCTTCTTCGGCGACGACCTCACCGGCCTCAGCGGCAATCCGCAGGGCCTGGCGACGCTGGCCGGATCGCTCGGCGTGATGTACGCCGAACACGTCGACACCGACGGTACGCGCAGCATGGATCACACCACTTCGATCATCGTCGTTGATGCCCAAGGGCGCGGCGTGGCGGCGCTGCCGGGTGGTCAGACGCCGCAGGCGATGGTCGAGCAGTTGCGGGCGGTGCGGGGGTTTGTCGGCGAGCCGTAGCTCTTCTGCGGGAGTCCCGATCGCCCCTGTCGGTGCGCTTGTTCGCGCAACGACCTGGCTCACTTCACCCCCGTCCCCGAGCAGCGTCCGACGTCAGACGCGGCGTCGAAGGGTCCCGCGCACCCTTCGACGACGCGTCCCGGTGAAGCCCTGGGACGCTTTGCTCAGGGCGAACGGATTCGTATTTTGTAGTCAATATAATCAATGTGTTACATTACGTTCGAGAGCGACCTGGTGTCACGAGCTCTGCCAGCTTGAGCTCGCGACACCAGGTCGCTCCCACGTCCCCTACTCGCGCACCGCCCCCCGAACTCCAATGCCGCATCGCCAGCACCGCGCTCAGCAGCAGCACGGCGCCGCCCTGGTGCAGGGTGCCGAGCGCCACCGGCACGTGGTACAGCAGCGTGGCGATGCCCAGGCTCACCTGCAGCAGCGTCATCGCCGCCAGCGCATTCAGAGCCAGGCGTTGCGGCGGAAGCAACGCGGCGCGGCGCCAGCCCAGCCACAAGCCGGCGACCACTGCGAGCGTGGTCAGCGCCAGGCAGCGGTGGATGAATTGCACCGCGACCGGGTTCTCGAAGGCGTTCAGCCACAGCGGCTGAAAGGCGTCCAGGCCCGGTGGCACCAGGTGTCCGTTCATCAGCGGAAAGGTGTTGTACATCAAGCCGGCGCGCATGCCGGCGACAAATGCACCGAAGACGATGGTGACTGCGACCAGCCCCAGCAGAAAACCGAACACGCCGCCCAGTGATCGCGAGGTGCGCGCTGCGGCCACAGCGTGCGCAACATCAGCCAGAACATCGAGGCGTAGATCAGCAGCGCCAGCGACAGGTGCGCGGCCAGCCGGTAGTGGCTGACCCGCGGAATGTCGACGAGACCGCTCTTCACCATGAACCAGCCCATGTAACCCTGCGCCGCGCCCAGCAGCAGAATGCCGACCAGCGGCCAGCGCAGCCGCTGCGGAATCATGCCGCGCAGCCAGAACACCAGCAGCGGTAGCGCGAACACCAGGCCCAGCAGGCGCGCCAGCAGGCGGTGCGCGTACTCGTACCAGAAGATCAGCTTGAAGTCGGACAGCGCCATGCCCTGGTTGACCTTGGTGTACTGCGGACTGTCCTGGTAGCGCTGGAACTCCGCTTGCCATTCGGCATCGCCGATCGGCGGCAGCACCCCGGTGACCGGGCGCCAGTCGACGATGGAAAGGCCCGACTCGGTCAGGCGCGTGGCGCCGCCGAGCATCACCAGTGCCAGCAGCACGGCGCAGCAGACCAGCAGCCAGCGGCCGATGGCGCGCTCGTTGGCTTCCTGGGCGAGCCCGGTCAGGGGCATTGGAATGGCAGACATGATGTGACCTCGTCCTTGGCTCTCGTAGGTCATGTTGCCCGTGCAACGGGCTACGTGACATCAACACTCGTCACGCAGACCCTGCCGGTCAACGTGAGCTACCTCCGTTCTAGCGAAGCATCCGTCAGCGCGCCGTCGCTGTCATCGCCTGCCTGCGACAACTTGTCGCACGGTTGACTCACGTCAATTACAGCAACGCGCCCGCTGGCAGCAAATGCAGCCACTGGCCGGAAGCGTCCGGCACGACTGTGGCAAGGGCGAAGGAGAACACCCGATGAGCGCGAAAGATGACCCGAACGAGAAGGTCCCGTTGATGCAACAGCTGCTGGACAACCCGTTCCTGCTGCTGTTTCTCGGGGTGCTGGTGCCGATGGTCGTTTATACCCTGTGGGGTGTGATCGACATTCTGACCATACCGGTTGCCAAGTAATCGGGCCGCGCGCCACCAATACGGGGAATCACTCATGAGCGCCATTTTACCGCCGGCCGAACGACTCTGGTGGAAACACCCGCTGGACCGTGTCGAAGGCACCTGGATCGCCATCGCATTTGTCTGGTGCATGATCATGTTTTTCATGATGATCTACTGGCACGCCTTCGGCAAACAAAACCTTTCGACGGAAACCTACAAGACCACGCCAGAGCTGTTTGCGACGAAAGCCCAGGCGATGGTCGACCAATATACGGTGCGTACCGAAACCGACATGCAGACGCCTGTCGTGGCGCCGCCGGTGGGCAGCGATGTCTACATGATCGCGCGCCTGTGGAACTTCTGGCCGATCCTGGAGCTGGAGAAAGACCAGACCTATCGACTGCATCTGACGTCGATGGATTACAACCACGGATTTTCGCTGCAGCCGGCCAATATCAATATCCAGATCGTTCCCGGATATGAGCACGTGATCACCGTGACACCGAATCAGAGCGGCCAATTCTCGGTCGTCTGCAATGAATACTGCGGTATCGGCCATCACACGATGGTCGGTCGCATCTACGTCAAATAACGGAGGCGAACATGTCCACAGCAACGACTTATCGGACCTGCCCGCGCTCCGGGCTGCAGTTCGAATCCCAGGCTGAAAAGCTGATGCTCGCCAACGCGGTCGCCGCGGTGGTGTTTCTGCTGATCGGCGGCATTCTGGCGATCGGCATCGTGCTGACGCGCTGGCCGGCGGTGCACTGGCTGGAGGCCGACACCTTCTACCAGGTGCTGACCGCGCATGGCATCGACATGCTGATCTTCTGGATCATCTTCTTCGAGATCGCGGTGCTGTACTTCTGCTCGTCGACGCTGCTGCGCTGTCGACTGGCCACACCGAAGATCGCCTGGCTGGCTTTTGCGCTGATGGTGATCGGCTCGGTCATGAACAACGTCGCCGTCTACCAGGGCGGCTCGAGCGTGATGATGACCTCCTACGTGCCGATGATGGCCGCGCCGTCGTTCTACCTCGGGCTGATCCTGTTCGCGGTCGGCGCGCTGATCGGCTGCTTCGTGTTCCTCGGCACGCTGGTGGTGGCCAAGCGCGACAAGACCTACCAGGGCTCGGTGCCGCTGGTGACCTTCGGCGCGATCACCGCCTGCATCATCGCGGTGTTCACCATCGTGTCCGGCGCGATCATCCTGGTGCCGACCTTCCTGCTGTCGGTCGGGCTGATCGACGCGGTCGACCCGCTGATCTACCGCACCATCTGGTGGGCCTTCGGCCACTCCTCGCAGCAGATCAACGTCGCCGCGCATATCTCGATCTGGTACGCCGTCGCCGCCATCGCCTTCGGCGCCAAGCCGATGTCCGAGCGCGTCAGCCGCGGCGCCTTCCTGCTCTACATCCTGTTCCTGCAACTGGCCAGCGCGCACCACATGCTCGCCGATCCGGGCATGAGCACCGAGTGGAAGGTCGTCAACACCAGCTACTTCATGTACTTCGCGGTGCTGGCCTCGATGATCCACGGCCTGACCATTCCCGGTGCGATGGAAGTGGCGCAGCGCCAGAAGGGCTACAACAAGGGCCTGTTCGAGTGGCTGCGCAAGGCGCCCTGGGGCAACCCGACCTTCTCCGGCGTGTTCATCTCGATCATCGGCTTCGGCTTCCTGGGTGGCATCTCCGGCGTGATGATGGGCACCGAGCAGCTGAACATGATCATCCACAACACGATCTATGTTCCGGGGCACTTCCACGCGACGGTCGTCATCGGCACCACGCTGTCGTTCATGGCGCTGACCTACTTCCTGATCCCGGTGCTGTTCAAGCGCGAGATGATCAATCCGGGGTTGGCGAAGTGGCAGCCGTACCTGTTCGGCCTGTCGATGTACTTCTTCTGCCTGGTGATGATGGGTGCGGGTACGCTGGGCGTGTCGCGCCGGCATTGGGACATGGCGTTTGCCGGCAATGCGCTGGCCTACGAGTGGCCGGGTGCGGCCTACCTGATGATGGGGCTGGTCGGCATCGCCGGCATCGCAGCCATCGCCGGTGGCGCCATCTACATCTACATCACGGTCGGCTCGCTGCTGTGGGGCAAGCGTCTGGAAAGCGGCGCCGCAAACAAGGAACCCACCCCGATCCCGCTGCAGATCCCGTCCTCGGTCGCGGTGCAGAGCTACGGCTCGATGGGCTTCGCGGCGCCGGGCACCTTCGTGCTGGCGATGGTGTTCCTGGTCTCCTTCGTCCTCTACTACTTCATCAACTGGAAGTATCTGTCGACGCTGTGGGGATTGAGTTGAGTCGACTTCCAATGAGCTGAGTCGAGAACTGTAGGAGCGCGCTCGCGCGCGATGGTTCTATCGCGCGCAAGCGCGCTCCTACAACTACCTGCAGGCATGAGGCAATCCACATGAACACCGCCATCGCCATCGCCGATCGTTCCCCACTGGCCCTCGCCCGCGAGGTCGTCGGCCTGTTCAAGCTGCGCATCGGCGTGCTGATCACGGTGACGGCGCTGGTCGGTTTCGTCGCCACGCCGGGACACGCCGCCAGCGGCTTGCAGGTGCTGGTGCTGGCGCTGGCCACGCTCATCGCCTCGGCCAGCGCCGGCATGTTCAACCAGTACTGGGAGCACGACACCGATCGCCTGATGGCGCGCACGCGCGGTCGGGCCTTTGTCACTGGCGCGCTGCCACATCACCCGGCGTGGCTGCTGTTGATGGCGCTGATGCTGACTGGATCGATTGGCGCCGCGTGGCTGTGGGTCAATCCACTGGCGGCGAGCTTCGTGTTCCTCGGCGCCTTTTTCTACGCGGTGGTCTACACCGTGTGGCTGAAGCGTCGCAGCTGGATGAACATCGTCATCGGCGGGCTCTCGGGCAGCTTTGCGGTGCTCGCCGGCGGCGCGGCGTCCGACCCGAGCCTGGGTCCGCTGCCGTGGTCGTTCGCATTGATCCTGTTCCTGTGGACGCCGCCCCACTTCTGGAGCCTGGCGATTGCCGGTCAGGCCGACTACGCGGCGGCCGGCGTGCCGATGCTGCCGGTGGTCGTCGGTTCCGAACGTGCCGCGCGCGTGGTGCTGTGGAGCACCTGGGCGCTGGTGCTGTCGTCGCTGCTGCCGGCATTCTTTGGTGCCGGCTGGATCTACCTCGTCGGCGCCATCGGCGGCGGCGCGTATTTCATCCATCGCGCACAACGGCTGGCGCGATTGCCGAACCGGCAGACCGCGATCCGCAGTTTCCTCGCCTCACTGGTGCAACTGTGCGCGGTGCTCGGCGCAGCCTGCCTGGATGTGGCGTTGAGGTAAGCGCAATGGCTGCCGGCGCGACAAAAGCAGTGTTGGTGTCGGTATTGGTGTTGGCGATTGCCGGCTGGCCAAGCATCCTGGCGGCGCAGCAGGCTGTAACCGAAACCGAGGCACGCGCGTTTGGCCTCGATCAGGAAGCCGCAGTGCGCGCCAGCCAGGGCGTCATCGGCCAGTCTCCGTCCGACTACACGATGCTCGACCGCGCCGGCGAGCCGGTGCGCCTCGCGCAATATCGCGGCAAGCCGCTGCTGGTGAACTTCGTCTACAGCGGCTGCTTCAAGGTCTGCCCGACCAGCTCGCGCGCGCTGCGCAAGGCGGTCGATGCGATGCGCGAGCGTTTCGGCGTCGACCAGTTCCAGGTACTCAGCATCGGCTTCAACCAGCCCGAGGACACGCCGCTGGCGCTGCGCAGCTTTGCCGCGCAGCAGCGCATCGACGATCCGAACTGGGAACTGCTCAGCCCGCGCGCCGGCGACGTGCCGGCATTGGCGCGCGACTTCGGCTTCAGCTACGTGGCCACGCCGGCCGGCTTCGACCACACGCTGCAGGTCAGCATCGTCGATGCCGCCGGGCGCATCCATGCCCAGGTCTACGGCGATGCCTTCGCCGCCGACTCGCTCGGCGAGCCGCTGCGACAACTGCTGACCGGCGCGCTGGCCGCCGCCCCGGTCAGCTTCGCCGATCTGGTCGACAAGGTACGCATCCTGTGTTCGGTGTACGACCCGGTCACCGGCAAGTACCGCGTCAACTACGCGATGTACATCGAAATCGCCGGCGGCATCAGCTTCATCCTGTTCATGATCGCGTTCGTGATCAGCGAATGGCGGGCGCGGCGGGCGTTGCGGTTGCGCGCGTGATGCGGGGACTGGCCGCGAAGCGGACAGCGACTCCGGCCCGCCGGGAGCGCCAGACAGAGCCTGGATTTGGTAGGCCGGGTCCGCGCGTCCGCAGCGCCCACCAATGCCCCAGCGGGGTTACGCGCGGCGCCCGGCGCGGCCTGGCGCCAACAGCCGCGGCCGCCAGCGCGATCGAGCGGGTCGCGACAACCGACCCGTCCGCGCGCTGGAGCCGCGCTACCAGAGCCCGAGGTACGCCGAGCACCAACGCAGTCGAAATCGAGCGGTGCTTTAGGGTTTCGACCAGCGGGTGAGCGCACTCTCCCAAGCCTGGTCGCGCGCGGAGCGCCGGCTGGATCGCTGGTTTCCGGCAGGTACCAATCCACTGGTGAACCTCGGCGCGATCGCTTGTCTGCTGTTTGCGATCCTGCTGCTCAGCGGCATTTATCTCTTCGTGGTGTTCGATACCTCGGTGAGCGGCGCGTGGAATTCGATCGACACACTGTCGCGGCAGCAGCCCGTTCCCGGTGGCTGGCTACGCAGTCTGCATCGTTATGCCGCCGACGCCTTCGCGCTGGTGACTTTGCTGCATCTGGTGCGCGAGTGGGTGCTCGGGCGCTATACGCGCTTTCGGCGCGTCACCTGGCTCACCGGTGTGCCGCTGCTGCTGTTCATGTACGTCAGCGGCATCGGCGGTTTCTGGTTGAACTGGGATCGACTCGGGCAGTACTCGGCGATCGCCAGCGCCGAGTTGTTCGACGCGCTGCCGCTGCTGACCGGCAGCATGGCGCGCAATTTCCTCGGGGTCGATTCGGTCAGCGATCGCTTCTTCTCGCTGCTGATCTTCGTGCACCTCGGTGTGCCGCTGCTGCTGCTGTTTGGCCTCTGGTTCCATCTGCAGCGGATCACGCGGCCCGCGGTGTGGCCAACTCGCGCGCTCAGCGTTGGAATGCTGGCCATGCTCGGGTTGCTGGCGGCGCTGTGGCCGGTCATGAGCCAGGCGCCGGCGGACCTGGCGACGGTGCCGTCGGCAGTGCCACTGGACTGGATCCTGCTGCACCTGCATCCGCTCGCGGAACTGCTGTCGCCCGCCATCGTGTGGGCGCTGATCGGCGGCGTCCTGCTGTTGCTGCTGGCGCTACCGCTGCGGCGTGAGCAGGCGCTGCCGGTGGCGGTGGTCGATGCCGACAACTGCAACGGCTGCCGCCGCTGCGTCGCCGATTGCCCGTACGCGGCGATCACGCTGGAGGCGCACCCGAATGGCAAGCCGGGACGGCAGATCGCGGTGGTGGCGGCCGAGCGTTGCGCCAGTTGCGGCATCTGCGCCGGCTCGTGTCCGTCGGCAACGCCGTTTCGCAGCGCGCGCGAGCTGGTCACCGGCATCGACATGCCGCAGCAGCCGATTGGCGCGTTGCGCGAGCAACTGGAACTCGCACTCGCTGGGGCTGGCCAGGGTCGTGTCGTGGTATTCGGCTGCGATCACGGCGCGGACCTGCGGCAGATCGACGATCAACGCGTCGCGCAGTTCAGCCTGCTGTGCATTGGCCTGCTGCCGCCGTCCTTCGTCGAGTACGCGCTGCGCAATGGTGCAAGCGGCGTGGTCGTCGTCGGCTGTGCCCAGGGCGGCTGCGCCTTTCGTCTCGGCGAACGCTGGACCGCCGAGCGCCTGGCTGGCACACGCGAACCGCAACTGCGCGCCAGCGTGCCGCGCGAGCGGCTGCGGATGATCTTCGCAGGGCCTGGGCAGGAGTGGCGGGTGGCGGTCGCGGTGGAGGAGTTGCGCGGCGTGCGAGCGACATGATCGTCGCACGTCGCCCATGCTGGCGGGCTTTGCCCGCGACAAAGGCATCGCGCGCAAGCGCGCTCCTACAAATACGCCACAGACCTGCCCGGGAACTGCAGGAGCGCGCTTGCGCGCGATGCTCTGCGGCCAACCTGATTTGCGTCAGTTACTTCGCCGCCCGAATCGGCGAGAACTGCGCCATGAACAAAATCAGCATCTGGATCGGCCAAGGGTTACTGTACGCGGCCTTCGCCGCCGTCATCGGCATCTTCTCGCAATGGCCGAGCTACCAGCATCTGGCGCCGGAGCGGGCGCTGGTCAAGCTCAGTTTCAGCCACCAGGGCGAGCTCCTCGGCGAATGCGTCGAGCAGTCGCTGGAAGAGCTTGCCAAGCTGCCGCCGAACATGCGCGCGCCGAAGCGCTGCCCGCGCGAGCGCTCGCCGGTGTCAGTCGAAATCGACATTGATGGCGTCCTCGCCCACCAGCAAGTTGCGCAGCCCTCGGGGCTGTCGAGCGATGGTGCATCGGCTGTCTACCAGCGCCTCGAAGTGGCCGCCGGCGCACACCGCATCGGCGTGCGCCTGAAAGACAACGCGCGCAGCGAGGGCTTCGATTACACGCTGGAACAGGACGTCACTCTGGCCCCTGCGGAGATTCTGGTGATCGATTTCGACTCCGCGCACAAACGGATCACACTGCAATGAGCCGCGCTCTCGCCGCTGTTGCTCGCGTAGGCCGTTGTGGCCGATCGGCGCCAACGCCATCGCACATGCGCTGGTCTTGATCCGATCGGACTCAGCGGCGCTGTTCGCTGCACCCGAACCCTGTTGCCGCTGAGACCCGCGATCAAGCCATTCGCCACCCCCAGATTCTCGGTGCGGGTCACAACGGCCTACATCTATTGGAGATCTCTGCCATGACCGCCCGCGCCATCGCCGACGGCCTGATTACCCACACTGATACGGTCTCCACCGCCACGCCCTATCTGCTCGACGTGCCCGGCGACGCCCGGCGCGCCCTCGCCCGCGGCTGGTTGTGGCTGGGCATGGCGGCGCTGATCGGCTCCGGCATCTACTCGCTGCTGCTGGTGATCTCGCGCACGCCGGGCGTCAATCGCTGGCTGCCGGTGGCGGACTTCTTCCGCGTCGCGCTGGTGGTGCACGTCGACCTGTCGGTGCTGGTGTGGTTCATCGCGCTGGCGGGCATGCTGTGGAGCCTGAACAGCCGGCCAGTCGCACGGATGTGGGCGTGGTCGGCGCTGGCATTGGGCGGCATCGGCACACTGCTGATGGCGCTGGCGCCGTTCGTGTCGGCGGGCACGCCGATCATGGCCAACTACATCCCGGTACTCGACAGTACGGCGTTCCTCGGCGGCCTCGCAATCTTCGGCTGCGGCACCGCGCTACTGGTCGCGCACGGGCTGTACGCGGCTCCGAAGCTCGGCATCGGTTTCGACGGCAGTGGTGCGCTGCGCTTTGGCCTCAATGCCAGCCTGATCTCGACCGCGGTGGCGCTCGGCGCCTTTGCCGCATCGTTGTGGCTGACGCCGCGCGGGCTGGATGGCAAGGCCTATTACGAGATCGCGTTCTGGGGCGGCGGCCATGCGCTGCAATTCGCGTGGACGCTGCTGATGCTGGTCGGCTGGCTGTGGCTGGCCAGCGCCATCGGTGCGCGCGTGCCGCTGAGTCCGCGCGTGGCGCTGCTGCTGCTGGCACTGGCGCTCGCCAGCGTGTTCGTCACCCCTTACGCCTACCTCGCCCATGACGTCGCCAGCGTCGAACACCGCGACCTGCATACCTGGGCGATGCGCCTCGGTGGCGGCGTGTCGATCGTGCCGATTGGTCTGGCGGTGCTCTACGGACTGGCCACCCGATCGCGCTCGACCGACCCCGCGCACGGCCCGCTGCGCGCGGCGCTGATCGCGTCGATGGCGCTGTTCGCCGCCGGCGGATTGATCGGCGTCTTCATCAGCGGCAGCAACGTCAAGATTCCGGCGCACTACCACGGCTGCATCGTCGGCGTGACGCTGGCGCTGATGGGTCTGGTGTACCTGCTGCTGCCGCAACTCGGCTACCGCGCGCCGGTCGGGCGTCTGGCCAACTGGCAGCCGACGCTGTACGGCATCGGCCAGCTGATGCATATCGTCGGCCTGGTGTGGTCCGGCGGCTATGGCGTGCAGCGCAAGGTCGCCGGCGCCGAGCAGGTGCTGCGCTCGACCTCCGAGATCGCCGGCATGGGCCTGATGGGGCTCGGCGGGCTGATCGCGATCATCGGCGGCTTGTTGTTCGTGGTGGTGGTGTGGAAGGCGTTGCGGTGGGTCGGTGCGGCAGAGCGCCGGTGAGCGCGATGAAGCTGCGCACACGCGGCCTACATTCAAGGCGGGCCGATGATCGCGCTGCTGCAAAAGGGCTTGCGCGCGCTGTTCATGCGCATCGAGGCGCTGTTCAACCGCGCCTTCGGCGATCAGCTCAATCCGTTCTACCACCTGGGATCGATCAGCTTCTTCCTGTTCTGGGTGGTCGCCGGCAGCGGGCTGTACCTGTACGCCTTCTTCGACACCAGTGTGACCGGCGCCTATGAGTCGGTGCAGAGCCTGACCCACGGCCAGTGGTACCTGGGGGGCATCCTGCGCAGCGTGCATCGCTATGCGTCGGACGCGATGGTGGTGCTGATGCTGATCCACATGGTGCGGCACTTCGCCTTCGACCGCATGCGCGGCTTCCGCAGCTTTTCCTGGCTGACCGGCATCGCGCTGATCTGGCTGGTGTACGTGTCCGGCATCAACGGCTACATGCTGCCGTGGGACAAGCTGGCGCAGTTCGTGATCGTCGCCAGCTTCGAATGGCTGGACTGGCTGCCGAGTTTCGGCGGCACGCTGATCCGCAATTTCATCTACCCGGAGAGCGTCAACGACCGCTTGTTCTCGCTGCTGTCCTTCATCCACATCGGCGCGCCGCTGCTGGTGCTGCTGCTGATGTGGGTGCATGTGCAGCGCGTGCCCAAGGCGAGCACGCAGCCGCCGCGCCCGATCGCCATCGGCGTGACCCTGATGCTGCTGGCGATGGCATTGCTGCAGCCGGTGCTGAGCCAGGGCGGCGCCGCCGATCTGGCCATTGAAGTCCAGTCGGTCAATCTGGATTGGTTTCTGCTACCGATTTACCCGCTGTTGTACGACTGGCCGCTCGGCGCCGTGTGGGCACTGGTGGCCACGATCACACTGCTGCTGGCGCTGCTTCCATGGATCGGTGCGCGGCGCCGGTCTGGCCAGCGCCTGTTTCAACTGGCGATGCATCCCGGCAGCAAGCAGGTCGCCGCGCGCGCCGGCGAAACCATTCTGGAGGCCGGGCTGCGCGCGGGGCTGGCGCTGCCGTACGAGTGCCGCAACGGCGGCTGCGGCGTATGCGTGTGCACCGTGCTCAACGGTCGTGTCGATCAGGGCGCGTTCCAGCCGGCGGCGCTGACCATCGCAGATGCGTGCACAGGGCCAGGCGCTGATGTGCTGCGCCGTGCCGCTGGAGGATGTCGAGATCGAGGTGCCGGTCGAGTCGCTCGACGTCAGCGGCGAGCCGACGCGGCGCGAATACACCGCGAAAGTCGAGCGCATGGAACGCCTGAGCGAATCGGTCATCCGCCTGTGGCTGGCGCTGCCGGGCGGCCAGCGCATCGACTTCGCGGCCGGCCAGTACATCAACATCATCCTCGACGACGGCGCGCGCCGCGCCTTCTCCTTCGCCAATGCGCCGCACGACAACGCATTGATCGAGCTGCACGTGCGGCTGATCCCGGGCGGGCGCTGGACCACCCACGTGTTCACCGCGATGCAGGTCGGCGACGAAGTGCGCTTCGAGGCGCCGATCGGTCGCTTCACGCTGCACGCCGGCGCGCGCCCGATCCTGCTGATCGCCGGCGCCACCGGCTTCGCGCCGATCAAGAGCATCGTCGAGGACGCCTTCCACCGCGGCGTGCAGCGGCCGCTGCAGCTCTACTGGGGCGTGCGCGATCCGCGCGATCTGTACCTGCTGGAGCTGGCCGAGCGCTGGCAGCGCGAACACGCCAACTTCAAGGTCGTCCCGGTGCTGTCGGAGCCGGATCCCGCGCTCGGCTGGAGTGGCCGGACCGGGCTGGTGCACGAGGCGATGCTCGCCGACCATGCTGACCTGTCCGGCTTCGAGGTCTACGTGTGCGGGTCGGTGCAGATGGTCGACAGCGCAGTGCCCGCGTTCCTGAAACAGGGTCTGGGCGCGGATGCGTGCTTTTCGGATGCGTTCACTCCGAACGCGCAATAAATCAAGGCCTGCTTGACCCACAGCAATGATCCAGACCGCCGTTGCTGGCGATCCTGCGGTCACCACTGACTTTGCGATACGGCGGCTATGTCCTATTCCGATTTGCGTCAGTTCCTGCGCCTGCTGGAACACAAGGGCGAGCTCAAGCGCGTCGCCGAGCCGATCGATCCGGAACTGGAAAGCACGTCCTTCTGCCTGCGCACGCTTCAGGCGGATGGTCCGGCGCTGCTGTTCGAGCAGCCGCGAGGCTCGAACATTCCGCTGCTCGGCAACCTGTTCGGCGCCACCCGACGTATCGAGGCGGCACTCGGCGGACGCCCGCTGGCTTCGCTGAAGGAACTCGGCGAACTGCTGGCGGCAATCAAGGAACCGCGCTGGCCGTCGTCGCTGCGCGCGGCGCTGGAGAGCTGGCCGGAACTGGCGCAACTCGCGCATGTGGCACCACGGATGCTGCCCACCGCGGCCTTCGAACACACGGTGCTGGACGGCGAGGATGTCAATCTCGGTTTGCTGCCGATTCAGCGCTGCTGGCCGGAGGACATCGCACGGCTGATCACCTTTGGCCTGGTGATCACCCGCGGCCCGCGGCAGACACGACAGAACGTCGCCGTTTACCGCCAGCAGCTGATCGGCCCGAATTCGTTGATCATGCGCTGGCTGCCGCACCGCGGCGGCGCGCTCGACTATGCCGACCACATCGCGGCGACGCCGGAACAGCCGTTCCCGGTACTGGTGGCGCTCGGCGCCGATCCGGCCACATTGCTGGCAGCGGTGGCGCCGGTGCCCGATACCCTGAGCGAGCACGAGTTTGCCGGCCTGCTGCGCGGCCAGCGCAGCCAGCTCTGGCACAGCGCGCTGACCGGTCTCGACGCACCGGCCGGCGCCGAAATCCTGCTCGAAGGTTTCATCCATCCGGGCGACCGCGCGATCGAGGGTCCCTTTGGCGACCACACCGGCTACTACAACGGTCAAGGCCGCTTCCCGGTGATGAGCGTCGCACGCATGTCCTTGCGCCAGGATCCGATCTACCACGGCAGCTACATGGGCCGCGCGCCGTTCGATGAGCCATCGGTGCTGGCGATGGCGCTGAACCATCTGGTCGTGCCGATCCTGCGCAAGGTGTTTCCGGAAATCGTCGACTTCTACCTGCCGCCGGAGGCGTGTTCGTACCGTGTAGCCGTGGTCTCGATCCGCAAGCAGTACGCCGGCCACGCGCGGCGGATGATGATGGGCATCTGGTCGTACCTGCGCCAGTTCACCTACACCAAGTTCGTGGTGGTGGTCGATGCCGACATCGATGTGCGCGACTGGCGTCAGGTGATCTGGGCAATCGCCACCCGCGTCGATCCGGCGCGCGACAGCATGGTCGTGGAATCGACGCCGATCGACTATCTCGACTTCGCCAGCCCGGTCGCCGGCCTCGGCTCCAAGCTCGGTCTGGACGCCACGAACAAGTGGCCGGGCGAGACCACCCGCGAGTGGGGCCGGCCGATCACGCTGGACCCGGCCGTGGAGCGACGCGTGACGGCGTTGTGGGGAGAGGTGTTCGGGGTGGGGTGAGGCGAGGGAATCGGGAAGAGCATCGCGCGCAAGCGCGCTCCTACAGGGTGCCGAGAGGCCGCGCAGGATTTGTAGGAGCGCGCTTGCGCGCGATCCGGCTGCAACTAATGCGCCGCCCGATACGCCTCTCGCGCCTCTGCGGCGAAGCGCGCGCCGCGATGCAGCAGGATGCGTGCCCCGAGCGGGATCTGCTCCCACGGCAACTGGTCGAGCAGGTTGCGCACGCGCAAACCCAGCTCGACGTCGCCGGTGAGCGTCAATCGACGCTGGAAGAACAGGGTGTCGGCATCCTCGCTGCGGCTGGCGAGCTGCAGCAGATCGGTCAGGGTGCCGCGCACACAGGCATCAGGCATGGCGACCGGATCCAGCACGACGAGCTGCCGGTCGAGCACCTCGACGACGAAGCGTTGTCCGAGGTCGGCGATTTCGACGCCGATGCGCCGGCCGCGGAGATCGGCCATTGCACCGTCGGCAAATGCAGCGGACAGAGCGTGCATCGCCGCGCGCTCGAACGCGCGTTGCCGCAGTTGCGAGGGCAGCAGGGCAAGCAACGGTGCCAGGCGCGCGGGCGGCGGAAGCCAACGCAACCAGGACCGCGGAGTCGCATACAGATCGGTCGCCATGGGTCGAGCATCGACGCCGATCCCCGCCATTGCCTTGACCGGCGTCATGTCGGCGCGATTGTGGCGGAGTTGGCGCACGATTGGGCGCAGGTTCGATCGGCGGGCTCTGGTAGGCCGGTGTATCGCGCAGCGATTCACCGGCGGGAACTCGGCGCGAGCACCCGGTGAACGCGCGTGGCGCGTACATCGGGCTACTAATTCCCGCTCTGAAGACTCCTCCACCTGACTTCGGTCAATGCCGGCAGCCTGGGGCCGGCACCAACATCGCGCCACCCATCCAGCAGGAGGCGTCCATGCGCCTGGTGTGTCCGGCCGGCAGTCCGCCGGCGTTCAAGGCGGCCATCGACGCCGGGGCCGATGCGGTCTATGTCGGCTTTCGCGACGAGACCAATGCACGCGCCTTCCCCGGCCTCAACTTTTCCGAAAACGATCTGCACGCCGCGGTGGCTTACGCTCACGCCCGCAATCGCGAACTGTACATCGCGCTCAACACCTACCCGACACCGACTCGGATCGGCCAATGGCGCAAAGCCGTGGACCGCGCCGCCGCGCTGGGCGCCGACGCCATCATTGCCGCCGACCCCGCTCTGCTCGACTACGCGGCCAGCGCGCATCCGAGGCTCGCTCGTCACCTGTCGGTGCAGGGTTCGGCCACCACCCATGTCGCCCTGCGCTGGTACCGCGAGCGCTTCGACATCGCCCGCGCGGTGTTGCCGCGCGTGCTGTCCGTCGAGCAGGTCGAACGCGTCTGCGCCGCCAATGTCGTGCCGATCGAAGTGTTCGCCTTCGGCAGCCTGTGCATCATGGTCGAAGGCCGCTGCCAGCTGTCGAGCTTCGTGACCGGCGCGTCGCCGAATCGCCACGGCGTGTGTTCGCCGGCACGCTCGGTGCGCTGGCAGGAGCACGCCGACGGCAGCCGCAGCGTGCGCCTGGACGGCGTGCTGATCGATCGCTTCAACCCTGGCGAGCCGGCCGGCTATCCGACCGTGTGCAAAGGCCGCTTCGAAGTCGGCGAATCGATCTTCCACGCGCTCGAGGAACCGACCAGCCTGAACACGCTCGACCTGTTGCCGCGGCTGGCCAGGGCCGGCGTCTGCGCGCTCAAGATCGAGGGCCGCCAGCGCGGTGCCGCCTATGTCGGCGCGGTCGCGCGCGTCTGGCGCCAGGCGCTGGATGCCTTTGCGGCCACGCCCGAGGGCTACACCGCGCAGGCGCAATGGCATGCGACGCTGGCTTCCCAGTCCGAGGGCCGGCAAACCACGCTCGGCGCCTACCACCGGGGGTGGCAGTGATGCGCATCGCGCTGGGTCCACCGCAGTATTTCTGGCCACGCGAACGCATGCTGGCGTTCTACCGCGAAGCCCTGACCTGGCCGCTCGATGTCGTCTACCTCGGCGAGACCGTCTGCAGCAAGCGCCGCGAGCTGCGCCTGGCCGACTGGCTGCAGATCGGCGACGAGTTCGCGCGGGCGGGCGTCGAGGTGGTGTTGTCCTCGCTGGCGCTGCTGGAAGCGGAATCCGAGCTGGCGCAACTGCGAAGGCTGGTCGGCAACGGCCGCTTCATCATCGAGGCCAACGACATTTCCGCGGTGCAACTGGCGCGCGAACTGGGCGTGCCCTTCGTCGGCGGACCGAGCCTGAATATCTACAATGTCGGCAGCGTGCGCATGCTGGTCGACGACGGCATGCGGCGACTGGTACTGGGCGTGGAACTCGGGCGCGACTGGCTCGGCGAACTGCGCGAAGCGGCGGCGGCCGAGGGCTTTGCGTTGCCGCCGATCGAGGCCATCGCCTGGGGCCGACTGCCGTTGGCATGGTCGGCGCGCTGCTTCACCGCGCGCGCGCTGAACTTGGGCAAGGATGATTGCGGCTTTCGCTGCATCGATTATCCGGACGGTCTCAAGCTGGCCACCCGCGAGGGCCAGGATTTCCTGATGATCAACGGTATCCAGGTGCAGAGCTTCGAAGTCTGCGACCTCGCGCCGGTGATCAGCGAACTGCTGGATGCCGGCATCGACACGCTGCGGCTGTATCCGCAGCAACACGACATGCCGCGGGTGATCGGGCGCTTCCGCCAGGCGCTGGAGGGCGCGTCGCCGACACCGCTGCCGGGCCATGGTATCGGCTATTGGCATGCGCGCGGACCGATGGCATCCGCGGGAGCTGAGACCCCGGCTATTCGCGGGCCGTGAACTTCGGCAGGTCGAAGTAACATGGCGTGCCTCCGAGGGAGTCCCTGGATGAAACCTGGTCCGCTGTCCCCCGCACTACCCGCCGCTGCCGCAAGCCTGCCTGGCGGCAGCGCGGCGCTGGCCGCGGCGCTGGACCACCATGCGATCGTCGCGGTCACCGATCGTCGCGGCCTGATCATCCACGTCAACGACCGCTTCTGCGCGATCTCCGGCTACCGCCGCGAGGAACTGCTCGGGCGCGATCATCGGCTGCTGAATTCCGGCCATCATCCGCGCGCTTACATGCGGCAGATGTGGCGCACCATCCTGCGCGGCGAGGTGTGGCACGGCGAATTCAAGAACCGCGCCAAAGATGGCAGCCACTACTGGGTGCAATCGACCATCGTGCCGGTGCTGGAAGAGGATGGCCGACCACGCGAGTTCATCGCGATCCGCACCGACATCAGCGCGCACAAGGGCACCGAGGCACAACTGGCGGCCAGCGAGTCGCGCTTCCGTCGGCTGTTCGAACTCTCCAGCGATGCGCTGCTGCTGCTCGACGTCGACCAGGGGCGCTTCGTCGATGCCAACCTGGCGGCGGCGCGCATGCTCGGCTACGACAGCCCGGGCGAGCTGGTAGGCTGCCTGCCGCAACAACTGTCGCCGCCGGCACAGGAGGACGGCCAGGATTCGGCGAGCAAGGCTCGCGCGATGATCGAGGTGGCGATGGCGGCCGGGTCGCATCGTTTCGAGTGGCTGCACTGCAGCCCGCAGCGCGCGCCGTTTCCAGTCGAAGTGTTGCTGACGCCGATCACGGTCGACGGACAGCGACTGCAGTTCGTCACCTGGCGCGATATCAGCCTGCGCCGCCAGCAACGCCACTGGACGATGTGCTCCTCGCAGGCGCTGGACTTGCTGGTGCGCCGCGCGCCGCTGGCGGATGTACTCGCCCCATTGCTCGATTTCGCCGTGGCGCAGGATCCGGGACTGGGTCTGGCGGTGATTCGCCACTCGGCGGTTGCGCTGCGCCCGGAACTGGTCGCCACGCGCGGGCTGGACGCGTCACCGCTGCAAGGCCTGGTCGAGCGCCGGGCGCACGCTTGCGCCTGTCTGCTCGGCAGCGCCGGTCATTGCCCGGTCGATTGCCCGGTCGATTGCCCGGAAGGTAGCGCGTGCGCGGAGGTGCGCCGTGGTTTCGCAAGCGGGCGCCTGAAAGTGGAGACTCTCGCCGGCGACGACGATGCGCCCAGCGCCAGCCTGGTCAGTCTGCAACCCGCGGTCGATGCGACCGGCAGCGAACGCGACTGGCTCGGTGCCACGCCGCGCGCACTGTGGCTGGACCTGGTGCGCATGGTGCTGCAGAAGGAGGCGACGCGTGAGACCGAGTCGCTGTTCCGCGCGGTATTCGAACACAGCGCCGATGGCGTCGCCGTGTGCGAGCGCAGCGGGCGCATGCTGCTGGCCAATCCGGCGCTGGCGCGCATGCTCGGAGACGCCACTGCTGCGCTGCCCGGACGGTCGCTGGCAACCTGCTTCGACGATGATGCCGATTTCGAGGTGGAGCGCGCACTGGCACGCGACGGCACCTGGCTCGGTGCACGGCGCCCGCGCGGGGTCGCCGGTGAGCAAGCGACCTGGCTCTGTTCGGTGTCGGCGGTGCGCGCCGCCGGCGAGGACGCCGGCCACCGCATCCATATCCTCACCGACATCAGCGAGCAGGAGCGCCAGCGCGCGCGTATCGAGCACCTTGCCTACCACGATGCGCTGACGCAACTACCCAATCGCAGCCTGCTGCTGGAACGCTTGCAGTCCATGCTGCAGCGGGCGCTGCGCGAGGCCGGCGGCATGGCACTGCTGTTCCTCGATCTCGACCGTTTCAAGGAGGTCAACGACAGTTGCGGGCATGCGCTCGGCGATCGTGTGCTGATCGACGTGGCCCGGCGTCTGGCGTCGGCCTTGCCTGCCACGACGCTGCTCGCACGCATGGGCGGCGATGAGTTCCTGGTCGCCATCGACAGCGCCGACCCCGGAAGGGTGCAACAGATCGCCGAACATCTGTTGTCCGCGCTGGGGCCGCCAGTGTGCGTGGACGGCAAGAGCTTCCGACTGGGGGCGAGCATCGGCGTCAGCCTGCATCCGGCGGATGCCGACAGCGCCGAGGAACTGTTGCAGCACGCCGACATCGCGCTGTATCAGGCCAAGCACCTGCGCGGCGGCGTGTGCTTCTACCGCAGAGAACTCGGCGCCAGCCTGAATCGGCGCGTGCTGCTGGCCGAGCGGCTGAAGATCGCGCTGGAGGAGGGTCGCGTGCGCCTGCATTACCAGCCGCAGGTGAATCTCGCCAGCGGCGCGCTGGTCGGCGCCGAGGCGCTGCTGCGCTGGCGTGAGCCCGACCTCGGCTGGATCCAGGCGAACGAGTTCGTGCCGGTGGCCGAGGCCTGCGGCGCGATGGGCGTGCTCGGCGATTTCGTGCTCAGGGCGGCCTGCGCCCAATTGGCCGACTGGCAGAACCAGGGCCTTGAATTCCCCGGCCGCCTGTCGGTCAACCTGTCGCCGCTGCAACTCGCGGCGCCGGACTTCGAGACGCGCCTGGACGCCGCACTCGCCGGGTACGACATCGAGCCCGGACGTATCGAGCTGGAGCTGACCGAGAGCACCCTGATCGGCGATCCGGAGGCCGCGATGCGGCTGTTCGACCGACTGGTCGGCCGCGGCTATTCGCTGGCAATCGACGATTTCGGCACCGGCTATTCCTCGCTCGCCTACCTCAAGCGCTTTCCGGCTGCACGGCTGAAGATCGACGGTGGTTTCGTGCGCGACATGCTCAGCGACGGCAACGACGCTGCGATCGTCGAGACGGTTCTGGCGATGGCGCGTTCGCTGCGCCTGGACACCGTGGCCGAATGCGTCGAGAGCCACGCGCACGCGCAGCGCCTGCGCGAGCTTGGCTGCGGCAGCGCGCAGGGCTTCCTTTACGCGCCAGCCCTCACCGCGCAGGCCTTTGCCGACGACTGGCTGCGCCCGGCGGCGCGCGCCGGGACACCGGGGACCCTCTGAGCCAGTCGCTGGGTTTCTTGCGCCGCACCACACGAGTTGGCTACTGGCCCCGACCGTTCCCTCATTTGCGGTCGGCGGCGGCGAGTTCGAGCGCAGGGTCCGCAGCGGCGGCGTAGACCGCGCGCGCCTCGACCAGCAGCGGCAACGCCAGTTCAGCCTCGCCGCGTTCGATGTGGATCTGGCCAGGCACCAGCTCGCTTGCCATCGGGCAGCGCCAGCGTGCGCGCCTGTCCGGTCATGACGATGCGCCGCCGCGGGCGAGCGGGTGGAGGATCGATTTTTCGAGGCCATGAGGCATTCCGGTGCTCCGCCACGCATTCACTGGGGAGAGGGTCATCCCGACCCGTCGAGGGAGCACCACGATGAACGCCGGACTCAGCCGCCTAGTCGCCATGATCTGCATCGCCTGGAGTGGCACGGCGGCGGCGGCCACACTCACCACGGTGCAGGACGGGGTCTACTGGTGCACGTCGCCCGTTGGCTGCGCCTGGGGCGGGTCGGGCATTCCGGGCCCGGCCGACACCGGGGTGATCGCGCACACCACCACCCTGTGGGGCCAGGGCGCGAATCCGCCCGCCACGTCGCCGGTGTCGGTTGGCCGCCTGGACATCGTGAGCGGCGGCAGCATGGGCATCTACGAAGGCTATCGGCTGAATTTCGGCGGCGGCGTCTGGAGCGGCGGCAACATCGACGCCTGCTGCAACGGCGGCGGCACGCTGGCCAACCAGGGCCAACTCGACATCACGGCCAATCCGCTGCTGGCCTACCGCAGCGTGATCGAGAACAACGGCACGCTGCGGGTGGCGCCGGGTGGCCGGCTGTACTGGAACCAGGGCAATGGCGGCGGCCTGATCGGCAACCTGACGACGACCGCGACGCCGGCGCTCGTGCACCTCGACGACAGCGGGCGGATCAGCGGCCTGGTGACGATCGTCAACGACGGCATCGTGCGCAAGACCGGCGCCGGCACTTCGGTGTTCAACGGCACGCTGCGCAACTTCGGCACCTCGGCGGTCTACCCCGGGCGCATCGAGGTGCAGGATGGAACGCTGGCGATTGCCGACGCCGACGGCTTCGATGCGCTGCTGCTCAGCGAGGGCGGGACCATCGACGTCGCCAGTGGCGGGGTCCTGGCGATCCGCGATGGCGGCAAGATGCTGCTGTGCCCGCAAGCCGGGCCGACGCAGGTCTACACCACCGTGGGCACCGGCAGCGGCCGTGTGCGCCTGGAGACCGGTGGCCAGATGCAGGGCGACGTGCGCCTGCCGGACACCACGACGGCCTGCGTCATCGACTTCGCCCCGGGCTTGTTCGAGTTCGCCGGCGGCGTGATCGGTGGCAACGGATACATTCGCAGCAACGGCGAGATCAGCATCGTCGGGCCCGACCCGAAGACCATCACCAACGCGCTGGAAAGCGCCGGCAGCATTCGCCTGCTCGGGACGACGGTCGTCATCGATGGCGGTGGCGTGCGGGTGTTGCCGGGCGGCACCTTCGACGCCAGCGATGGCAGCGTGATCGACGGCATCGGCAATGTCCGGCTGTACATCGACGGTGTCCTGAACAAACCTGCTGGACCGGGAACACTGACGCTGAGCAATTTCAGCCTGGAAGGCGTGGGCACGGTCAACGTCGACGGCGGCCGCCTGCTGCTCGATACCTACCAGTACTTCTTCGGCACCTACCACATGCTCAATGGCGCCACGCTCGACGTGACCGGTTCGTCCGTGTACCTGAGCGAAGACGCGGCCGTGACCGGTGTCGGTACGGTCGACGCCGCGACCTTCGAGCAACGCGGACGACTGGAGCCGGGCGCGCCGTTCGGCGCCATCGCCGTGACCGGCACGCTGTTGCAGAACGGGTTCAACCCGCCGCTGCCGACGACGCGGATTTCGATTGGCGGCCCGCTGCCGCTGACCCAGTACGCGCAGATCCAGGTCGCCGGCGACCTGCGCCCGTTCGGCGTGCTGCGCGTCAACTTCCGCGACGGCTATTCGCCGTACGCCGGCGACAGCTTCGATCTGATCACCGTCGGCGGCATCCTCACCGACACGCTGGCACGCTACCAGGTGATCATCGAAGGGCTGGCGCCGGAGTTCCAGTACGCATTGACGCTGACGCCGCAGAACACGGTGCGCCTGACCGCGCTGAATCACGTGCCCTCGCTGGCGGATCTGATTCATCGCGATGGCTTCGAGGATTGAGGCGTCGGGCGACCGGCCTCGTGCGGCGGCTGTGGCCTGCATCCGGGGACATCGCCGACGCCCCTGCTTGACCGGCGTCATGGCGGCTGGACGCGATCGTGACGGATCGTCATGCAGGGCAAATGGGCGAGGGCGAACGCGATGGCGAGAATCGGAACTGGCTACCTGGGTCTGGCATTCGTTGCGGTATTGCCGCTGGTCGGCGCCGCGGATGCGGCCACCCGCGTCTGGCCGTCGGACTGCGGCGGCGCGTCGAGCTTGCAAGGCTGCATCGATTTCGCAAGCGCTGGCGACGAGGTGCGCATCGACACTGAAGTGGTCATCGATGAGGATCTGACGGTTGCAAAGTCGCTGAGACTGTTTGCGCGCGGAAATCGGTGCGCTTCGCGGCCGGTCGCAATCTGCTGCTGACTGCGGTCGGCGCCGACACCGCAATCAGCGTCGAAAACCTGTGGATCTCGGGACGTCTCGACGCCACCATCGGCAGCGCCAATGCCGGCCACAGCCAGAGTCTGGTCCTGCAGGGTCTCAGACTGACGCCGGCGACGATCGACGCCACGCCCACGGTGCGCATCCGTGCGGCCGCCGGCACACAGTCGACGCACGCGGTCACCCTGTATCAGAGCCACGTGCTGGAGCCCGCGACGAGCGCCGTGGCTCGGGCCGCGGTGAGGATGGAAAGTTTCTACGGCGGCAGCGCCACGCTGTCGCTGCAGGAGAACCAGATCATGGCGGCGAGCGGCGGCGTGGCGCTGATTGCCGACAGCCCCGGCGCGAGCCTGTATGTCCAGCGCAATCGAATCGGGCGCTTCCGTCCGGCGACGCCGACTTCCGCCGGCCTGTTCATCGACATGGCCCCGACGGCACCCGGTTCGATCGCGCGCGTGCATCGTAACCAGATTTTCCGCTTCGGCGTGGGTACCCAGGCAATTGCGCGGAATGCCGGCTTCGAGTTGAACCTGCTGAACAACAGCATCGCGCGCAATCAGAACGGGATCGTGCTCACGCGCGAGGGCAGCGCGCTCGGCGGGCGGATCGCCAACAACATCGTCGCCTTTCAATCGGCGTGCGGGCTCGACTATCAGTCCAGCGGGGTGAGCGCGACCGCCGACTACAATCTCTACCATGACAATCTCGCGAATCGCTGCAGCGGCGCGCCCACTGGCGCCCATGATGTGCTCGGCAATCCGGGCTTTGTCGGCGGCCAGGATTTGCGCATCCTGCCGCCGTCGGCAGCCATCAATGCCGGCAACAACGCCGACCAGCCAGCCATAGTGATCGTGGTGCCGATCGCGACGCCGGACTACGACTCCCGGAGCGGTCGCAGCGGGGGCATCGCCGACATCGGTGCGCACGAGTATTCCGCCGATGCCAGCTTCATCCACCAGGGCAGCGCCGCCAACACCAGCGGTAACCTGACGACCATCGCCCCGCCGCCGTTCCCGCTCTTCTCTTTCGACGCGCTGCAGTTCTCGAGCTACGGTCGCGAAGCCTGGATGCCGGCCCTGCCGCCAGCAGCCGATGCCCACCTCGGTCTCTGGTGGGACGGCAGCGCCTGGACGATATTCCGGCAGACCACCGGCCTCGGTCCGGCGATGCCGCTGGGCCGGCGTTTTCAGGTCTTGCTCGACCTCGACTCGAACGTCAGCTACGTGCACTCGGCCACCGCAACGGACATCAGCGGCAACAGCACTCGACTCGATCGCTCCGGACTCAACGCCACGCCTTCGGCGCTGCCGATCGTCAGCCAGCGCTACAATCCGAACGATGTCTTCAACAACTCGTCGATCGGCGTCTGGTACGACGGCTCGCGGTGGCGCATCTTCAACCAGCAGCCGACGCTCGGCCTGCCGCCGGCGATGCCGGAGGGCGCCAGCTTCAACGTCCTGGTACCGAATCCACTGTTCGCGACTGGCCACCACGCCTTTCGTTCGGAACTCGCCATCGCCACCTTCTCCCGTTTTCTCGACCATCCGCTGCTCAACGACACCGCCTGCGCCCATCCTTTCGTGACCGCGAGCTACAACCCGAACAATGTCTACGTGCCTTCGGCGCTCGTGATCGGCCGCAATGTCCGCGCCGATGATGGCCGCACCGCATGGTTCATCGAGCGCGGCGACGGCGCCCAGATTCCGGCAGATGCTGCGTTTCACGTCTACGTCGACCCGCAACAGAGTCGACGCTGCCGCGAGGAACTGGTTTTCGCCGATGAGTTCGATTGAACGGCGGGCGCACTTCTGGCGCCAGAGAATCCTGGACGAAGACCAGGGCTTGCGCCACGCGTCGTCGATGGGCATTCGGCATGCCCCCGGCGTGCGCGCTGGACGTCGATCTGTTCAAGCCCGGGCCGGTGCGCGCCTGCGCGCGGCACCGGTCTACCGGAGTCCGCCACGTGGGCGATCGGGCTGACGAGGCGGGATCGGCACCGCCGTGCGCTGAAGTTGGCGTGGTTCATTGGCCCTCTGCGGCATCCGCGAGGCGCGGGCGTTGGCGCTGAAGGCGGTCCAGGCCAGCACGGCCACCGCCAGCTGCGCGAGCAGCGACTGCCAGGTCGGATAGACGCCGATCCAGTCGACCCGGGGCGCGTCGACGAAGTTTTGCGCGATCCAGCCCGCCTCCTGCAGTGCGGCCACACCCTTGCCAACCAGCACCACGGCGAGCACCGCGATCAGCAGCGAACTGAGCCCGAAAAAGCGGGCGATCGGCAGGCGCTTGCTGATGCGCAACAGCCACCAGGCGACCACTGCCAGCGCGACGCTGCCGGCGGCCAATCCGGCAAGAATTCCGTCGCTGTTCTGTTCGCTCCACATGGCAGCGAAGAACAGGATCGTCTCGAACACTTCGCGATAGACGGCGACGAACGCCAGCAGGAACACGAACCATGCCGACCGGCGCGTCATCGCCGCGGACATGCTCGCCTGCAGATAGGCTTGCCAGCGGCCGGCGAGGCTCTTCTGATGCATCCAGATGCCGACGCTGAGTAAGACCACCGCCGCGAACAGCGCCGACAGGCCTTCGGTGATCTCCCGGCTGGCGCCGCTGATGCTGATCAGATAGGTCGCCACCCACCAGGTGAGCGCGCCGGCCAGCAGCGCGCCAATCCAGCCGGCGTGGACGTATGGCAGGACATCGCGACGCTGCGCCTTGCGCAGGAACGCGATCATGCCGATGACGATCAGCAGCGCCTCCAGGCCTTCGCGCAGCAGGATCGTGAAACTGCTCAGGAAAGCGGCGGCGACATCGGAGCCGGAGCCGCGCAGCACGGCGTCGGCCTGGTCGAACAGCGCCGCAATGTGCTGGTGCTGCAGCGCCAGTTCAGCCTCCGCAACCGCGCCTTCGATCTGCTGCCGGAAGCGCGCCATCGCCGCCTCGAGCGCTTGCAGCAGTGGCCGATCGCGCGCGGCCAGCATCGGCTCGACCGGCTCCACCCCATCAAGGTAGGCGGCCAGGGCGAGACTTCGGGCGCGGGCGCCATCGCCGGCTCGGTAGGCGTCCAGACTGTCGTCGAGCAGCGATCGCGCCAACGCCAGGCCGGCGACGCTGGACTTCGGCGCCAGGTTGCCGACGTAATAAGCCAATGCCCAGCGGTCGGCATCCGACAACTGCGCGTAGCCGGCCATCGACGTGCCGGAAAACCCCAGGGTGATCGCCTGATAGCGCGCAAACGGGTTGCGTTGCGCCGCACGTTGCGCATCGGTGAAGTCGGTCGGCGGCGGTTCGAGTCCAGTCGCCGCCGGACCGTCGCCCGCGCCGTTGCGGCCATGACACACCGCGCAGTGCTGCGCGTAGAGCGTGGCGGCGCGGTCCAGATCGGGCGCGACCGCCGGGCCCGCATCCAGACCGTAGGCGACCAGAACTTCATGGGCCAGCGCGCTGGCGTCACCGGCGACCGCCGTGGCATCGGCTCGCGTGTCGATCCGCGTCTGCAGCGCTTGCGCAGCGGCGAGCATTCGCGCGCGCGAGGGACGGTCCGGGAGCTGCGCCAGCTGGCTGCGTACCGTGGCGGAGAACTCCCGCATCTCGGCGTACTCCACCGCATTCACCACCGCGCCATCGCGCACCGCGTTGGCGTAGTCCACCGCAATGTAGTCCAGCAGTTGCCAGGTCTGCGCCGCCGGCGCCACCGCTGGGCTCGATGCGGCGCTCGCCGCGCACGCCAGTAACGCCACCCATGCGATCAGGGCGGGACGAACGATTGTCGTGATTGCGAACATGTTGCGGACCGCGCGCGGGTTCCTGCTGGACTTTCAGTATAAATGCGAATACGTCGCATTTGCACATCAAGCAAATGGAGTGCCCCTGCGCGAGTCGCAGATTGCGCATCTGGATGAAAACGACCCGAACGCCCCGGCACACCAATTGTGAAGGAAGTGCATTCGACTTGATCTGGATCAAGGTCGACGATGAATCGCGGGGAGGATTTTGCAACTCGGCACAGTTGACGCGAAACGGAGCACTGACGATGCGCAAGCCCGCGCGCCGGCCAGAGACGACCAAAACCATCACCGAGGAGCACCACCCATGTCGCACCGCACTCTCCACCTGCTGGCCGTCGCGCTGCTGGCCGCGTTGATTCCCGCCGCGCATGCCGGCGAATTCGTCTACCAGGGCCAACTCGACGACCGCGGCGTCGCCGCGAACGGGCGTTACGATGTGCCATCGCCGCCTTTGGCGACGAAAGTCGCCGCAGACGCTGCTGGCGCTGATCGAGTTCCCCGGCGTGGAAGTCAAGGACGGCCGCTTCGAGCTGCGCTTCGACGCGCCACTGGCCGGCGATCGCGAGGCCTGGCTGGAAGTCGCCGTGCGCGATGCCGGCGCCAGCGCCTGGGCCGGCATCCCCGGCCGCAGCAAGGCCATCGCCGCGCCGCTGATCGGCGCCTGCTGGAGCGTCACCGGCGACTCGGGCAGCGATCCGGCGACGAACTTCCTCGGCACCACCGACGCGCAGCCGCTGGTGCTGCGCACTGGCAATGCGCAGAGCCTGCGCCTTGCGCCCTCGTCGATCACATCGGGCGCCCCGGCACTGCCGATCACCACCAATGTGATTGCGGGCAGCCATGCCAACACAGTCGGCGCAGGCGTGCGCGGCGCGACGATTGCGGGTGGCGGCATGCCGGTCGGCTTCGACGACCCGGATGTCGGCCCGGACGAGGGTCCCAACCGCGTTTCCAGTCACTACAGCGCGGTCGGCGGGGGCTACAACAACCAGGCCGGAAATGACGTCGGCGCGCTCGCAGCATTCGCCACCGTCGGCGGCGGCGCATCGAACAAGGCGAGCGCTTTCGGCAGCGCGGTGGCCGGTGGCCAGTACAACTTCGCCAGCGGTGGCTACAGCTCGGTCGTCGGTGGACGAGGAAACACCGCAAGCGGAAACTTCGGTACGGTCGACGGCGGGAGCCTCAACTGCGCCGGTGGAGATCTCTCCTGGGCAGGCGGCCGCCGGGCCCAGGTGCGGCCCGGAAGCCAGTCTGGCGCGGCCGGCGACGGTTGCCTGGGCGTGGCTTCGGCCGGTAACACTGGGGGCGACGAAGGCACCTTTGTGTGGGCCGACAGCCAAGATGGGGGCTTCGTGTCTTCCGGCACCAACCAGTTCCTGGTGCGCGCCACCGGCGGCATGGGCCTCAACGGCGGGCCGATCAACGCCGCGGTGGAACTCAACGTGGTGGCCGACAACGACGGGTCCAACTACGGCAACCTGTTCCTGCGCCAGCGCAACTACGATGCCGGCATGCTGGTATCGGCGGGTGACGCCACCAGCACCGCCGCCAACAACGCGGGCTTCTACCTCGACCAGTACAACGGCAGCGCGCAGACGCGTCGGCTGACGCTGGCCGCCAACGGCGATTTCTCGGTGACCGCGGCGGCCTTCAAGCCGGGCGGCGGGTCCTGGTCGGCGCCGTCGGATGCGCGCCTCAAGCAGGGCGTCGAACCGCTCTCGGGCGCGCTGGACCGGATGCTGCAACTGCACGGGGTGAGCTTCGAATACCGCGAGCCGGATCCGGCCCGCCGGCCGGCCGGCCGCCACATCGGCTTCCTCGCGCAGGACGTGCAACCCCTGTTCCCGGACTGGGTGGGACAGGACGATGAGGGCTACCTGACCGTCGGCAGCCAGGGCTTCGAGGCGCTGACGGTGGAGGCCCTGCGCGAGCTGCGGGCGGAAAAGGACGCCGCGTTGACCCGGCTGGAAGCCGATAACGCCGCCCTGCGCGAACGACTTGCCACGCTGGAGCTGGCCAACCGCGAGGCACTCGCCGCCCAGGCCGCGGACCTCGGTGCATTGCGCCAGCAACTGGCCGACCTGCGCGGGCTGCTGGCGCCTGCGGTCGCCGAGGGCGGGCGCTGAGATGCCCACGAACGCATCCGCTGCGCTGCCGTCGGAACCCGCAGGGGTAGCCCAGTGCGCGGCGCAGCCGCTCACCGGGAATTTGCGGCAAGTACCCGGAGAACGCGCGATGCGCGCACTCCGGGCTACGCGAAACCCGTCTTTGGGTTGGGTGCGCAAGCCCGCGCGCCGGCCGGGGGCGACCACAACCATCACCGAGGAGTACCACCCATGTCGCACCGCGCCACCTGCTGGCCGCCGCGCTGCTGGCCGCGTTGATTCCCGCCGCGCACGCCGGCGAATTCGTCTACCAGGGCCAGCTCGACGACCGCGGCGTCCCCGCGAACGGGCGCTACGATGTGCGCATCGCCGCCTTTGGCGACGAAAAGTCGCCGCAGACGCTGCTGGCGCCGATCGAGTTCCCCGGCGTCGAAGTCAAGGACGGCCGCTTCGAGCTGCGCTTCGACGCGCCGCTGGCCGGCGACCGCGAGGCCTGGCTGGAAGTCGCCGTGCGCGATGCCGGCGCCAGCGCCTGGGCCGGCATCCCCGGCCGCAGCAAGGCGTTCGCCGCGCCGCTGATCGGCGCCTGCTGGAGCGTCACCGGCGACTCGGGCAGCAACCCGGCGACGAACTTCCTCGGCACCACCGACGCACAGCCGCTGGTCCTGCGCACCGGCAATGCGCAGAGCCTGCGCATCGAGCCATCGACGATCAACTTCGGCAGCCCAGCGCTGCCGATCACCGCCAATGTGATCGGCGGCAGCCACGCCAACACGGTGACGGCCGGCGTGCGCGGGGCGACGATTGCGGGGGGTGGCATGCCGAGCGGAGAAAGCGATCCTGCCTACATCCAGGGTCAGCCGAACCGCGTCACCGACGTCTACAGTACGGTTGGCGGCGGTTTCGGCAACCTCGCGGGCAACGACAACCTCGACGTGACCGATCATGACGCGGCAACCGTTGCAGGTGGAAGTACCAACCTGGCCATCGGCAGGTGGAGCACCATCGGCGGTGGTTACTTCAACAGCGCCAAGAGCATTGGCGACACGGTCAGTGGCGGCCGCGAGAATGCGGCCAACGGTAGTTACGCCACGATTTCCGGCGGCACGGGCAATTGTGCTGGCGGTGCCTACTCGTGGGCCGGTGGACGCCGCGCCAAGGTCCGGCCCGAAGCCGACCCCGGCAACTCGAGTTGCATCGGGCTGACGTATCCCGTCGGGGGCGATCGCGGCACCTTCGTCTGGGCGGACAGTACTAACGCCAACTTCGTCTCCACAGGCCCTGACCAGTTCCTGGTCCGCGCCAACGGCGGCGCGATGTTTAACCGCAATGCGCCGGTTTCGGTCAACGACGACTTCGTGATTGGCGCGCGGACCATTGACAGCGGGGGCGATGCCGATGTCGATTTGCGTCTGGTCAGCCGCAACGGACGTTCCGCTTCGATGTACGTGGTGGATACCACTGGCACCCTCAGATTCAACCTGTCGAACCTCACGGCGGGCAGCGACCGCCTGTCGGTGGCCGGCGGTGCGGGCGGCGCCGCCACGCTCTCCAACGGCGGCGCCTGGACCAATGCCTCCTCGCGCACCTTCAAGGAGGGCTTCGCCGCGATCGATCCCGCCGATGTGCTGGCGCGCGTGCTGGCGCTCGGGATCAGCCGCTGGAGCTACATCGGCTCCGGCGAGGGCGAGCACGTCGGCCCGATGGCGGAGGATTTCCATGCCGCCTTTGGCCTCGGCCACAGCGAAAAGCAGATCGCCACGGTGGACGCCGACGGCGTGGCGCTGGCGGCGATCCAGGGACTGAATGCCAAGCTGGAAGCGGAAAACGCCGCGCTGCGCGAGGAAATGGCCGCGCTGCGCGCGCTGGTCGAAAGCCGTGTGCACGGGGAGCACTGACATGCGCAAGATCCGCCCACCGCGCTTTGCCCTCGCGCTGCTGCTGGCGCTGCCCCTGCTGGCGCAAGCTGCCAGCGGCGACGCCCCGCGCTTCAGCGTGCAGGGGGAACTCAAGCCCGTCGCCGCCAGCGCCGACGGCCGCTTCGCGCTGTCCGGCCAGGCCCGCGTGACCGCGCAACCGACCTCGGCGGACGGCCGCTTCGGCCTCAAGTCCGTCCTTGCCAGTTGCGATCCGCTCGATACCATCCTGTTCCGCAATGGTTTCGAGGGTCCTTGAGTCCAGTCAACCGCAGGAGCACTTCGCATGTCGCACCATCCCCTCCGCCCGCACCTGCTCACGTGCGCACTGCTGACGGCCCTCGTTCCGGCCGCGCACGCCGGCGAATTCGTTTACCAGGGCCAGCTCGACGATGGCGGCGTCCCTGCGAACGGCCGCTACGACCTGCGCATCGCCGCCTTTGGCGACGAAAAGTCGCCGCAGACGCTGCTGGCGCCGATCGAGTTCCCCGGCGTCGAAGTCAAGGACGGCCGTTTCGAGCTGCGCTTCGACGCGCCGCTGGCCAGCGACCGCGAGGCCTGGCTGGAAGTGGCCGTGCGCGATGCCGGCGCCAGCGCCTGGGCCGGCATCCCCGGCCGCAGCAAGGCGCTCGCCGCGCCGCTGATCGGCGCCTGCTGGAGCGTCACCGGCGACGCCGGCAGCAACCCGGCGACGAACTTCCTCGGCACCACCGACGCGCAGCCGCTGGTGCTGCGCACGCGCAACGTGCAGAGCTTGCGCATTGAGCCGAGCACGGAACTGTTCGGCGGTAGCCCGAACACCGCGAATGTGATCGCTGGATCGAGCACCAACAGCGTGACGGCCGGCGTGCGCGGGGCGACGATTGCCGGAGGTGGGTTGCCCGCAGGAAACAGTGATCCGGATCTCGCTGATGAAGCGCCGAACCGGGTGAGCGATCACTTCGGCACAGTGGCCGGCGGCTACGCAAATGTTGCCGGCGACTCCGCGGGAGCCACAATCGATGCCGCGTATGCAACCGTCGCCGGTGGCGCGCTGAATGTCGCAAGCGGAATTGGCGGCGCCATCGCCGGCGGCAAGTCGAACGTCTCGAGCGGCGCCCACAGCACAGTTGCTGGGGGGCGCAACAATCGAGCAAGTTCAGACGAGACTGCCGTAGGGGGCGGAAGCGGAAATCTTGCGAGCGGTGTCAACAGCACGATCGCAGGAGGGCGCACGAATGTTGCGAGCGGGGAGGGAAGCGTGGTTGCAGGTGGCGACACGAATTCCGCAAGTGGCACCTTCAGTTTCGTCGGCGGCGGAGGCAGCAACGCTGCAAGTGGATTTGAGGGCATCGTCACGGGCGGCTTCGCCAATTGCGCGGGCGGTGCAGTTTCGTGGGCAAGCGGTAATCGTGCGAAGGTGAGACCGGGCCTTGATCCCGGGGTCGGCAGTGCGTGCAGCGGGCTCACCTACCCCGGCTTTCTTGGCGATCAGGGAACCTTCATTTGGTCCGACACGCAGGACGCCGATTTCGTCTCCAGCGGCGCCAACCAGTTCCTGGTCCGCGCCGACGGCGGTGCGATGTTCAATCGCAACACGCTGGTGGATCCGGGCTTCGACGACTTCGTGATCGGGGCGCGCTCGGCCAGCAGCGGCGGCGACGCCGATACCGATCTCCGTCTGGTCACGCGCAACGGCCGCAGTGTGGCAATGTTCGTGAGCGACGGCAGCGGCAGCCTGATCCTCAACCTGCCCAGCCTGACCGCCGGCAGTAACCGCTTGCAGGTGAACGGCGACGTTGGCGGCACCGCCACGCTGTCGCACGGCGGCGCCTGGACCAACGCCTCCTCGCGCACCTTCAAGGAGGGTTTCGCCGCGATCGATCCCGCCGATGTGCTGGAGCGCGTGCTGGCGCTTGGCATCAGCCGTTGGAGCTACATCGGCTCCGGCGAGGGCGAGCATGTCGGCCCGATGGCAGAGGATTTCCATGCCGCCTTTGGCCTCGGTCACAGTGAAAAGCAGATCGCCACGGTGGACGCCGACGGCGTGGCGCTGGCGGCGATCCAGGGACTGAACGCCAAGCTGGAAGCGGAAAACGCCGCGCTGCGCGAGCGTTTGGCAGCGCTCGAGCGCGCCCGTGCCGGGCAGACAGCCGATCTCGCCGCCATGCGCCAGCAACTGTCCGAAATGCGCGCGTTGCTTGCGCCTGATGTGGCCGACGCTGCGCGCTGAGCCGCCGACAGGTCCCGGGTCAGCCCGATTGCGACTCCAGCAGCGCCCGCGCGCGCGCCTGCAGGGCGAGCCATGAGGCTTCCAGCTGGCCCGGTTTCGGCGTGGTGCGGGCGATCAGCGCCAGCGCTTCCTGCAACTGCTCGACGCGCCAGGCCATTTCGGCATAGTCCTCGGCGCGCACCAGCTCGACCCGCTTGTCCTGGCAGACGCCAATGCACGGCCGCGGCGCGTCGACCCTGCCGCATCCGATGCACTGCCAGCCTTCGATGGTCTCGACCATTGGCGCAGCATCGACCCGAAGCGCCCGCGGTTCCCTGACCCGCATCAAGCCCCCGCGCGGCGTCGTGTACATCGCGTTACACTTTCACGCGCACTTCACAAGGGCTCCATCGATGTCTATGCCCCGGTTGTTGGCGATTCTCGGCCTGCTCATCGCCAGTGCGGCATCGGCGGCCAATCTGCAGATTCCTTCCGGGCATCCGCGCCTTTGGTTCGGCAACGCGACGCGCCTGGCGCAGGCGCAGGCGTATTTCGTCGCGACACCGTTCACGCCGGCCGGCGGCGATATCCAGTTCGAGCGCGCGCTGCGTGGCCTACTGACCGCCAGCAACGCCGATTGCGACGCCGCGGTCGCGCACCTCAACGGCTGGCTGGTCGAAAACCAGGGCAGTTTCCGCGACGCCTTGCGCCAGCAGGGCGAGGAACTGCTGGCGATCTACGACTGGTGCCACCAGCGCCTGACGCCCGCGCAGATCGCCACGCTGGTGGCGCGCTGGAACGGCTACATGGACACCGAGATCGCCGACGACTTCGCCAACCACGGCGCCGAAGCCAACAATTACTGGTGGGGCCGCACGCGCAACACGCTGATGTGGGGCATCGCCAGCTTTGGCGAGAACCCACGCGCGCAGGAGTACATCGACCATGCCCTCGATACCCGCTTTGGCAACTGGTTCGCCGCCTGGTATCAGGATTTCGGCCGCGGCGGCGTGTTTCCCGAAGGCGCCGATTACGGCGTGGTTTCCCTGAGCTATCCGCTGATTCCCTTCGCCAGCGCCGCGGACTACGGCTTCGACGCCTATGCGCAAACCCCGTATTTCCGCGAAGCCATCTACGCGATGCTGTACGGCACCACGCCGGGGCCGACCACGATCAGCGGCAGTTATGCCGGCGGCGCACTGGTGTTTCCGTTCAACGACGACGAGAACTTCCACAACGGCGGTGTCATCAACACGCGCGAATACCTGGGCGATTTTGCCCGCTTCATGGGCGCGCGCCTGCCGGCCGGCGGCAACGCGCGCCATGCGCGCGCCTGGCTGACGCAGACCAATGCCGGCCGGCGCTGGCTGCTGGACGCCCTCGGTGGTATTGGCAATGTCAGCGATTACAACGAGTTGCCGCTCGACTACTTTGCGCCCGGAGCGGGCGTGCTCGACAGTCGCAGCAGCCATGACGCCAACGCCATGCAGGTGCACCTGCAACTGAACACGCCCGGGCACATCGAACACCGGCACTACGACGCCGGCAGTTTCCAGATCTGGCGCAAGGGCCGCTGGCTGAGTCGCGAGAGCGCCGGCTATTCCGACCAGCTGCGCGGCTTCATGGGCAGCGGCAGTGTCGATACCGAGCATCCGCTGGCGCACAACACGCTGCTGTTCGAAGCCTGGAATACCGGCCGTTGGGTCGGCAGCGGGCCGATCGTGATCGCGCCCGGCCAGCCGCGTTTCGAGAATCCGCGCGGACTGCCGAACGTGACCCGCTTGCAGCACGAGCCGCAGTTCAGCTTCGTCGCCGTCGACTATTCCGACGCCTATCGCAACATGCCCGACAGCCGTGTCGACTGGCCGTATGCCGACAAGGCCGGTCGCGAGTTCGTGTTCATCCGGCCGCTGCAGGCACTGGTGATCCTCGACCGCATGCGCGGCTCGGCCGATTCGCTGTTGCCCTGGTACAACGGCGGTGGTTGGCTGCTGAGCGGCCCGCATGTGAGCGCCGACCAGGTGCGGCGGACGTTCGTGATGCACTTCGAGACGCTCCCCGTCGCCAGCGGCAACCGCCTGTCGGCAACCGTTGGCACACAGACCGCCGAGCTGATCACGCTGTTGCCGGCCGCGCCCGGCTTCCGCGTCGTCGACGAAGACCTGCCCGGCGACGAGCAGGCCGGGCAGTTCCGGCTGGAACTGGATTCGATCGGCAGCAGCGAGAGCTACTTCCTGAATGTCGTCACCGGCTACGACGCGGGCGAAGCGAGCCTCAGCGCAACCCTGACCGACAACGGCGCCAGCTGGACGCTGGCGCTGAGCCACCCGACCCGAGGCAACGCCAGCCTGACGCTGATCAAGGGCATGACGTCCAGCGGCGGCAGCCTGAGCATCGGCGCCGCGACGACGCCGTTGCGCGACGACGTCCAGGGCATCAGCGTGAGCAGCGAGCTACCCGTGTGGTCGGATGCCGGCGCGATTTTCGACGACGGGTTCGAGGCAACCACCCGCCGCCCTTGAGGAACGATGCGCCGCGCGGCTTTCCGGCGATGCGTCGCCGCAGGCGGACGGCGAACGCGACCTGTTCGCATTCCGCTTGCGCCTGATCCACGTCAATGCACGGGCTCGCGCGGCGGGCGGAAACTGCGTGGCATCGAGCAGCCACGGAAGTCACCATGACATCACCCACCGACGCCCCGACCTGGACGCACTACCCCTTCGACGCGCGCGGGATTGCGCGGCGCTTTCGCCACTCGGCCATTTTCGGCGCTCTGGGTGCGCTGGAGCCGGGCGAAGCAATGCGCTTCGTCAACGACCATGATCCGTTGCCGCTGCTCGATCAGCTTCGCGCGCGCTTCGGCGAGCGCATCGAGATCCACTACGTGCAACGGGAGCCGGGCGCGATCGTGATCGATTTCGTGGTGATCGCCAAAGCCTGAGGCCGGCCATGCCCGAATCCGCCAAGCACCCGATGATCGAAGTGGACGCGCACCTCGTTGCGCGGGCGCTGGGACTGACGTCGGCGGAGTTTCAGACGCTGATGCGCGCGGGTCGCGTGCGCACGCTGAGCGAACGCGGCGTCGGCACGGATGCGGGGCTGTACCGCCTGAGCTTCTACCACGGCAAGCGGCGCTTTCGCTGCGTCACCGACGCGAGCGGGAAAGTCCTCCAGAGCGGTTGAGGACCGGGCACGGTTGATGCGGCGTCGAGTCGGGTCGCCCCTGCGTGCCGATCCGATTTCAACGGACGGCGCGCATCGACAATGCGTCGCCGCCTGCAGGAGCCGATGTCAAATGCGTACAAAATTAAATTGCTTTTCCGAATTGGAAATGCAATTTTATTTCGTATGAAGCGAACTCCGCCAACCCATCCCCGCGTGCGGCGCCAGATCGAGGCGCTGGGACAGCGCCTGCGTGCCGCCCGGATGCGCCGCTCGATGACACAGCAGGTCATGGCGGAGCGGGTGGGTGTCAGCATCCCGACCTTGGCCAAGCTGGAGAACGGCGAGCCGTCGACCAGTCTGGCGACCGTGCTGCGAGTCCTGACCGCGCTCGGACTGGCGGGCGATATCGATCTGATCGCCGCGCAGGACACCCTCGGCCGAGAGCTGCAGGACAATGCGTTGCGGCGGACCAACGCCCGTCCGCGGACGCCCGTTCCGTGAGCGGTCTGGACATCCGGATCGACGACGCGTCTCTCGGTGGCGCGGCGCAGGTCGGTTGCCTGACGAAGTCGGCCAGCAGGACCGGGGATACCATCTGCTTCGAATACGCCTCCGACTGGCTCGCCGGCGCCGCTCCGGTGGCTGCATTCCCGCTCGATCACGAACTCCATCTGGGTGCCGGCCCGCTGTACGCGAGGTCTGGCGCCAGCGCACTGTCGGGCGCCTTCCAGGACTGCTCGCCCGATCGCTGGGGCAAGCGCCTGATGGATCGCCGGGAGGCCATCGAGGCGCGCGAAGAAGGGCGCAAAGTGCGCAACCTGCGCGCCTGGGATTATCTGCTGGGCGTGCACGACGAGTCGCGCATGGGCGCGCTGCGCCTGGTGGATCCGGCGTCCGCGCGCTACCTGGACGATCGCAACCTGAGCGCCCCGCCGATCACCGAACTGCGCCGGCTCGAGGCAATCGCCGCACATGTGGAGCGCGGCGATGCCGATCTGTCCGATGAGCAGGTCCGCTGGATCAAGCAGATCGTGGCGCCCGGCGCTTCGCTCGGCGGCGCCCGCCCGAAAGCCAGCTTCCGCGACCTGGACGGTCGACTATGGCTCGCCAAGTTTCCGTCCACCGAAGACCGCATCGACGTGGGACTGTGGGAGTACCTCAGCTACCAGCTCGCGCGCGCCGCCGGCATCGACATGCCCGAGGCACGGCTGATGCAGCTCTCGGATCGCGGCCACACTTACGCCGTGCAGCGTTTCGACCGCACGGCGAACTCACGCCGCATGTACTCGTCGGCAATGACCCAGTTGGACGTCAGCGAAAGCGAGGGGTGCAGCTACCTCGATCTGGCGCAGGTCATCGAGACCCACGGCACCTCCACGCAGATCGCGCCCGACCTTGAGCAATTGTTCCGGCGCGTCCTTTTCAACATCCTGACCGGCAACCGCGACGACCACCTGCGCAACCACGGCTTTCTGCGGACCGGCGATGGCTGGCAACTGTCGCCGGCGTTCGATGTCAATCCGAATCCCGACAAGGACCACCACGTGCTCGCAATCGATGATCGCGACACGGCGCCCGATTCGCAGCTGCTGCTGGCCACCGCCGACTACTACCGCCTCCCGCGGAAGGCCGTCGGCGCGGTGGTCGAGCAGGTGCGTGGGGCGGTGCGCGATTGGGAGCAGCGCGCGCGCGCACTGAATGCGTCGTCGCGCGAGATTGCACTGATGCAGACCGTCATCGATCCGGACCGCTGAGCACATCAAAGTCTGCCGGCCGCGCGGCCGGCTCGCACGGCCACGAACAAGCCCCCCATCGCCAGCCATCGGCCAGGCACGGCCAGCGCGGCATCCAGTCGGTCCAGTCGGGACACGTCCTCTGGATTCCGCAGGCAGTCGACCTCCACCACCGATCATCCGAAGTGTGAAGAAAGTGCATCCGACTTGACCTGGATCAAGGCCGGCGACGACTCGAGAGGACGACTTTGTGCGTCGGCGAGGTTGACGCCATACGGTGTTCAGCGCCGACCGGAGCACTGACAATGCGCACGCTCTCCCATCGCGACCTCGCCCTCGGCCTGCTGCTGTCGATTCCGTTTTTCGCCCACGCCGCGGCTGGCGAATCCGCGCGCTTTGGCGTGCGCGGGGAACTCAAACTCGTTGCGTCCAGCGCCGATGGACGCTTCGCTGTCCGGCCAGACCCGCGTCACCGCGCAACCGACTTCGGCGGACGGCCGCTTCGGCCTCAAGTCCAGCCTCGCCAGTTGCGATCCGCTCGACACCATCCTGTTCCGGAATGGTTTCGAAAGCCCCTGAGCCCACTCGATCCCTGATCCCGGGAGCACTCCGCATGTCCCACCGTCACGTCCGCCCGCACTTGCTCATGGCCGCGCTGCTGGCAGCCCTCGCCCCGGCCGCGCACGCCGGCGAAGTCGTGTACCGGGGCCAGCTCGACGACCGCGGGGCGCCGGCGAACGGGCGCTTCGACCTGCGCATCGCTGCGTTCGGCGACGAGAAGTCGCCGCAGACGCTGCTGGCGCCGATCGAGTTCCCCGGCGTCGAGGTCAAGGACGGTCGCTTCGAGCTGCGCTTCGACGCGCCGCTGGCCGGCGACCGCGAGGCCTGGCTGGAAGTCGCCGTGCGCGATGCCGGCGCCAGCGCCTGGGCCGGCATCCCCGGGCGCAGCAAGGCGCTCGCCGCGCCACTGATCGGCGCCTGCTGGAGCAGTACCGGGGATTCCGGCACGGACTCGCTTCTCAACTTCCTCGGAACGACCGACGCGCAGCCGCTGGTACTGCGCACGCATGGCGCTCCGCACCTGAAAATCCTGCCCAGCGATGTGCTGGTCGGGGGTACCTTTCCGATCAACGCGAGCATCGTGGCCGGTAGTTCCTCGAACTTCGTGGGCGGAGCCACACAGGTACGCGGTGCCACGATTTCCGGCGGCGGCGCGCCCGAGGGCGACTCCGACCCGGACCCGGAAGTCGTCGGCGAGGGGCCAAACCGCGTCAGCGACCACTACGGGACCGTCGGAGGTGGCATCAACAACCTCGCTGGAAATGGCGGCGGTGGATCCGGGGATGCGGTGTTCGCGACCGTGGGTGGCGGCAGCGGCAACATCGCTGGCGGCAGGTACAGCGTGGTGGGTGGTGGCATCGGCAATTATGCAACGGGTGTCGGCGGCATGGTGGCCGGCGGCGCATCCAACGGCGCCAGTGGCGACAACAGCATCGCCGTCGGAGGATCACTGAATTGCGCGGGCGGCACCCATTCCTGGGCCGCCGGTTCGCGTGCGAAAGCTCGTCCCGGAAGCTTGTCCGGGTTTGCCGGCGGCGGCTGCGTGAGCGTCCCGGTGAGCGGCACGCTGGGTGACGAGGGCACCTTCGTCTGGGCCGACCGACAGGCAGCGGATTTCATCTCCACCGGCGCCAACCAATTTCTGGTACGCGCCCAGGGTGGCGTGGCGATCAACACGAACACACCCGCCGCCGGTACCGCGCTGACCGTCGCCGGTGGTATGGCGATCAACACCAACACGCCCACCGCCGGTACCGCGCTGACCGTGGCTGGTCACGTTTCGGTTCCGAACTCGGCACTGTACTTCGGCAGCGCGACGCGCCAGATGCTCAATCTGTTCGGCACCAGCTTCGGCAGCGGCGTGCAGCTCAACACGCACTATTTCCGCAGCGGCACCGGGTTCGCTTGGTTCCAGGGTGGCTCGCACAACGACGGCGAGAACAACCCGGGGGCCGGCGGCAGCGTGCTGATGACGCTGACGCCCAACGGCATCTCTCCGGCACTGACCTACAGCGGCCGCGCGCGGGCGCAGAACTTCGAGAACGTCAGCGACCGCGCGGTCAAGACCGACTTCCTCGACGTCGATGTCGGCGCCGTGCTCGGCCAGGTCATCCGCCTGCCGCTCAGTTCCTGGCGCTACATCGATGCGCCGGGCGAGCGTCACCTCGGGCCGGTGGCGCAGGACTTCCGTGCCCTGTTCGGCCTCGGCGCCAGCGAGCGCACGATCAGCACGGTCGACAGCGCCGGCGTGGCGCTGGCGGCGATCCAGGGCCTGAACGCCAAGCTGGAGTCCGAGAACGCCGCGCTGCGCGAGGACAACCAGGTGATGCGCGCCGACAACGCCGCGATCCGCTCGGAACTGGCCGCGCTGCGCACGCTGGTCGAGAGCCGTTTACCGAAGGAGCACTGACATGCCCGCGATTGCCTGCCGTCGTCTGGCCTGCGCCCTGTTGCTGGCGCTGCCGCTGCTCGCCGTTGCCGCCGACGAGACCGGCAAGGTGGTGTCGCTGCGCGGCGGCGCGCTGGAGCGCCAGGCGGGCGCGGCCTGGGAAGCGCTGGCGGAGGGCCAGGCGGTGCAGATGGGCGAGCGTCTGCGCACCGGCGCGGGCGCGGTCGCGGTGCTCGAATATCCGGGGGTCGGGCGCTTCGTCATGGGTCCGGCCTCGGAGATCGAGATGGGCCGCAACCCCAGGGACTTCGATACCGCGATGAATCGCGGCGCGCTGTGGATGCAGGCGCAGCCGGCGGCCGGCGGCCGCGCCGCGATCAGCACGCCGATCGCGGTCGCCGGGGTGCGCGGCACCGCCTTCTCGATGGTCTTCGGCGAGGGCGAGCAGGCGGTCTGCGCCTGCACCTGCGAGGGCCAGGTGGAAGTGCGCGGCGTCGATGGATCGCTGCTGTCGGTGCCGCGCGGCCAGTATGTGGCGGTGGATGCCGGCAAGGCGGTGCCCGCCGCGACCACGCCATCGGCGCCGCTGCTGGCGCAGACCGGCGGCGTGTTCGAGTTCTGCCACACCTGCCATGAAGTCTCCGCCGAGCCGCGCCTGAAACCCGATTGGCGGTGAAGAGCGGGCTGCTCGCAGCACTCGCCGCCGCGCTGCTGGTGCTGCTCGATCCGGGCGGCTGGCTGGCCGCGTTCGAGCTGCGCACGGTCGACGCGCGCCACCGCGGCCACGCCGGGCCTAGCGCGTCCACCGAGCGCATCGTCATCCTCGAGATCGGCGAGGGCACGCTGGCGCAACTGGCGCCGATCTACGGGCGCTGGCCGTGGCCGCGCTCGGTGCATGCGGAAGTGGTCGACTACCTGGCGCAGGACGGCGCGGCCGCGATCGGCTTCGACCTGTTGCTGGCCGAGCGCGCCGACCGCCGCGTGGTGGACGCGCGCGCGGTCGACACGCTGGCTGCGCTGGCGGCGGCGGCCGATGTGCCCGAGGTGCGCGCGGAACTCGGCGCGCAGATCGAGGCGCTGCGCCCGCAGCGCGGCGACGCCGAACTGGCCGCGGCCGCAGCGGCGGCCGGCAATGTGTTTGCCGCGGCGGTGCTCGCCGGCGCCCCCGCGGCGCCCGGCGATGCGGCGCAGGGCGGAGACTGGCCCGGCCCCGGCGTACCGCTTGCGGCGCCGGATGCCGCCGCCTTGCACGCGCATGCGCTGCTGCCCTACGCCGAACTGGCGCAGGCCGCGCGCACGCTCGGCCACATCAACGTGCTGCCCGATGCCGATGGCGTCTACCGCCGCTTCGCCCCGCTGGCGTGGTGGCGCGACGCTGAGCGCGCGCTGCCGGCGCTCGGCGTGGCGATCGCCGCCCACGTACGCGGCGTGCCGCTGGCCGATCTGCGCCGCAGCGACGGCGCGCTGTGGATCGGCGATCTGGCGCTGCCGCTGCTGGCCGACGGCAGCGCGCTGATCCCTTACGGGGGCGAGATGTATCGCCGCATTCCCTACGAGCAGGTGCTCGCGAGCAAGGACCTGCGCGCCGCGGGCAAACCGGCGCCGCTGGCGCCCGGCACCTTCGACGAGCGCATCGTGCTGATCTCGGCGCTCGCCGCCGGCATCGCCGATTTGCGCGCCACACCGTTCTCGCCGGTAACGCCGGGCATCCTGCTGCACGCCAACGTGATCGACGGCCTGCTCGCCGGCCGCACGCTGCGCGCGACCGGCGCCGTGGGTGCGGCGCTGATGGTCCTCGGCGCCTGCCTGCTGGCAGTCGCGACCACCGCGCGGCTGCGCCCGGCAGCCGGGCTGGCGTTGCTGCTCGCGCTGGCCGGCGCGCACGCGCTGGTCTGCTGGTACGCCTACGCCCGCGGCTGGATGCTGCCGCTGGTGCCGCCGGTGGCGGGCCTGGCGCTGGCCTGGGGCGGCGGACTGCTGTTGCGCGTGCTCGCCTCCGAGCGCGAGCGCCGCTGGCTGCGCGACGCTTTCGGCCACTACCTGGCGCCGACCGTGCTGGAGCAGTTGCTGCGCGCCCCCGCGCGCCTGCGCCTGGGCGGCGAGCGGCGCGAAATGAGCGTGCTGTTCTCCGACATCGCCGGCTTCACCGGGATGTCCGAGCGGCTGCCGCCGGAGGCGGTCGGGCGCCTGCTCAACGCCTACCTGGAGCGCATGACCGCCTGCGTGCTGGAAACCCTGGGCACCCTCGACAAGTTCGTCGGCGACGCGGTGATGGCCGAATGGAATGCGCCGCTGGCGCAGCCCGACCACGCCGCGCGCGCCTGCGAGTGCGCGCTGCGCATGCTCGCCGAGGTCGACCGCGCGGATGCGCCGTGGCGCGCCGACGCGGTCGACCTCGACATCCGCATCGGCATCAACAGCGGCGAGATGCTGGTCGGCAACATGGGCTCGCCGCAGGTGTTCGACTACACCGTGCTCGGCAACGAGGTGAACACCGCGGCGCGGCTGGAGCCGCTCAACAAGGCCTGCGGCACGCGCATCCTGGTGTCCGAGGCCACCCGCCGCGGCGCCGAACAGGCGCGCCCGGGCCACTACGCCTTCCGCGCGCTCGGCCGCGTGCGCCTCAAGGGCCGCGCGCAACCGCTCGCGATCCACCAGTTGCTCGGCCGCCAGGCAGACCTCGACGCATCCACCCGCGCGCGCCTGGCGCGCCACGCGCAGGCGCTCAATGATTTCCACGAGCGCCGCTTCACCGCGGCGCTGGCGCACTGGCAAGCGCTGCTGCTGCAGCACCCGGACGATGGCCCCGCCGCGCATTGCGCCGAGCGCTGCGCCGGCGCCCTCGCCGAGCCGCCGCCGGCGGACTGGGACGGCGCCTACGAGCAGACCGAGAAGTGAGCCAGACCTTTGTCCGGATCAAGTCGGTTCGCATTTGTGCGGCGGGACGATCTCGCCGCGTCAAGGACGCAGCTTTTTCAAGCCGGCGAATAGCGGGAAGAACTCGCGGTCCACGACGGACAGGTGGCGGGCGATCACATCGCCCACCAGGAAATCGAGCATCTTTCCGAGGGTACAACTGCCAATGGCGACCTTGCGTCGCAGATACTCGGCCCGTCGCACCATCGCGGCGTGGGCGCGCCGGTGCGCTTCGTATCCGCTGAAGGCATGCCGTTCGAGCAATGCTTCTTCGTTGCGGAAATGCAGCACGATGTGCTCGATGAGGTGGTCGCAGGCGCGCAAGATGCCGGTCAGATCGTGTCTGCCGGACAACCATGCGTCGATCAGCGCATTGGCGCGCTCGAACAACTCGCGGTGATCGGCGTCGATGCTCGGCTCGCCGGACTCGTAGATTTGCTGCCAGACCAGATGCAAGGGCGAGGCCCCGAGCTCACCGGCCCACAGGTCGGAATTGCCACGGGCTTCCACGTGTACCTGATTGCGCCCGCCATGTTTGGCGGCGTAGAGCATGCCATCCGCACGCTGAAACCAGTCCTCGACGCTTTCCTCGCCGAGGTACTCGGCCACTCCCAGGCTGATGGTGAGCTGTCCGACCCCGGGGAAGTGGTGCTCCGCCACGCGGGCACGCAAGCGTTCGGCCATATCGGCCGCTCCGCGGTGACCGATTTCACCTGCCAGCACTACGAACTCCTCGCCGCCCCATCGGAACACTGCGTCGGCGAGACTGACTGTCTGCCGGATGAGGGCCGCCATTTCGCGCAGTACGCGGTCGCCAGCAGAATGACCATGAAGATCATTGACCTGCTTGAAGTGGTCGATGTCGACCAATACCAATGACAACGGAAGGTGCTGTCGCAGACACCGCTCCAGGTCACGTCGCACCAGCGCGTTGAACTGGGCTCGATTCCACAAACCGGTCAGATCGTCGGTTACCGCGCGCAGCTCGAGTTCCAACTGGCGCCGACCCAGTTCGTCGACCACGGAGCAGCGCCCATGATTCTTCAGCGGGCAATTCGCGGGAACTCCGTCGAGAGCAGACGTGACGTCGATCATCCTGGCAACCTCCGTTGGACATGCCAGAGTGCGCCGCAGGACTCCATCCTCAGGAACGAGCCGACCGGTGGCCCAGCGCCCATGCGTACGGCAATTGAAGCGTCCTTGAGGGAACCTCCGAGCCGGCTCGCGAATCTCGTCAAGAAGCCCCCCTCAAGGCAGTATGGCTCCCGGATGGCGGTGGCGCAAGCATCGCGCCGGGCTGCGAACGCATACCCACGACCGCCCATGGCCTGCACTTTCCCTTCTCGCGATCGGGCGCTCTGGTTGCCCGGTGTACCGCGCAGCCGTTCACCGGTTACCTGCCGCACTCCGTCCCCGGTGAACGGCTGCGCCGTACACCGGGCTACAACAGGGCGTCGTCCGTTTGCGCACGCATCGCTCCCGAGCAACGGGGAGGGTGCAAAGCCCGATCCTGAACGACTTCACGGCAACCTCAGGTGAGCGCTCTCCGGGACCCGCAGGTTCCGTCCGTCCGTTCAGTCGCAGCCGTCCTCGCCGCGGTAACACCAGCCGCTGTCCAGGTTGTAGATGGTCTTCATCATGCTCTCGTGGCTCATGCGCGAGATCTGGCTGGCGAGCGCGGCTTCCTCCTTGCATGCGGCCTGCGCGGCGGCGAGGTCGGCGGCGGTGCGCGCGGCGCGCAGGCGCTGCTGGCAGCGGTCGCTGACGGCGTCGCTGAGGCTGCGCGCCGCTGCCTGCGCGGCGCTGCCGCCGAAGTGCTGGCCGGCGACGCAACGGCCGTAGTCGTCGGCCTGCGCGCACGTGCCGACGTGCGCCACCGGGGCGGTGTCGCGGCGCAACTCGTCCAGCGCGGTCGGCGGCAGACCGCCGTAGACCACCAGCGGAAACAGCGGGCCGCCGAGTTCCACGAAGCGCTGGTCGAGCGCAGAGAACAGCAGGTGAACCACCGCGCCGCTGCGCGAATCGGCGTTGGTGTAGCTGACCAGGTAGCCGCTGCGGCCACGCTTGTCCAGCCGGTGCAGGCGATACAGCGCGCCCTGCCGGGTGCGCGATTCAATGAGTTGCGCACGGATCTGGTTGGCCTCGAGATCCAGGCCGGCGAGGATCGTGTCGGCCACCTGGCCGACCTCGATGCGCTGCCCGGGCTGGCCTTGCACCGCGAACAGCGCCGCCACCGCCGACTCCGGATCGCGCGGGTTCTCGGTCAGCACCAGGCTGTAGTCGTCCTGGGCGCGCTGCCAGCCGCGCGGCAGGCGCATCTGCGCGCCGGCGACCATCTCGGCGTCCAGCGTCGGCATCGGCGCTGCCGTCAAGGGCCGCGCCGGCGCCAGCCACAGCAGCAGTGTGGCCAGCAGTGAAACGAGGAAAGTGCGGTGCATGGATGTCTCCGGCAGAAGGTGTCGGACCGGCCAGTGCCGTCAGCGGATGTGCGCCCGGTGCGGACGGCGCCAGCCGCCGACTGGTGCCGGCAACAGCTTCGGCGCGTGCTTTCCGGCGTGCGCGGCTGCGGCACCGGAGAGCACGCCCGGGCTGTCGGCGACCAGGCCGAAGGGCTCCAGCGCCAGATCGCTGGCGCCGAGCACGATCGCACCGGGCAGGGCGAAGCTCGGGTAGATGCCGCAGGATTCGCCGGCGTCGCAGATGTAGCCGTCGTTGTCGAGATCGCTGCCGGCGGCGAGCAGATAGGTGCCCGGCAGGCGGTTGGCGAAGACGAAGGCGTAGTTGCCGGCGGTCTCGGCGTCGGCCTGGTCGATCGGCATGCCGGTAGCGGCGTCGATCAGCAGTGCGTAGATGCGGCCGAGCTTGCCGCCACCGGCCGCGACCTCGCCCACGCGCATGCCGAGCTGCACCCGCGCGCTGCCGCCGCTGACCGAGTTCAGCACGATCTCGGCGCGGTACTGCGCCGGCACCAGTCCGCTGCGATTCACGTTGACGGTCCAGCGGCCGGCGCCACCGCCAGCCGGCGGCACCAGGCTCACCCACGGCTGGTTGGCGCTGGCCTGCACCGCGCCGATCGCCCCCTGCCCGGCATTCACGAGGTCGAACTGCGCCTGATTGGCGGTGCTGCCGAGTTCCAGCGCAGTCGGCTGCGCCACCAGCACGCCCGGCGTGGCCGCGCCACCGGCCAGCCGGCGCGCCTCGGTCACCGCCTTGACCGCGTCGATCAGTCCGTAGCCGAAAAGATCGTCGCGCACGCTGGCGCCGTTGCCGGCGAGGTCCACGGTCAACGCGCCGGACATCAGCGCCTGGTCGAACTGCTCCGGCGTGAGCCCGGGATGCGCTGCCTTCATCAGTGCGGCGACACCGGCCACATGCGGGGCCGCCATCGAGGTGCCGTTCTTGAACTGATAGTCGGCCGCGCGCGGCGCGACGCTGTCGTTGAACGTGGTGCTCAACACGCCGTCGGCGTAGCCGTCCGCATTGCGGTCCACGGAGACATCGCCGCCCGGCGCGGCGACATCGACATTCGGCCCGAAGCTCGAATACGGCGCGCGCTGGTCGATCACGTCGGTTGCGCTGACCGAGACCACCCCGGGGCAGCCGGCCGGCCAGGCAAAGTTCGCGTTGTTGTCGTTGCCCGCGGAGGCAATCGGGATCACGCCGCGTGCGCGGGCAGCCGCGAAGGCGTCGGCGATCGGGCCGGGACATTCGGGTTGGCGGAAGCCGAGCGAGAGGTTCACGACTGCCGCTTGAGCCGTCGGCGAGGTGCGCCCCGAGTCGTTCGGCAAACCGGCCAGGTAGAGCAGCGTCTGCAGCGCATCGTAGGCCGCGATGCCGTCGCTGCCGATGCCGCGGATCGGAACGATCTGCGCGCCGGGAGCAATCCCGGCAAGGCCCACGGCATTGTTGCTCAGGGCGGCGATGGTGCCGGCCACGTGCGTGCCATGGAAGGTGCTGCGATTGCCGGCTTTGCGGTCGCCCGGATCGTCGGCGTCCGCGTCGATGCCGTCGCCATCGCGTGCGCCGGTCGGATCGGCGACGAAATCGAAGCCCAGATCGTAGCGCACGCCTGCGCCGAGTTCCGGATGCGGCGCGACCCCCGAATCGATGACCGCCACCCGCACGCCATTCGCGTTCGGCTGCAGGTCCAGCGCCTGCGGCAACTGGATCTTCGGGTAGTGCCACTGGAAGGGATAGCCGGGATCGTTGGGCGCCGCGTGGGACTCGCCGCGCGCATTCAGGTCCACGCTGCGCACATCGGCGCGCGCGCGCAGCGTCTTGACCACGCGCACGCGCTGGTAGGCGCGCAGCAATTCAGGATCCTGGTACAAACGCAGGCCGGCGTCCCCGGCGGCATCGGCGCCGGACTTCTGCAGCGCCTCGGGGCCGAGCGCGTACAGCACCGGCCGGCCGATCGCGCCGGCCAGCCACTCGAATCCGAGCAGGCTGCCGCGCGACTTGGCGCTGCCGCGGTCGGCGCCTTCCTTGCCGACACCCGGATCGCGCCAGACCACCACCAGCTCGTCGCCGACGACCTTGTCGAAGCTCGACAAGGCGCCCGGCACGGCCGCCTGCGCGGTGCCGCCGGAATCCACCGTGAGCACGTAGTTGCCGCTTCCGGCGAAGGCGCGCACCACGACGTAGTAATCGCCGCTGGCGGCCACCACGATCTGCTCCAGCGGGCCGGTGCCCTCGCTGGCGGCGAGCGGATTGGCCGTGTTGCCCACCGCGTACAAGTAGAGATCGAAGTCGCGCGCACTGGAGTGCTCGGCGATCGCCAGTTTGACCGCCTGGCCGGCGCCGATGGTTACGCGGTAGACATCGAAGGGATCGGCGGCGCTGGCGAAGCGGTCGCCGGTCTGGCCGGTCGGCGCCTGGGTCGCGTAGCCCGGCACCACCGCCGGATTGGCCAGCGCTTGCGCCTGGGCGAAGTCGTTGTTCGCTGCCAGCGCGGTGTTCGGGTCGTTGACGTCGCCGTCGACCGCTGCCGCCGCTGCCGCGCTGGCGCTCGCGGCGATCTGCCGCGTGCCGACAGTGAAGGCGCAGGGGTTGCTGCCGGCCAGCGAGGTCAGGCGTTGCACCCGGCCGTTGGCGAAGCTGCCGAAGGGCGCCACCGCCTCGGCGCGCACCAGCGCGTGCTGGCAGTCGGCGATGGTGATGCGGAAGGCGCCCCAGGGCTCCAGGGTGACCTGCGCCGGATCGTAATCCGGACCGAAGCGCCCGCCGGTGGGACGCAGCGCAGCATCCACCAGGATGCTGCCGTCGACGATCGGCGCCACGCCGCCGAACCACGCCTGTTCGCCGCTGGGCGTGTAACTGAACCAGTACACCAGGCCAAGGTTGGCGCCGAGCACCTCCACCAGCCAGCCCTCGCCATCGCGTGCCGGGTCATACCACGCGCCGGAAATGCCGCCGTGCAGGTACTTGCCCGCTGGCGGCCCGCCGGGACAAGCGATGCCGGCGACGCTGGTCAGCCGCTGCGCGTTCAGTTGCTCGGCCGCCCAGCCCTGCGCCGCCGCCGCCGCGTTGGGCAGGTAACTGGCATAACCGACGCCGCAGGATTCGAAGGCGAACACCAGCGATCCCCAGTCCTCGCGCACCACGGCGGCCGGATCGAAAGCGGCGCCGAAACGCCCGCCGCGGGTCTTGGTGAGCGCCGGGAACACGATGCGGTCGCCGTCGACGCTGCCGACCGCGGTGAAGAAGGCCTGGCGTCCGTCGGGCTGGTAGGTGAACCACACCGCCAGCGCCGAACCGCCGCCGATCATCTCCAGGAAGATGCCCTGGTAGTTCTTTTCCGGCTGGTACCAGGTGCCCGACTGCCCTGCGCCGAGCGCGTAGGCCGCGCCGGCCTGGGCCTCGGCGAACTGCAAATCGATGGTCTGCGGACTGGCCGACAGGTTGAGCACCGCCAGCCACCAGCGACCCGCCGTCAGCGTCGGCGTGCCGCCACGTTGCGCCAGCAGCACCTCATCGCCCGCCGCCGTGGTGGCGCTGAAGGCGGATTCGACGAGCAGCGCCTGCACGCTGCTGCCGCGGTGCGGCACGCCGCGCTTGAGCATCAGGTCGATGTTGCCGCTGCTGCCGGTCACCGCAAAGCGCGCCTGCTGGGTGTTCGAGCGCAGATCCACATAGACGCTCAGATAGGACGAAGCCGGCACCGTCAGGCTGGTCTTCTGGCCGAGCGCGTGCGCCGCGCCCGCCGGACGCACGAGGTCTTGCGCGGCAAGCAGCGCCGGCCACAGCAGGACGAGACCTAGTAGCGAAAGGATCCGTTTCATCGATGGGCTCCCTGGGTTGGCCGGACTGGCACGGACGGTGTTCTATGGGCAGGACGATGGGTGGTTGGACTACGACAGGCCTTCAGCGCGCCGGCTTGGCCTGATCGCCGACGCCGATGCGCTTGTCGGCGGGCGCGCCGTGCGCTTCCGGGTGCAGGTACTTGCCGCGCTCGGCCTGCGCCTTGTCCAGTTCCACCGGGATTCGGTTGCGCTCTGCCCAGGCGTCCTGGCGGATGCCGGTGACCTGCCAGCTCACCTTGGTGTTCGGTTCGTCGGTGCGGATCGCGAAGCGGTTGCCGGCCACTTCCTCGGCCACCATCGCGCGGGCGAAGCTGCCGATCACGGCGAGCTGGTAGCGGAAATCGCGGTTCAGCGCTTCGAACCATGCGGGCAGATCGACGCGCGCGTAGCCCTTCGCGTCAGTGACCACATTGCCGCTGTAGATATTGGCCATCTCGTCGGACTCGATCGCGATGTGCTGCAGGTAGCGGTTGGCCGGGTCGAGCGGGTGATCGATGCGGAACAGCTTGGTGGTTGCGCTCAGGGTGCCGGTGACATTGACGTTGCCCTCGAAGCGGCCGGCGAGGCCGCCGCTCACCGAGTTGACGCCGCGGATGGCGACCGCATTGGCCGAGTTGACCTCGCCGAGCACGGCGGCGGCAGAGGTGCCGGCGCTGGCGTTGTTCACCTTCGCATAGACACCGAGCCCCGTGTTTCCCGACGTGCGCGCCTCGATCGCCCAGGCGCCGACACCGCCGGTAGCCTCGAACACCGAAGTCGTTCCGTTCGGGCTGCCGCCCACCGCACGCAGCGCCGTGGCGAGGCCCGTCGTGCCGAAGTTCTCGGCCACGATGGCTGGACCGGTCCCTGTGGTTTGTGCCCTGACGCCGATACCGCCGGCATCCGTGCCGCTGGCATGGATCGCTGTCCCGCCGGGAGCGTAGGTCCCCGCGACCAACGCCTTCGGCTGGCCGGTGGTGGCGTTGTGCACGGCTTCGAGGGCCACGCCGAGCGGCGAATACACCTCGCCGCGAACGCCGGTGACCGGCCCGGTGTCATGGATCGCTCGTCCCAGCACGCCGATGCCCTGGTTGCCGCTCGCTATGCCCGAAGTGCCCTGGAAGACGCCCTCGCCGGCGACACCGACACCGCCACTGGTCCCGCGCACACCCGTTCCGTTGGTCGCCGTAGTGGTGCCGAGCACCCCGACATTGGTGCCACTGATGGCGCTCGCATCGCCGTGCACGCCGATGCCACCAATGTTGCGGCTGCGGCCGAGGACACCGACGCCGACGCCGCTTCCGTCGCTCTCATTGACACCGTAAATCGCGGTTCCGCCGGCGGCATTGGTGGTGCCTCTGACGCCGACGGTGGTGGCGTCGCCGTTCGCAAAGCCGTCGACACCGACCCCGCCGGGCAGATCGCGCCAGCCGAACACTCCCCTGCCGTTCGCTCCGGCCACGGACAGACCGCGCACGCCCTCGGTGCCGACACCGTAGACTCCAATTCCATCGGTCGCGTTGGTCTCGGCGCGCAGCCCCACACCATCGGTCGAGGCCGGATTGTCGAACTTCGCGAACACCGCCGCCGCGCCGGACGCTGGATTGTTGTTCTCCAGCCACAGGGCAAACAGCGCGCTGCTGCCTGACCAGCTGTTTCCGTAATGACCATGATCGCTGCGCGCCACGCTGTTCGCGGCCCCGCTGCCACCGAAACTGGCGCTGAACTCGGTGCCGTTGAGCAGCAGCCCGGGTCCTGCGGTGTAGCTGCTGCCACCGGCATCCGCTGCCGGCGCCCAGGCGCTGCCGTTCCACTTCAGCACCTGGCCGCTCGACGGCGCGGTGGCGCTGACGCCGCGGCCCTGCAGCGCGCGGGCGCTGCCGGCCACCGGTGCCGGCAGGATCTCGATGCGCGGGCCCATCGGCGTGCCGTTCACTTCCACCTGCAGCCAGCGGTTGGCCTCGGCGAAAGCCACGCCGGCGAAGTTGAGGTCGATGGCGAACACGCCGTCCAGCACCGGATAGCTGTTGGCGCTGACCGTGGCGCCCTGCTGGGTGCCGCCGCTCTGCACGTCGTAGAGCTTGAAGGCGAGGTTGGCATTGCCGTTGAGCGGGCTGCCGCTCTGCTCCCAGGAAGCCCTGGAAGGTGAACGGCTCAGCCTGCGCCGACGCCAGCGGCAGGGCCGCGGCAATGGCCAGCGCGAGGACGAGGAATTTGCGATGGAGGGACATGGGTGTGCTCCGCGGGTCGATCAGGCGTTTGCGTGGGGTGGCGTATCGCGCAGCGATTCGCCGCCGGGGGCTTGCGGCAAGTACCCGGGCAACGCGCAGGCGCGCGCACCCCGGGCTACGGGACGGAGAGTCACTCGAAGCCATTGGCGAACAGGCCATCGCCACCGCTTTCGGGCACCCAGAAGCCGGCGCTGAGGCGGTAACTGCCGCCGCTGACCAGCGCTGCTTCCGGCTGGCCGATGCTGGCGCCGAGCCGGAAAGCACCGCCGACGGCGCTGGTGGTGCCGCCGGCGTCCATGGTCCAGCGGGTCAGGGTGATGGCGCCCTGGGTGGCGTTGGCTGGCGCGGTCTGCGGCGCCGGGGCCTGCGGTCCGGCGGCGCCGGCCAGCAGCGGGGCGCCCAGGCCGAACGCCAGCGTGAGTAGTCGAGTCTTGCGCGGCATGGCTTACTCCTTGGTGTCAGCGACGGCGCCGATGCGCTTGTCGGCCAGCTGGCCGTGCGCTTCGGGGTGCAGGAAGCGACCCTTCTCGGCCGGCGCCTTGTCGAGTTCGACCGGGATGCGGTTCTTTTCCGCCCAGGCGTCCTGGCGGATGCCGGTGACCTGCCAGCTCACCTCCACCTGCGGCACATTGGTGCGGATCTCGAAGCGGTTCTGCGCAACCTTCTGTGACACGATGGCCTGGGCGAAGGTGCCGATCACCGTGAGCTGGTAGCGGAAATCGCGGTTCAGCGTCTCGAACCAATCCGGCAACTCGACGGTCGCGTAACCATTGCGGTCGGTGGTGATGTTGCCGTTGTAGACGTTCATCATGTCCGGCGATTCGACGAAGCTGTGCAGCAGGTACTTGTTGGCCGGATCCAGCGGATGGTCGATCTTGAAGCTGCCGCCGCCCTTGCTCAGGGTGCCGCTGACGTCGACATTGCCGATGAACTGCGCGGCCTGGCCGCCCGGCGCCGAGTTGATGAACTGGCCGGCGCGACCACTGGTCGAGTTGACCGTCGCCGATATCGTGCTGCCGCTGACGCCTGCGGTTGTCAGCGCCGCGTTCAGGACACTGGTACCCGCGCTGCGCGCACGGATCGCCCAGGCGTTGCTGGTACCGTTGGCGTCGACCGTCATCGAGTCGCCACTGGGCAGGTTGCCGACGACTTCCAGGGCATGCCCGCCGCCGGCTCCGCTCGTGGCGGTGTTCTCGGCGCGCACGCCGGTGCCAGTTCCCAAGGCCGTCACGCCCCTCACTCCCGTGCCGCCGCCACCCAAGACGCCGACGCCATCGGGTGAAGCGGATTCGCCCACGACACCGTAGGCGGCGCCCGCGCCGGCCGCATTGAAGCCAACCACGCCGAATGCAGTCGGCGATACCGCCAAGCCATACACGCCGCGCCCGGTACCGCTCGAATGGTTGGTCACACCGTACACGCCGTTGGTGAATCCATCGGCCGAGGTTGAACCCACGACGCCGTACTCGAGTCCTTCGCCCAGGACGCCGTAGCGGCCGGTGCCCTTGACGCCGGTCCCCAGCGGAGAGGCGCTGCTGCCGTGGACGCCGATGGTGGCGCCGCTGGTGGCACTGGCGTCACCGCGTACCCCGGTGCCGGACGTGGATGCCGCGCGGCCGTAGACGCCGAAGGTGTTGCCGCTGGTGGCCGTGGCGTCACCGAACACGGCGCGTCCGGCGTTGCTCGCCGCTTCGCCCCAGACGCCGTAGGCTGTCGCACCGGTGGTGGCCGCGTTCCAGCCCAGCACCCCCTTCCCTTCGGGGCTGTCGCTGCGGCCGTAGAGGCCGTAATTGACTCCACTGGTGGCTCTCGACCAGCCGAGCACGCCGCGACCGGTCGGGCTCAGGCTTTCGCCCCAGACACCGTGAGTCGTTCCACTACTTGCGGTAGCCTCGCCACGCACGCCGAATCCCGCGTCGCTGGCAGTAAATCCCCTGACGCCGATCGTCAGACCGCTCGTTGCGGTTGCGTTTCCAAGCACGCCGACGGCGGCGGAACTCGAACTATTGGTGACCCCCACCACGCCGTTAGTCACACCGGTCGCGGACTGCGCGATGGCGAAAAGCGCGGTGGCCCCCGTGTCGCTGTTGCCCTGGGAGATATGCAAGCCCTGGAGGGCCGATGAACCGGTGAACACCTGACCGTAATGCCCGTGATCGCTGTGCGCCACGCTGTTCGCCGCGCCGCTGCCACCGACGTTCGCGCTGAACTCGGTGCCGTTGAGCAGCAGTCCAGCCCCGGCGGTGTAGCTGCTGCCGCCGGCATCCGCCGCCGGCGCCCAGACGCTGCCGTTCCATTTCAGCACCTGGCCGCTCGCCGGCGCCGTGGCGCTGACGCCGCGGCCCTGCAGCGCGCGGGCGCTGCCGGCCACCGGCGCCGGCAGGATCTCGATGCGCGGGCCCATCGGCGTGCCGTTCACTTCCACCTGCAGCCAGCGGTTGGCGTCGGCGAAAGCCACGCCGGCGAAGTTGAGGTCGATGGTGAACACGCCGTCCAGCACCGGATAGGTGTTGGCGGTGATCGTGGCGCCCTGCTGGGTGCCGCCGCTCTGCGCGTCGTAGAGCTTGAAGGCGAGGTTGGCATTGCCGTTGAGCGGGCTGCCGCTCTGCTCCAGGAAGCCCTGGAAGGTGAACGGTTCGGCCGAAAGTGGGATGCCTGGCGAGACCAGTGCCAAGGCCAGCGAGGCAGCGAGAAAATGACGGCGCAGTGACATGAGGGTCTCCAGTCGAGTGGTGGTTCGCAAGCCGCTCTGCACGCTGCGTGCCAATGTTGAAAAGCCGCGAAAACAAGGCTCGCAGCGGTTCCGGCGGGCAGCGATAGGGCGCGACAGGTTCGCCAATGCGCACTCGCACGCCGGCATGGCGTTCGCCATCGCGAACGCTCAGCGCGGCTCGTGCGCGTCGACGACCAGGAACTCGAGGCACAGCGCGCCCAGGCGGATGTCGAAGTCCCCGCTGAGCGCCACCAGCGTCACTCGCCGCTCGCCGAGCCAGGTGCCGTTGGTGGAATCGAGATCGGTGAGCACCACGCCGCCTCCTTCGATGACCTCCACCTCGGCGTGCAGCCGCGACACCGTGGCGTGCGCCAGGCGCAGATCGGCCTGTTCCGAGCGGCCCAGCCGGTGGCGCCCGTTGCCGATCAGCCAGTCGCTGCCACCGCCCAGGCCCAGCGCGCGCACGCGGTAGCCCGACGGCGCCGAACGCCGGGCCGCGCTCATGTTGCGGCCTCCGGCGGTGCCAGGGGTAATGCGGGAACCATCCGGATGCAGTGCGGCACGGCAAAATCATCGGCGGGTACGACGTGTTCGCACTGCAAGTGCCTTGCCACTCCGTTGAATGCGGATCTACACAGGCGCCGGGTTCGCTGCCGCGAACCTTGGCGCCTTGCAACGGTTCGCCAGCGCGCACTCGCCGAACCTGGCGTCATCGAGCATTGCGGACCGCTGCTGGCCGATGGTTTCGAGTAGAGCGTTCGCTTTTCCCGCCGCGCTCCGTTGAGTGGGCAAAGCCGGGCCCTCTGCCCCGGCGGGAAGACTCGTCATGCGCTGGATGGTGTACCTCGTGTCGCTGCTGGTGACATCACTTCCCATGCCGCTGGTCGCCGCCAGCTTCTGCGTGTCGAATTCGGCGGAGTTGCAGGCGGCCATCGAGACTGCGGCGAGCAACGCCGACAGCAACGACACCATCCGCTTGCGGCCAGGGGTCTACCCGTCGCCGCCGCCCAACGGCTTCCGCGAGACGTTTCCGCATGGCGACAACATTTCCATTTCCGGCGGATGGCTGCCGTTGATCGGTCAGTGCGACCTGCCCGGCTACGACGCGACCGCGAGTGTCATCGATGGCGAAGAGCAACGCGCGGGGCTCGTGTTCCATCGCAACGGCGTGGGCAGCGGCGAAACGCATCTGAGCTGGCTGACGATCCGCGGCGGGCGCCAGAACCTGAGTTCGCTGTTCTACGGCAACGGTGGCGGCGTGGCGATCCACGACTCCGGACCGGCGAGCATCCAGCACATGATTTTCGAGAACAACCGCGCCACCGTAAACGGCGGTGCGCTGTACCTCGCCGGTGCGCAGCGCACCGTGCGCAACAACCTGTTCGTCGACAATTGGGCAGCGAACGGCAGTGCCGTGTTCGCGCCGGGAGCAGGTGGCACCGTGCTCTTCAGCAACAACACGCTGACCCGCAATGGATTTGTTTCGCCCTCCGGACTGGTCTTTTTGGTCGATTTCAGCACCAGCCCTGCATCGTTTGCGTGGAACAACATTTTCCACAACAACCCGATCTTTTCCGGGTACTGCGATATCTCGGGAGACCAGCACATGCTCAACAACAACATCATCGAACACCCTTGCGGCAGCTACGCCGCGGGCAGCAGCAACAACGTGAACGTGGATCCGAGGTTCGCCCACCCGCTTAACGACCTGCGTCTGCGCCGAGATTCGCCGGCCATCGATGCAGGCCTCAACAGCGGCGTCAGTGCGCGCGATCTCGACGGCCGTCCGCGCCAGATCGGTCCGGCGGTCGATCGCGGTGCCTACGAGGCGGATTTCCTGTTCGGCAACGGCTTCGAGTGACGCCGGGATGCGCTGCGGGGCCGGCCTGACGCGCGTCAAGGCATATCGGCATCATCCCCCCAGACTGGGCATCCCGATCTGTCCGATGGAACCCGCATGGCCGTCGAATCGTGCCGGCAACCGGCGCGCGCGTGAGCGCCGAGCACACCACCGCGGTGTTACTGAGGCGCCTGCGCGGCGGCGAGGCGGCCGCGCGCGAGTTGCTGTGCGCGCGCCTGGAGCCGCAGTTGCGGCGCTGGGCGCGCGGTCGGCTGCCGGCAAACCTGCGCGGCAGCGCCGATACCGCCGACCTGGTGCAGACCGCGCTGCTGCGCGTGCTCGGCAAGCTGGAGGGCTTCGAGTCGGCGCACGCGGGCGCGCTCTACGGCTATGTGCGCACGGCGATGGCGCATGCGCTGTGCGACGCGCTGCGCGCGCATCCGCAGGCGCAGCGGGTCGATTTCGAGACCCTCGCGGAACTGCCGCAACTGCCGGACTCGCCGCTGGAAGCGGCGCTCGGTCGCGAGGGCGTGCTCGCCTACGAGCAGGCGCTCGCCAGCCTGGCGCCGGAATACCGCGAACTGGTGCTGATGCGCTTGAGTTCGGCATGTCCTTTCCCGAGATCGCCGCCGAACTCGGGCAGAGCGCCGACGGCGTTCGCATGAAACTCAATCGTGCGCTGAAGCAGATGGCGCTGATGCTCGACGACGATGAACCCTGACGACGATATCGATGCGCTGATCGCCGACCTGCTGCAGGGCGCGCCCGATCCGGCGCAGCGCAGCCCGGCGACGCGGCGGGTGGCGCGGCTGGCGCGCATGCTCGCGGCGGTCGGCGCGAGCGAACCGGCGGACGATGCGCCCGCCGCGCTGGCAGGCAGCGTGCTCGGCGTCTATCGACTGCAGCGGGTGATCGGCAGCGGCGGCATGGGCGAGGTCTGGCTGGCGGCGCGCTGCGACGGCCAGGTGGAGCAGCAGGTGGCGATCAAGCGCGTGCGCGACGGCCGTCCGGGACTGGCCCAGCGCATGCTGCGCGAACGCCGCGCGCTGGCGCGCCTGGCGCACCCGCACATCGCGCGCTTCCTGGACGCCGGCGTCGATGCGAGCGGCGCGCCCTACCTGGTGATGGAGTATGTCGACGGCATGCCGATCGACCAGTGGTGCGCGGCGCACGCGGCCAGCGTGGAGCAGCGCATCGACCTGCTGGTGGCGATCGGCGAGGCGCTCGCACACGCGCACCGGATGCTGGTCGTGCACCGCGACCTGAAGCCGGCGAATGTGCTGGTGGACGCAGCCGGGCAGCCGCGGCTGCTCGACTTCGGCATCGCGCGGCTGCTGGAGGACAGCGGCGAGCACAGCGAGACCGGCGGCGCCGCGATGACCCTCGCCTGGGCCGCGCCCGAGCAACTGCTGGGCGACGAGATCTCCACCGCCACCGATGTGCACGCGCTCGCGCTGCTGGCCTTCCACCTGCTGAGCGGCGGCCTGCCGGCGCTGCGCGAACAGTCATCGACCGCGCGCCTGGCGCTGCGTATCGGCCACGAGTATGCCGAGCGCATGAGTGCCGCCGCGGCACGCCGCGGTGCGCGCGCGCCGGTCGCCGCGGAGCGCCTGCGCGGCGACCTCGATGCGATCGTCGCGCGCGGCCTGCGCATCGATCCGGCCGCCCGCTATGCCGGCTTGGAGGCGCTGGTGGACGATCTGCGCCGCCATCGCGGCGGGCTGCCGGTCGCCGCGCGCGACGGCCAGCGCGGCTACCGCGTGCGGCGGCTGGCATGGCGTTACCGCGTGTGGCTCGCCGCCGGGGCGATCGCGGTGGGCGGCCTGCTCGGCGGCAGCCTGCTCGCCTGGCAGCAGGCCAGCCGCGCGCTCGCCGCCTCGCGCGCATCGCTGGCGGTACAACACCTGCTGGAAGACGTGTTCATCTCGGCCGATCCGTGGCGCACGCCGATCCCCGGCCGCGTGCCGGACGCACTGGACCTGGCGCGTCGCGGCCTGGCGCGCATCGACGCGGACCTGGCGGACCAGCCGCGCGTGCAGGCCGAGCTGTACCTGCGCCTCGGGCGCGTGTTCACCGTCGCCGGCAGCCGCAGCGACGCGCAGCGCGCCTACGGCCGGGCGGCGGATCTGCTGGAGAACCTGCCCGACGCGACCCTGCGCGAACGTGCGAACGCGCGCCTGCTGCACGCCGGGACGATCTTCTATGGCGGCGACTTCGATGCCGCCGAGCGCAGCGTTCGCGCGCTGCTGGCGAAGCATTCGGTGGCCAGCCTGGACGCGGTCGGGCAGGGCTTTCACGTGCACAGCCTGCTGATGGACCTTGCGCGCGAGCGCGGAGATTACGCCGAAGCCCTGCGCCAGCACGCGCTGATGCTCGCTCGTGTCGACAGCACCGAGGATCCGCCGCGGCTGCGTGCCGCCATGAGCTATCACAAGGTGCAGATCGAGGTGCGCAGCGGCGATTTCGCCGCCGCGCTGGCCGATGCGCTGGCCACGCTGGAGCAACACGCCGCGCTGCCGACGCTGACGCCGCAGTGGCACGCGCATGTGGTGGAGCGCTGCCTGCAGGCGCTGCTCGCGCTCGGGCCGGCGGACGCCGACCTGGCGCGCGCCGAGCGCGCAACCGCGCGCAGCGCGTGCGCATGTTCGGCGCCGGCAGCAGTTACGACGCGCAGTCGCAACTGACCCTCGCGCAGGGCTATCTCGACGCCGGCCGCAACGAGATGGCGGCGGCCGCGGCGGCGCAGGCGGCGGCGCATTTCGGCGGCGACGCCGACGGCAACCGCAGCCCGCGCGAGTGGGCGCAGGCGCGCTATCTGCAGGGACTCGCGGCGCTCGCCGACGGCGATGCTGCCTCCGCGCAGGACGCCGCCGCCGATGCGCACGAGGTGTTCGCCGGCTACGGCGGCAACGCAGCCGCGCCCACGCTGGCCGCCACCGCGCTGGCCGCGATGGCCAGCGGCGAGGATGCTTCCCGGCGAGCCAGCTTGCTGCAGGCGATCCTGGCGCAGCAGCAGGCGCGCGTCGACCTGACCGCGCCGCTGAGCGCCGCGTGGCTGGCCGCGCTGGCCACGGACGCCAAAACGCGCGCGCGCCACGCCGCGCTCGGAATCGAGCTGTTGCAGCGACAGGGCCGCCCGGCGCACCGGCTGGCGGCCTCGCTTCGCGCGCCGGCGCAGGACGCGGGCGAGTTGGTGGTCGCTGCCAGCGCACCCACGCAATCGGCCGCCCGGTTGCGCGAGCGGATCGATCTGGCCATGGCACGCATCGACCGCGAACTCGAGCGCTCCGCGGCGCAGGAATGATCTCCAGATCAACTCGCCCACCGGCAGCTACCGCAACCCCAGGCTACCCGCTGCGCACCTGATCCGGGTCAGCGCTTGCGCTGGGTGGGGCGCGCTATGCTCCCGTCGATCCTGCCCTGCGGACGCCGCGCATGCGCCTGCGCTACAACCTCGAATGGCTGGGCTCGGACAGCCCCCGGCGCGATCTCGCGCCCGGGCGTCATGTGCTCGGCCGTGGCGGGCGCAGCGACCTCGTGTTCGATGTTCCCGGCGTCTCGCGCGAGCACGCCGAGCTGATCGTCTGCGCCGACCGCGGGCTGCTGGTGCGCGACCTCGGCTCGACCAACGGCACCCGCGTCGACGGCGTGCGCATCTCCGAGGGCGCCTGGCATGGCGACATCGATCTCGCGCTCGGCAGCGTGCAACTGCGGCTGCGCGAACGCGGCGGGCTCGATGCGCTGGCGCTGGCGCTGGATGCGAACGCTCAGGCGCCCGTCGCGCCCGCGGATGAGCAGCCTACCGCAGCACCGACGGCGGTGCAGAACCAGCTGCGCGAACTGCGTCAGGCGCTGGAGAATGCACGACCGGAAACCGCGGGAGCATGGCCGGTGGAGGCGCTCGCAAGCCTGCTGCAGCGCTGGCGCGAACTCACCGAAGCCACCGCGCTGAGATTGCAGCAGGGAGACAGCGGTACGGTGCTGGCGCAGGCGGGCGCTTCGCCGATGCAGCCGCTGTCGGTGATCGCCGAACACGCCAGTTGGCAGCTTGCCGGCGATCCGCCGCCGGGCGCCGCGCGCGCGCTCGCCGAAGCCGGCAGCGAACTGCTGCGCTGGGCCATGCCGGCGGCCAGCGCGCCGACGGCAGCGCCCGCCGCTGCGGCGCCACGCGACTGGCCCGGCCTCGCCAGCGCCGCGCCGGCGATGCGCGCCGCGCTGGCGCCGCTGGAACGGGTCGCCGCGGCGACGCTGCCGGTGCTGCTGCTCGGCGAGACCGGGGTCGGCAAGGAGCTGATCGCGCACTGGGTCCACCGCCGCTCGCCGCGGCGCGACGGTCCCTTCCTCGCGTTCAACTGCGCGGCGCTGCCGCGCGAGTTGCTGGAGGCCGAGCTGTTCGGCGTCGAGCGCGGCGCCGCCACCGGCGTGGAAGCGCGGCCGGGACTATTCGAGCAGGCGCACGGCGGTAGTCTGTTCCTCGACGAGGTCGGCGATACCGCGGCGGAAACCCAGGTGCGCCTGCTGCGCGCGCTGGAGGACGGACGCCTGGTGCGCGTCGGCGGGCGCAAGCCGATCGTCGTGGACGTGCGGGTGATCGCCGCCACCAACCGCGATCTCGACATCGAAGTCGCCGCCGGTCGCTTCCGGCTCGACCTCTACCACCGCCTCGCCGGCCACACCGCGCACATCCCGCCCCTGCGCGAACGCCCCGAGGACATCGCACCGCTGGCGCTGCACTTTTTCCGTCAGGCGCTGGCGCGCGGCGGCCGTCGCAGCGCCGGGATCACCGCCGCGGCGCTGCTGGCGCTGCAGCAGTGGCGCTGGCCCGGCAATGTACGCGAGCTGCGCCAGGCGATCGAGCGCGCGGCGGTCCTGCTCGACGACGGCGGCGCGCTCGACCGCGAGCACCTGCCGGAGGCGCTGCGCGGCGGGCCGCCGCCCGGCGTCGACGCGCTGCTGCTGGAATCCGCGCTGGCGCGCGCCGAGCGCGAGGCGCTGATCCTGGCGCTGACCGTGGCCGGCGGCGACCACGAGCGCGCCTGGGGCCTGCTCGGCATCGGCAAGACGAGTTTCTACAAGAAGCTGCGCGAACAGGGCCTCGGTCGCGGCGGCGAAGACGCATGAGCGCGGCGCGCGCACATCGGCAGACGCTGCAGTGAGCGGCGACGAGCACACCCGGCCAGAACCGGTGACCCAGCCGCTGGCGCCGTCGCCAGCCGCCGGAGCCTATGCGGCCGGCGCGCGCGTCGGACGCTATCGCCTGCTGCGCAAACTCGGCGAAGGCGGCATGGGCGTGGTCTGGCTGGCCGAGCAGAGCGAGCCAATCCGTCGCGAAGTCGCGCTGAAGCTGGTGCAGCAGGCGCTCCCGGACCGCGCCACGCGCGCGCGCTTCGAGATCGAGCGCCAGGCGCTGGCGCTGCTGGCGCACCCCGGCATTGCGCAGATCCTGGACGCCGGCACGCAGCCGGACGGGGTGGCCTGGTTCGTGATGGAACGCGTCGACGGCCTGCGCCTGGACGACTGGTGGCGACAGGCCGCGCCGTCGCTGCGGGCGCGCATCGAACTGATGATCGCGCTCGGCCGCGCGGTCGGCCACGCGCACCGGCGCGGCATCGTCCACTGCGACCTGAAGCCCGCCAATGTGCTGGTGGTCGAGGATGTCGGCGGGCCGCGGCCGAAGGTGATCGACTTCGGCATCGCGCGCGCGATCGGCGCCGATACGCGCGGGCTGGATGCCGGCACGCCCGGCTACATGCCGCCCGAGCAGCAGCGCGCCAGTGGCGCACTCGATGCCCGCGCCGACGTCTACGCGCTCGGCGTCTGCCTGCTGCAGGCGCTCGGCGGGCGCGCGCACGAGCCTGCAGACGCCACCGCAGCGTCACTGCGGGAATCGGTGGCCGCGCTGCCGCTCGCGCGCTCGCGCCGCGCAGAGCTGGAGGCGTTGCTGGCGCGCGCGCTGGCGCCCGATCCGGCGGGGCGCTACGAAGACGCCCACGCACTGGCCGACGAACTGGAGCGCTGGTTGCAGCACCGCCCGCTGGCCGCTCTGGGTGCGCGCCGCGGCTATCGGCTGCGCTGCTGGTTGCGCCGGCATCGCTGGCCGGCGTTGGCCGCCGGCGCCTTTCTGCTGATGGCGGCGGCGTTCAGCGTGCAGCTGTGGCGCCAGTACCAGCAGACGCTGCTCGAGCGCGATACCGCCGAGCAGGTGGCGCAACTGCTGGTCGACACCTTCGCTGCGGCCGATCCGGTGCAGTTCCCGGGCGGCAGCGCCAATGCGCGCGAGTTGCTGGCGGCCGCCAGCGCTCGCGTGCACAAGCAGCCGCTGCCGGCGCCGGTGCGCCAGCGCCTGCTGGAGGCGCTCGGCAGCGCGCAGCACAGCCTCGAACTGTATGCGGACGCGCGCCGCAGTTACGCGCTGGCGCTGGACAGCGTACCGGCTGATGACCTGCCGGAGCGCGACCGCGTGCGCCTGGCGCTGGCGCGCATCGACAGCGATGCCGAGGATTACGCTGGCGCCGAGACGGCGGCACGCGAGATCGCCCAGCGGCAACCGGCCAGCGCACCGGCGCTCGCTGCCGACAGCCTGCTGCTGCTGGCCGACAACGCGCTGCTGCAGGACGACGCCGCCGCGGCAACGCGCCACGTCGACAACGCGGCGGCGCTGGTCGACCCCAAAGACGGCGATCGCCGCCGCCGACTCGCGGTGGTGCGCGCACGCATCGCCAGCGCGCAGGGCGATGCGCAGGTCGCCATGCGCCACCAGCGCGAGGCGCTGTTGCTGGCCGCCGAGCTGTGGAGCGCCGAGGATCTACGCACCCTCGACCTGCGCAACGACCTGGCGCTGTACGCCGGCCAGGGCGGCGCGCACGCCGAAGCGATCGCACAACTGGAGCAGGTGGCTGCGCTGACCGCCGCGGCCTGGGGCGGCGACAGCGCCGGCCTTGCCACCGTGTACGGCAACCTCGGCGTCAATCGCTTGCGCTCCGGCGACGCGGCTGGCGCCGAATCCGAACATCGCCGCGCGGTGGCGATCTTCGAGCAGCGCCTGGGAGCCGAGTCGGTGCACACCGGCACCGAGTACAACAACCTCGCTTCCGCGATCGAGGCGCAAGGCCGAGCGGAAGAGTCGCTGGCGTGGTTCGAGCGCGCCGAGGCTGCGCTGGTCGCCGCAGTCGGCGCCGAGCACTTCCGCGTTGGCGTGACCCTGCACAATCACGCCCGCGCCCGCATCGCCAGCGGCGACCTCGCCACGGCGCGCCGCCTGCTCGATCGCAGCGCGGCGATCCTGGAACCGGCGCTCGGCCGCGAGCACCCGCGCTGGCAGGTGTGGCGCACCAGCGATGCCGAGTGGCGCCTCGCCAGCGGAGATGTCGCCAGCGCGCTCGCCGCGCTGCGCGAGACCGAACCGGCACTGGTGGAAGCCTTCGGCGCCGACAGCCGCGAGGCGCGCCGCGCGCAGGGCCTGCTGTTGCGCGCGCTGGCGGCGGCGGGACGCTGCGAGGAGGCCCGCGAATACGGGCGGGAAACAGGCCGTACCGGGACGTCGCCAGTGCCCGTCTGCGGCGGTTGAACCTGGGCGCGGTGCGCGAGGGCAGCGCCTGGGGGCAACTGCAGTTGGACTCGCCGCGGAGCGACGATGGCGAGCCGCGCGCCGGTCTGGTCAGTCGACGATCGCCAGCGCGCGCGGGCGCCGCCAGCCGCGAAGCTGGCGTTGGCGAATCCGCGCGGCGAAATGCGGGTGTCCTTGACGATGCCGTCGGCCGCGAAGGCGACGGCCCGATTGCCAACGGCGGCGTGGGATGCCAGCGCGACCGCGGCGCGCGATAATGGCGGCGCTGCCAGCCATCGTTCGCGAGGCTACCGAGAGCATGCGTGCGCAGATCGCCAGGTACCTGAGGTCGCTGCCGGCATGAAAGACCGGGAGCCCGACGGCGTGATGGGCCACGGTGCCAAGCCGAGGTCGATCGATGCGTTGATCCCGCTGGTCTACGACGAACTGCGGTTGCTCGCGCATCGCCATCGCGGCCGCCTGCGCGGGAGCGACCAGGCCGGCACCACCAGCCTGGTGCATGAGGCCTATCTCAAGCTGTCGCGACAACGGCTGCTGTCGATCGAGAACCGCGCGCAGTTCTTCTTCCTGGCGGCCAAGGTGATGCGCAGCATCGTGGTCGACAACGCCCGCCGCGCGCTGCGCGTCAAGCGTGGCGGCCAGGAATCGCGTGCGGACGTCGATCCCGACCTGCTGTCGACCACCCGTGGCGAAGAGCTCCTGCAGATCGACAACGCGCTGCAGGCGCTGTGGCGCCACGACCAGCGCGGCCACGACATCGTGGTCTGCCGCTTCTTCGGCGGGCTGGAGATCGAGGAGACCGCGCTCGCGCTCGGCTGTTCCGAGGCGACCGTGAAGCGTAGTTGGTTGCTCGCGCGCATCTGGCTTTTTCGGGCGCTCGGCGGCGACGGAGCACCGCCGTGAGCGAGCCGCCTGCCTTCGATCGCCTCGCCGACCTGCTCGACGAACTGATGGCCATGGGCGAAGCCGAGCGCGCGCAGCGCATGGACCGAATCGCCGCCGAAAGCCCGCGCTGCACGCGGAGCTGCAATCGCTGCTGGGATTCGCCGCACCGGCGCAGTCCTGGTTCGACGGCATCGAGGCACAGTTGCAGCCTGCGCGGGCCGCAGAACTCGGATGGCACTGGGCCGAGGGCAAGCTGCTCGGCAACTATCGGCTGTTGCGCCGCCTCGGTTCAGGCGGCATGGGCAGCGTGTTCCTGGCCGAGCGCGCCGACGGGCGCTTCGAACGCAAGGTGGCGGTCAAGTTGCTCAACTGGGATGGCGACGATCCGGCGCAGCGCTTGCGCTTCGAATCGGAGCAGCGCCTGCTCGGCGCGCTCGATCATCCCGGCATCGCGCGTCTGCTCGACGCCGGCATCGCCCCGGAGGGCCAGCCCTGGCTGGTCATGGAGTATGTCGACGGCGAGCGCCTGGACGCATGGGTGGCGCGCAACCGGCCAGACCTGCGGCGTCGCCTGCAACTGGCGATCGCGCTGTGCGACGCCGTCCATCACGCGCACCGGCACCTGATCGTGCACGGCGACCTGAAGCCGGCAAATGTTCTGGTCACGCCGGAGGGCGATCCCCGCCTGCTGGACTTCGGCATCGGCCAGCGCCTGCAGGATGACGCCGGCCGCGACGGTGGCCTGCCGGCGGCCCTGACCCCGGCCTATGCCGCCCCGGAGCAGTTCCACGGCGGCCCGGTCGGCACCGCAACCGATGTCTACGCGCTCGGCGTGATCCTGTTCGAACTGGCGGCCGGCGTGCGCCCGGACGCCGGGTGGTTGCACCAGGACGCTGGCCGGCGACGCCTGCCGCGGCTGGCGGACGCCGCGCCCGCGCTGGCTGGCGATCTTGACGCGGTGGTGGCCAAGGCGATGCAGTTCGATGCGGGCGCACGTCATGCCGGCGCCGCGCAACTGGCCGACGACCTGCGCCGCTACCTCGCGCACCAACCGGTTTCCGCGCACCCGGACACGGCCGCCTACCGGGCCCGGCTGTGGATGCGACGACATCCGTGGGCGATCGCCGCGAGCGCACTGGCGCTGGCAGCCGGCAGCGCGTTCCTGGTGCACGGCAACGCACAGTCGCGGCGTATCCAGGCCGAGCGCGACCGCGCCGAACGCGTCGTAGAACTGCTGGTCGACGTGTTCGCCGCCAGCGATCCGGCGCAATCGAGCGGGCGCGTGGTCAGCGCGCGCGAACGGCTCGATCGTGGCGTTCCCCGGGCACGTCGCCAGTTGGCCGGCGATGCCGAGGCACAGGCCGACCTGCTCAGCGCGCTGGCGCGCACCCACATGGGCCTCGGCGAGTTCGCCCACGGCCGGCACGCTGCTCGACGAAGCGCTCGACCTCGAACCCGCCGCGAACCCATCGCAGCGGCGTGCGCGCCTGCTGATGTACCGTGGCGACCTCGACCGCCTGACCGGCAAGCTCGAAGCGGCAGAAGCCGGGTTGCGCGAGGCGCTGCGACTGATGCGGGCGCAACCCGAACTCTCCGGCGGCGACCTCGCCCTGGCGCAGTCCAAACTGTGCCGCACGCTGGTGCTGCGCGGCCGCCTCGACGAGGCGCGCAGCCTGCTGGATGCGGCGCTGGCCGAAACCCGGGCGCGCGCCGGCGGCGACGCGCGCCTGCTGAGCGAGCGCCTGAACGATCGCGCCTCGGTGGATTTCGCCGCCGGCGATTCCGATGGCGCGCGCGACACCCTCGCCGAAGTGGTCAAGCTGCGGCGGGCGTTGCTCGCGGATGCCGAACGCGCATCGGGCAGCACCGACCTCGCCACGGCGCTGAACAACCTGGCGCTCGCCCACATGCAACTGGGCGACGGCAGCGCGGCGCAGGCGTTGTTCGACGAGGCGTTGGCGATGCGTCGCGCGCTGTTGCCGCCGCAGCATCCGGAGCTGGCGCAGACGCTGAGCAACCTCGGCTTGCTGCACCAGTCGCAGGGCAACCTGGAAGCCGCCGAGCGCGAGTTGCGCGAGGCCATGCAGATTCGCCGCCAGGCCTTCGCCAACCCTGCGCATCCGCTGGTGGCGCAGGCGGAAAACAACCTGGCGATGCTGCTGCACTCGCGCTCGGCGTGGGACGAAGCCGAGGCCCTGTTGCGCGGATCGCTGGACGCGCTGGAACAGGCCTTCGGTGCAGCCCATCCCTTGATCGCCACCGCCGAGACCAATCTCGGCAACCTGCTGCTCGATCGCGGCAGTCCGGAGCAGGCGCTGCCGCACTTCGACCGCGCCGTGCAACTGCGCGCGCACTTGCTGCCCGAGGCGCATCCACACCGGGCCTACAGCCTGCTCGGCCAGGGCCTGGCGCGACTCGACCTGGGGCAGTGGGACAGTGCCGGCGAACCGATCGAGACCGGTCACCGGCTGCGCCAGAACTTGCCCGCCGCCGATCCGCTGCGCGCCGAGGCGGAACTGGCGCTGGCGCTGCTGAAGTGGCGCCAGCGCGACGTCGCCGCCGCCCGCTCCGCCGCAGCCGCCGCGGCGCCCGGCCTGTCCGCAACCACGCTGCCGCGCCCTGCACTGGCTGCGCGCCTGGCGCGCTTGCAGGCGGAACTGGCCGCAAGGTAGCCCGGGGTACGCGCGCAGCGCGTTCCCCGGGTACTTGCGGCGAGCACAAGCCGCCGAATCGCTGCGCGATACAGCGGCCTGCCAAAGCCCGGGTATCCCGCGTGAGCCTTTTGCGCGCGAAATATCGTCCGTGTCCATATCCGGGTGATCGGGGGACGGCCATGCCTACGCTTTCACGCATCCTGCGCAGCATCGCCGAGGCGACCCGGAAGCCTGCTTGCCGGATCGGCATCGCGGCGCTGCTGCTTGCCTGCATCTCGACGCTGCAGGCTGCCGACGGCGATCGCGAGCGCGTGCTGGCCGCGTGGCAAAAGGACTTCAACCAGGTCCAGCGCGTCGACCTGCCGGTCGGTGGCGACGGCGCGGCGCAGGACAACTCCGGTATTGCGCTTTCCATACAAGGCAGCACGGCGCTCATCGGCGCCTACCTCGACGATCGCGACACCTTCAGCAATATCGGTTCCGCCTACGTCTACGTGCGCAGCGGCGACCAGTGGGTGTACCAGGCCAAGCTGACCTCGACCACGTTTCCGCTCTCCCACAACCACTGGTTCGGCTATGCGGTTGCCGTCGATGGCGACACGGCAGTGATCGGGGCACCGCAGGACATGTTCGCGAGCAGCGGCGGCCCGGGCTACGCATTGGTATTCACTCGCACCGGCACGACGTGGACGCAGCGCACCCTGATCGGCGCCAGCGACGGGGCCAACCTCGACCGCTTCGGCTCGGCGGTCGCCATCGACGTGAGTACCGGCACCATCGTGGTCGGCGCCCAGCGCGACGACAACGCCCTGGGCACGGACGCCGGCGCAGCCTACGTCTACACCGGCAGCGGCGCCACCTGGACGCAGCAGGCCAAGCTGATCGGTGCGACGGTGAGCGCCAGCACCTGGTACGGTTATTCGGTCGACATCGACAACGACACCGTGCTGGTCGGGGCACGTCGCGCCTTGGTCGCCGGCATCAGTGCCGGAGCCGCCTACGTCCACGTGCGTTCCGGGGCCGCCTGGACCGAACAGGCCAGGCTCGCGGCCCCGGTCGGCGTGCTCAACGACTCGTTCGGCTGGTCCTGTGCGCTATCGGGCGACACCGCCATCGTGGGTGCGCCGCAGGACGATTACGCCAGCCTGACCGACGCCGGATCGGCCTATGTCTTCACCCGCAGCGCCGGTGTCTGGGCGCTGCAGGGCACGCTGCAACCCGCCGTGCCGGCAACCGGCGACTTTTTCGGCGCCTCGGTCGACGTCCTCGGCGATCGCGCCCTGGTCGGCGCCCAGAGCGATGACACCCCGGTGGCGGTGAATTCGGGAGCGGGCTACGTGTTCGATCGCAATGCCGGCGTGTGGTCGCAGGTCGCGCACCTGTACGGCGCCACCTGGTACGACCTCAACGGCGACCAGGGCGGTTACGCGGTGTCGCTGTCCGCCCATGGTGCCGTCGTTGCGGCGCCCCACGACCAGACCGACGCCGGCGTGCAGGCCGGTACCCTCAGCCACTTCGACGCCGTCGGCGGCAGTTGGGGCGAGCGCCAGCGCATCACCGCCGGGAATCTCGGGTCCAATGTCCAGTTCGGTCATGCGGTGGACGTCGATGGCGATACCGCGGTGGTCGGCGCACGCCACCTGGGATCGGACGTCTGTTACGGCTGCGGGGCGGCGTTCGTCTACGAACGCAGTGGCGGCGTCTGGCAACGGGTGGCCACGCTGCGCGCGGCGACGATGGAGAACGACGCCTTCTTCGGCACCAGCGTCGCGGTGCACGGTGACCAGATCCTGGTCGGCTCGCCCGAAGATGGCCCGTTCCGAACCGGCGCCATACATCGTTTCGAGCGCTCCGGCGGCGTCTGGTCGCACGCGCAGCGCTTCGAGGTACTGAGTCCCTCGGTGACCAGTGTCGGCACCAGTCTGGATTTCGACGGCACACGCGCCATTGTTGGCGACCCGAACTGTTTCAACGATATCGCCGGCGTTTCGGGCGGCTGCGCATTCGTGCTGGAACTGCAGGCCGGCACCCTCGTGCAGGTCGGGCAATTGCGGCCGGCCAGCGGCGAAGCCTCCGAGCAGTTCGGCAGCAGCGTGGCGATCGACGGCGACACCGCGCTGGTCGGCGCCCCTTTGCACGACGGCGTCGCCGGCGCCAATGCTGGCGCGGCCTTCATCTTCACCGAAACGGCCGGCACCTGGACAGAGCGAGCCACACTACTCGCCAGCGATGCCCTGCCCGGCGACGAGTTCGGCATCAGCGTCGACCTCGTCGGCGACCTCGCCGTGGTCGGCGCGCATCGCGACGATCACGGCGCGGCGCCGGTCGACGCCGGTTCGGCCTATGTCTACCAGGGCAGTGGCGCGAGCTGGTCCGAATTGCAGCGCCTGTCCGCCAGCACTGCGCTGGCCAGCGATGGATTCGGCCGCGCCGTGGCGCTGGCCAGCGGCCGGCTGCTGGTCGGCGCCAGCCTTGACGACACCGCCGCCGGCAGCAACACCGGTTCGTTCTTCGAATTCACCGCCGACGGCGGAACCTGGGTCCAGGCGTCGCAGGAGTTCGCCACCGGCGCGCTGGCCGGCGACCAACTGGGTCAGGCCGTCGCACTCAGCGGCAGCACCGCGCTGGTTGGCGCGCACGCACGCGATTCCGCCGCCGGCGGGGGCGATGCCGGTTCGGCCTATTTCTACGCTCTGGTTTCCGGCGCCACCACGACGACGATCACCGCACACACGCCGGCGACCACGCTGGTCGGCGAGCCCTTCGAGGTCAGTGTGACGGTCGCCGGCAGCGGCGGCACGCCGACCGGCACGGTCAGCATCAGCGAAGGCAGCGCCAGCTGCGAGGCGTCGCTTGCCGGTGGCAGCGGTAGTTGCACGCTGACCTCGACCAGTGCTGGAACGCGGACGCTGACGGCCAGCTATCCCGGCGGCGGCGGCTTCGATCCCAGCGTTTCAGCGGGCGCCGACCATGTCGTCGGCCGCGCAGCGACCGCGACCGCCATCGTCGCCGACACACCGGATCCCTCGCTGCCCGGCCAGGGCGTCGATGTGCAGGTGACGCTGGCCGTGCTCGCACCGGGTGCGGGCGAGCCTGGCGGATCGATCCAGGTCAGCGCGGCGCCGAGCGGCGCCAACTGCCTGGCGACGCTGAGCGCCGGTGCCGGCAGCTGCCAGCTGGTGTTCGCCGGTTCCGGCGATCAGACGCTGACGGCGAACTTCGCCGGCGACACCAACTTTGCCGAATCCACCTCGGCGCCGGAGGCGCATGCCGTGCCGGATGGCGCGGACCTGGTCGCCAGCATCGACAATGGGACGAGCATGCTCACCGCCGGGCTGCCTACTGCCTATCAGATCGACTTCTCCAACGCGGGTCCGGATGCGGCGATGGCCGCCGACGCCAGCGTACCCCTGCCGGCGAGCCTCACCGGCGCTGCCTGGACCTGCACGGCGGGCGGCGGCGCGAGCTGCGTGGCCGGCTCGCCGGCAGGCTCGCCCGCCAATGGCGCCGGCGCGATCGCCGCCAGCGTCGACCTGCCGGCGGGCGGCAGCCTCGCCTACCAGCTCGACGCAACTGTCGCCGCATCGGCGCAGGGCAGCGTCGAATTGACGGCCAGCATCGCCTCGGCGGTGCCGGACCCGTCTCCCGCCGACCGCAGCGCCAGCGACAACGACGCCGTGCAACGCGTGGTCGCGCTGTCGATCGTCAAGGTCAACGGCTGCGACTTCCTGCCGGGCGGCGCAACCACCACCTACGACATCGACGTGCTCAACGCGGGACCGAGCGATGTCGGCTCGGCGATCGTGCAGGACCTGCTGCCGCCCGAACTCGCGTCGGCAAGCTGGACCTGCACGCCGCAGGCGGGCTCCGGGTGCTCCGCCAGTGGCAACGGCAACATCGATCAACTGGTCGACATCGCCGCCGGCAGCGGGCTGCACTTCGAACTGACCGTGGACGTCGCGCTCGGCCCGGAGATCCCAGTCAGCAACACCGCGACAGTGACCCGCCCGGACGGCGTGCTGGAAGACTTGCTGAGCGACAACACCTCGACCGACACCGACCCGATCCGCATGTTCGTCGATGGCTTCGAGGTGGCCTGCGGGGGCGAGTGAAGGTCTGCATGCCCGCTCTCCTTGTTGCAGATTCGAACCCGTCGAACGGCGTCGCGGTCCGGGGAAATATGCGTTGGTTTCGGGGCTGGAGCCGGGGGCCGACGATTACATCTTGGATTGCGCATGATGACGCGGCGGGTGCCGAGTCGGTACCGGCTTGGGATCACGCCCGATGTGCGACGGTCGCGAATGCGACCGGACCTGCCGCCACGCAGTAACATGGCGCGATTCGACGGAGGGCGCGGATGAACTCAGGTTCACTGTCCCCAGCGGTGTCGACCGCCGCGCCTGGCGCGGTGGCGGCCAGCGAAGCGTTGGCGGCGGCGCCCGATGACCACGCGATGGTCGCAATTACGCTCCGGCGCTGAGCGCGCAGGACTTCGCCGACGACTGGCTGCGGCCGGCGCCGCGCGCGACCGCTACCGGCCTGCTCCGCTCTCGAAGCCATCGCGCAGCAACACGTCGCCGAGGCTGAGGCTGGCCTGTGCCATCCGGATCGGCGCGCCGCGGCCGGTCTGCTGCCACAGCGTGTGCAGGGTCTCGCCCCACTGGTCGGTGGTGTTGGCATCGCGCAGGTGTTCGATGTAGCCGCGCGGCAGGCTCTGGTAATACAAGGTCGCGACGACGCGGTCGGTGCCGGCCGGCAGGGTCGTGTTGCGTTCGTGCCAGTACTGGCCGTCGGCGTAGACGATGCCGACCGCGGGCGCGCCGCCGGCTTCGAAGCTGGCGTTGGTGTAGCCGCGCGGCGGAATGCGGGTGTCCTTGACGATGGTGTCGGCGAGCGCCATGTGCGAGGTCTGCCCGGCCGGGTGGCCGGTGACCGCGGCGGCGTCCGGGCTGAGGCCGACCAGCATCTCGTAAACCGTGGTGCTGGCTTCGTCGAGAGTCGCCGTTGCAATGTCGTAGCCACCCTGCTCGACGAGCAGGCCACCGTCGGCGTTGAGGAATCGCAGGTTCAGCCACACGCGACGACCTTCGATGTGGCCGGTCGGCAGTTTGTGGCCGCTGTGGTTGACCACGCGTGCGGTCAATTCGTTGCCGACGAGCGTCAGTTCGACCTCGGCGGCGCGCTGCAACATCGACAGCGCACGCGCGCGACCGGCGGCAATCGCGCTCTGGTCGATGTCCGGATCGCCCGCGGTGTGCGCCGCGATCAAGTCCAGCGATGGTACGGCGGCGCCGGCGAACTCGTGGCTCGGCAGATCGCTGCGCACCACGCCCCAACTGCAGGCGCTGCCGCTGGCGGTGGGCATGTGGCAGTCCTGGCAGGTGGACACGACGTCTCCGCGCGCGCCGCCGAAGCGGCCGTCCATGTCGACACCGCCGGCGCCGAAGGCAGACAGCTTCCACTCGGTGTAGGTGCGTTCGAGCGGGAACTGCGCTTGCGGGTTGGCATCCGGCGCCGGCGCGTTCAGCAGGTTGTAGCGCCAACTGCCGTCGGACTGGCGCGTGGTGGCGACGTTGCCGACATCGTGGCAGGTGCCGCACATTGCGCTGCGCCGATGGAACGGCGAGACCAGCGCCATATGCGGCGCATCGACATCCGGTCGCGGGCCGCGCCGACGGTCCTGCGGATCGAGCACGAACATGGCGTTGCCGAAGAACGCGGGAACTTGCTCCAGCGCGGCCAGGATCGCCTGATCCTCGACCGGACTGACGCCGGCCTGGTATTGCGGGTCGACCATGCTGTGGCAGAAGTGGCAGTTGACGCCTTCCTGGTCGATCGCGCTCAACGTGCTGCCATTGGCCTGCACCACATGGCCGGTACCGACCGCTACCGGCACATGGCAGCGCAGGCAGAAGCTGCCGACGTTGGCCACGTCCTGGTTGGCATTGGTCATCTGCGCGAAGAACAGCGGATCGCGACCGCCGAGCGCCATCAGGCTGCCGGCCCAGGTGCCGTAGGGCTCGGTCTGAGGGCTGTAGCCGCCGTGGCACACGCGGCATTCGGACGCCGAGTGCGCGTGGTTGGCCGGCACGTCGCCGACCTGGGTACCGGGCACCTTGAAGTCGAGCTGGGTCATCGGCAGCGGGTCAGCGGCCGCCGGCACTGCGAACATCGCAGCAATGGCCAGCAGCAGTCTGCGCGAAGTCGAATTCATCTGGCCACCGGTCGGGTCGAAGCGATGCACGCGAGCTTGGACAGGCGCATGCCGACAGCGAATGACCTGGATCAAGTATCCGCGCGTGCAAGCCTTGATCTGCGTCAAGCGTGCGCATCGAAAGATCAGCTAAGCGCCAGATCGTGCATTTACGAATTGCAGCAGGCGCGCGACACTGCAAACGCCTCGTCCAGCGGAGTGCGCCATGAAGCGCATTGCACTCGGTCTGTTATTGGTGGCGTCGTTATTGGTGCCCACGTCGCAGCGCGTACCTGACGGTGATCGCATCGCGCGTCGACTGCCGGTCCCGATGGAGCACTCCCCCGGTGAGCGCTCCGATTACCGGCAGCGGCGCGATGCCTGGATCGCGCAGTTGCATCGCGCCGCGCCGGACACCGACTGGCGCATGCGCGATGCCGCGTTCCGCGCCGAGGCAATCGCAGAGAAGCGCCGTACGGTGGAACTGTTGCGCGCTGCCGAAGCGCCGGAAGCGGCGTATCGCCAGGTGCGCACGCCGGCGATCAGCGGCCAGTGGGTGGAACGCGGCAGCGGCAATATCGCCGGCCGTACGCTCGCAACCGAATTCGATGTGCCGGGCAACCGCCTCAACGTATTCAGCCACGGCGGCAACCTGTGGCGTGCCGACCGCACGGCGCTGAACTGGAGCAGCCCCGGCGACGGCGCCAGCTTCACCCCGAACGGGAGCTTCGGTTTCCTCGAACGCCTGACCGGCGCCGAGCGTCTGCTGGTGCTCTCGGACGCGCCCTCCGGCGTGTACCGCAGCGACAACGGGGGTAGCAGCTGGACCGCGGCAACCGGTTTCGCCACCAGCAATTTCTGGTACGCAACCGACTTTGCCGCGCGCGATCCGACCGGGACCGAGGTTTACGCCTTGCGCCTGGAGTTCAGTGGTTCTTACCGTCCACGGCTGTATGCATCGACCGACCGCGGCGCGAGCTTCACCGCGCTCGCTTTCCTCACCGCACGCGACCAGGCCGCGCTGTTTTCGCCGCGCTACAACAGCACGACGATGTACCTGCTGGATGGACTGCAACTGAAAACGATCACGCCGGGTACGCACGCCCTGGTCAATGTCTCGACAATCACCCCGCGGCGCCGCTGGCAGCCGGCAACCGCGTGACCCTGAGCGGCGGCGTCAATGGCGGTGTGACTTTCCTGTTCGCCTTCATCCAGCGCGGCAGCGTCACCGAGGTCTATCGCAGCCTCGACGCCGGCGCCAGCTGGGCCCGGCGCACCGATGTGCCGACCACGCTGTTCGGCCTGAATTCCGCCGAGACCTCCACCCGCGACCCGCTGCGTTTGTACGTCGGCGGCGTCAACGCCTATCGCAGCCATGATGGCGGCGACAGCTGGCAACTGGTCAACCCCTGGCAAGACTATTACGGCCAGGAAGCCACCAAGCTGCATGCCGACATCCCCAATTTCGACGTGTTCGTCGACGGCGCCAATGTCGAGCGCGTGTTCGTGTCCACCGACGGCGGCACCTACGAATCCACCGATGGCCTGCTCACGGTGCAGAACCTTTCAATGGCCGGGCTGCGCAACGGGCAGTTCTACGGCAGCTACACCGTACGCACCCCGCCACACGCGATGCTCGGTGGTGCGCAGGACCAGGGCTACCAGAAGGCCACCGCGCCTGTCGCAGGGATCAACAACTTCGTGCAGACGATCAGCGGCGACTATGCGCACTTGAGTTCCTCCAACAACGGCGGCGCACTGTGGATGGTCTATCCCGGCTTCGTGCAACTGGACACCGCGCCCGCGACCGGCACCTGGATGGCCCTGCGCGAATGGGATTACGCCACCAACAACTTCCAGGACTGGCTGTTCCTTGCGCCGATCGAGGCCGATCCGCTGAACCCCAACCGCGCACTGCTCGCGGGCGGCGGCATCGGCGCCAATCGCAACCGAGTGATCACCCTGACCTACAACGGCAGCAGCATCAGCCACACCGAGAGCAGCTTCGACTTCGTCACCAAGGTCACTGACATCCAGTACTCGCGCGACGGCCTGACCCGCTACGTGGTGAACGATGGTGGCCAGTTCTACCGTGACAGTGGCGCCGGCTTCAGCCTGCGCAGCAGCGGCCTGCCCGATGGCCAGTTCTTCTACGGCAACTGCATCCTGGTGCATGCCACGACGCCCGGCACGATCTACATTGCCGGCGCCGGTTACTCGGGCCCCGGCGTGTATCGATCGACCAGCAACGGCGACAGCTTCAGCCCGTTCAACACGGGTTTGCCGAGCACATTGGTCTACCATCTGGCGATGTCCAGCGACGGCTTGCACTTGTTCGCCGCCACCGAACTCGGCCCCTACTACTACGACAGCGTCGCCTCCAGCTGGACGGCCATCGGAGCTGCGCAGACGCCGGACCAGATCTACTGGCACGTCGACTACATCGACGCGCTGCAAACCGCGCGCTTCTCCACCTAGGCCGCGGCCTGTGGGACTTCGTGGTTGGCGGCGACATCGTATTCCGTCATGGATTCGAGAACTGATGACGGACCGGCGCTAACAGATCTGCGGAAGCGTACTCAAGCGTACGGCGTCGCTACCTTGACCGTAGTCAGCCCGGACGCAATTAATGCTCACCGCGACCACGCGTGTCACGACCACGCATGGATACTGCCGCCGCCCACGCCGGCCACGGCGCCACTGACCCTGCTCTCGGAGCTCATGATGTTCGCGAACTTTGATTATTCGCAGTTGCTGGACTGCGCCCACGGGCGATTGTTTGGCAACAGCAATGCGCGCTTGCCGGCGCCCGGAATGCTGATGGTCGACCGGATCGTCCGCATCGACGACGACGGTGGCACTTACGGCAAAGGGCAAATTCATGCCGAACTCGACATCCGGCCGGATCTCTGGTTCTTCAACGTGCATTTCGAGGACGACCCGGTGATGCCAGGTTGCCTGGGTCTCGACGCGATGTGGCAGCTGGTCGGGTTCTTCCTCGCCTGGCAAGGACTGCCCGGACGCGGACGCGCACTCGGCGCCGGTGCGATCAAATTCTTCGGGCAGGTGCTGCCCAGCGCCAAGGTCGTCAGCTACTACATCGACATCAAGCGCGTGGTGCGCCAGCGCCTGAACCTGGCGATCGGCGATGCGCGCATGCTCGTCGATGGCCGCGAGATCTATCAGGCCAGCGATTTGCGCGTGGGCTTGTTCACTTCGACCGCGTCGTTGTGAGCCGGCGCCGAGTCGTCGTCACTGGCCTCGGGATCGTCTCCTGTCTCGGCAACGACGGCGACAGCGTGGCCGCATCCCTGCGCCACGGAACGTCGGGAATCCGTGCCGACGCCGGCCTCGCGCAAGCCGGCTTGCGCAGCCAGGTTTCGGGCAAACCGGTGGTCGACCTCGATGCCACGATCGATCGGCGCTTGCGCCGGTTCATGGGCGATGCCGCCGCCTACGCCTGGCTGGCGACGCAGCAGGCGGTCGCGCACGCCGGCCTCACCGACGAGCGCCTGCGCCATCCGCGCAGCGGCCTGATCATGGGTTCGGGCGGCGGTTCGCCGGAAAACCAGATCGCCGCGGCCGACGTTCTGCGCGAGCGCGGCATCCGCCGCGTTGGACCGTACCAGGTCACGCGCTGCATGAGTTCGACGGTGTCGGCCTGCGTCGCCACCGCGCTCGGTATCCGCGGACTCAACTACTCGGTGTCGTCGGCCTGCGCGACCAGCGCGCATTGCATCGGCCTTGGTTACCAGCAGATCGCCTGGGGCATGCAGGACATCGTCCTCGCCGGCGGCGGCGAGGAAGTGCATTGGGGCATGGCGATGTTGTTCGACGCCATGGGCGCGCTGTCGTCGCGCAGCAATGGAGATCCCGAGCGCGCTTCGCGTCCGTATGACCGCCAGCGCGACGGCTTCGTGATCGGCGGTGGCGGCGGTGCGCTGGTGCTGGAGGCGCTGGATTCGGCGCTGGCTCGCGACGCGCCGATCCTGGCGGAACTGGTCGGCTATGGCGCCAGCTCCGATGGCGCCGACATGGTCGCGCCCTCCGGCGATGGCGCCGCCGACTGCATGCGCATGGCGCTGGCGGGTAACGGGCCACCGGATTACATCAACACCCACGGCACCAGCACGCCGCTCGGCGACGTCGTCGAACTGCGCGCGCTGCGCGAGGTGTTCGGCGCTGAACTGCCGCCGTTCTCGTCGACGAAATCGCTCGGCGGCCACGCCCTCGGCGCCGCCGGCGTTCACGAGGCCATCCACTGCCTGCTGATGCTGCAGCACGGCTTCATGGCTGGCTCGGCCAATGTCGACGATCCCGATCCGGCGGTCGTCGGCCTGCCGCTGCTGACGCAAAGCCGCGATGCACCGATTCGCTCGGCGCTGTCGAACAGCTTCGGTTTCGGCGGCACCAATGCCAGCCTGATGTTCCGACGTTTCGAACGCTGATCGAGACTGTCGACGCCTGTCGCACTCAGTCGAAGCCGTTGGCGAACACGCCATCGGGTCGGTACTCGATCGCGCCGGTGTAGCCGGCGTCGGCGAGGGTCGTCAGGTAGTTCCAGTATTGCAGCGCTGCAGTTGCTGCCGATGGCAGAATGGGCTCATCTCGCTGCAGCGCAAGGGCGCGCCGGCTCGCGGTTGTGATGCCCTATGGAGCAAGGAAGATCGCCTCATCGGTGGCAGCCACAGACTCGCGGTCAATACGCTGGCGTCACGACCCGGTTGAACCCGGGGAATCTGCATCTTGCAGCAGCCGCTAGCAGCCTGTCGACGACGCATCCCCGGTGCCGTGGTCCTCATCCGCTCTGGACGATATTGCCGGTCGCGTCGGTGACGCAGCGAAAGCGCCGCTTGCCGTGGTAGAAACTCAGGCGATAAAGCCCTGCATCCGTTCCCACGCCGCGCTCGCTGAGCGTGCGCACGCGGCCCGCGCGCATCAGCGTCTGGAACTCCGCCGTCGTCAGGCCGAGCGTCGGCGCAACCAGGTGCGCGCCCACCTCGATCATCGGGTGCCTGGCGGATTCGGACATGGCCGGCCTCAGGCTTTGGCGAGTACCACGAAGTCGATCACGATCGCGCCCGGCTCCCGTTGCACGTAGCGGATATCGACGCGTTCCTCGAAACGTGCACGCAACTGATCGAGCAGTGGCAACGGATCATGGTCGTTGACGAAACGCATGGCTTCGCCGGGCTCCAGCGCACCGAGAGCACCGAAGATGGCCGAGTGGCGAAAGCGCCGCGCAATTCCGCGGGCGTCGAAGGGGTAATGCGTGTAGGTCGGGGCGTCGATCGACGAGGTCATGGCGGTGTCCGTGGTTGCGCGATGCCACGCAGCATCGGCTCGCCGCACGTTCGCGGGCATTGACGCGGATCAGGCGCAGGCGGCACGGATCGGTTGCGACATCAACCTGTCATCCAGGGCCAACTAGACTGCGGGCTTGCGCGCCCCGAGGCTGGCGCTTCGGCGCCAGTGTCCCCTGCCGCTGGTTTCCAACTGATGAGACGCAAGCACTCCCTGAGCCTGGCCGAGCAGATCGAACAGGTGCGCCGGATCGGCGAGTCCCGAATGCTGCCACTGATCGCCGTTGGCTGCGGCGTCGCGTGCGCGCTGGGCTTCGTCCTGTATCACTGGATCGACAACAAGACACCGGGTTTCTTCACGCTGCTGGTCGCCGCGCTGTTCCTGAGCACGGTCTGCGGAATCGTGAGTCTGGCCGTCCTCGCCAATTTTCCGCGCTTTCAGCGGATTGCCCGCGCGACCCGCAGCGGCCGGCGGGTACGGGGAGACATCCAGATCACGGTGGACAGCAGCGACCCGGAGAACGCCCGGATCCGCGGCTGCATGATGGAGGGTGGCGCCGTCTGGGATCTCGAGTTCACCCGTCCGCTGGGTTGGGAGCCGCGCAGCGGCGAATGGCCTTGCGAGCTGGTTTTCCTGGCGGACGTGCGCCTGCCGGTGATGGTGCAGCTTGCGGACGGTCTGTTGTTCACCAGCGACCGTACGCAGCGGGTCTACGGTCGACGCGTTTGAACCTGCGTTGTGCAGGCGCGCAGGCTGCCTTGAAGCCTGGCCCTCAGGGCGCCAGCTTGCGTTTCAACGCCCGCGCCAGCGGCGCCGGCAGCTTCGGCAGCGAACCCAGCACCCAAGGCAGCACCCGGCGTTTGGCGCCACTCAGGGATTCCGGCACCACCGCCTCGATCAGGTGCGGGCCCGGATGCGCCAGCGCGTATTCGAGGGCGCGGCAGAAGTCCTCGGCGCTGTCGGCGCGCGCGGCGTGTACGCCCATGCCCTGCGCCAGGCGGCAGAAGTCGAGCACCGGGCCTTTCAGGTCCAGCTGCGCGCGTGCCTTCGGACCGATGCGCTCGGCGCCGACGCGCTCCAACTCGACATTGAGCACCGAGTAGGAGGCGTTGTTGAAGATGATCGCGGTGATGTCGAGCTTCTCGCGCGCCATCGTCCACAGCGACTGGATGGTGTACATCGCGCTGCCGTCGCCGATCAGCGCCAGCACCGGCCGCTCGGGGCAGGCGATGGCGGCGCCGATCGAGCTCGGCAGGCCCTGGCCGATGGCGCCGCCGGTCAACGTGATCAGATCGTGCGCCGGGCAGCCGGCGGTCATCAGCGGCAGCATCAGTCCGGAGGTGATCGCCTCGTCGACCACGATCGCGTGTTCCGGCAGCAGATGGCCGACTGCCTTGCAGACTTTCTCCGCGCTCAGCCGGCCGCGCGGCCGTCCGGGGCGGCCGGCGGGCTGCAGCGGCGGCGGCACGGCATCGGCGCCGAGCGCGCGCGCGAGTTTTGCGAGACTCGCGGCGGCGTCCTGTGCCGGCGTCGCCAGCGTGTGCACCGCGCAGCCGGCGGGAACCAGCTCGCTGGGCTTGCCGGGGTAAGCGAAGAACGACACCGGCGCCTTGGCGTCGACCAGCACCAGGTGCTTGAGGCCCGCCAGTTGCACGCCCGGCGAGTTCGGCCAGATAGGCGATGCGTTCGATCGCCGGGCGCCCGGCGCCGCGCTCCAGGCGCGTCGGGAACACCTCGGACAGCAGCGTCGCGCCGGCCTTGGCGGCCACCTGCGCGGCCGCGCGCAGCGCCGGTTCGCGCAGCGCGCGGCCACCGAGCAGCAGCGCCGTCGGCGCACCGGCGCGCAGCACCTCGGCGATGCGCGCGACGGTCGCGTCGTCGGCCGCGGCGGGCGCGGGCGGCGCCGGTGGCGCAGCGGGCACGCCGCCCTCGCCCCAGGAGACGTCGGCGGGCAGGATCAGCGTCGCCACCTGGCCGGGCAGGCCGCGCGCGGCGGTCACCGCGTCGACCACGTCGCGGCAGAGTTCGCTGGTGGCTTTCGACGTGCGCACGAATCCGGGCGAGACATTGCGCGCGACGGTTTCGATGTCCGACTGCAACTGCGCGTCGAGCGGTACGTGGTAGGTGGCGTGGTCGCCGACGATGTTGACCACCGGCACCTTGCCCTTGCGCGCGTTGTGCAGATTGGCGAGGCCGTTGCCGAGGCCGCAGCCGAGGTGCAGCAGGTCGCCGCGGGCTTGTCGGCCATGCGCGCGTAGCCGTCGGCGGCGCCGGTGGCGACGCCCTCGAACAGCGCCAGCACCGCGCGCATGCGCGGCTCGCCGTCGAGCGCGGCGACGAAGTGCATCTCGCTGGTGCCGGGATTGGTGAAGCACACGCTGACGCCGGCATCGGCGAGGGTCTGCATCAGGGCTTGTGCGCCGTTGGGCATCACGATTCTCCAGAGGTATTTGGGGTCAGGCGCTTTCCAGCTGCCCCGCGCCGATGTCGGCAATGCGGGTGACGCCGGTCAGCGCCATGGTGTTGGCCAGTTCGCGGCGCCAGATGTCGAGCATCGAGGTCAGACCTGCGGCGCCGCCGCCGGCCAGCGCCCACACCCACGGGCGGCCGATCAGCACGCCGCGCGCGCCCAGTGCCAGCGCGCGGTAGACATCCATGCCGCTGCGCAGGCCGCCGTCGACCAGCACCTCGGTGCGCGCGCCGACCGCCTGCGCGATCGCCGGCAGTTTGGCTGCGCTGGACGCGGCACCATCGAGCTGACGTCCGCCGTGGTTGGATACGATCAGGCCGTCGACGCCGACGCCGACCGCCGCCTGCGCGTCGGCGACGTCGAGCAAGCCCTTGAGCACCAGCTTGCCGCGCCACAGGCCGCGCAGCCACTCGATGTCGCGCCAGGTCACGGACGGGTCGAACTGCGCATCCACCCAGGCGCGAAAAGTGTCCAGGTCGCGCGCGGCGGCAACGTGCTCGCCGAGGCTGCCGAAGGCGTGCGGCTTGCCGCGCAGCGCAACGTCGAGCAGCCAGCCGGGTCGGACAAGCACCTGACTCAGCCGCACCAGTTTCGCGCGCGCGCCGGGCAGCCCCAGGCCATGTCGCGTATCGCGGTGGCGCATGCCGGCCAGCGGCAGGTCGACGGTGAACAGCAAGGTGCGGCAGCCGCTCGCCCAGACGCGGTCCAGCAGCGTCTGCACCAACGCGCGGTCGCGCAACATGTAGAGCTGGAACCAGCACGGAGCGCCGGCCGCGGCAATGACCTCGTCGTAGCTGCAGATGCCGACGGTCGACAGCGTGTACGGCACGCCGGCCGCGCGCGCCACGCGCGCCGCCTGCGCCTCGCCGCGACGCGCCATCATGCCGGCCAGGCCGATCGGCGCCAGCGCCAGTGGCAGCGCGCAGGGCTCGCCGAGCAAGGTTGTCGTGGTGTCGATGCCGGAGACATCGACCAGCACGCGCTGGCGCAGCTTCAGGGGCGCCCAGTCGGCGCTGTTGGCGGCGAGCGTCTGTTCGGCGCCGGCGCCACCGTCGACATAGTCGGCGAGGAAGCCCGGCAGGCGCTGTCGTGCAAGGCGCTGGTAGTCGTCTGTCGTGACCGGGGTTTTCGCGAACATGAAGTCCTCAGCCGCCGCCGCGCAGCGACGCACCGCGGCGTGCGCGGTCAGGATGCATCCCGGCAGGAAAGTGCCTTCCAGCGAGCGCTTGCCGTTGCTGTTGCCGCCGCCGAAGCCGGCCGCCTCGCCGACGCAATAGAGCCCGGGCACCGGCGCATCGGCCGCGTCCAGCACGCGGCTGCCCAAATCAGTGCGCAGCCCACCGAGGCTCTTGCGCGTGACCAGTTGCGCGCGGATGGCGATGAACGGGCCGGCGCCGCGCATCTGCAAGGGCTTCGGCGCGCAGGTGCGCAGACTGTCGGGCCGCCACTGGCGCGCGTGCAGGATGCGCCGGATCTGGTCGTCGTTGCTCAGGCGCGCGCCGGCGGCGAAGTTGGCGTCGAAGGCATCTACGGTGGCTTTGAGCCGCGCTGCGTCGATGTCGTGGGTGGCGGTCAGCGCATTCATCTTCGCCGCGAGCCCGGCGAGCGTGTCGTCGACCAGGAAGTCCGGGCACTCGCGCTGCATCTGTCGCACCAGCCGATGGTTGCCGGTCAGCGTCTCCCACAGGAAGCGCAGAAACTGGCGGTCGCGGATGCGCTGGTTGTGCTCGACGCCGGAGATCGCGAATTCCTTGGCCGCGATGCGCCAGTTGAGCAAGTGCCAGGTCCACGGCTGCTCCTGCTCGGCCACGCGCTGGCACAGCCAGTGGGTGTCGAAGCCGGTGACCAGCGGCTCGGGGCCGATGCGCTCGCCGCGGTGGTCCAGCCACAGTGCCGACTTGCACGGAATGGTCGACAGCCCGTGGCCATCGAAATGCGGGAAGGGATGCGGAAAGCCGGCGGCGTAGTTCCACATCTCGCCGGCGCCGACGATCTGGCCGCCGAGCGTGTCGGCCACCTCGTGGTGCAGTTTGCCGTCGGCAAACGGATGCGCGCCGTTGAGCATCGTCGCCGGCATCGGCCGGCCGGCCGGCCAGTTCGCGCGGCACTCGTCGTGCCCGCCGTTGATGCCGCCCATCGCCAGCACCACGTTCGGCGCGCTCAGCTGGATCTCCGCGCCGCTGGCTTCGTCCAGCGCACGCGCGCCGCAGATGCGCCCGTTGCTGCGTTCCAGCCCGGTCACCCGATGGCGGTGCAGCAGCCTGAGCTTGCCGCCGGTATCCGCGCGCTTGAGCGCATCGGTCAGCTGCATGACCAGATGCAGCGAGGTGCCCCAGACGATGTGGTAGCGCGGCAGCGAGTTGCCGTCGCCGAAGCGGCCGCGCTCGACCCAGTTCACCGCCGGGAGGAAGCGCAGGCCCTCACCCAGCAGCCAGTCGTAGACCTCCGCGCGCGAACGCTCGACGTAGTGCTTCGCCCAGGCCAGCGACCGCTGGTCGGATGGATCGACCTCGCCGAAGCGCAACCAGTCGCGCAGCGCCACTTCGGGGCTGTCCGGCACGCGCATGCGCGCCTGCAGCGGCGTGCCGACCAGCGCCATCCCGCCGAACGCCCAGCGCGCCAGCCCGCCGAAACGCTGCGGGGTATCGCGGTCGACCAGCGTCACCGACATCCCCGCGCGCAGCGCGCCAAGCGCCGTCACCATGCCGGCCAGCCCGCCGCCGATCACCAGCACATCGCAAGCCTGTGGCGAACTCATCGGGCGTGCACTCTTCGCGGCGGGTTCTGGCGAGTATAGAAACAGGGCGGCGACCTCGCCGCAAGCCCCCGCCGGTGAACCGCTGCGCGGTACATCGGCCTACCAGAGCCCGCTTACGTGGCCCGGTGTACGCGCCCCGCGCGCTCACCCGAGATCACGCCCTTCGCCGGCTTCCTCGACGGTGACGCCGTCGCGGATATGGTAGATGCGCTTGAAGGTCGGAATGATCTTCTCGTCGTGGGTGACCACGATGATCGCGGTCTGGTACTGGCGCGCCATGTCGTTGAGGATGCGCATCACCGCCAGCGCGCGCTCGCTGTCGAGCGGCGCGGTCGGCTCGTCGGCGAGGATCACCGGCGGGCGGTTGACCAGGCCGCGGGCGATGGCGACGCGCTGCTGCTCGCCGCCGGACAGTTGCGAGGGCATGGCCCGCGCGCGGTGCTGCACGTCGAGCGCGGTCAGCAGTTCCAGCGCCCGTGCGCGCGCGGCGGCGTTCGGCACGCCGGCCAGCATCGGCAGCAGCGCGACGTTGTCGGTCACGTCGAGGAACGGGATCAGGTACGGCGCCTGGAACACGAAGCCGATCTGGTCGCGCCGCAGCGCGCGCAGGTCGCGGACTTTCCAGCCGTTGTCGTAGATCACCTGGTCGCCCAGCACCATGTGGCCGGCGGTCGGGTCGATCACCGCGCCGAGGCATTTGAGCAGCGTGCTCTTGCCGGATCCGGATGGGCCGATCAGCCCGACCACCTCGCCCGGCGCCACCTGCATGTCGACGCCCTTGAGCGCATCGACCGCGGTGTCGCCGCTGCCGTAGCGCTTGGTCAGTCCGCTGATGCGATGCCCTGCCCGGCCATCTCAGCCTCCGATCGCTTCGGCGGGATCGACGCGCAGCGCCATGCGGATGGCGACCAGGCTGGCGAGCACGCAGATCAGCATCACCGCGAGGAAGCCGGCGATCGAATCCTGCGGCACCAGCAGCACATGCTTGGGAAAATACGGTGCGGAGAAGGTCGCGGTGATCTTGCCGACGACGAAGCCGATCACGCCGAGCGCCAGCGCCTGCTGCAGGATCATCCAGGCGATGGTGCGATTGCGCGTGCCGATCAGCTTGAGGACGGCGATCTCGCGGATCTTGTCCATCGTCAGCGTGTAGATGATGAAGGCGACGATGGCCGCGCTGACCACCGCGAGGATCACCAGGAACATGCCGATCTGGCGCGCCGAGGTGGCGATCAGCTTGCCGACCAGGATGCCCTCCATCTGCGTGCGCGTGTACACGGTCAGCCGCTTCCAGCGGCGGATGGACTCGGCCACCGCGTCGGGCGCATGGCCGGGCTCAAGCCGCACCAGGATCGCGTTGACGACGGTGCTGGCGGCTTGCGAGTCGATCACCGCCTGCAGCAGTCCGGGCACGCCGGGGCGGTTGAAGGCCGGATTGGCCTCGGTGCGGCGGCGGCTTTGCCAGATGGCGTCGTTGTCCTTGAGGAACTGCGCCTCCTGGGCATCCTTGAGCGGGATGAACACCATCGGATCGCCGCTGGATGACACCATGCGCCGGGTCAGCCCGACCACCGTGTAGTGGTTGCGGCGGATGCCGATGCGATCGCCCAGCCTGAAGCCCGTGGCGATGTCGGCGACGGCCTCGAAGTGGCCGCGCGTGAGCTGGCGCCCGGCAACCAGATACGGCGGCCAGCCGGGCGTGGCGCCGACGCGCCCGGGCGCGATGCCGACGATCATCGCGCGCACGTCGGCCTGGCCGCGGCGCACCTGCATGGTCAGATAGGTGACGTTGGCCGCCGCCGCCACGCCCGGCATCGCCAGGATGCTGCGATAGACATCGTCGTTGACGCTGGACGACTCCGCGTAGGGGCCGAGCGTGTCCTGCTGCACCACCCACAGTTCGGCGCCGCTGTTGTCGAGCAGCGCCTTGCCGTCGTCGACCATGCCGCGATAGACGCCGGCCATCACCAGGGTGACGCCGATCAGCAGGCCAAGGCCGATGCCGGTGAACACGAACTTGCCCCAGGAATGCAGGATGTCGCGTCCGGCCAGGCTGATCACGGGGCGCTTCCCGGGATCTGCGTCGACGACGCGGATGCGGCTGCGCGCGCTGATCGCCTTCTCGCTGTAGACGATGACCTGATCGCCTTCCTTGAGACCGTCGAGCACCTGCACCTGGCCGTCGAGATCGGCGGCACCGAAGCTGACTTCGACAAAGCGCGGGCTGCCATCGACCAGTTGCCAGACGCCGACGCGCTCGCCGTCGCGGCGGATCGCGGCGTTGTTGAGCACTGGCGCCGTGGCCACCGGCGGCAGCCGGACCGTGACCTCGGCCAGTTCGCCGATCGGCGGCAGCGGCTCGGGAATACCCGCGAAAACCACCTTCGCCAGGGTTTCCTCGGTCACCGCATCGGCCATCGGTTCGATGCGCAGCACGCGACCGGGCAGCGACGCGCCGGCGCGCGAGCGCAATTCGATATCGGCGGCCAGGCCTGCCGCCAGGCCGCCGGCGCTGATCTGGTCGAAGCGCACGTTGACCCACAGGCTGGAGGGGTCGATCAGTTCCACCACCGCCTGGCCGGCAACAACAGTGGTGCCGGGATCGACGTTGCGCCGCGCGACGATGCCGGCCACCGGCGCGATCAGCGTCAGGTTGCCGCGCTGCGCGATGGCGGCATTGCGATCGGAGCCGGCGCGGGCGAGATCCTCGCTGGCGGCCGCGTGCGCCGCCTGCGCGATCTGCAGTTCCTGGCGCTTGGCGGTGACCGCCTCCTCGCTGATCAGGTGGCGCTCCCACATCTGCTCGTAGCGCTGCGCCTGGCTGCGGGCGAAGCTGAGCCTGGCTTGCGCCTCGCGCAGCGCCGCCTGATTGCGCTTCAGCGCCGACTCCTGCGCGCTGACGCGATCATCCAGTTCCACCGGATCGATCTCGCCGAGCACCTGTCCGGCTTGCACGCGATCGCCGACCTCGACGAGCAGCGTCTCCAGGCGCCCGGTGGCGGTCGGCCCGATCTGGTAGCTGTGGCGCGCCTCGACCGTGCCGATGCCGAACAGCGCCGGGCTGAGCGGCCGCGACTGCACGCTTTCCAAAGTGACGGCCACCGGCGCCAGCGGCCCGGAATACAGCGCGACGTAGACCAGCAGCGCCAGCAAGGGCACCACCACGGCCAGCACCGCCAGCGTGCGACCGCTAATCGGCAGGCCCTTCATGGCGTACTCCCGATGCCGCGACGGTAGATCGCAAACACCCGCGGCGCGTCCAGGCGCATGCGCCCGACGTCGCCGGCCAGCAGCGATTGCATGACCAGGCCCTGCATCGTGCCGATGAACAGGGATGCCGCGGCGTCGGTGTCCAGCGTCGGCGCCAGTTCGCCGGCGGCGATGCCGGCTGCAAGCAGGCGCTGCAGGCGCTCCCGGTAATGCTGCAGCAGCGTCTGCACCGTGCGTTTGCCGGGTGTCGACGTGGCCCGTTGCAACTCGCCGAACAACATCCGCGGCACGCCGGGGTGCTCGCAGACGAACTCGACGTGGCTCATGAACATCGCCTGCATCGCCGCCAGCGGCGAGGCCGGCCCAGCGGCCGAACGATCGATGCGATCCAGCAGCGATTCGGCCACCCACGCCATGACCGCGGCCCAGATCGCGTCCTTGTCCGGAAAGTGCCGGAACAGCGCACCCTGGGTCAGGCCCATCTGCTGGGCAATTGCGGCGGTGGTGATCTCGCTCGGGTTCTGCTGCGCAGCCAGATCGATCACCGCGGCCACGATCACCGCGCGGCGTTCATCGGCGGGGAGATTGCGCGGACGCGGAGTCATGTTCGATTCCAAGTAGATAGTAAGTGATTACTATCTTACTCGGATCGAAGCAATCCGCAAGCACCCAGAGCAGGGGCCTCAAGCCGGCGGCCGAGGACAAATCCTGCGGCCGCGACGAGGGCTGAAGCAGTCGCCGGTGGGTCAGGCTGCTGTGCCGCGCGCGGCCAGTTCGTGCGCTGCGGGCAACACCACCTCGACATACACGCGTTCTGCCTCGGTGAGATCGAAATCTGCGTGCTTGCGCTTGCGTACGCCGACCTCGCCGAGCACGACGTGGCTGTCGGCCACCACGCCGGCGCGCTGCAGGCAATGCGCCACGCAGACCATGGCGCAGCCGTCGAGCGCAAGAATCGGGCGACCACTGCGCGCGGTCCGCACCAGCGCCGCCACACCGCCGCCGACACCCGAGATGCAGGACATCTCGGCGCGTTTCTCGCGATCCATCCGCAGCGCCAGGTGATTGGCCATCTGCGCCGCGCTGGAGCAGCCCGAACAGGCGTACACCAGCGGCAGCGCAGTCTCACTCACGGCGCAGAGGCGGTGGTCATGTAGGTAATCGCGGCGCGCACTTCGTCGTCGCTCAGGGTCACGAAACCGCCCTTGGGCGGCATCATGCCTTTCTTGCCGGTGAAGCCCTTGGTCGCGTGTTCGAACAGCAGCGCCTCGCCCTGCGCGATGCGCGGGGCCCAGTCGGCGGCGTCACCGAGTTTGGGCGCGCCGGCCAGACCGGTGCCGTGGCAGGTGATGCAGGCCTTCTGGTAAACGCCCTCGCCATCGGCGGCGGCCAGCGTGGCTGCAGCGGCAGGCGCCGTGTCAGCGGGGACAGCAGCGGCGGGCGCAGCGGGAGCGTCGGCGGCCGGGGCAGCCGGGGGCGGCACCGGCGCCGAGCGCGTACCGACCTGGGGCGGCAACGGCGCGGGTTCCTGCGGCTTGCAGGCGACCACACTGAGCAAGGTCAACAATGCAAGAGTCAGCTGTTTCATGAGGTTTTCTCGTGTCGTACAGGGACTCATCCGCCGCAGCAGCCACCGCAACAGTCACTCGGCGCTGACTCCGCGGTCTGGATACGGTTGGCGCGCAGGATGCTGACCAAAGTTCCCGGGGGAAGCACCGAATCCACCTTTAGCGCGCCGTCGGTCAATTCGACGGTGGCAGAAGGGTCGTGCTGGTGGATCGCTCGACGCGCGAGTTCAAGTACGTCCTGGCTCATGGGCAAAGCGCCTGATCGGATGGTGCGCAGATACTGGGGCGGCCAGCTCGCCGCGCGCCTTGACGCAGATCAGCCGCGTCGCAGCCCCGCCAACCCGTCCAGTCAGACCTCGCCCACGCCGCCGCGCCCGATCGAGGCCGCCGCCCGCATCGGTCCCTTGCGGGCGCAAGGTGAGCTGCGTCCATCGAAGGCAGCCAATGCGCTGACGACACTTCTCGCCGCGGGGGAGCGTGAGTAGTTCCGATTCGCGTCATGCTGAAGTTGATACGCCACGGTTGGACACCTGCCCGCTGCACCGCTGTCGCTGCCCGACCCAATGTGCCGGTGCCGGCAAACGCGACTCGCAACCCGAGAATCCACTGAACAGCACGCAAAATCGCCTTCCTCGCCCGCATTTTGCCTTGAGCATTCCAGTCGTTTCTGGGTACGCTGATCCACCTTTTCACGAAACCCTAACCTGCCGTGCTTCGCCCGATCCCGCATAACGAGCGTCTGGCTGATGTCCGCTACGACATCCGCGGGCCGCTGCACGCCCGCGCGCTCGATCTCGAGCAGCAGGGAATCCCCATCGTCCGCCTCAATATCGGCAATCCGGGACGCTTTGGTTTCGAGGCGCCGACGCATATCCGTGAAGCCATCGCCAGTCATCTGCGCGACAGCGAGGCGTACTGCCACCAGCAGGGCCTGACCGAAGCGCGCCAGGCAATCGTCGATGTCATGCGTGCGCGCGGGCTGTCCGGCGTCGATACCAGCCATGTGTTCATCGGCAACGGCGTCAGCGAGTTGATCGATCTGTCGCTTCGGGGTCTGCTCAACCCGGGCGATGAAGTACTGGTGCCGGCACCCGACTACCCGCTGTGGACCGCCGCGGTAATCCTGAACGACGGTCAGCCGGTGCACTACCCGTGTCCCCCGGAGCGCCTCGGTCTGCCCGACCCGATCGAGATCGAACGCATGATCACGCCGCGCACGCGCGCCATCGTGATCATCAATCCGAACAACCCGAACGGCGCGGTCTATCCGAAGCCGCTGCTGGAGGCGATCGCCGCGCTGGCCGAGAAGCATCGCCTGGTGGTGTTCAGCGACGAAATCTACGAAGGCCTGCTGTTCGAGGATGCCAAGTTCCATGCGATGGCGCCGCTGGTGCAGGGCTCGCTGTGCATCACCATGAGCGGCCTGTCGAAGATGCATCGCGCCTGCGGCTATCGCGTTGGCTGGATGGTGGCCAGTGGCCGCGTCCAGGCCGCGCGCGACTACCTGCGCAGCCTCGACCTGCTGGCCGCGTTGCGCCTGTGCAGCAACGTGCAGGGGCAATGGGCAATTCCGGCTGCGCTGCAGGGGCCGGACACGCACACCGCGCTGTGCCAGCCGGGCGGACGCCTGTTCGAAACGCGTGCCGCGCTGTTGCGTGCGGTGGCGCGCAGCCGATATTTGCGGGTGGTTGCGCCGATGGGCGCGATGTACGGCTTTGTCGGCGTCGATGCGCGCAACCTGCCCGGTTTCGACGACCAGCAGTTCGCGCTCGATCTGCTCGACCAGCGCCAGGTGCTGATCGTGCCCGGCTCCTCGTTCAACGTCTCTTACCGCGACCATTTCCGCATCACGCTGCTGCCCGAGGCGGCTTTGATGGAACGCGTGATCGACACCATCGACGGCTTTGTCGGCGAACTGGCGCAGAAAGCCCGGCCGCACGTCGCGGCGGCGTAGCGGGGACTCGGGACTCGGGACTCGGGACTCGGGACTCGGGACTCGGGACTCGGGACTCGGGACTCGGGACTCGGGACTCGGGAAAGGCTCGCACTCTTTGGCTTTGAAGATGGCGCAGCGGCCCTCCAGAATCACGTTCCGCAGCCATCCGCTTCTCTTTGCGTTCTTCGCGTTCTTTGCGGATAAATGCCTCTGCGCGATCCAGAGGCAAAGCCATGGTCCTCACCACCCTCGCCATGCTGTCGATGCTGGCCACGCCGCCTGCTCCCCCCGCGCGCTATCTGGCGCTCGGCGATTCCTACACCATCGGCGAATCGGTGCCCGTCGCAGCGCGCTGGCCGACTCGGCTGGCGGAACTGCTGCGGGCAGAGGGCATCACCCTCGCCAATCCAGAGATCATCGCCCGCACCGGCTGGACCACCGACGAACTTTCCGCTGCACTGGACGCGATCGAGCGCGGTGAACGGGTAGCCCTGGCCGACGACGAATTCGCGCCAATGCCGGCGCCACCGTACCAGTTGGTCAGCCTGCTGATCGGCGTCAACAACCAGTACCGCGGGCGTCCGCTCGACGAGTACCGCGCGCAGTTGCGCACGCTCATCGAACGCGCCGTGGCCTACGCCGGTGGCCAGCCGGAGCGCGTCATCGTGCTGTCGATTCCGGACTGGGGCGTGACGCCGTTTGCTGCCGAGCACGGTCGGGATGCGGCGCTGGTTGGCGCCGAGATCGATGCCTACAACGCGGCCAAGCGTGCGGAATGCGCGCGCGCCGAAGTGGCTTACATCGACATCACCGGACTGACGCGGGAGGCCGCCACGCGCCGCGAACTGCTGGCCGACGACGGCTTGCATCCATCGGCCATCGACTACCAGCGCTGGGCGCAGGCGGCCTTGCCGGCGGCGAAAGCGGCGCTGGCGCGGTAGTGGCGCAGCGTCGTTCACGTCGCGCCCAAGGGCAGGTGGATCTTCGGTCGCGAGGCGCGCTCCCGCGCTCCGGTCACCAGCGCAAGCCCGCTGCGCCAAAGACCCGCCTTGGCTTCGGCGGCCCGCTGCGGCGCGCCCGCAGCAACGACGCCATGCGCCTCACCCTCGATCTTCTCGCCGCGATTCCACGCCAGCAGCAAGGTGAAGCCGACCGCCAGCAGCACCGGGCCGAGGAACACACCGATGAAACCGAAGGCGACGATGCCGCCGATCACACCGAGGAACACCAGCACGAAGGGCATCTGCGAGCCGCGGCTGATCAGGTAGGGCTTGATGATGTTGTCGATGCCGCTGATGACGAAGAAGCCCCAGATCGACATGAAGATGGCCGCGCCGTAGTGCTCGCCGGAAATCAGCCAGATCACCGCCGGCGCCCAGACGAAGGGCGGGCCCATCGGGATCAGCGACATGAAGAAGGTGAGCAGCCCGAGGAACAGCGCGCCCGGGACCCCGGCGATCAGAAATCCGATGCCGGCGAGCACGCCTTGCGCCAACGCCGTGCCAAGGATGCCGTAGACGACGCCCTCGATGGTGCCGCCGGCGACCGCGATGAACTGCCGCGCGCGTGGGCCGATCAATCGGGTCAACGCTTGCTGCAGGCCGAGCGCGAGTTCATCGCCGCGACGGAACACGAAAAAAGCGATGAATACCGAGAATCCCAATTCGAGCGTGCCGCGACCAATCAGCGCGCCACCCTTGATCGTCGCCTCGCGCAGCGGATTCAGGATCAGCCGCCCGACCTCGGTGACGCCGGCCGCGGTGTCGAGCGAGTTCCAGCGCGCCGCCAGATCGGCACCGAACATCGGCAGGTTGGCCACCCAGTGCGGCGGCGGCGGCAATCCGCGCGCCACCCAGTCCTTGACCGCCTGCGACCAGGCACTGACATTCTCGGCCAGGGTGAAGCCGACGATGACGAAGGGCAGTACCAGGATCGCGGCGACACCCAGCGTCATCAGGATCGCGGTCAGCGAGCGCCGGCCCCCCAGGCGTCGCTCCAGCCAACGGTAGGCCGGCCAACTGGCGTAGCAGACGATCACCGCCCACATCAGCGCCGACAGAAACGGGCGCAGCACCAGGAAACAGCCGATCGCCAGAAAGCTCACCGCGGCCGCGGCGAACAGCGATTCGAACAGGCGCTGGCGATCCACCGGGGACGTCCGGCGGATCAGAGGCTCTTTTCCATCTCGTACTCGATGCCGCCGAAGCGCTTGGCGACCCAGTTGTAGGTCATCGCGAGGATGGCGCCCGAAACCGCGCCGACAGCGCCGAAGCTGAGCGGCGTCCACAGCAGCAGGGTGATCGTGTTGCCCCCCGGTGGCGGCGTGATCGGCAGCGGCAGATCGATGCCTGCGACCCGCAGCCCGAGCGCAATGGCGCCGATCACGAAGCCTTGGGCGAACAGCAGCAAGGCCAGCACACGGGCGGCGGACAGCGGATCGACTCGGGTGACCTGACGGCGCATGACATTCCCCCAACGATTTCGTAGTTGGTGGAATTTAACAGCAAAGGTGGGATGCGACACCCAGAGGGATCCGGCAGAGGGCGGAACAGCGAGGCTCGCGCGCGCGTCCCTGCACCTGCGGACTCCCGAGATGTGCAGAGCCCCCCCCGCCCGCGCGCGGCACCCCGCCCTCGGTGGCGTACCCTGCCACAGGCGAGCACGACTCCGCCCCCATACAAAACCCGCCACGTGGGCGGGTTTTGTGGTGTCGTTCTGCAGGGCGCGACGACTTTGCTCTGGGTGTTGCCGACCTTCAGGTCGCGACGTACACGCCGCTCCTACTTGATCTTGTACTCTTTGTACTCGACGTGCTTGCGCACGACCGGGTCATACTTCATGAACGACAGCTTGTTCGGCGTCGTCTTCTTGTTCTTCGTCGTGGTGTAGAAATGACCGGTATTGGCGGTCGACACCAGCTTGATCTTGTCGCGCATGATCTATGGGCTCCTGATCAGACTTTTTCGCCGCGGGCGCGGAGATCCGCGATCACCGCTTCGATGCCGTTCTTGTCGATCGTACGCAGCGCTGCCATCGACAGACGCAGACGCACGAAACGGTTTTCGCCGGCGACCCAGAAACGGTGCCACTGCAGATTCGGCAAATAACGGCGACGCGTCTTGTTGTTCGCGTGCGAAACGTTATTGCCAGCCAGGGGGCGCTTCCCGGTGATTGCACATACGCGCGCCATGTTTCACCTCGTCCAAGTTGAGCTATGCCCCGGCTGGGGCCAACAGAGCCGTGCTTTATAGCCAAACCCGCGGCGAAGTACAAGCGCGGATTTGCATTCGTTCAGGTCGCGGCGAGCTTGGGCGCGCTCGCCCGCCACCTCCTTTGCCGAACATCCTGCGCCGCCGATCGCAGCGATACCGCCGAGCCAGTTTTGGCCGCGAACAACACCGCCAGCAGCTTGGTCAAGAGGCCGCTCTTGGCGGCGACACCGCCGGCGATCAACGCAGCCAGGCCGTATTCGGCGGTACGGTCGCTGTCGGGATTGAAGTCGGCGTAGCGGGCGCCCTGGTCGAATTCCACCGCAGCGGCTCGCCCCTGGCTGGCCGCCGCGCGCGCATGACCAGCCGCCGCCGAGCACGCCCGTGGTTCCGCCCAGCCGCCCAGTTCGCGGCGCCCCGCCGGCTCCCGTGTCGCAACTGTCGTTGTAGTCGAGTCCTTGGCGTCCTCGTCGGACGCCCGTCGTCGTCTGCAGCACGATGGCCCCGACGCTGGGCCGGGGGACGCGCATGCCGCTGCGGATTGCCCAGTTCGCTGAGGACGCCCCCAGGAAGCGAACCTGCGGCAGCGTCGCCCGCCGGGCAGCGACCGTGCCTCTGACTTGCGCACAGGCTCCGCCGGCAGGCGTCTGGCAACGGGCAAAGAGAACAGCGATCAGCAGCGAGAAAACGCCCGCAACCGGTGTGATCGCGGCGATCTGCCGGCCGTCCCCGCAGACGCGGCAATGACGCGACAGTTGTCACGCCCCGGCGCACATTCGACCAAGGAGCAATGTCCGGAGCGCGGCTTTGTCGCAACATAGGCTGACATTCGCAGCGGACCGTGCATGAATTCCAGGATCGATACGCTTCCACTCGACACCCGGCAACCGCCCTTCGACCTGCTGCCCGAAGCGGTGCGCGCCGAGCTTGGCGCGGCCACCGGCACGCAGTCCTTCCGCGAAGGGACGCGGCTGCTGGAGGCGGGACAGCCTTCGCCCTGCGTCTACGTGATCGTGCACGGCCACGTGCAGGCGAGCGAACTGCGCGATGGCGTGGAGCAGTTCTTTGCCGACTACGGCCCGGGCGATCTGCTCGGCGCCTTTGCCGTGATCATGGGCCGGGCACGCTACAGCTACGTCGCGCTGGAGGACACGCTGTGCCACGCCATCCCGGCGGCGCGCTTCAGCAACTGGTCGCCGAGCATCCGCGCTTTGCCACCTGGTTTCATGCCGGGCTCTCGGTCAAGCGCAAGCTGCTGGCCGACAGCGAGGCGCCGGCGGAACTCGGGCGGCTGATGCTGACGCGAGCCGGACAGGCGCAACTGGCGCCCGCGGTGTTTGTCGACGCCAGCGCCAGTTTGCGCGAATGCGTGCGCCTGATGCAGGCGCGCCGCGTCAGTTGCCTGCTGGTGGGCGATCCGGCCGATCCGGCGATCGTCACCCGCACCGACGTGCTCTACGCGCTGGCCTTGTCCGACGCCCGCCCGGACGATCCGGTGGCGCCGCTGATGCGCCGGCCATTGGTCGCTGTCGACGCACATGCCGTGCTGTTCCAGGCGCTGGTGCGGATGACCCGTCATCGGGTCGAGCGCGTGGTCGTGCGCGAGGCGGGACGCATCCTCGGCACACTCGGACTGACCGAGGTACTCAGCCACTACTCCAGCCAGTCGCACCTGATCGGCCTGCGCCTGGAGCGCGCCGAGACCATCGACGAGATCGCCGACGCCGCGCGCGGACTCACCGACCTGGTCGCCAGCCTGCACGCGCAGGGCGCCAAGATGAGTTATCTGATGGAACTGGTCAGCGCGCTCAATTCGCGGCTGATCGGCAAGGTCTTCGAATCGCTGGTGCCCGCATCGATACGCGAGCGCGTGTGCCTGCTGGTGCTGGGCAGCGAAGGCCGCAGCGAACAGATCCTGAAGACCGACCAGGACAATGCGCTGATTCTCGCCGACGATCTTGACTGGCCAGAAGCAGCGGTGGTTTGCGAGCAGTTCTCGGCGGCGCTGGCCAAGCTCGGATATCCGCCCTGTCCGGGCAAGGTCATGGTCAACAATCCAGACTGGCGACTACGTCAGAGTGAATGGCGCGAACGCCTGTATCAATGGAGCAGCAACTACGATCCGAATGCGATGCTGGAACTGGCCATCGCGGTCGATGCGCGGCCGATCGCCGGCAATGCCGAACTGTTCGAGCCGCTGCAGCGGCAGATCGTCGCGCTCGGCGGCAACGATGGCCTGATGCGCCAGTTCGCCGCGCCGGCACTGAGCTTCAACACACCGCTGACGCTGTTCGGCAAGGTCAAGACCGACGGCGGTGGTCTCGACATCAAGAAAGGCGGCGTGTTTCCGATCGTCCAGGGGCTGCGCGCTCTTGCCCTCAAGGCTGGCATCGCCGAGACCAACAGCTTCCGTCGGGCGGACCTTCTGGTGCAGGCCGGTGTGCTGCACGCCAGCGATGCCAGCGATGCGCAGCAGGCGCTCAGTGTATTCCTGCGCCTGCGCCTCAGCGACCAGCTGCGCAAGCTCAAGGAGGGGCAAGCGATCGACAACCAAATCGACGTCGCCGCCCTGCGCCGCCTCGACCGCGAACTGCTGCGCGACGCCCTGCGCGTGGTCAACCAGTTCAAGGACATCGTTGCCGAGCGCTTCAAGTTGCGCGGGTGAAATGGCCCGGCGACACGGGCTTTGGTAGGCCGTTGTACCGCGTAGCGGTTCAGCGGCGAGGGCTTGCGGCAAGCACCCGGTGAACGCGATGGAGCCGCGTACGCCGGCGTAGCAGCGCGCTCTAGGCAAGCACCCGGTGAACGCGATGGAGCCGCGTACACCGGGCTACAGAAGCCGCAGCAGCCGCCGCAGCTGCGGCAGGTTGCGCCGGCTGACTTCCAACGTCGCCGGGCTGCCGCGCAGGCGCACGATGGTTTCCCCGGCGGCGTTCTTGGCCAGGCCTTCGATGCGCTCGCGCGACACCAGGCTGTTGCGATGGACGCGCACGAAACGGTCGCCGAATTCTTCCTCGAGCGAGACCAGCGAGTCCTCGATGAGCACCTCGCCGCCGTCGTAATGCACCTCGACGTACTTGGCATCGGCGAGGAAATAAGCGATCGCGCTGATCGGCACCAGTTTCATCTCGCCGCGCACGCGGGCGCAGATGTGACTGCGCTGGCGCGCCTTGTCGGTTTCGGTGCGCGGTATCGTTGGTGACTCGCCGTTGAAGCGACGCACGCGCTCGAGCGCTGCCAGCAGGCGCTCGCGCCGCACCGGTTTCAGCAGGTAGTCGACCGCCTCGGCCTCGAAAGCGGCCAGCGCGTGTTCGTCGTAGGCGGTGCAGAACACCACCGCCGGCGGCGAGTCGCGCAGCACCAGCCGGCGCGCCACCTCCAGACCGTCGACGCCGGGCATGCGGATGTCCAGCAGCACCAGATCCGGGTCGTGGCGATCGACAGCCGCGAGCGCGGCGCCGCCGTCGCCGGCTTCGCCGACGACCTCGACCCCATCGACTCCCGCCAGCAAAGACGCCAGCCGGCGCCGGGCCAGGGGTTCGTCGTCGACGATGAGCACCTTCATGTTCGGCTCTCGCTTGACGCGGGCAGGGGGAAGTGCACCGTCACACCATAGTATCCAGCCCGCTCGTCGACTTCCAGCGATGCGCGCGTGGCAAAAGCCAAATGCAGCCGTCGACGCACGTTCTCCTGCGCCATCCCATGTCCGCCCGGGCGTGGCTGCAGCGGACGCGGATTCTCGATGCGGATGCTGAAGCGGTGCGCCTGCCGAGTCGCGCTGACCCGCAGCACGCCACCTTCGGGCAGCGGCTGGATGCCGTGATACACCGCATTCTCGACCAGCGGTTGCAGCAGCAGGGGCGGCAGCAGGAAGTCGCCGGGAGCGGCGTCCACGTCCCATTCGATGCGCAGGCGTTCACCCAGGCGCAGCGCCTCGATCGCCAGATAGCGCCGGCACAGCTCCAGTTCGCGCGCCAATGGATGGGTGCGCTCGCCGGCCGCGAGCGCCGCACGGAACAGATCGGACAGATCCTCGATCACCTGCTCGGCGACATCGGCGTCCTCATGGATCAGGCCGGCGATGGTGTTCATGCTGTTGAACAGAAAATGCGGGCGGATGCGCGCGGTCAGCGCGTCGACCTCGCTGCGCGCTTGCGCCTCGACCTGCAGCCGCCACTGCACGTGCACATAGCCGTAGCGCAGGCCGAGCGCAGCCATCAGCACGACGATGGCGACGATGCCGAACACGAAATGATCGCGACCCTGCTGCGGCGACAACAAACCCCAGTCGAGCGCGTGATCGGCGGTGTAGCCGACGCTGGCCATCAGCCAGGCGCTGACGGCCGCCAGCGCCACCACTGCAGCCAGCGCTATTCCGCCCGGCAGTCGCAGCAGGCGCGATCGCAGCAGGCACAAGAGGGCGATGATGCTGAGGGTAATCCACTGCGCCAGCACTGTGCCGGTGCCCAGTGCCAGCCACCAGCTGCCGCTGGAGTCGCCCGGCGCAAATGTCGCGATCACCACCACCACCTGCGCCAGCAACATCGCCGAGTACACCGTCGGTGCCTGGCAGAACTGCGGCAGCCAGGCGTCAGTCGGCGGCAGGCGCAAGCGGTCGGGAAAACGCGGCACCGGGCTCGGCGCTCAGGGCTGCGCCTGGTACGCGGCGCGCAGCGCTTCGACCCGCTTGCGATTGACCCCGAGGTCCGAGTAACCGACGCGCGATCCGGAACGCACATGAATCTGCTGCGCAGCATCGTCGAAGCGCAGTTCGATGTCGTCGATGAAGCGGAACAGACCGCTGACCTGCCACGCGTGCCAGTAGTCACCCTGACGGCGCTGGATGCTGCTGCGCTCCAGCGTCGCCAGCGCCGCGGTCAGCGCGCGCTCGCTGGCGGCACGATCGCCGCGATAGGGCAGCGCTTCGATCGCATGGTCGGCGTCGGCACCCTCGCTGGATACGCAATTGGGCGATGCCGGGCATGGGCGCAGCTTGCCCTGGACCAGATCCAGCGTCGGCGGCGACGAGCGCGACAGGTAGCTGCGCGTGGCAAACAGCACGACAACCGCCAGGACCAGGGCCAGCAACACCAGGGCAACCACTTTCATCGGGGCATTCCGCTTTGGGCGCTGTGGCGATCATGCACCCGAAGGCGCGTGGCCGTCATGGTGTACCGCTTGGAGCAGGCTGGCGGCGCGATGCTTGCGATCGCGGCCACAGCCTGCACCGGACAAAAGCTGGCAATCCCGGCCTTTGCGCAGTGACCTCCAGCCCGGCATGCTGATCAATCTCTGGCGATCCGCCAGGGCCCGTTCCCGCTCCCGCAGGATGCATGCGCTTGCTCAGCCCCGGTCACGCACAACTGTGGTGGTGGACGCTGCCGGCCGAGCTGGCCGAGGTCGATTCCGCGGCGCGCTCGCGCTGGGTGTGGGTGCGCGTGCGTGCGCTGCTGGCACGCCACGCGGATGTCGACGACAGCGAACTGGTGATCCGCCGCAGCGCCAACGGCAAGCCCGAGGCGCCACAGTTGCACCAGGCCTTCAGCCTGGCGCACGACGATGCCGTCGCCGTGCTGGCGATCGGCGCGGTGGCGCAGCTGGGCGTCGATGTGATGAGCGACCGCGGCTTCGCCAATCCGCAGCGACTGGCGCGCCGACTGCTGACGCCACCGGAACTGGCGCAGTGGCTGGCCAGCCCGAGGGAGCTGCAACTGCAACTGCTGCGCGCGCGCTTCTGCGCCACCGAAGCGGTGGTCAAGGCGCTCGACTGGCGTTTGTGGCCGGCGCTCGGCGGCATCCACTTCGTGCGCCAGGGGCGCGTGGCGCGGGTGCCACTCAAGCGCGCGCAGCTGCATCTGGTCGACGGCCGCCGCGGCGATGCCAGTTTTGCGCTGGCGAGCGATGTGGAGTTGGTCGAAGTCAGTCATTTCGAGGGTGGACGCTGAGGCTTCGCCGATCGCGCGCAAGCGCGCTCCTACATCTCGCCCGAAACTTCCGCAGGAACTGTAGGAGCGCGCTTGCGCGCGAAACCGGGCGACGCTCGGCCCCGCCGGCCTTGCCGGCGGCTACTCACCACTCACTACTCACCACTTACCGCTTCCCCTCGACCAATAGCTAATTGCCGCCGCGGCGCCCCGGATCGACGATGCCACCACGGTCGATGCGTGTGTGCATCGGAGCCGCTCAGGTGTTCAACGGGAGGGGTGAATCATGGCAACGATGAATTGGGCCGCGGTCAATGCGGACCCGCGATTTCGCGATCTGCACCGGCGCAAGAGCCGGTTCCTTTGGGGTTTGATGGCGATCTCGGTCGTCTATTACTTCTTGCTGCCGATCGGGGCGGCTTACTTCCAGGATCTGTTCAAGACCAAGATCTGGGGCGTGATCAATTTCGGCCTGTTCTTCGCATGGTCCGAATTCATCGTCGCCTGGGGCATTGCCTGGATCTATGCGCGACGCGCCAACCGTGAGTTCGATGCGCTGTCGGCGCAGATCAATCGCGACGCGATGAAGAATGGAGGCAACCGATGAACACGCAAAAATGGCTGATGGCTGCTGCGGCCTTGCTGCCGTTGCCGGCACTGGCGCAAGGCGCCGTGGCTCCCGAGTACAAGTGGCTGACCTTCCTGGTCTTCGGCTGCATCATCGCACTGACCATGTTCGTGACCTACCTGGCCGCGCGTCGGGTCAAGAGCGCTTCGCAGTTCTACGCGGCCGGCCGTTCGGTCAGCGGCATCCAGAACGGCTGGGCGATCGCCGGCGACTATCTGTCGGCGGCGTCCTTCCTCGGCATTGCCGGCCTGATCTCGCTGTACGGCTACGACGGCTTCATGTACTCGGTGGGCTGGCTGGTGGCCTACATCACCGTGCTGCTGGTGATCGCCGAACCCTGCCGCAACATCGGCAAATACACGCTGGGCGACATCCTCGCCTTCCGCAACGATCCGAAGAAAGCCAAGACGGTCGCCGCGATCAGCACCATCGTGGTGTCGATCTTCTACCTCACCGCGCAGATGGTCGGCGGCGGCGTGCTGGTGAAGACGCTGATCGGCATCGACTACGAAGTCTCGGTGATCGCGGTCGGCGTGCTGATGCTCGCCTACGTGGTGTTCGGCGGCATGGTGGCGACGACCTGGGTGCAGATCATCAAGGCGGTGTTGCTGGTGACCGCCTCCATCGTGCTGGTGTTCTTCACCTGGCTGCCCTACGGCTTCAGCATGCCGGCTTTCCTGCAGGCTGCGGTGAACGATCCGATGATCCAGGCGCAGGTGGCCAAGCTGATCGGCGATCCGTCCACCAGCATGAGCGCGGCCGAACTCGGCCAGCGCTTCCTCGAACCCGGCCTGTACCTGAAGAACCCGATCGACCAGATCTCGCTGGGCATGGCGCTGGTGCTCGGCACGGCCGGCATGCCGCACATCCTGATGCGCTTCTTCACCGTGCCGACGGCGAAAGACGCACGTACCAGCGTGCTGTGGGCGATGGGCATCATCGGTGGCTTCTACATCCTGACCCTGTTCCTGGGCCTGGGTGCGGCGATGAATGTCGGCGCCGCCAAGATCGCCTCGATCGACGCCGGCGGCAACATGGCCGGACCCTTGCTGGCGCAGTTCATCGGCGGCGGCGAGAAGTCGATCCTCGGCAACCTGTTCCTGGCCTTCGTCGCTGCCGTGGCCTTCGCCACCATCGTCGCGGTGGTCGCGGGTCTGGTGCTGGCTTCGGCCTCGGCGATGAGCCATGACATCTGGGTCGGCGTGATCAAGGGCGAACACGCCACGCAGGAAGAAGAAGTGCGCGCCGCGCGCATCTCCTCGGTCATCGTCGGCATCGTCGCCATCGCCATCGGCATCCTCGCCAAGGGTCAGAACGTCGCCCATCTGGTCGCGCTGGCCTTCGCCGTCGCGGCTTCGAGCAACCTGCCGGCGGTGCTGATGACGCTGTACTGGAAGCGCTGCAACACCAAGGGCATCGTGCTCGGCATGGTGGTCGGCGCCGGCCAGCGCCATCGGCCTGGTGATGGTCAGCCCGAACATGACCTACCCGATCGCGGTGCGCGCCGCCAACCAGCTCATCATCGATGCGGCACCGGCGAAGATCGCCGCCGCCGAAGCGACGCTGGCCGCAGCCGCGGACGATGAAGCCCGCGCACTGGCGCAGAAGGGTGTCGATGCCGCCAAGGGCATCCTCGCCGGCGCCGAAGCGAAGATCGCCTCGGTCGCAGGCAGCGACACCAGCATCGTCGGCCTGAAGGAACCGCTGATCTCGCTGAAGAACCCGGGCATCATCTCGATTCCGCTGGGCTTCCTCTGCGTGCTGCTGGGTTCGCTGCTCGGCCGCGAGAAGCGCGCCGAAGACATGTGGGAAGAACTGTACGTGCGCCAGAACACCGGCATCCATGCAGAGGGAGCGACCGCGCACTGATCCTCAGCTGGTAACCAACCGACCCGCGCCGTCACCTCCCGACGGCGCGGGTT
>JADKFD010000013.1 GCA_016717705.1 Rhodanobacteraceae bacterium | reverse complement strand
ACGTGATAACCGTAGTGCCACTCAAGTTCCGGCATGTACTTGAAGTTCATGCCATAAATGGCGCCCACTGTGGTCGGGATGGCGAGGATCGCCGCCCAGCCGGCGAGGCGCTTGGTCACCTCGTTCTGACCCACCGACACCATCGCCAGATTCACCTGCAAGGCGGCCGAAATCATCTCGCCGAGCGTACTGGTGGCCTCGCTCATACGCACCGCGTGATCGAACACATCGCGGAAGTAGACGCGTACCTCTTCGTGGATCAGGCCGGGGAAGAAGCGCTTGAGCTGGTTCAGGATGTCGTGCATCGGCGTGACCGCCAGACGCAGCGTGACCAGTTCGCGCTTCAGGTAGTACAGGCGCTCGATGGTGTCGCGATCGAAGCGCTCGTTGAAGATGCGCTGCTCCAGTTCCTTGAGCTCGGCCTCGAAGCTGCTGACGATCGGGAAGTAGTTGTCGACGATGAAATCGAGCACCGCATACAGACCGAAACTTGGGCCCAGCGCCAGCATCTCCGGGGTCTGCTCGCAGGAATTGCGCGCCTTGGCATAGCTCAGCGATGCGCCATGGCGCACCGTGATCAGGAAGCGCCGGCCGAGGAAGATGTGGGTCTCGCCGAACTGCACCTTGCCGCCGACGAACTGCGAGGTATGCACGACGATGAACAGGCAGTCGTCGTAGACCTCGATCTTCGGCCGCTGGTGCGCGTGCTGCGCATCCTCGATGGCCAGATCATGCAGCGCGAACTCCTCCTGGATCTTCAGCAGCAGCGCTTCGTCGGGCTCATGCAGACCCAGCCACATGAAGGTATCCGGCTGCGCCAGCACATCGGAAATCTCGTCCAGCGTGGTGTCGTACATGCGCTTGCCGCTGCTGGCATAGGCGACGCAATTGACGACCGGGCTGCGGCGCGCGTCGCCGTGCGCCACGGCGGTCGACAACGGGCGCGTATCAACGGAATTCGGCTCGGACATGCACACCTCGATAGCACCACGGGCGCGCGGATGATGCGCTTGGGTTGGCGATGGCTACAACGCGTCCAGCAGTTGATTTGGCGCGGGCCGTGCGACGTCAGCGCGCTGCTCGCCCGGCCGTTCGAGCGGGCGCTTGTTCGCGTCGCGACAGCCCAAACCGTCCCCGCCGCGCCGGTCGCCGACCGGCATCCACCGCACCGGTTGGTCAGCGACAGCGCTTGACCAGAACGTAGCGCAACGCCAGCACCAGCGGCAGCAGCAGAAGCAACCACTCGATGTTGGCCTGATCGAAGCTCTTGAAGACCTTGAGCAGCGCGCCGAGTGCGATACCGGCAACGGCCAGCCAGCCACCGATGACCGCGGCGCGCGCCACCCAAGCGCCGACCTGGTCCCGGCGCAGCAGCACCAGCCATGCCGGCAAGGTCAGCCACCAGGACGGCGACAGCAGCATCAGGTTTTCATTGCGCCAGGCGGCGGCGTGATCGGTGCCGACCCACAGTCCGAGGATCAAGGTGCCCGCGGCCGCCAGCAGCAGTGACAACAGGCCGCCGACGACGGCAAGCGGCCAGCGCGCAACGCCGCCACGCTCGGCCAGCCGCGCCAGCACCAGCAGCAGACCCGCCAGCGCGATACCGGCGGCGGCGAAGCCGGCGCGCCAGTCGGGGACTGTCGGCGCTGGTGCGGCGTTCGCGGCGCCTTCCGGCAGCACCCGTTCGCTGATCACCAGTGGTTCGCCGTCATCGAGCTTGAGCTCTCCGATTTGCCGCTTGAGTTCGCCGGGGATGAAGGCTTCTTCCCAGATCGACAGCGGGCGGTCGACCGCCTGCCCCAGCGCCAGATCGGTGCCCAGATACAGCCACGGCACGCCCTGCGCGTAGGCGCGCGTGAAGCGGCGCCAGGTCCAGCCATGCGAGCGATGTTCGGTGGCGCGCTTGAGCGCGCCGCCGAGCGCCACGTCGAGGGCGTCGCGAACCTTGGTCGAGCAGTTGATCGTGTAGTAGTCGTAGCGGTAGTCGCGATGCTCGGGACGCACGTGGTCTTCAAGATGGGCCGCCAGCACCCGCGCGCCCTCGGGCGATAGCCGAAGTCGCTGCAGCCAGACACGTCGACCATCCTCCAGATAACCAGCGATGTCGCTGTCGCTCTCCAGCGCCACTGCTTGATAAAGCATGCGGCCGCGCAGGAAGCGCAGCAGGAAGTCCGGTTGTCCGAAATCGAAATAGCCGAAAGTTGTAACTGACGCCGTGGCGCGCCGCCGCGCGCAGCAGGATGGCGTTGTGGCCGAAAGCGCTGCCAGTAGAGCGCCGGGCTCCACGGTGATCAGGGTGACCTCGAGTGCGGGCTCGACAGCCACTGCGGCGCTGGCGTCGTCCTGCGCCTGGGCCAGCGGCAGCCAGAGCAGCAACAGCAGCGCCAGCCAGGCGCGCGACCAACCCATGCAAAACATCAGGCAGCGCTCGGCCGCACGCGCAGCAGTTGCACGCGACGTGCATCGGCCTTGGCCACCTCGAACAGGAATCCGCCGATCTCGATCGCCTCGCCGCGCTCGGGCATGTGACCGAATGCCTGCGTCACCAAGCCGCCGACGGTGTCGACCGACTCGGTATCGAAACTCACCTGGAAGTGCTCGTTGAAGTCTTCCACCGGCGTCAGTGCCTGCACCGTGTAGGCGCCGTCGGCCCCGGCGGTGATCTGCACTTCGGGCTTGTCCTCGGCATCGTGTTCGTCGTCGATCTCGCCGACGATTTCCTCGAGTACGTCTTCGATGGTGATCAATCCGGCCACGCCGCCGTACTCGTCGACCACCACCGCCATGTGCGTGCGGTTGAGCCGGAATTCCTTGAGCACCAGATTCAGCTTCTTCGACTCCGGGATCAGCGTCATCGGTCGCAGCACGCGGCGCAACTCGAAATCGGCCTCGCCGCTGGCGAAATGGCGCAGCAAATCCTTGGCCAGCAGCAGGCCAAGCACTTCGTCCTTGTCTTCACCGTGCACCGGAAAGCGCGAATGCCCGGATTCGGTGACGATGCGCAGCACGTCTTTCAGCGAGGTCTCGATGCCGAGCCAGGCCATCTGCGCGCGCGGCACCATGACGTCCGCCACCTGCTTGTCGGAAACGCTGAGCGCGCCTTCGAGCATGGCCAAAGTGTCGCCATCGAGCAGGCCATTCTCGCGCGCGTGGCGCAGTTCCTCGATCAGTTCTTCGCGGTTCCGCGGCTCGCCGGAGAAGGCCTGGCCGAGTCGCTCCAGCCAGGAGCGCTGCGCGGAACCGCTGCTACTAGGGGAATCCTCGTTCATCCACAACTTGCAACTGGCCCATCCGGGCGGAAGCGCAAGTGTAGCGGATGACGCGAGTTGGGGCGATGACGGGCGGGGTGTTGGTGTTTGGTTTTCAGAAAGCATCGCGCGCGAGCGCTCTCACCTGCCGTCGATCACGGCGACACTGAGGAGCGCGCTGCGCCCCCGCCTTCTCCCCGTCAATTCGGGAAATTCACCGTTGACCCGCGCCCGCAACAATTCGCCCTGGACCGTCGTGGTGCCGGCCGGGGTCGGCACACGGCTGCGCGAACGGATCGTGCCCACTTGTGGCGCCATCCACAGATCCATGTTGACGGTCTGGGTGATGCCGAAGGTGGTGGTGACGATGTCGCGCTTGAACTTGCAGGCGTTGAAGCTGCCGGCGGGCACGTCTTCGGGATCGTCGGCTTCGCGGGTGATGGTCTCCTGGTACTGCGTCGTGTAGCTCAGGCCCGAACCGCTGGAACTGCCGACGTAGTTGTGCACGTAGGTCTCGTTGACTGCGGGCGTGCGGCGGAACTTGGCCGGCGGGTTGTACACGGTGGTGATTGCCACGGCACCGTTCTGGAAGCCCTCGGTGGCCACGGTCAGGATTTCGTTGGCGTTGACCTGCATGTAGTTGCGCGCCGTCATCACGTTTTGCGCGTCGAACTGTTCCATGATGATGACGTTCTGGCCCTGGAAGGTGCCCGGACCAACCACCCGCTCGGTCACATCGCCATTGCCATTGTCGAAGCGCGTGGTGCGGAAATCGCCGGTGTTCAGGCCCGGATCGCAACTGGCCAGCGCGCCCGGCGTGCCGCCGCCAGGAGCCGCGCAAATCGTCTTGGACTGGTCGGCGCCGACATAGACCAGGCGCGTGATCGCCTTGCTCTGGCTGACGCCGTCGATGGTGTAGTTGAAGGTGCCGGTCTCGCCATTGCTGAAGCTGAGCGAGAAATTGCCCACCGTCGGCACCGGGAAAGTCGTCGCCGGCCCGTTGATCAAGTTGAATGCGACACCGCTGGCCGGTCGGTTGAGTTCGCCGCTGAAGCTGCCATTGGCCTGCCGCGTCGCCAGCCCGGTGACCCACATCGGCTTGCCGTCGCTGCCGTAGGTGTACCAGGCGATGAAGATCAGATCGCCCTGGTGAATGATGCTGATGCCCCAGCCGGATTCGCTCTCCTTCCACCAGACGTCGGTGTAGTTGCTGGCGCCGGCGCGCGATGCGGTGGTGAAGGTGCACACCGGCGGATTGGCGACGAACACCGCCTTCTCCAACCGCCGTGTCTGGGTGATGTTGTCGATGGTGTAGGCGAAATCGAGCTTGCCGTCGCTGGTCAGCGACAGCCGCACCTCGCCGCGGGCGTTGGTCTGGGTGTTCGCCTGGGCGTTGTTGATCAGGTTGAACGGCTGGCCGTTGAAACTGTTGATGGCACCGATGTAGCGCCCGTCAGCCTGGCGCGATGCCGCGGCGACCATCCACAGCACCTTGCCGTCGCTGCCGTAGACGTACCAGGCGACGAACAGGATGCTGCCCTGGTGCACGACATTGACGCCGTGGCCGGCCTGCGACTGGTCGTACCACAGGGCCGTCAGGTTGACCGGGTCCGGCGTCACCTGCGCCTGCACGCCGGCCGTCCACCACAACATTCCGCCCGCCAGCAAGGCCCGCAGCCACATGCGCATGGTTTAACTCCGTCGATCGATCCGCGATACCCGACCATACCGCCCGTCGGCACGAAGCTCTACGTACCAAAGTCCGATTGGCGCCGAATTTGCTGCGTAGAATGCAACGCATTGCAGCCATTGATGAGGAAACCACGGGTGAGCTACGCCAATCTGCTGATCGAAGACAAGGACGCGGTCCGCACCATCACGGTCAACCGTCCGGACAAGCTCAACGCGCTGAACCACGCCACCATCGGCGAGCTGCAGCAGGCATTCGACGCGGCGCGCAGTGAGGCCGGCGTGCGCGTGGTGGTGCTGACCGGATCGGGCGCGAAGGCCTTTGTCGCTGGCGCCGACATCAGCGAGTTCGCCAGCGCGACCCCGGTGCAGGCGCGCGACTTCTCCGAGGCCGGCCAGCGCATGATGCGCAGCGTCGAGACCCTGGGCAAACCAGTGCTGGCGCGCGTCAATGGCTTCGCGCTCGGCGGCGGCATGGAGCTGGCGATGTGCTGCCATCTGCGCATCGCCGCCGACACCGCGAAGCTGGGCACGCCGGAGATCAACCTCGGCATCCTGCCCGGCTTTGGTGCCACCCAGCGCCTGACCCGTCTTTGCAGCCGCGCCGCAGCGCTGGAACTGTGCCTGCTCGGCGCCCCGATCAGCGCGCAGCGCGCGCTCGACCTCGGCATCGTCAACCGCGTGGTGCCGGCCGCGGATCTGGATGCCGAAGTGGCGAAGATCGCCGCGCAACTGGCGCGTTCGGCGCCGCATGCGCTGCGCGCGATCCTCGACGCCGTGATCCTCGGTGCCGACATGGCCCTCGACCAGGGCTTGAGCTACGAGACCCACCTGTTCGCGGTGACCGCCTCGACCGAGGACATGCGCGAAGGCACGCGGGCGTTCCTGGAGAAGCGGGCGGCGGTGTTCCGGGGCAGCTGATGAAGCGGGGCACGGGGCACGGGGCACGGGGCACGGGAAAGGCTCGCACGATGATGGCTGGTTGTAACACCAGATTTGCGGGTGGCAGGTTTGCTGACCCATTAGTCGTTCGGGCAGATCGCCCCGTTTGCTTCTCCCGTGCCCCGTGCCCCCTTGCCCCGTGCCCCCCTCCTTGACGTCATGACCGCCACCCCCCTGATCCACGCCACCGCCCTCACCCGCCGCTTCGACCAGCGTCTGGCGGTAGACGGCCTGTCGTTGACGCTGGCAGCCGGCCGCGTGCTGGCACTGCTCGGCCCCAACGGCGCCGGCAAGACCACCACCATGCGCATGCTCGCCGGGCTGCTGGCACCGAGCTCCGGCACGGCAACGGTGTGCGGCTTTGCACTTGGCCAACGCGACCAGGACAACGACGCGATCCGCGCGCGTTGCGGCGTGGTGCCGGAAGCACCGGGCTTCTACGAACGCCTCACGGCGCGCCAGAACCTGCGGTTTTTTGCCGGGCTGCAGGGTTTGGCGACGGCGGAGATCGATCGGCGCGTGACGACGGAGCTGCAGCGCTTTGCGCTTGGCGAACGCGCCGACGACCGCGTCGCCACCTATTCCAAGGGCATGAAGCAGCGACTCAGCCTGGCCCGGGCGCTGCTGCATCAGCCGCAGTTGCTGTTTCTCGACGAACCCACCGCGGGACTCGATCCCAAGGCGACGGCCGAACTGCATCAGCTGATCCGCGAGTTGCGCTCCGCTGGAAAAGGCATCGTCCTCAGCACGCATACGCTGGAAGAAGCCGAGGCGCTCGCCGATGAGGTGCTGGTGATCGATACACGCATGCTGTTCCTCGGTCGTGCGGAGGATCTGCAGCCGCAACAGGGGCATGAAGTCCGGATCGGCTTTGTCGGCGACTGGCCGGGTTCAGCAGCCTGGCCGACCGACTGCACTCTGATCGAAGTGGGCAGCGGCAGCGCGCGTTTTGCCATCGCTGATCCAGGTGCAGACATGCCACGACTGATTGCCGCGCTGGTCGCCGCCGGCGTGCCTTTGCTCAGCGTCGAGCCGGTGCGGCGCGGCCTGCGCGAACGCTATCTGGAGCTATTGGCCCGATGACCCGCACCCTTTCCGCGCTGCGCTGGATGCTCTGGCGCGAATTCCTGGATCAGCGCCAGAACCGGATGCTGTGGCCGATCTACATCCTGATGCCGCTGATCGGCGCCGCGCTGCCAGCACTGATCGCACTGGGCAGCGCCGCGATCCTGTCCGGCGATGCGCCGGTCAAACCGGAAATGCAGTCGATGGTCAACGCCGTGCGCATGCTCGCGGCGGCCAGCGGCATCGATCTCGAAATCGCCGCAGCGACCATCCTGCTGCGGGCATCGGCCGGGTACTTCCTGCTGATGCCGCTGACCATCGTGTCGATCGCCGGCGCCTACGCCATCGTCGGCGAGAAGCAGCAACGCACGCTGGAACCGGTGCTGGCGACGCCGCTGGCAACCGGCGATTTCCTGCTCGCCAAGTTGATGGCAGTGGCGGTGCCGGCGGTGCTGATGACCTGGATCGCCGCAGTGCTCGGCGCGGTCGCTTCAGTGGCTGCGTTCTACTGGTCGCACGACATCCTGGTCTGGCCCGATCAGTTCTACTGGATCGCCGTGCTCGTGCTGGGCCCGGAGATCGGCGCGATGACCGCGCTGGTGTGCCTGCGCGTGTCCGCGCGCATGCAGGATCCGCAGGCCGCCAATCAGATCACGGCGATCATCCTGGTTCCGCTGTTGCTGATCGTGTTTTCGCTGGTCGGGCCGGCGCTGATCACCCAGATCGAGCTCTTGCTGGTTATCGAAACCGCCGACCAAACCCGGCGCGTGTAGACTCATTCCCAGCTCACAGGGGGACAGCGGCAATGGCAGCGATGGTACGCGTAGGTTTGTCGGGCAGGGTCGCCACGGTGACCATGGATCGACCCGACGTCCACAACGCCTTCAATGCCGAATTGATCGCCGAACTGACTGCCGCGCTGGCGCGCGCCGGGGCCGATCCGGAGGTGCGCGCGGTGGTACTGGCGGCCGAGGGCAAGTCCTTCTCGGCCGGCGCCGATCTCAACTGGATGCGCGCGATGGCGGCGTTTGGCGAGGCCGAGAACCAGGCCGACGCGCTGAAACTCGCCGATTTGATGCGCACGCTGGCCTATCTTCCCAAACCGACCATTGCCCGGATTCAAGGCTCGGCCTTCGGCGGCGGTGTCGGATTGATCGCTTGTTGCGACGTTGCCCTGGCCTCCGATGAAGCCAGATTCGGCCTGACCGAGAGCAAGCTCGGGCTGGTGCCGGCGGTGATCTCGCCCTACGTGGTCGCCGCGATCGGTGCGCGTCACGCGCGCCGCTGGTTCCAGAGCGGTGCGCTGTTCGACGCGCCGCGCGCGCTGGCGATGAATCTGGTCCACGAAATCATGCCTGCCGACGCGCTGGACGGCGCTGTCGAACGCGAACTCGACGCCATGCTCAAGGCCGGACCGACCGCGATGCTGGTCGCCAAGCGCCTGGTCGAAGGCATCTTCGGCCGCGACGAACCCGCCCAGCGCAAACTCGACGAACAGACCGCCGCACTGATCGCCCGCCTGCGCGTCTCGATGGAAGGCCAGGAGGGCCTGACCGCCTTCCTCGAAAAACGTCCGCCGAACTGGCTGTGACTTTGGCGGCACTTTCCGACTTTTGATTGTGGACGCAAAGGACGCAAAGGGGGCGCAAAGGACGCAAAGTAGAGCCATTGATGAGACGGAGCGAGACTGGCAACTCGCAGCCTGCTCAGACCAACTCGGCCATTCATCTCTGCTTCCTTGGCGTCCTTTGCGCACTTGGCGTCCTTTGCGTCCTCCATTTCAGGCTCCCCGCGGAGCGAACCGACAGGCCAGCCCAGCATGTTCAACAAGATCCTGATTGCCAACCGTGGTGAGATCGCCTGTCGTATCCAGCGCACTTGCGCGCGGTTGGGCATTGCCACGGTGGCGGTGTATTCGGACGCGGATGCGCGCGCGCAGCATGTGCGGCTGGCTGATGAGGGTCGCTGGATCGGCGGTTCGCGGCCGGCCGACTCTTATCTGCGCGGTGATCGCATCATCGAGGCGGCCCTGGCCACCGGCGCGCAGGCGATCCATCCGGGTTTCGGTTTTCTCAGCGAGAACGCCGACTTCGCCGAGGCGGTCAGCGCGGCCGGCCTGCGTTTCATTGGCCCCAGTGCCACGTCGATGCGCAAGATGGGCAGCAAGGCCGGCGCCAAGAACCTGATGAGCGCCGCCGGCGTTCCGGTGGTTCCGGGCTACACCGGCGAGGATCAGGACCCTGATCTGCTGGCACGCGAGGCCGCGCGCATCGGCTTTCCGCTGATGATCAAGGCGGCGCACGGCGGCGGCGGCAAAGGCATGCGCGTGGTGCGCAATGCCGGCGAGTTCATCGGCGCGCTGGAATCCTGCCAGCGTGAGGCGCGCGGCGCCTTCGGCCGCGATCGCGTGTTGCTGGAGCGCTATGTCGAGCGCCCGCGCCACATCGAGATCCAGATCTTCGGCGACCACCATGGCCATGTGATCCACCTGAACGAGCGTGAATGTTCGGCACAGCGGCGCTACCAGAAGGTCATCGAGGAATCGCCGTCGCCCTTCGTGAGCGTGGAACTGCGCGCCGCGATGGGCGCCGCTGCGGTCCAGGCCGGCCATGCGATCGACTACGCCAACGCCGGCACCGTCGAGTTCATCGTCGGCCCGGACGGCGATTTCTACTTCATGGAAATCAACACCCGGCTGCAGGTCGAGCACCCGGTGACCGAGATGGTGACCGGCCTGGATCTGGTCGAACTGCAGTTGGCGATCGCCAGCGGCGGCCGTCTGGCCGATCTGGTGCCGCTGCGCCCGGTGCCCACCCATGGCCACGCCATCGAAGTGCGCCTCTACGCCGAGGACCCCGAAGCGGGCTTCCTGCCGGGCAGCGGCAAGCTGGACATGCTGCGCCTGCCGCAAACCAGTGCGTCCGTGCGCCTCGATTCCGGCGTGGTCGAGGGCGACGAGGTCACCGTGCACTACGATCCGATGATCGCCAAGCTGATCGTGCACGCGGCCGATCGGACGGCGGCGCTGGCGCGCCTGCGACAGGCGCTGGCGCACACCGTGGTCGCCGGCCCGAAAAGCAATGTCGAGTTTCTGGAACGCCTGATCCGCCACCCGGCAGTGGTCGATGCCAGCATCGACACCGGTTATCTGGATCGCCACCTCGACGAGGTGATGGGCAGCGACAACGCACTGCCGGAAGAAGTCCTGGTGGCCATCGCCGTGCGCGCGCTGCTCGATGAGGAAGCGCTCGCGGCTGCACAAGGGCGCACCGGCACCGATCCGCATTCGCCGTGGGCGCTGGCCGACGGCTGGCGCCACGGTCATCCCGGCAAGCGACTCAAGCACTTGCTGCATCGCGAGGCGCTGATCGAGGTCGCCGCGCACGGGCACGCGGGCGACTACAGCCTGTACCTCGGCGCCAGCCGCCTGGAAGTCCGCGGTGCCCGCGCCAGCGCCGAGAGCGTCGACTTCCTGCTCGGCGAACGCGCCGTGCGCCTGCGCGTGCTGGCACTGCGCAATGGCTATCTCGCCTTTGCCGGCGAACGCCGCTACACCCTGTCCCTGCGCCATCCCTATGCCTTCGAGGGCAGCAAATCCGGCGGTGGCGACAGCGTGCGCGCGCCGATGCCGGGACGCATCGTCGCCGTGCGCGTCGATGCCGACACCGAGGTCGTCGACGGCCAGGAACTGATCGTGATGGAAGCGATGAAGATGGAAATCACCCTGCGCGCCCCGCGCGTCGGCGTGGTCGCCGAGATCCGCGCCAGCGTCGGCGAATTCGTCGAGGCGGACATGGTGCTGGTGCGTTTGCAGGCGTAGATCGTCGCAACCCAGACTCCGCGCTCACCGAACATCCCATAAGCCATTGAAAGTAGGTCACGTTGTCTGCGCAGCAGACTATGGTGACTCTTGGGGTGCCACCTAGGCTGCACGCCCTGCCTCCTGCGGTTTCGATGCCACAGCGCACAGCCAGGGCGCCGGGACTCCCAGGGCTAGCCGGTCTGGACGACCGGCCACATCGCGACCGCCGCTGATTCGGTCGTATTGTATGGAACTGGTCTGCGTCTCCCCGCCTGGAAATCCGCCGATGAATCGCCTGCACAGCGTCCAAAGATTGGTCCTGCTGAGCGTCGCTGCCGCTCTCACCCTGGCCGCCTGCGACACCGTCGAGTTCCAGTCGCCTCCCAGCGAGCCGCTGGCCGCCTGCGATCCGGCACTGGTCGGCGACTGGCGTGCCGAGGATTTCCGGCGCGAGCCGGGCGAAGGCATGCTGTACCTGCGGATCACCGAAAATTGCGAGCGCTGGTATTCGGTCGGCATCGAGCGCGATGAGCAGGGACACCCGGTTGCGGACGTCGACGATCTGGAAGAAGAGATGGAGCTTGGCTTCGCCCACAGCGGCAAGCAGGCCTTCATCGTTGCGCGCGATCGCCCCGATCCGGCGCAGGAGAGCAGCCCCGAGGACAAGCCCAACGGCTACACCCTGATTGCCTTCGATCGCGATGAGGCCAACATCATCCTGCGCCAGATCGATCTGAAGGCGGTCGCGCACCTGATCGTCGACGACGTCGTTCCCGGCTGGATCGAGAAGCGCGACCGGCGTCCAGACGGCAGCGGCAATGGCTATGCGAGCGGCTTCTGGGTGTACGTATTCGGCAGTGCCGAGGAAACGTCGGCGCTGCTCGACGCCCACCCCTTGCTGGACGCACCGTGGATGCGCCTGTTGCCGGTGGAAGCCAGCGACAGTGAGGATATCGACGGCTGGCTGGCCGGGGCGGACAAGGTCAAGACCTCCACTTTCGAGGCCAAGGACAAGCCATGACGGGTCGCAAGCTGGCGCTGATCGCGCTGATCCTGCTGAGCCCCGCGCTGCATGCCGAGCGCGTCGACCAGTTGCCGGTGCCACTGCCGGCCAGCCATGTCGCCGACCCGCGCGGCCTGCTTGCCGCCGATACGCGGGCGGAACTCGACCGATTGGCAAGCACCCTGGATCGCGCCGGTCGCGGCGAACTCGGCTTTGTGGTCATCGCGAGCACCGAGGGCGTCGATGCGCGGCGTTTTGCGACCGAGGTATTCAACCGCTGGGGCATCGGCGACCGCCAGCGCAACGACGGCACCCTGATCCTGCTGGCCAAGGACGATCGCGCCGCCGAGATCGTGCTCGGTAGCGGTATCGACAACGGCGTGAACCGCCAGCATGCCGAGCGCGTGATGCAGGGTGCGATGGTGCCGCGCTTCAAGCAGGGCAATTACGATCAGGCCCTGGTGGCGGGTACCACCCAGCTGCTGCAAAGTGTCTACGCCATCGATCTGTCGCGGCCGGTCGAGCAGGCGCCCGCCGACGAACCGGGCCGACCCACTGGTCTGGCACGCTCGCGGGCAGCGCGGCGCAGACCGATGCGGCCGCAACTGCTGACAGCGCGACCGCACCCGGAATCGACCCCAGCGTCAAGGCCGAGGCAGCCTCACCGGCGGCAAGCACACCCCTGCCGCGCAAGCCATCGACGCCGGCGCCAGCGGAGCCCGCGGACACCGGTTTTCTGGTGGCTGGCCTCGGCATCCTGGCGACCCTGTTCGGCGGCGCGCTGTGGCTGATCCACAAGTTCCTGCGCATGCTCTGGTGGTTCACCGGCTCGCGCTGGTTCACGCGCAAGTGCGGCAGCTGCGGCAGCACCATGCAGCAACTGGCGGAAGCCGCCGACGATGCCCACTTGAATCCCGCGCAGCTCACCGAGGAGCGCCTGGGCAGCGTCGACCATCGCGTGTTCCTGTGCCCGCGCTGCAGCAGGGTCGAGCAGATCGCGCGACGCGCCTGGTTCACCCGATACAGCGATTGCAGCGCCTGCCATTCACGGGCGTTGTCCAGCGTTTCCAGGACACTTACGGCGGCCACCCGCTATTCGACCGGCCTCGCCGAAGTCACTGAAACCTGCCAGAACTGCAACAAGGTTCGAACCGAGAACCGCGTATTGCCGGTGCTGCCGCCGCCGAGCAGTTCCTCGTCGAGTTCCGGCAGCAGCTATGGCGGCGGACGCAGCAGCGGCGGTGGGGCCAGCGGGCGCTGGTAGCGCCGCTGGCGATGTAAAAGCGCAAGCCATCGCGCGCGAGCGCGCTCCTACAAATCTCCGTAAGTCCGCGCAGGAACTGTAGGAGCGCGCTCGCGCGCGATGCTCTTGCCGCCTTCGGACGCCAGCCCCCGATCAATGGACCTGCCGCCTCTGCACGGTCTGCTTGCTTGCCAGACTGAAGCGCGGCTCCGGCGCGCCGTTGCCAGCCAAAGGCCGCTGAGATACTCCCCCACCGCCGGCCCGTGCTTGAAACCATGGCCGGAACCGCCGCCGGCGATCCACAGGTTGTCGTAATCCGGGTGCTGGTCGATCAGGAAATCGCCGTTGCTGGTGTTCTCGTACTGGCACACCTCGGCCGCGATCAGCGGTGCGCCGGCCAGCGCCGGGAAGCGCCGGGCGACAAACTCGCGCGCCGCCGCGATGCCGGCGACTGATGCTGTGCGCTCGGCGATGTCGGGATCGATGAGCGGGCCGTGGACATCGCAGGCCAGCTTGAAACCGCGGCCCTCGATATCCGGCAAACCGTACCATTCGCGATCGAAGTCCATCCAGGTCGGCATCTGCGCTGCGCCAAAGCGCGTGTCGCCGGCCGGGATGCCGAAGTAACAGACCTCCTGGCGCGTCGGGAAGATGCGCGGCCCGAGCAGATCCGGCAACAGCTTGCCCAGCCATGGCCCGCAGGCGAGCACGTGGCGATCGGCGTGCAGGGTGCGCCCGCTGGTGCTGCGCAGAGCAGCCAGTCGGCCAATTCCGCTCACCGGCAGGATCTGCTCCTGCACCAGCATCACGCCTTTGCGAATGGCATCTGCGACCACCGCCTGCACCGCGCGGCGCGCCAGCAAGCCACCGCTGGTCGGCTCGAAGATCGCCCAGCCGTCGTCGGGCACAGCGATCTGCGGATAGCGTTTGCGCAGTTCGGCAGCATCCAGCACCTGATGATCGACGGCGGCATCCGTCAATACGCTGAGCGACTGCTCCGCGGCCGCATGCCCGCGTCGGGCCATCCACAGCACGCCGGTGCGCTGGAACAACTCGGGCCGACCGACCGCCGCAAACAGCGCCTGCCACTGCCGCAGCGAGCTTTGCGCCAAGCGCGTGTAGATGGCGTCGCTGCCATAGGCCATGCGGATCACGCGTGTCTCGCCGCCCGAACTGGCGCGCGTGTGCGCCGGGCCGTACTGGTCGACCAGCAGCACGCGCTGCCCCGAATGCGCCAGGTGCCAGGCGATCCAGGCACCAAACACGCCGGCACCGATCACCGCGACATCGTAGCGGGTGGCAGCCATCCGGTTTCTCCTGCTGGTCGCGAGGTCGCAAGCATACCTACAGCGGTGAATGCTGCCTCTATCTCACAAGACATGCCTTACCTTATTGATTCATCGATTTACAGCCGCGCTTCAGCGGGCCCTGGGACGCAAAGGACGCAAAGTCGCAAAGGACGCAAAGACAGCGAACCAAGCAGCCTGGATTAAACCCAAGCTTTTGATCCTTCGCCTGCCCCTGCCGTCCTCAACCCCGGCCATTCAGTCGATGCGCGAACAAGCGCACCACCAGGGGTGACAGGAAATCTCACAACGCACGGATTCGCCCGCTCGATCTTGATCGACATCAAACACGGTCGGGCATTCGCGGCGCAAGGTGGTCTACGGAAATGGAAGGTGCGAGATGTGCGGCCAGAATTCCAACGCCATGCTCCCGGTCCTGCGCGGATTGGGTCGGATGGTGTCGGTATTCGCACTGATCGCTCTCAGTGCATGCGCCGCGCAAGGGCCTGCCACTTTCCCGGGGGCGGCGTCGCAAGCCACGGCGGGCGGCGAGATTCGTGCGGTGCTGGACACCGATCAGGGCCAGTTGACCCTGATGCTCGACCCTGCCGCGGCACCCGTGGCGATCGCCGCGCTGCGACAGTCGTTCGAGCGGCAGGAGTGGACCGGCGTGCCCATCCAGTGGGTGCGTCCGCACACCGAGATCCGCACTGGATTGCCCGGCGGTGTGCTGCCTTTGGCGAGTGAACTCAGCGCCGAAGCGCTGGAGCTGAGCGCCATCCGCATCGAGGACGCCGGAGCAGCCATGAACGCGATCCAGTTCGAGCTGGAACCGGCGTTCCTGCGCGCGGGCGCTCAGGCGTCGCCGCAGTTGCGCGAATGGATCGCCAGCTGGCGCCGCGATTTTGATCCCGGCTTCCTGGTCGGCGTGACGCGACTGCAGATCAACGAAGCACTCGGTTATCGCTACCAACCCGGTTTCGCGACACAGCCCGCGCGTCGCGGCAGCGTGGCTCTGGTCCCGGACAAGCCCGGCAGCACCACCCTGGCACTGGCCATCCTGCTGCGCGACCAGCCCAAGCGCGACGGCTGCTGGGTGGTGATCGGGCGGGTCGAATCCGGCCTCGAACTGGTCGAATCCCTGTCGCTCGCACCGCGACTGCATCCCAAGTCTTTCGAGCCGGAACGACCGGCCCGAATCACGCGAGCGGCAATTGCTGAAGAACCCTCTCACTGAAGGCCATCGTCATGAGAACCTTGCATGCCTTTATCCTGCTGGCATTGCTGTGCGTGCCTGTCGCCACCAGGGGCGCCGAGTATCCGCCAGCGGTCCCGGTCGACGCATTGCCAATCGTGCCGGCTGCCCCGCAACAACCCTGGCTGGAGCACGTCGGCGGTTCTGCGCCGGCGCCCGCGGCGGCGGCCAGCGCGTCTGTCGACTTGCGCGAGATTACCGTAGCCACGGATGAGGAACTGGCGCGCATGCGTTCGCAGCCGCGCTCCCATCTTCAAGGCCAGCCGCCACAGTCGCTGGGGCCGGTGAGCATGGCCGTGCCCTTCACCAGTGAGCCACCGCGCTTCGCGCCGAGCGCCATGCCATCGCCTTGGGGAGTCCGCAAATCCTGATGCTCAAGGCGCGCTGCTGCGCAATTTCACCGGCATCACCGACACCGGCTGGTTCCCGCCCGACACCGTGGTCGCGGTGGGTCCGGAGCATGTGCTGACCGCCACCAATGTCGGCTATGCGATCTACTCCAAGACCGGGCGTCAGATTCGCGCCTACACGACGATGGACGCGCAATTTGCGAGCCTGCGACCGGCCAACTGGGCGGCCAACGGCGGCTTCATGTTCGATCCAAAGGTCTTCTACGACGCGTCGCACCAGAAGTTCGTGATGTTCACGCTGGGCCGCGCCGACGTCACCGAGACCTCGCACTTCTTCATCGCCATCTCGCAGACCTCCGACGCGACCCGCGGCTGGTGGATGTGGCGCTTCGACTGGCCGGAAACCACCACCTGGGTCGACTATTCCTCGATCTCGTCGGACTCCTGGGGCCTGTACGTGACCGGCGACATCTTCTATTTCGGCGACGGTTTCCGCTACGTGCAGCTGTGGACCATCAATCCCGCCATGTTCAGCGGCGGCGCCAGCAATGGTTGGCGTTTCTGGGACCTGCGCTGGCCGCTGGCCGGCGATCCGCTGATTTTCGATATGCAGGTTGCGCGACCACAATCGGTGTCTGGCGGTGCCGAGACCTTTTTCGTCAACAGTTCGGCCGGCTCCTACAATCAGATCGCGCTGTGGAAACTCACCGGCGACCGCACCAACGCGCCGGCACTGGTGCGCACCTCGATTCCCACCGGCGCCTACTACCCGGTCTACGAGAACGTGCGCCAACCCGATACCACGGCGCGCATCGATGGCTTCAGCTCGCAGATGATCGAAGCCGCCTATTCGCAGCGCCATGTCTGGGCCAGCCTGGGTTCCGGCGAGAACACGGCCACGCCGACCTGGGGCGGCATGTACACCGCGCGCCTGAACGTCGACAGCAATACGATGAACTGGGATCTGCTGGTGTGGACGGCGAACCAGTACTACACCTTCCCGGCAGTCACCGTGGCGCAAGGCCCGGTTGACGCCACCGGCCCCAACGTTGGACTGTTCGGCACCTGGACGGCGCCTGATCGTTATGCCTCCGCAATCTACTATCTGTACGATCCTGATGGTGCGGCCAGCTTCATCAACTACCGCAGCGGCGACGCGTCCTACATCCGCCGTGACGACTCCGGCCGCAATCGCTGGGGCGACTACAGCGGTGCCGCCTACGACTGGACCTGCGGCACCCTGTGGGGCGCCGCCGAGTACGCCGGCACCAGCAATCGCTGGGGCACGCAGATCGCCGAGGTCGATTTCACCGGCACCGGTGCCTGCCCGCGCATCGACGTCACCATGCCCCTGGACGCCACCACCTGGTATGCCGGCAATACCGCCACCGTGCAGTGGAGCAATTCGGCGCTGACCGCGGGCAACCAGATCTACATCCGCTACTACGACAATGGCGTCTATGGCGGGCAACTGGCCGGGCCGCTGGCCATCACGACGACGTCCTGGACGTTGACCATGCCCTGGGATGCGACCTCTCTGGGGCAGATGGAGGTGGGCGCCTGGAACCCGACGACCAGCAGCTGGCAGATCCTGGATCGCAGCGATGCCTATTTCACCCTGGCCGCTGCCCCGGACCTGAATGTCAGCTCCTTCTCAGTCTCCAACGGTGTGGTTCCGATCACCTACATCGTGACCGGCGCCACCATGCAGTTGAGTGCCAACGTCAACAATGGGGGCAATGGGACGTCGGCGGCGAGCACGCTGCGTTTCTATCGGTCGGCCGACAATGTGATCAACAGCGGCGACACGCAACTGGGGACCAGTGCCATCCCCGCGCTGATCGCCGGCGGCAATACCGGCCGCGGCTATCTGACGCAGGACACCGGCAGCGTTGGAACCTGGTATTTCGGTGCCTGCCTGGATGTCGTGCCCAACGATCCGCCTGGGAATAACTGCACGGCCAGCCCAGTGGCGATTTCGGTGCGCACGCAGAACATTTTTGCGAACGGCTTCGAGTGAGGGGTTGGACACCAAGGAGAGCGGCGCACGCGTCGCAGTCACCGAACAGGCCATAAATCATTGAAAGTAGGTCACGTTGCCTGCGCAGCAGACTACGTGACTCTCGGCGGTGTCACGTAGGCCGCTACGCGGCCAACGTGACCTACTTCCGGATGTTCGATGCGCGAATATGCGCACCGCCAGCGGCGACCATGGCTTCCGGCAACGACGTGGGACTGCATGCCAGATGCCACTCAGGCATAGCCGTAAGCCAGTTCCTGCGTCGACACCACGCGCGTGCCAACCGTCTCTCCATCGAGGAAAGCGCGACCCGCCGCCAGTACATCCGGATCGTTGACGATCTTGTGGTGGCCCAGCCCCTGCACGCTGAGCAGCCGCGCGTCGGGCCAGAAGCGGGCATAGCGTTCACCCTCTTCCCACGGCACGTCGGTATCGACCAGATCGTGGATCACCAGCGCCGGCTGTGCCAGGTGCGGCGCCACGCGGTGGATCGCCATGGCATCCATGGCGCGGCCGGTGCGCTGTTCCAGCAGACGCTGCATCGCCGCGCGCCGATGCTCCGGCAGCGCTATCGCGTGGGCGAAACGGCGGCTGGCAGCTCCGCCGTCAGCGGCCGGCGCGATCAGGATCGCTCGATCGGCGCTCAGGCCTTCGCGCATGGCCAGGGCGATCGCGGCGCCACCCAGGGAATGGCCGATGGCGGCGGCGAAATGCCCGAAGTGCTTGCCGACGGCAACGACGGTGTCGGCAAAGCCGGGCAGCGTGATCTGCGCCGGACTGTTGCGGCCATGGCCGGGCTGATCGAAAGACAACACCGCGTAGCCGGCATCACGCAGCATCACCACCCAGGGCAGGAAACGCAGGCCGAAACTCGACCAGCCGTGACTGAGCAACACGGTCGGTGCCTCGCCCACCTCGCCCCAGGCATAGGTGGCGATCGCCTCGCGACCCACCTGGATGCGCTGCAGATGCGCGCCGGACAGGTCGGCACGCGCTGCGCGCGAGCGCGAGCTGCTCATCGGCGTGCAGAACAAGGACAGTGCGCGCTCGGCGGTCGATTCCGGCGCCAGCACACTGCCCACTGACATCGCAGCACGCAGCGTCCACGGCACCGAAGGTGATCGAACGGTCGTGCTTTTTTGTTGCGATTGAACACTCATCGGACTACTCCTGGGCGTCGATGACGACGCATGGACGCGCTCGTGCGCGACAATCAATCGGAAACGGGCTCGGGACGCGCAAGCGCGAGGGCATCGAGCATGCGACTGATCGCAGCCTCGACACGCAGAACCGCGCGCTCGATCCCGAACAACTTGAGCTCGAACTGGAACGCCAGCACCAGGCCATGAACTTCAAAGGCGATCTGGTCGGGATCGATATCGGCGCGCACATGGCCCTGTTCGACCGCCATCGCCACCGCCCGCGCGATTTCCTTGCGCAGATGGATGAGATGGCCGAGCACGCGATCGCGGATCGGCCCGGGGCGATCATCGAATTCGATGGCCGCAGCGCCAATCGGACAGGCGCGACTCTCGCCATAGCGCAGGGTGCGTCGCTTCCAGCCTTGCAGAATCGCGCGCAGCCGCGGCAAGCCACGCCGTTCGCGCACCGCCGGCACGAACACTTCATCGGTGAAACCGCGTGCAGCGGCATCCAGCACCGCCAGTTGCAGTTCCTCGCGCGAGCCGAAGTGCGCGAACACGCCGCTCTTGGACATGCCGGCGGCATCCGCCAGCGTGCCGATGGTCAGCGCGTCGATGCCTTTCGCATCGGCGATCTCCAGCGCCCGCGCCAGGATCAATTCGCGGGTTGCGGCACCTTTGGATAGGGCGGTAGCAGCGTTCATGGCGTGCATAATAGCACGACCGTGCGTTTTATTTTGCTAAATTGCCGAGCGCAGTTCTGGAGTGCGGTGGCTTGCCACCGCTTTGGATGACCTGCCCGGTGTGACGAAGAGCATCCAGAGCGCCGGCAAGCCGGCGCACTCCAGATTGCCGTGGCAGACTCGCGTCATACCGCGCCTGGGTCATACCGATGAACACGCTCGCCGACTGGATGCGTCACCTGTCGCGTCATCAGCAACTGCCAACCGATCCACTCGGTCGTCGGCGTTTCCTGGCGCAATCGATCTGGACTGCCGCCGCCCTCGGCATCGGCGCTGGCGCCACGCGCACCGGTTTCGCCCAGGCTGCGCCGCGCGTGCGCTTTGTCGCCCAGCCGTTCACCCTCGGCGTCGCCAGCGGCTATCCGCATCCGACGGGATTCTCGTTGTGGACGCGGCTGGCGCCAGCGCCCTTGCTGGCCGATGGCGGCATTCCCGGCGACGATCGTATCGCAGTGCGCTGCGAGATCGCCGACGACGAGGGTTTCCGCAAGATCCGCCAATCGATCGACTTCGAGACCGCGCCGGAAGTGGGGCACAGCGTGCACCTGGACATCGACGGCCTGGAGCCGGCGCGCACCTATTTCTACCGCTTCCAGTGCGGCGATGCGGTCAGCGCCGTCGGCCGCACGCACACTTTGCCGACAGCGGGCAGCGCACTGGCCAACTACCGCATCGCCTTCGCCAGTTGCCAGAACTACGAGCACGGCTATTTCAGCGCCTACCGGCAGATGCAGCGCGACGCGCCGGATCTGGTGCTGTTTCTCGGCGACTACATCTACGAGAGCCAGTGGGGCACCGATCTGGTGCGTCGGCACATCGGCGCCGAGGCCAACACGCTGGCCGGCTATCGCACACGTCACGCACAGTACAAGCTGGATCCGGATCTGCAGGCGATGCACCGCTTCGGCCCGTGGGCTTTCGCCTGGGATGATCATGAGGTCGACAACGACTACGCCGACGAACAGTCGGAGAATCTGGATCCGGCTTTCCTGTTGCGACGCGCGGCGGCCTATCAGGCCTATTTCGAACACATGCCGATGCCGCGACGGATGTTTCCGCGTGCGCGCGAAATGCGCACGTACACGCACTTCGACGTCGGCGATCTGCTGCGCATCTACCTGCTCGACGACCGCCAGTACCGCACGCCGCAACCCTGCCCGCGCCCGAATCGGCACAGCTCGCAAGTGTGGACGCAGTGCACCGAGCTAAGAGATCCGGCGCAGACCCTGCTGGGCAAGTCGCAGGAGGACTGGCTGCAGGCGCGCTTTGCCGACAGCAAGACGCACTGGAACCTGATCGGCCAACAAACCCTGTTTGCCCCGATGGACGAACAACCGGGGCCCGAACGCGGCACCTGGACCGATGGCTGGGATGGTTACCCGCTGGCGCGCCAGCGCCTGATGGCGGATATGCAAGCGGCCCGGTTGCACAACCCGGTGATCGCTGGTGGCGACCTGCATTGCAATGTCGTCGCCGACGTTCCCGGCGATCCGGAGCGCTTCGCTTCGGCACCGGTGGCCAGCGAGTTCTGTGGCACTTCGCTGTCCGCCGAAGCACGCCCACAGAGCTACTACAGCGAGCGTCACGCCGACAATCCGCATATCCATCAACTGCGCTCGGATCAGCGCGGTTACACGCTGCTGGATTTCGGGCGCGATCGGCTGCAGGCCACACTGCAGGTGGTCAAGGATGTGCATGTGCGCGAACCGGAGTTCGAGGTACAGGGGCGTTTTGTGGTGGAGAGCGGCAAGGCGGGCGTCAAACCGGCGTAGGTCACGTTGCCCGCTTGCGGGCTACGTGACAATGGTGATCTCGATGTCACGTAGGCCAAAGAGCACGGCCAACGTGACCTACGTTCTCGATTCCTCCAACAACCAACACCGCTCCTCCCCCGCTTGCCTACTCGACGCCACGCAGGCAGCCTCTCCATACCCACGCGTACGGAACCCGGATCGATGAGCTCGCCCTACCCGCACCTCTTGTCCCCTCTCGATCTGGGTTTCACCACGCTGCGCAACCGCGTGCTGATGGGCTCGATGCACACGGGTCTGGAAGACCGCGCCAAGGACTACGACAAGCTCGCCGCCTATTTCGGCGAACGCGCGGCGGGTGGCGTCGCGCTGATCGTGACCGGCGGCATCGCGCCGTCGATCAATGGCTGGCTGGCGCCGTTTGCGTCGAAGCTGTCGTGGCCGTGGGAGGTCGCGCGCCACCGCAAGGTCACCGCGGCGGTGCACGCGCACGGCGGCAAGATCGCCATGCAGATCCTGCACGCCGGCCGTTACGGCTATCACCCGCTGTCGGTGTCGGCATCCAGGATCAAGTCGCCGATCACGCCGTTCCGGCCGCGCGAACTGAGCAAGGGTGGCGTCGAAAATACCATCGAGGACTTCGTGCGCACCGCCGCCTACGCGCAGGAGGCCGGCTACGACGGCGTCGAGGTGATGGGCTCGGAAGGCTATCTGATCAACCAGTTCCTGGTGAAACGCACCAACCAGCGCAGCGATGAATGGGGCGGCAGTTACGAAAACCGCATGCGCTTCCCGACCGAGATCGTGCGCCGCATTCGTGCGAAAGTCGGTCGCGATTTCATCATCGTCTACCGCCTGTCGATGCTCGATCTGGTCGAGGACGGCCAGACCTGGGAAGAGATCGTGCAACTGGCCAAGGCCATCGAAGCGGCCGGCGCCACCCTGCTCAACACCGGCATCGGCTGGCACGAGGCGCGGGTCCCCACCATCGCCACCAGCGTGCCGCGCGCCGCCTTCGCCTTCGTCACCGAGCGCATGAAGCGTGAAGTGAAGATTCCGCTGGTCACCACCAACCGCATCAACATGCCGGATGTGGCGGAGAAGATCATCGCCAGCGGCCAGGCCGACATGGTCTCGATGGCGCGCCCGCTGCTGGCCGACAGCGACTGGGTCAACAAGGCGGCGGCCAACAAGGCCGACGAGATCAACACCTGCATCGCCTGCAACCAGGCTTGCCTCGACCATGTGTTCGAGAACCGCCGCGCGTCCTGCCTGGTCAATCCACGCGCCTGCCATGAGACCGAGATCGTGGTGAAGCCGACGGCCGTGAAGAAGCGTTTCGCGGTGGTGGGTGCCGGTCCGGCCGGCCTGTCTGCTGCAACCACACTGGCCGAACGCGGCCACAAGATCACGGTGTTCGACGCCGCCAGCGAGATCGGCGGCCAGTTCAACATGGCCAAGAAGATCCCCGGCAAGGAGGAGTTCTACGAGACGCTGCGCTACTTCCGCGTGCGCCTGGAACGCCTCGGAGTCGATGTGAGGTTGAATACGCGCGTCGATGCCGCGGCGCTCAGGGGCTTCGACGAAGTCATCGTCGCCACCGGGGTAACGCCACGTCATCCAGCCATCCCCGGCGTCGATCATCCCAAGGTACTGAGTTATGTCGACGTGCTCGCCGGCAACGCGCCGGTCGGCGCGAAGGTGGCGATCATCGGCGCCGGTGGCATCGGCTTCGACGTCGCCGAGTTCCTCACCCACGAAGGCCACTCACCGACGCTCGATGCGCCTGCGTGGTACCGGCAATGGGGTATCGACGCCACGCTGGCCACCCGCGGCGGCCTGGCCAAGCCGGCGCCCGGCGCTCCCGCGCGGCAGGTCTATCTACTGCAGCGCTCGACCGGCAAGCTCGGCGACAAGCTCAACAAGACCTCCGGCTGGGTGCACCGCTCGACGCTGAAGATGGCGCGCGTCGAGATGATCGGCGGCGTCAGCTACGAAGGCATCGACGATCGCGGGCTGCGCATCCGCACCGGCGAGGACGTGCGCGCGCTGGACGTCGACAACGTGGTGATCTGCGCCGGGCAGGAATCCAATCGCGCGCTCTACGACGAGTTGATCGCAGCAGGCGTGAAAGCACACGTGATTGGCGGCGCACATACCGCGGGTGAGCTGGATGCCAAGCGGGCGATCGATCAGGGCACGCGATTGGCGGTGACGCTCTGACGGCTGAACAGCGATCGCGCGCGAGCGCGCTCCTACAGTTCCTGCGTGGATCTTCGGCGAACTTGTAGGAGCGCGCTCGCGCGCGATGCTGTTGCCTTTGGCTTCGATCCGAAAAGCGACAACCGAAACCGACAATCGTCGCCTCACCCTTCCCGCGCCTCGATGGCGCGTCTGAGCGCCGCCGGCAACACCTGCGACAAGGCCGCGTGCAGCGCCGCCTCGCGCTTGTTCCACCAGATGCCGACGAAGACGATGCCGATGCCCATGGCGCCGAGCACGCCGGTGAAGATCAGGCTGTCTTCGAACACCGTGTAGCTCAGGTGGCCGAGGTAGCCGATCACGCCGAGCGCGCCGAACACGGTGAACACGCGCCGTGCGATCGCCGCGCCAATCAGGATCATGCCGATATTGATCGCGCAATAGATCAGCTTGCCGAACTCGGAGCCCGAGTCCTGTGAGCTCAGGCCGCCCCAGAAGGTCAGCACGCCGACCACGTAGAGCCAGAACGCGAAGTCGCGCCGATCCAGGCGATCGCTGGAATAAGCGTGCTGGCGCAGCTCGATCCACAGCGCGATGCCGATCATGCCCAGGCCAAACACCATCGAGATGGTCGCACGAAGCTTCCAGCCGGAGTCGCTGAACCAGCCCTCGCTGTCCTGTGCCAGGTAGGCGGCAAAATCCATGCTCATGTACCACAGCGTCACCGCAATCGGCAGCATTGCGAACGGCAGCCGGAAGCGCCACAGCACCACGGCGCCGGCGGCGAGCGTGGCAAATTCCATCATCAGCCAACGCCAGTCGATCCAGTAGTGGTAGTCGCGATAGCTCTGCTCGCCGGCCCAGAAACCCATCACGTGCTGCGCCGCGAACACCACCATCGGCACCGCCGCGATCAGCAGCGCCGCCATGGTGCCGGCGGCAATCGGCTGGCGCTCGACCTCGACGAAGCGCCGCGTCAGCGCGTAGGCGAGCAGCATCACGCCGAGTCCCAGCACCAGCAGCGGCCAGGCGCCCATCGCGTCCCAGGCGATGGTGATGAAGATCGAGATCGCGCCGATCGCGATCAACCCGCCGAAGTAGTACAGAAGGTGCGCCATCTTGAAGCGCGGCGTTTCGTGTTCGCCCTGCGCCTGCGTCAGGAAGGCCCACAGCGCGTTGGCACGGTCGGCGTCCAGCACGCCGGCAGCGACGGCCTCATCCAGTCGGGACTGACTCAGGCTCACACGCATCGGCGTCGCTCCAGAAGGTCGAGAATTGATGATGGCGCAAGCGGAGGGGTTGCGCGTAGGTCAGCTTGCCCGCAGGACAACCTGACCTACGGCGTCATGTCCTTCGCGTCGAGTGACAAAGCCTCGGGACTGCCCGCGATCTGCGCCGCAATCACCTTCGTCGCGCGTCGGATCACGCTGAAATGATCGGCGCCGGCCACTCGCAGGCAGTGCACATCGGGATTGCGGCTGCGCTTGCACAACTGGTCCAGATCGGCGCTGTTGGACGGGCTCGTCGTCCCTTCGATGAGGTAGGTCGGCTGCTCGATGTCGCCCAGCCAGTGGATCGGCGAGCGCAATTTCAGTTCCATCGGATCGTATGCCGAAAAATCGACCGGCACGATCTCCCGCGGATAACTGTCGACGCCCGCCACCGGCCCCAAGGCGAACACGGCCTTGAAGTGGCGGCCGGTCGCGGCGACCAGCAGCGCCAGCGTGCCGCCGGTGCTGTGCCCGCCCAGATAAATCTGCCCCGGGTCGACATAAGCGATCTGCGCCAGTTGCGTGGCTGCCGCCAGCACGTCGTCCACTTCGCCGAGAAACCACTCACGCTGGCTACGATGGCCATTGCCGCCGCGCAAGGTCACGAACACCATGATCACCCCGGCTTCGCGGAAGGCGCGCGCCGTCTGGTCGTTCGAGTCCGGACCGGGCGTCCAGAAATCGTCGAGGGAATTGGTGTCACCGCCGGTCAGCCAGATGATCGCCGGATGCCGCTTTCCATCTGCGGGATCGGGCGACATGTAGCCGGTCAGCGTGGTGTTCTGCGGGTTCCTGTAGTCGCTGCGCACGAACAGGTGCGGTGGCGGTGTCGGAAGCGGCAGCCTGGCGGCGTCCCGCTCCACGATCGCGGTCGTGAAGCCGTGGCGCGCCTGCGCGAACCCGCCGCTTCCGGCTGTCGCCATCTGTGCCCTTTCAGCACTCACCCGCTGCGCTTGCGCCTGTTCCGAGGCCAGGCGCTGCGCTTCCATCGTGTCGAAGGACTGCTGCTCGATACAACCGTAAATCGGATGGATGGCGTATCCCGCTTCCATCGCGGCGTTGCGTTCCTGCACCGTGGTCAGGCGCGGACCGTGGCAGACATCCTCGGCGCCAGCCGGGATCTCCTTCTTGCCCGGCGTCGGCAGCATGAACACCAGCACCAGCGCGATAACGAGGAAAATCAGCGCGTTGCGATACAACGGAGCTCCTTTGCCGCGGAGCGGCGATGATCCGGGTGGACAGCACGCGGATAGCATACGATTGCCGTGCCCGCCAAATTCGGAACAGGACCGCGCCCTGTGCGAGCCTTGATTGGGCACGACCTTGCCTCGCAGCATTTTCGTTGCGCGAACAAGCGCACGGGCAGCCGAGTCCGGGACTCATCGGCGCCACGCTAGAATCGCCCCCACCCGCATTTGTACAGATCAGCATGCTCGCGCAGCCCTCACTTCCCAAGTCACGTGTGCGCGTGATGGCGGTGCAATACCGCATGCAGGCGTGCAGCGGATTCGAGGCTCTTGCCGATCGCCTGCGTTATTTCGTCGGCGTCGCCGGCGACTACGCCTGCGATTTTGTCTGTTTCCCCGAGTTCATGGCGCTGGAACTGCTGTCGCTCGGCGCCGCGGCGACTGGATGCGAAGGAGGCGATGCGCACGATGGCAACCCACGCCGGTGCCATCGACCGCTTGTTCAGCGAACTGGCCCAGCGCCATCGCGTCAACATCATCGGCGGCGCGTTTCCGCGCGGCTTGAGCGATGGCTCGGTGCGCAATCTGGCCGGCATCTACCATCGCGACGGCCGCATCGAACACCGCAGCAAGCTTCACGTGACGCCCAGCGAGCGCGAGATCTGGGCCGTCAGTGGCGGCGACGATGCCAACGTGATCGCGACCGATTGCGGGCCGATCGGCATCGCCATCTGCTACGACGCCGAGTTCCCGGAACTGGTCCGGCATCTGACCGATCAAGGCGCGCTGTTGCTGTTCGTGCCCTTCTGCACCGATGAGCGCCAAGGCTACTTGCGCGTACGCTACAGTTGCCAGGCGCGCTGCATCGAGAACCAGATCTACGCCGTGCTGGCCGGCACCGTCGGCCATCTGCCGCGCGTGCTCAACATGGATATCCAGTACGCGCAAAGCTGCATCCTGACTCCCTGCGACCTGATGTTCGCCCGCGATGGCATTGCCGCCGAAGCGGCGCCGGACAGCGAGGTGGTGGTGTTCGCCGATCTCGATCTGGCGGCGCTGCTGGATGCCCGCGAGCGCGGAACCGTGCGCAACCTGGCGGATCGACGCCTCGATCTTTACAAGCTGTGGCAACCATGAGGCTCGCGAGCGGCTAACCTCCTGCCCTCGCCTTGCGCCCGGAATATGCCCAGTGCTGACTCGTTGCCTGCTGTTGCTGTTGTCGAGCGGTGTCGCCGCCGCCGGTCCACTGACCGATGCCGATCTGGCCCGCGCAAGTGAACTGCGCGATGCGGCGCTCAAGGGCTCCGGCGCCTATGCGGTCGTCGAATCGCTGACCACCGAAGTCGGTCACCGCATGGCCGGCAGCGCCAACGATGCGAAGGGCGTGGCCTGGGCGGTCGCCAAATTCAAGCAGCTGGGATACACACGCGTGTACCTGCAGCCGGTGAAGTTTCCGGTGTGGGAGCGTGGCTTCGAGAGCGCGGGCATCCTGTCGCCGACGCCGCAACCGCTGAACATCGCCGCGCTCGGCGGCAGCATCGGTACACCCAAGGGCGGCATCCGTGGCGTCGTCGTCCGCTTCGAGAATGCAGCCGAACTCGAGCACGCCGAACCGGGATCATTGCGCGGCAAGATCGCCTATGTCGCCAACCGCATGCAGCGGGCACGCGACGGCGGCGGCTATGGTCCGGCGGTGATCGCGCGCGTGCAGGGCGCGGTGTTCGCCGCGCGCGCCGGTGCCAGCGCGGTGCTGATCCGCTCGATCGGTACCGACGAGAAGGCGTCCACGCCGCACACCGGCATGATGAAGTACGACAACATGCTGACACGCATCCCGGCGGCGGCACTGGCGAACGCCGATGCCGATGGTCTGGAGCAGGCGCTGACCTCCGGCCAGCCCGTCGAGGTGAAGCTGGAGCTGGGCAGCCGCACACGCAAAGGCGAATACACCTCGGCCAATGTCATCGGCGAGATTCCCGGCCGGGAGTTCCCCGACGAAATTGTCGCCATCGGTGGTCACCTGGACTCCTGGGATCTGGGCACCGGCGCCATCGACGACGGCGCGGGCATCGCCATCACCATGATGGCGGGCGCCTTGATCGGTCGCATGGACGCGCCACCGCGGCGCACCATTCGAGTGATCGCTTTTGCCAACGAGGAGCAGGGCGTCTTTGGCGGCAAGCAGTACGGTCTGGATCATGCCGACCAGGTGGCCCGGCACGTGCTGGGCGCCGAATCCGATTTCGGCGCCGGCCGCATTTACCAACTGTCCTCGCGTGTATCCGCAGCGGCACTGCCGATCATCGAGCAGATCCACAGCGTGCTCGCGCCACTGGGCATCGAGCGCGGCGACAACCTGGCCGGCGGCGGCGCCGATTTCTCCGCGATGCGCGATCTGGGCATGCCGATCCTCGGCCTGAATCAAGACGGCAGCCAGTATTTCGATTACCACCACACGTCTGCCGATACGATCGACAAGATCAACGCCGCCGACCTCGACCAGAACGTCGCCGCCTATGCCGCCATGGCCTACCTCGCCGCGCAGGCCGGTCCGGTGTTCGGGCCGGTGGCGACAGCCAAGTAGACCGACGCAGCGATTCAATTCCGAGCGGGCTCTGGTAGGCCGATGTATCGCGCAGCGATTCACCGGCGGGAACTTGCGGCAAGCACCCGGTGAACGCGATGAAGCCGCGTACACCGGGCTACGCTCCCGCCACTACGCTGGCATGGCAATGCATTTCGATGCATTCACCTGCAATCAATCGGGACTAGTCTTCGCGGCGTCGGCTCTTCGCCGCCAGCCAGATCCCGGAGACCAGCATGAACACCAAGGAACTCGCAGCCGCTTTTACCGAAATGCTCAAGGCCGGCCAGCATGATGAGGCCGCAGCCCGCTTCAACTCACCCGACATCGTCAGCCGCGAGGCGATGGAAGGTCCGATGGCCGAAGTGCGCGGCACCGATGCGGTGAAAGCGAAGGGGCAATGGTGGTACGACAACCACGAAGTGCATTCCTCCGAGTCCTTCGGCCCCTACGTAAATGGCGATCAGTTCGCGGTGCGCTTCGTCATCGACGTGACCTTCAAGCCCACCGGCGAACGCACACAGATGGACGAAGTCGGCGTGTACACGGTCAAGGATGGCCAGATCGTCGAAGAGCGCTTCTATTACTGACGGGTCCCGTCTGGCCGGGCGCGCCGAGCTGGGGCTCGGCGTTCCCGGCTTGCCTAGCTCAACACCCGCACGCTCACCCCCGGCAGCGTGCTCAACGGCGCGCTGCCGAGTAGCTGCGCCGGGGTCGCGAAACCGTCGGGCATCTGCCCCGACAGGCTGCGTTCGACTGCCGCCAGCGCTGCCAGGACGGTGAAATCGTAGGGATCTGGCCCTTCCACCACCGCGCGTACGCGAGTACCGATTTCATTGACCACTTCGCCGTAGAGCCAGCTCTTGCGTTTGCTGCGGGCGGCGGGCTTTGGACCATCCGGCACGCGCGCCACCCAGCGCTGCAGCAAGGTGCGCAGGAAACCGGACTCGAAGCGCGACCGGTTCTTCAGAATCAGGCGCAGCACGACCGGCACGGCAGCGTAGCTCTGAATGTGGGGAATCTCGGTCGACAGGCCGGCGCTGAGCACGTCGGCGCGCCACGGAAACAGCACCGCACGCTTTTCGCCGCCCGGCCCAAAATCGATGGTGCGCGATTCGCTGGCCGGTTCGGCCGCCACCAGTTGCCCGTTGCGGCGCACAAAACCGCTCTGCTGCAAGCTTTCCAGCAAGGTGGCCAGGGTGCCATGCGAGGCGCTGACACCGGCGCAAAAGGCCAGCGTCAGGGTCACCGCGTCGGGCAGTTTCTCCTTGAGGAAGAGTGCCAGGCAATCACTCGGAAGGATGCCGAAACCGACGCCCGGCAACAGCATCACGCCGGCTTCGCGCGCGCGCTCGTCGAGGCGCTGCAGAACCCGGTGGTCGGCGATCTCGCCGGCAATATCCAGATAGTGCGCGCCGGTACGCAGGCTGGCCTGGGCCAGCGTCGACGCCGTCAGCGAAAACGGCCCGGCGCAATTGAGCACCAGGCGCACGCCGCTCATGCCCTTGTCGATGGTATTGCGCTCGGCCATGTCGAAGACGCGAAAGGACACGCCCAGTTCCGCCGCCAGCTTGCCCAAGCTTGCGGAGTCGCGCCCGGCGAGAATCACATTGTGGCCACGCGCGCTGGCAGCTGCCGCCACCAGCCTGCCGGTGTATCCGGTCGCACCGTACAGTAGCCAGCTGGGCTTGAAGGTGGCCATTTAGTCAGGCGCTCACTTCCTGGGTACCGCCGCGATTCACGTAATGTTCGTGGATGACATTGGCCATGCTCGCGGTGAGCTTCTTGCCGGTCGGAATATGCAGGAACTCATTCGGTCCGTGGGCGTTGGACTTGGGGCCGAGCAGACCGGTGACCACGAACTGTGCCTGCGGGAAGCGTTCCTGCAGCATGCCCATGAACGGAATGGTGCCGCCCTCGCCCATCGCTGCGGCACGCGGGCCAAAATATTCGCGCGAGGCCTGATTGACGCTCTCGCGCAGCCAGGTCGCGGTGGCCGGTGCCGCCCAGCCGCTGGCGGATTTCTCCACTTCGAACTCAACCGGGCGCCGTAGGGCGGATCCTTCTCGAGCGCCTCCTTGAGCAGGCGTGAGGCTGTTTCTCCGTCCATCGTCGGCGGCAGGCGCACCGACAATTTCACCGACGTCTGCGGGCGCAGCACGTTGCCGGCATCCATCAGCGAGGGCAATCCATCGGCGCCGGTCACCGACAGCGTCGGCCGCCAGGTGCGGTTGAGCACCAGATCGGTGAGGTCCTGGCCCATCGGATGCATGCCCGGCAGGAACGGAAACTTGTCGTAGATCGCCGTGCCCAGCACATGCGAGGCCTCCTGCGCCTGCTCGATGCGCTCGCCGGGAATGTCGACGTACAAGGGCTCGATGCGCATATGCCCGGTCAACGGGTCCTCGATGCGATCGAGCAGCTGACGCAGCACGCGGAAGGAACTCGGCACCACACCGCTGGCATCGCCGGAATGCACGCCTTCTTCGAGCACACGCACACGTAGCGTGCCACCGGCGAGGCCACGCAGACTGGTGGTGAGCCACAGCTGATCGTAGTTGCCGCAGCCCGAATCCAGACACACGACCAGGCTCGGCGTGCCGATGCGGTCGGCGAGATGGTTGATGTAGAACGGCAGATCGTAGCTGCCGGATTCCTCGCAACCCTCGATCAGCACGACGCAGCGGGCATGATCGAGTCCGCTGTTCTTCAGCGCCATGATTGCGGTCAGCGACGCGTAGGTGGCGTAGCCGTCATCGGCGCCGCCGCGACCGTAGAGCTTGTCGCCCGACAGCACCGGTTTCCACGGTTCCAGACCCACGTTCCAGCCGACCATTTCCGGCTGCTTGTCCATGTGCCCGTACAGCAGCACCACGTCGTCGCCCTTGCCCGGAATCTCGATGAACAGCAGCGGCGTGCGGCCGGGCAACTGGATGCGCTCGACCGTCATGCCGGCGATCGGCTGGTCGCGCACCCAGCTTTCGATCAGGCTCATCGCCTCGGCCATGTAGCCGTGCTCCACCCATTGCGGATCGAACATCGGCGACTTGTTGGGAATCTTGATGTAGGTCGTGAGCTGCGGAACGATCTCGCGATCCCACTTCTCGGACACGAAGTCCAGCACCTTTTGCGTCTGCGACACGGGCTGCTCCTGGCGACTCGGCTGCGACCAGTTGGGCAACCGCGGAATCCCCGAGTCTACCCGCTGTCGGATTTTTCCTACACGTCGACGCGCCAGTCTCCGACGAATCCTTGCGCATTTTTCTGGACGTCGCCGCAGCGACGGCTGCGTAACTTGTGCATCAGCTGATCGGCACACCGTCGACCAGCGACCACCATCCCGGTGAACCACAAGGAGAACACTCATGAAGTTGCTGAAGTCGCTGCTGCTCGCCCTCGCCCTGTCCCTGCCCTTGTTCGTCGCCGCCGGCGAACCGGTCAACATCAATACCGCCGATGTCGCGACGATCGCCGACAGCCTGAATGGCATCGGCGAGGCCAAGGCGCGCGCCATCGTCGAATACCGCGAGAAGAACGGTCCGTTCAAGAGCGCCGACGAACTGGTCAACGTCAAGGGCGTCGGCCTGAAAACGGTCGAAAAGAACCGCGAACTGATCCGCACCAGCGCCGCCAGCCCGACCAAACCCGTCAAGCCGGCGTGATCGCGTCGACCGCGGCGCGCGCTCGACTCCCCTAGAGCGCGCGCCGCACCAGGAGTCCGCTCCGACAGCGGCGTCATGGACGACACGGCCGGGCATTGCCCGGCCTTCTTGTTGAGTGAACGGTGAGTAGTGAATGGTGAGTAACAGCCGGCGGCGCCGTGAGATTCGTCGAAAATGCAGGAGCGCGCTTGCGCGCGAGAGGCCGTGGACGCCACCGCAGCGGCAGCGCACCCCCCCCCCCCCCCCCCCCCCCCCCCCCCCCCCCCCCCCCCCCCCCCCCCCCCCATTGCACTGCGCACCCGCAATTCCGTCCGTCTGCGCATGATTCTCCCGCCCTATCGTGTCGACGCTTCGCATATCCCCGGTGCCGGCAAGGGGCTGTTCGTGCACCAGCCAGTCGCCGCCGGCAGCATCATCGTCGCACCCGATGCCATCCCTCGGGTTTACAGCATGGCCGAGCTGATGGCGCTGCCTGATGCGGAGAGTCTGCTTCCGGCCACGGTGCGCTGGTTCGAGGAGCGCTACACCGCCACGCCGGAATGGCCGGATGAGTGCTACATCAACCACAGTTTCCAGCCGAGCGCGCTGTGGCACCTGGGTTTCGTGTTTGCCCGCAGCGATCTTGCGGCGAATACCGAGATCACGGTCGACTACCGGCATCTGCTCGGCGAGGGTCAGGAGGAGGCGTTCCGCGACAGCCTCAGCGGAACTGCCATCATCGGCCTGCCTTGGCGTGAGAGTCTGCTGATGACCAGCACCGAGCTGGCGCAGATCCTCGCCCGTCGCTAGCGAAGCTTCCCGGAGGGTTCCCAGGGATGCGAATCACCGCCATTCCGCCGCAAATGCAGACTCCGCTGCCCTGGCGCAATGGTCTCGGCAGCACCCGCGAGATCGTGCGCGCCGGTCCTGAGGATGGCTTCCTGTGGCGCGCCAGCATCGCCCGCGTCGACGCCAGTGCGCCATTTTCGGCCTTTCCCGGGTATCAGCGCTGGAGTTGCCTGCTCGATGGCGGCCCGCTGGTATTGGCGTTTGCCGACGGTACGCGGCTGCCGCTGGAACCGCGCATGCGCGCGCATGCCTACCCCGGCCATCCGGCGCCACTGGGCATGCTCGAAGGCGAGTTCGCCATCGTGTTCAACGTCATGGCTGCACGCGGCGGCGTCGAAGTGCAGGTACTGCCGCGGCCGCTGGTCGGCGGCATGTTGCTGTTCGACCAGTTGCATACCGACTGGCTGATCTATCTGATCAGCGGCGACGCTGCCCTGCGCCTGGGCGAACAGCGCCATTGGCTGGGTGAACAGCATGCGCTGCTGCTGCAGGGCGACGGTGACGGCAGCCGCGCCGTGCTCGAGGGCGGCGGTGAGGTGATGCTGGTCAAGATCCAGACTACTGGCGAGACGTCGACCAGCAGCAGCTGATCGTGGTCCGAGGGAGCCGCACCGTTTCAGTCGCGCAGCCAGCGGATCAGGTGCGGATAGGGCTGGGCACCGGTGCGCGCGGCCTCGGCCGGGCTGAGCGCCATACCCGCCTGCACCAGTCCATGGGAACCCGGATAGACACCCAGAGTAAAGGTCAGGATCAGCCCGGCCGATTTTCCATGGTAGCCGCCGTCGTGGAACAGCAGCGGCAGCGGCAGGCGCAGGTGCACCAGGGCCGCGTAGGCCCACGCCGTGGCCTCGGCCTCGCCGCCATGCGGCGATGTCGGTGCGTCGGCCAGCGCATCGTTCAATTTCGGGCGCAGCGCTGACGGGACGGTGGCGATATGCCCGGCTTCGTGCAGCAGGTCCCCCGGCCAGCGCAGCGCGGCGGGGTCGAAGATCAAGCCACCATCGACGATCCGCAAGCCGGGCAGAAAGGCATCAGCCGGTACGCTGCCCGCGCGCACGCGGATCCCGATGCTGCTCAGGAAATCAACGATGGTCTGGAGAGCATCCGACACTGTGCCAGGGACCTAGCCCGCATTTCTCACACCGCGCGAAAGACCCCGACCCCGCCCCCCCCCCCCGCGCTGGACTTGGGGTCGCGGGCGAAATGCATGGTGCCGCGACCTTCGGCCAGTTCGATGCTCAACCCGTTGCCGGCAGGCTTCAGCGACGTGCCGCTCGCAAGTTGGGCCAGAAACTCTCGATCCTGGCTGTCGGCAGGGCAAGCCATCCGGGTCAATCCGATCGGGCCGACCGAGAATGCACCAGCATCGAGGGAATAAGCAGCGCGGCCGCGATTGCAGTCGGCTTGCACCAGGATGGTAGCTGCATCGGCAAAATCGATCTGGTAGCGCGCCGGATCGAGGACAAGCAGCGTCTGCCCGCCGCTTGTCGAGCCAATCCAGTACCAGGCACCCAGGTGAGTCGCTGCGGGTGTCGCCGACATGCTCGCGGCAGGCGCCGGATCGGGAGCACTACTGCAACCGGCACCCAGCGACAGCGCGAGCATTGCGAAAAGCAGGGCCGATCTCATGAGCCTACTCCGAAGCGACAGTCACGCGGAGTCTGGCAAGATCGGCGCTACAAGGGAATCGCGGCGGACTCCCGAAAACCCGGTTCAACGACGGCGCGACTTCAGCTCGCTCTTCAGGCCGACCCGCAGGGCCTCGCCTTCGACGGTGGAACCGTTCAGCGCGGCAATCGCCTTGCGCGCTTCGTGACCTTCCATGTCCAGTTCCGCGAAACCGCGGCACTCGCCGGAGAACAGATCACGCGACATCTTCAGATTACGCACTTTTCCATGAGCACCGAACATTTCGGTCAGGACTTGTTCGGTCATTTTGCGCGGCAAACCACGCACACTCAGCGTCAGCATCAGGAGAACTCCAGATGGGTGGCGACGTCCGCTACACCGACGACATCGCCAAGGCAAAGACATAAAACGACTCGGGCAGGCCGTGGCCTGCCCGAGCGTTGACAACTGGCGAACTGCGATCGGCGAGGAGCCGACCGCGGTTGGCTTACAGCGGCTGCACCTGGTCAGCCTGCAGGCCCTTCGGGCCCTTCGTCACGAGGAAGCTGACCTTCTGGCCTTCCTGCAGCGACTTGAAGCCCGAGCCCTGGATGGCGCGGAAGTGCACGAACACGTCGTCACCATCTGCGCGGCTCAGGAAGCCGAAGCCCTTGGCATCATTGAACCACTTGACGGTACCAACCTGACGATCTGACATTTGTAAAACTCCAAAGCAAGGTGAGATGCAGCATTCCCATCTGGAAATGCCGATGCGTTCATCTGCGGGGGTACTAGAACACTGAGAAGCAACAGCGGCAGATCGCAAGACTCACCGTGCGGCCTCGTCACGTTGAACCGTGCCGAGCAAATAAAGCCCGCGAACCTTAGGCTAGATGGGGAGAAAAAGATAGTGCGGCATCGCGCGTCGTTCAGAATCGGCAGCACCAAGTGGTGCGGTGGCTTGCCACCGCTGTGGATGCTTCTGCGCCGCAAGGCACGAGAGCATCCAAAGCGCCGGCAAGCCGGCGCACTCCAGAGGCCGGCGCTCTGCATATCTAAAACCGCGGCCGCAGCAGCGTGCCGAAGTTCAGGTACAGCGAACTCTCGCCAGTGTCGGCGTAGCCATAGCCAAGAAAGATCGGGCCGAAAGGCGAATCCAGCCCGACAAAGATGCTGCCGGCGTAGATCAGGTTTTCGAGACTGATCAACTGATCGCGGTCGGCGTAGACGTTGCCGGCCTCAAGGCTGCCGCCGACGAAGGCCGGCACCGAGAACAGTTGCCCGGAGTCCCCCAGTCGCCGGTAGTAGACGCCGCGGAACAACGCGGCATTGCTGCCGAGCAGTTCGCGCTCATGGTATCCGGAGAGATTGGTGAAGCCGCCCAGCGGCGCCAATGAGTCGAACACATTCAATTCGCCCCAACTGGCGTGCAGGCGGGTGCCGAACAGGAAGCGGTTCGGCCCGCGGCTCAGCGCCTTGTCCCAGGTGAGATCCGCGGTCTGACCTTCGGTGCTGGCGCCGAGCGCATCCAGCTGCGAGGTCAGCAGCAGCTCACCGCGACTGCCGGTCCCCGGAAAATTGGCGTCGTCCAGCGTGTCACGCACATAGCCCAGGCGCAGCGCGCCGAGATTGTCGGTCACGTCCGGCAAAACGGCGCCGTTGCCGACACTGAGACTGGCGCTGCCATAGCCGCGATAGAGACCCACGAAAACGCGACTGCTGCCGGCAAACTCATACCCGGCATCCAGGCCGGCCACGCTGCGACGGACGCGATAAAGCGAGGCGACGAAATCGTCGACGCGCAGCGGCTGGTCGAAGGCGCGGTATTCGATGTACGGCGAAGCATAGTACTGGCCACGCTCGCCCATCGGCTGGAAGTACTCCGAACGCAGTCCGGTGATGCGCCCGATTTCGCCACGCGTGCGCCATTCGCCGCCATAGCTGTTCAGCCCGGTCCTGGTGTACTCGATGCCCAGTTGATAGTCGTTGCGACCCTCGAAGTCGTCGTTGATCTGCAGGCCGAAGGTCAGGAAATTCGGCCCCCAGCCCTTGTCCACCGGCGTGACTTCGATACCGCTCTTGCCCTCGCGCTCGACCGGCTTCCAGGCGATGCGCTCGTAATTGCCGAGGCCGTAAGCGCCGCCGATCGCCTTGTCCAGTTCGGCCGTATTCAACGGCCGGCCTTCGAAACCCTCCAGCTCACGCTCGACATAGCCGGCAGTCTTGCTGCGCGTCTTCAGTACGTCGAGAAACTCCACCAGCGGCGGATCGAAAGCCACGCGGCGATGGCCGGCCTGGTAGTCGGCGTAGTCGGCCGGCGAGATCGCCAGCTTGCGCAACTCGGCCACGTGCAGCTCGGCGCCGGCCATGCCCAGCGGAACCGCCTCCAGCGAGCGGTCGAAGGCCGTGCTGCCCAGATCACCCAGTTGCGGCTGGATCTTGATGTCGTCGGGCGACATCGATTCCAGCACCATTTCGGTGCGGTGCTTCATCAGCACATCGACCATCTGCATGGTGATCGCGAACGGCGAATTGAGATCCTTGTCGGCGGCCAGGGTCGCGCCGACATCGACGACGATCAGACGGTCGGCGCCCATGGCGCGTGCAATATCTGCCGGCACGTTGTTGACGATGCCGCCATCGACCAGCAGTTGACCGTCCACGCGCAGCGGCGCAAACGCCGCTGGCACCGACATGCTGGCGCGGATCGCCAGCGCCAGATCGCCCTCGGAGAAGACTACCGGCTCGCCGGTGACGATATTGGTGGCCACCGCCCGGAACGGGATCGGCAGATGATCGAAATCGGGCGTGCGCCAGGTGTGCAGCGTCAATCGACGCAACAGCAGCAGCAGTTTTTGTCCCTGGATCACGCCGCGCGGAAACTGCAGCGAGCCGTCGCGCACGCCGAAGCGGTACTTCATCAGATAGCGCAGGGTGTCGTTCTTGCGCCGCATCGGATAGTCCGCGCGCGGCGGATCGTCATCGAGGATGTCCTTCCAGTCGATGGCGGCCAGGATCTGCTCGATCTCGTCGGGCGAGTAGCCCGACGCGTACAGGCCGCCGACGACCGAGCCCATGCTGGTGCCGGCGATGCGGCAGATCGGCACGCGTTCGCGCTCGAGCACCTTGAGGACGCCGATATGAGCGGCGCCACGCGCACCACCGCCGCCGAGCACCAGTCCAATACAGCTGGCAGCCTGGACGCTGGTGGCCAGCGCGGCCGAGATCAGGAGGATGAGGACAGCAGAGGCCAACAGACGGGCACGCACCAGGATTATTCCGCTTCGAAACTGGGGCGCAGTCTACGGGCTGGGAGCGGCGGCCGACCGTGTATTGCCATACCGCTGTTGAGCCCGCGCTCAGCTGGCAGTAATTGCGCTCAGGTATCGTCGCCTGGGTTCAATTGCACCTGGCACGCCGATGACATCCCTGCGTATTGATCGCCCCACTGCGGAAGTTGCTGAACTGGTGTTGCTCGGACCCGGTCGCGGCAACGCGATGGGCCCCGACTTCTGGCGCGAGCTGCCGCTGGCCATCGCCGAACTGGACGCCGACGACGCCCTGCGCGCCGTCATCGTGTACGGCTCGGGCGAGCACTTCAGCTACGGCCTGGACCTGCCGGGAATGGCGGCAGAACTGGGCCCCATGCTCGGCAACGGCGCCCGCGGCCGCGCCGGTGTCATCGATCAGGCTACGCGCATGCAGGCCGGATTCGGCGCCATCGCCAGCAGTCGCCTGCCGATGATTGCCGCCATCGACGGCTGGTGCATCGGCGCCGGCATCGAAATGGCGGCAGCCTGCGATCTGCGCATCGCCAGCACGCGCGCCCGTTTCGCGCTGCGCGAGGTCAAGGTCGGCATCGTTGCCGATCTCGGCGGCATCCAGCGCCTGCCGCATATTGTCGGCGAAGGCTGGGCGCGCCAGATCGCGCTGACCGGCGAAGATTTCGACGCCGAATCGGCGCAGCGCATGGGCCTGGTGACGCAACTGCTGCCCGACCGCGACACCCTGCTCGAGGCCGCGCGCAGTCTGGCCAGCCGCATCGCCGCCAATCCGCCGCTGGTGGTTGCCGGCATCAAGCGCACCATGAGTGCGCGCATCGAAGCCAGCGTGCAGGCCGGCAATCTCGCCGCCGCGACGCAGAACGGCATGTTGCTGCAGTCGGAGGATTTCGCCGAGGCGATGCGCGCCTTCATGGAAAAGCGCGAGGCGAAGTTTCGCGGACGGTGAGTGGAGCGGGTTGTTGGTTGCTGGTTGTTGGTTGTTGGCAGCCAGAGCTCGCGATGATGGGTTGCCAGCTGTTGCTGCCAACAACCAGGAACCGACAACCAAGAACTGGCTTTCGACTAGCGCCAGACCCGCCAGCGCTGCCAGCCGCGCACCCGCCAGCCGCTGCCATCGACGCCGCGCAGCAGCGCGTCGCGCGGACGCAGGCCCGCCGCCCAAGCCCGGACCAGCCGGCGCGGATCGCGCAGATCGCGCAATACCGGTCCTGCGCTCTGGCCGTCGACATCTACCATCGCGACGCCCTGATGCCGCGCCAGGGCCGCGAGCAGCGGATCCACCGACGACACAGCGACCAGCGGCAACGGCGGACAGCTGTCGGCACTGCCCTGCCCCCAGAACCACAGGGTGTTCCAGCTGGGCAGACCGCGCGCGGCGCGCGCGTCGTTGCAGGACTGCTGGGCGAGCACCATCTGCATTTCATTCAGGCGACGCTGCCAGCGCAGGTCCAGCGGCAGCGCCGCACGCAGATCGCTGCCGAGCAAGGCATCCGGGGCGATGGTCGCCGGGTCGCCATGGCTGATCGGGCAGCGCAACAGCGCCCGGCCGCCGCTGGCCGCGACCAGTTCGATGGCTTCGTCGGCCAACCACGGCTGCAAGGCCGAAAACAGCGTCGGCAGATCGGGGTCGGCGGCGTCGTGGTCGATCGCCAGCGCGAGGACGCGGGCGCCGGACATCTCCGGGCGGACATGGACCAGGTCGGCGGCCAGCCACGGCGTGGACGAATCACCGTCGGCACCGGCCAGCAACGCCGCCCACGGCGCAGCGCAGGTCCAACCGAAGGCCTCGCGCAGCACGCCATCGAGGCCAGGTTCCGCCGGCGGCAAGGCATCGGCCCGCCGCGACAGCTGGTCAAAACCCGCCAGCGACAGGGACTTCATTGCAGCGGCCGAGGGCAGCAGCCACAGGTCCATGGCTCAGGCTGCCCGCGCGATCAGGCGCGACAACTGCGGCAAGCCATCGAGCAATGCCGCCGGACCCGGCTGCAGGATGATGGCGCTCTTGATCTCGGCAATCTGACCGCGCTGCACCGCCGGAATCTCAACCCAGCCGGGCCGCGCGGCAACCCGGTCGGGACGGAATTTCTTGCCGCACCAGGAGCCGATGATCAGATCGGGGGCACGACGGATCACCTCGCTGGCATCGGCAAGGATGCGGTCGCGCGCCAGCGAGCAGGCCGCGCGTTCGGGAAAGATGTCGTCGCCGCCGGCGATCCGGATCAATTCGCAAACCCAGCGGATGCCGCTGATCGGCGGCTCGTCCCATTCCTCGAAATAGACCCGCGGCCGGCGCGGCAGCGTTGCCGCCAGCGCCGAAGCGGTGGCGATCGCGCCGCGCATCTGGTCAACCAGGCCTTGGGCCTTGTCCGCCGCACCAACCATGGCGCCGAGGCGCAGCGTGTAGGCAAGGATGCCCTCCACCGAGCGGTGGTTGCTGATCCACACCTCGATCCCCGCCTTGATCAGATCGCGCGCGATGTCGGCCTGGATATCGGAAAAACCGATCACCAGATCCGGCTCCAGCGCCAGAATCTTGTCGATCTTCGCGTTGATGAAGGCCGACACCTTGGGTTTTTCGCGGCGCGCCTGCGGCGGGCGCACGGTAAACCCGGAAATGCCGACGATGCGATCGGCCTCACCGATCCGGTAGAGAATCTCGGTCGGTTCCTCGGTCAGGCAGATGATGCGCTGGGGGTAGTGGTCGGGCATGAGGCTGCGAACTCTGATCGGGACCCGGGACCCGGGACCCGGGACCCGGCGACAGCGTGCCTGCCGGGAGCTTCTGTCGATTGCATCGGGCCGTGAAGCCCGAACCAGGTCCTCCCGCTCCTGCGGGTCCCGGGTCCCGGGTCCCGCGGTCCCGGCTTCAAGGGTACAGCGCCCGCTTCCCCCACTCGCCATCGACGCACTGGTAGCGCAAGCGATCGTGCAAGCGATACTCGGCGCCGTACCAGAACTCGATCATGTCCGGCACCACGCGGAAGCCCGACCAGTGCGGCGGCCGCGGCACGTCCTGGCCCTCGAAGCGCTGCTCGAACTCGCGCACGCGCGCCATCAACTCCGCGCGGTCGGCGAGCGGCTGCGACTGTTTGGAGGCCCAGGCGCCGATCTGCGACAGGCGCGGGCGCTGGGCGAAGTAGGCGTCGGCTTCGCAATGGGTCACCGGCTCGGCAATGCCCTCGATCTTGACCTGCACCTGGCGGTCGAGGGTCTTCCACAGGAACAGCAGCGCGCATTGCGGGTGCGCCAGAATCTGCTGGCCCTTGTTGCTGCCGAAGTTGGTGTAGAACACGAATCCGCGTCCATCGAGCTCCTTGAGCAGCACCGTGCGCGCCGAAACGCGCCCCTGCGGGTTGGCGGTGGCAAGCGTCATCGCCGTCGGCTCCGGGTCACCGGCACCGCGCGCGCGCTCCTGCAGATCACGAAAATGGCTGAAGGCCTCGAACAGCAGACTCATGGGCTGGTGTTTCCTGGAAGTTCAGACGTATAGCCGTCCCGATACGAAGCATAGCGAGGGCGCCAGCCCAATGATCGGGAAAGATCGTTGCGCAAGCGCTTGCCGCTGACCGTGGGCGGGCCGGGCACAGTGGGCAGGGATGGCAGGCCAAGTCGCGCGGCGATCCAGTCGAGCACTTCACGCTCGGTTGCCGGCTGGTCGTCGACGCCGATGACGCAAGCCGGAACCGCATCCAGTTCGGCCAGGCGCCCGACCAGGGCGCCGGCATCGGCCAGATGGATGCGATTGGTCCAATGATCGCCCGGCGCGATCGCCTGGCCGCCGCGCACGCGACGCAGCAGCCAATGCCGACCCGGGCCGTAGAGCCCGGACAGGCGCAGCACGACGCTGTCGCCGAGCAGACGCGCGGCCAGTTGCTCGCCTTCGCGCAGCACGCGGCCATTGAAGCCGGTGGGCGCGCACTCGCTGCCCTCATCAACCATTTCGCCATCGTTCTGGCCGTACACCGCGGTGCTGGAGACATAGATCAGGCGCAGTGGGGATGCCGGGCTCGGCAGGGCCGCCAACAGCCGTTCCAGCGCATGCACATAGATGGCGCGATAGGCCTCCTCGGTGCGCGCGGCAGGCGTCGGGGCGTAGATCAGCGTGTCGATGCCGGCGGGAAGCTCGGCGAAACCGGCACCCGAGAGCAGGTCGGCCGCGATCGGCACGATATTCGGCGGCAGCGCCTCTACCGATCGCCGCAAACCATGGACAGTTGCCGTACCGAGGAAACCGGCGGTGCAGACGCCAAGATCACCACAGCCAGCGATCAGGACTCGACGCGCTCGCATGGGCGGCGCGCCGACCGATCAGCTCGCGGCCGGCCGCGTCGACGCGACGCGCGCCTGACGCGAGATCCAGCGCAACCAGAGCAGCCAGACCACCAGAGCATCGATGATGATCAGCGCCTGCCACAGATACAGATGGAACCACTCGAACCAGACCATGCTCCACTGGCCCATGTAGAACAGACTGATGATGCGCACCAGGTTGAGCAACTGGATGGCGATGAAGCCGACGCCGAAACCGACCAGTTTCTGCTTCCAGGTCGACGGGAATGCCGCCAGCGCCGCAATCAGGATGATCACCGCCTCGATGCCGTTGCAGCCGCGCTCGATCGAGACCGCGAAGCCGTTCGCGGTGCTCTGGATGATCTTGCCGTGACTGTGAACATCGCTGTCGAACAGCTTGATGATCCAGGCACTCAGCTGTGCCAGCGCGTCGGTGAACGGCAAAACGAAATGGGTTTCGCCAAATTTGGAAATCTCGAACCAGAACAGCGCCGAGAGCACACCCATGAACACCAGGAAGAAGCGGACCATTCGCGAGATTGATCAGAGCAAACCAAGCCGGCAATTCTAACCGATGGATTGTGAAGAAGGGCCGAGCGGCACCGAGCACAGCCCGCGCGACCGTCGCCGCGCATCGGCGGCGCGACTCAGGCTAGCATCGGATCGATGAAATCCTCCTCCAATCTCTACCTGATCGGCCCGATGGGCGCCGGCAAGAGCACCGTCGGCAAGCGTCTGGCGCGAGTGCTCAACCTGCGCTTCATCGACCTCGATGAGGTCATCGCCGACGAGGCCGGCACCAGCATTCCACTGCTCTTCGAACTGCAGGGCGAAGCGGCATTCCGCGAACGCGAGAGCGCCGCACTGGCGCGGGCCACGCAACTCGATGGCGTGGTGCTGGCCACTGGCGGCGGCAGTGTGCTGGCGCCGGTCAATCGCGAACTTTTGACGCAACACGGCTTCGTGCTCTATCTGGAAGCGCCCATCGAACTGCAACTGGAACGTCTGGCGCGCGATACCTCGCGGCCGCTGCTGCGCGCGCCCGACCGCGGTCAGCGCCTGCGCGAACTGGCGCAGGAGCGCAATCCGCTCTACCGGCAACTGGCCGACCTGGTGATCCCGGCCGACCGCGCCGGACCTGGCGCCACCGCCCGACGCGCCACGGCTGCGCTGCGCAACTGCTGGCAGCCCTCTCCACCAGCCCGCATCCCGGAGGCCATCGATGGGCGCGCATGAACTCGACGTCGCGCTCGGCGAACGCGCCTATCGCATCCGTATCGGCCCCGGATTGCTCGACCAGCCCGAATTGCTGCGCGAAGCCATCGGCGGGCGCCAGGCATTGCTGCTCAGCAATACCACCGTCGCCCCGCTGCACGCGGCGAAAGTGGAAGCTGCGCTCGAAGGGCTACGCTGGGGCACACTGCTGCTGGAAGACGGCGAACGTCACAAGTCCATCGATTCGGCCTCGCGTGTCTGGCAAGCGCTGGCTGAACTCGGAGCCCAGCGTAACGCGACGCTGATCGCCCTCGGCGGCGGCGTGATCGGCGATCTGGGTGGTTTCGCTGCCGCCTGCTGGATGCGTGGCATCGATTTCGTGCAGTTGCCCACCACATTGCTGGCGATGGTCGACTCCTCGGTCGGCGGCAAGACCGGGGTCAACCTGCCGCAGGGCAAGAATCTGGTCGGTGCCTTCTGGCAGCCGCGCCTGGTGCTGGCCGATATTTCCACCCTGCGCACACTGCCCGAACGCGAATACCGCGCCGGCCTCGCCGAGGTGGTCAAGTACGGCGCGATCGGCGACCTCGCCTTCTTCGAATGGCTGGAAGCGCATGCCGATGGCCTCAGCGCGCGCGACGAGACGCTGATCGCGCAGGCCGTGCTGCGCTCCTGCCAGCACAAGGCTGGCGTGGTCATGCGCGACGAGCGCGAGACCGGCGAGCGCGCCTTGCTCAACTTCGGCCACACCTACGGCCATGCGCTGGAGACCATCGGCGAGTACCGCCAGTGGCTGCATGGCGAAGCGGTGGCCATCGGCATGCTGATGGCGGCGCAGTTGAGCGCCGCGCTGGGCCTGGCCGACCGTAGCGATGCCGAGCGCCTTGGATTGCTGCTGACCCGTCTCGGTCTGCCGACGACGCGCCCCGACAATGCCGACCCTGAGCGCGTGGTCGCGCTGATGCGCCTCGACAAGAAATCGCTCAGCGACCGCCTGCGCCTGATCCTGTGGCGCGGCATCGGCCGCGCCGAGATCGTCGACGGCGTCGACGAGGCAGCGATCGTCGCCAGCCTGTAGCCCGGTGTACGCGCGGAGCGCGTTCACCGGGTACTTGCCGCAAGCCCCGCCGGTGAATCGCTGCGCGATACACCGGCCTACCAAAGCCCCGCGCAGCTACCCTCCGTGCCCCGCGGCGAGCTTGCGCGACGGCAGGTTCCCGGGGTCGATTGCGACACTTTCGCCTCAATAACTGAAGATCAACTGCAGGTACCAGAAGCGGCCGGGAATCGGATAGCTCGGATCGAAGGAGTTGGAAATTCCCGAATACGCCACTGGCGGATCGCGATCAAAGACGTTGTGCACGCCGACCACCGTCCGCACCTGCCACGGCGAATTCCATCCCGCCTGCAGATCGACGTAGGTGCGCGATCCGAGATGGTTCTCCGGCCCGCCGTTGAACACCGGGCTGGCGATGTCCGGGCTGCTGCACAGTCCGGCGGTGGCCGCGGCGGGAAGGCACGCCTCATCCAGCCCGGAGTAATAACGGATGCCGACAGCCGCGCTGAACGCCTCGCGCTGCCAGGCCAGGTCGAGGTTCGAGCGCAGGCGGAATCCCGGTTCGAGGAAAAACAGGTGGCCGACCGCGGAACGTTCACCGGAGCCGCGCGGCACCTCGAACGCGTATTCGCTGTAGTAGGTGGAATCCCACATCAGTTCGAACCGGCCGGCGTCGGTATCGATGCGGTAACCGGCGCTCAGGTCATAGCCCTCGACGCTGAGTCCGCCGGAGTTCAGCAGGCGCCCGTCCACTTCGATGAGTTCGCCGCGCGCATCGCGCTGGGTGCGCGCACAGGCTTCGGGAACCGCCGCGTTGGCGCAGTAGGTCAGCAGCTCGAAGGGATCGACCGGGGAGATCGCGTCCTCGACATGGATCCGGTACCAGTCCAGGCTGAGGTCGAAACCTGGCAGCGTCTCCGGGTTCCAGACGAAACCGAGCGTACGGCTGGTCGAGGTTTCCGGCTGCAGGTCCGGATTGCCACCGCCGACGATGCGGTAGTTGCCGATCTCCAGCGTATAGGAACCGCCCGGCACGCCGTCAGCCACGCAATTGGCGCGTTGCTCCGGCGTCGGCTGGTTGCTGTCGATGCACGGATCGGCCGGAAACCCGGTGAACGACTCGGAACCCGGGAAATACAGATCGGGGACGATCGGCGCGCGAAAACCCTCGGAGTAACTCGCGCGCAGCAGCAACTGGTCGACCGGCTTCCAGCGCAGGCCGCCCTCGAAGGTGCTGACGTCGCCGAAAGCGTCGTAGTGCGACTGGCGTACGGCGAAACTCGCTTCCAGCAACTCGGCGGCCGGCGCGCCATCGAGCAGCGGCAGTGCCAGTTCCAGGTAGGCTTCGTTGGCGACGACTTCGCCGCCGAAGTCGTTGTTGTCGAGATTCTCCAGCGCCGCGCGGCGCGCATCGAAGCTCTGCTCGCCTTCTTCGCGGCGATATTCGTAGCCAGCGGCAAAGGCCAGCGGTCCGGCGGGCAGATCGATGAGGTCGCCGCTCAGGCCCAGATGGTAGTTCCAGGCTTGCGTGCGCGTCGTATCGGTGCCGGTGTAATACAGATAGTCGAGCATCGCCGGGGTCACGCCATCTTCCCCTCGGAACGCGTCGAAAGGCACGCAATCGGCAATCACCGCCGTGGGCGTACCGCAGCGCGCAATGCCGGCGCTGTCGCGGAACGAGGGTCCCAAAGCCAGTGCGAAACGGTTGATGTCGCTGAGCCCGCTTGAAAACTCGTCGAGCTCATAGTTGCCGTAGACCAGATCGGCGTCCCACAGCCACAGGCGGCCGGCAAACTCCAGCGACCCGTCGAGGCCTGCCGCCACGCGGCTGGTGTCGGCGTCCTGCGAGAACAGCCGCGCCGCCCCGCCGGGCCGGATGGCGAGCCCGGTGACCGGCTGGCCGAAGGGGTTGTAGACGTGGTTTGCCGGCACCGTGATGCGACTGGCGCCGCCGAGCAATGCGCCCACCATGATCGGGTTCGCCGCCAACCGCTGCTCCGACTCGCGCTCGTTGAAGTAGAGCTGCAGGCTGAACTCGGTGTCCTCGCCGAGCGCGTGGGTCAGATTGCCGAATGCCGCCACCCGCCGCTGCGGCGTCTGCAGGTAGTTTTCCGGGGCGAAGTTGTAGCCATCGCCCCGCGGATCGAACAGGCGGTAGCCCCCGCTGGCCGGGTCGAAGGTGCTGCGGTTCTGGAACGGCGGCCGATTGCCGGGCCGCGGGCAGACGCCGTTGCCCGGGTAGTTGCCGCTCGGGTCGTAGGGACAAGAGCCGCGCGCGCCGAATCCGATCAGTCCATTCGGGGTGAATGCACTGGCGCCGGCGGCGGTGTCGTTGGGCGGCAGCCCGAACACTGGCACCGCCGAGATCACGCGGTCGCCGGCCATGATCTCGGCCTGCTTCAGGTAGCTCAGGCTGGCGCTGACGCGGGTGCGCTCGCCGGCCGCACCGAAGCTGGCGTCGTAGCTCTGCATGCGGCCGTCGCCGTGCCCGGACTCGCCGTAATAGGCACGCGCCTCGATGCCATCGAAGTCCTTGCGCGTGGTGATGTTGACCACCCCGGCGATGGCGTCGGAGCCATACAGCGCCGACGCCCCGTCCTTCAGCACTTCGATGCGCTCGACCACCGCCAGCGCGATCGAATTCAGGTCCACCGAGCCGTCGATGCCGGGAATCCAGCGACGCCCGTCGACCAGCACCAGCGTGCGCTGCGGCCCGAGGTTGCGCAGATCGATGCGCGTGGTGCCGTCGCCGCCGTTGTTGACCGTGGTGTTGAGCGCGGCGCCGTGCACGGTGAGGTCCTGCAGGATGTCGCCGACACTCATCAAGCCGCTGCGCTCCAGCTGCTCGCGTTCGAGCACGATCACCGGTTCGGAACTCTCGACATCGACGCGCTTGATGCGCGAGCCGACCACTTCGACGCGCGCGAGGGTGTCGGTGGCGGGAGCGTCTTGCGCGTCCGCGGCGGCGTGCGGGAAAGGCGACGCCGAGAGCCGGGCTGAGGAGAGGGAGGGCATGAGGGCACGAGGGCACGAGGGCACGGAGGAAGCCGGATGGTTGCCGTCTCTGGTTCAGCTCTTCGGGCACCTAGAGGGGCGAGTGCCTTCCCCTGCCCCGTGCCCTCCCGCCTGCCACAGAACACTTGCCCTGACCCATCCGACTCATCGCACGCCCTCCCCGGCCGGATCGACCTCCAGCGTTACCGCATAAAACAACGGCGCCTCCATCGGACCATCGCCGATGGTCAGTTGCAGCCCTTTGACCGGGGCGCTGCCCGGCGGCAGGTCGAGGCTCACGGCGTAGACGTAGGAGAAGAGAAAGCCGCCACCACTGCCGCTGCGCAGCGCGGTCGGCTGTGAGCCGATCCAGGCCACGCGTGCGCTGGGCGCCGCCATGTCCGGCTGCCAGTTGGTCACCACGTCGCGTACGCTCATGATTTCGAGGGTGCTCTCGCGACCATCGCTGTGGCGCAGCAGCACCTGAGCGGCACGCCGCGGCGGTGCGTTCGGTGGCATCGGAATATGGACCAACATCAGCACGTGAACCCGGCGCGCCGGCACCCCGGGCACCGCCACCCAGGCGCTCTGCGGATGGGTGGGATGCAGCGAGATCGCTGGCCCGCCACCACTCAGCTGCACGCCGCCATCGATCTTCCAGTCGATGCCGCCGAGCCGATGCGGCCCGCGCGACAGCGTGACCAGTTCCCCGCCCTGTGCAGCCATCCGCGGTCCCTGGCCATTCAATTTCACATTTACCGCCGCCCCGAGGTCCAGCGGCACAAAGCGGGGATCGATGGCGGCGGCGGCTACCGGCGCCAGCTGTACCGGCGGCAGGCCTGCCGCGGCGGCAGCAACCGTCGCAAGACCGCGCGGCGCGCAAGCGCGCGCAACGCATCGCGCTCAACGGCGTCGAGTTCACGCGTAGCCGTTGCCGGATCGAGCACCAGCGCCAACTGCTCGAGATCAGAGATCGCCAGCTTGCTTGCCGGCAGCGACCAGGTCAGCCAGCGGCCATGGATCGACCGCGCCAGCAAGCGCGTGCCGTCCGGCGAGAACGCCAGCCGCGCAATGCCGTCGTTGCCACCGAGCGGCGCGGTCAGTCGCGCGCTCAGGCGCTCGCCCTGTGCGAGGTCGTAGATTTGCACCGCATTGCGCGTTGCCACCGCGGCACGGCGACCATCGGCACTCAGCGTCAGCTGCGGCATGCTGCGCGCGGCCGGCAGCGTTGCCACCCGTCCTCGCGGGCCTTCCGGGCCAAACAGCGCGAGCCCGTTGGCGAGATGGCGGTGCAAGACCACGCCGTCGCCGCGGGCGAGCAGGGCCGGGTCCAACCCGAGATGCGCAGCTTCCGCGACGGTGGTCACGCTGCAGTTCTTCAGGTCCCAGCGCAACACCGCGGCGCGGCGCCGACCCGGGCTCATGTGCACCCAGGCGACGTCGCCGGCCGCGTCGATCGCCAGGTCGGTCATCGCGTTGGCGCCCTCCGGCTCGAGCGAGCCGCACTTCGGACCACCGTCGAGATCGACGATGTCGATGCGTGGTTCCCAGCCTGACGCAACCAGCAGGTACCGCCCCTGCGGGTCGACGCGGAAGATCGCCAGGTACTGCGGCAGCGGCGGCGCGTGATCGCGCAGCTCGACGCGGTCCAGGTCGACGCCTGTACAGGCGCTCGAGGAATTTGCCGTCGGAATTCAGACCGATGGTCAGCACCAGCAAGGGTGCCGCGCGCGCCAGATCCACCCGCAAGGGTGTTTCCGGCAACACGATCGGCTGGCCGCGAAGCTCACCACTGGTGGCATCGAATACCCGCAGCGTGCGACCGGCGATGGTCGTCAGCAGGCGACCATCGAAGCTCAATTCGGCGAAATCCACATTCTGCGGATGCACCAACGGTGGCGCGCGATCGGCCTCGCTGGCGACGTCGACGATGCGCACGCGCGGGCCATCGACGGCGACCACGCGCGTACCATCGAATCCCTGTGCGACCGGCGGCAGCGGCGCGGCGCGCGCATCCATCATCACCGCCTGCGGCAGGCGCCAGATACCCAGCGCGCCCTCGGCGCCGCCGGAAACCAGCAGGCGCCGCTGCGGATCAACGTCGAAGGAATGCGCAGAAAAAGGTCGGCGACCCAGCACGCGCGCCGGCGCCGGCACCGCCTGATTGTCGAAAGGCCCCAGCGGCGGCAGTTGCCAGGTGGCGATCGCAATGCCGTCGGCCAGCGCCAGCATGTCGTCGATCAGCCGTACACGGCCAAGTTCGATGACCTCCCTGGCCAGTATCGGTGCACTGCGCGGGCGCCGCGTCGCCAGGTCCCAGGCGACCACGGTACCGGTTTCCGACAGTGCCGCCAGCGTGCGACCGGCAGCATCGAACTCCAGCCAGCGCACGGTGTCCACGGGGCCGATGGCAGCGAGGTCGTCTTACCGTTGGCGACGTCCACCAGCAATACGCTGCCATCCAGCGCACCCAGTGCCAGGATGCTGCCATCCGGCGCAAAACGCCACGCGCGGATCATCTGGCCCTCGGGGAGCTGAAGCGACCAGCGCGGTGCCAGCGTGCCGAAATCGACCGCCTCGAAGCGCACGAAGTCGAGCGTGCGCAGCAGCCATCCGCCGTCCGGCGCGAACAGCCACATGCTCGCTGCGTCGTCGTGCCAGGGACCAACCGGTTGCCATCCGTCGACCAGGGATAACCGGAAGCGGTCGGGAAACCGCAACGACGGATTGGTGCGCGCACGCACGATGGCGCGGCTGCCGTTGTCGTCGTAGACCATGTCGCTGTGTCCCGACGGCAACTCGGCTGGCTGCAGCACGCGGCCGGTTTGCGCGTCCAGCGCGATCTCGTCGGCGGTGCCGGGCGCGGCGAACACCGGTTGCTGCATCAGGCTGACGATGATCCGCGCGCCATCGGCGCTGAAACGCAACCGTCCATGCGGCGCACCCTGCGCCATCGCCAGATTGCGCGTGAGACCGTCGGTGGACGTCGACCACAGCTCGCGCCCGCTCGCAATCTCGTAATGACGCACACTGCGCCGACCATCCTGCCAATGGGTCGCAATCGCGACGCGCGCGGAATCCGGCGACAGCGCCACCGAAGTGATCACCTGTCCGGCTTCGATCGGAATGCGGTCGACCAGTTGCGGCGCATTGGCCAGCAGAGTGCCGATGCGCTGGCGTTCCACCATCGCCGCGGCATCGCTGCCGGAGGCTTCCATTTCCCCTGAGGTTGCTGACCAGCGCATGCAACCCATGGAAGCCATCACCGGCGTCCAGCGCGCTTTCGGCAGCCTGCGCCCGCTCGCCCCACAAGCTCGCGCGCATCCGTGGCATTGGCATCGGCGCGATTCCACTGCGCCGTGGTGCCCAGCAGTCCGACCAGCAGCGACACCACGAACAGCGTCACCAGCGCGCTCAGTCGTGGCTCGCGACGGACCAGGCGCCACAACTTCTGCGGGCGATTCAGCGGACGCGCCTTGACCTCGCGTCCCTTGAGGAAATCGCCCAGGTCCTCGGCCAACGCGCGTGCACTCGGGTAGCGCGCGGCCGGGATCCTTGCTCAGACAGCGCATGCAGATTGCCTGCAGATCCAGCGGGATCGCACGGTCGAACATGCGCGGCGCCGGCGCCAGCGTGCGGACCACTTGCTCGAGGGTCTCGCGCGCAGTGGATCCGCGAAACGGGGGCCGCGCGGTCAGCGCCTCGTACAGTGTGGCGCCGAGCGCATAGACATCGGTGGCGACGCCGATGCGGCCGCCGGCAGTGGCCTGTTCCGGCGCCATGTAGCTCGGCGTGCCGGAAACCTCTTCCACCCCCGCCAGCGTCTCTTCCAGCCGACGGGCGAGACCGAAGTCGGCCACCATCGGCTCGCCCTGCTCGTCGATCAACACGTTGCCGGGCTTGAGGTCGAGGTGCAACACGCCCAGGCGATGCGCGTAGTCGACCGCCTCGGCCACGGTGCGCAACATCGCCGCCGCATTGCGAGCCGACAACGCGCCGCCGCGCGTGACCCGCTCGGCCAGCGACTGTCCGCGCACCAGGCGCATCGAGAAGAACGGCAGCCCATCCTGCTCGCCGATCTCGTGGATGGTGACGATGTTCGGGTGCTGCATGCGCGCGGCGCTCTGCGCCTCCAGGCGGAAGCGCTCGATGAAGCCGGGCGAGGCCCACGGTCCGGCCGCCAGCAGCTTCACGGCGACTTCGCGGTCGAGCGAATGCTGCTGCGCGCGGTAGACCACGCCCATGCCGCCCTGGCCGAGTTTGGCGCGCAGCGTGTAGTCGCCGAAATGGCACTGCTCGGGATCGCTGAGGTCGAGATCCAGCGCATCGGCGCTGGCGGTAGCGAAGGCTGCGGCCAATCCGCCGGCGGCCACCCGCGTGGCGGCCGGCGTCGAGCTGGCGAATGCCAGTTGCGCGAGTGCCGCCACTTCGGGCTGCAGCGACGGGCCGGCACCGGGATTGACCGAGGTCGCCGGCAGGCTCATGGCGCCCCCGCCAGTGCGCGCAGCAGCGCCGCGCGTTCGGCCTCCAGTTCGGCCGGACTGGTCACCGTTTCCGCCAGTTCCGCTTCGACCAGTTCGCGGAAGCGCTGGCGCAGGCGCTTGATCGCCACCTGTACCGCGAGCGTGCCGATGCCAAGGTCGGCGGCCAGTGCACCCATCGCGCCGGGTGGTGGTTCAACGGTCAGGAACGGCGCCAGACGCTGGTACATCGCGCCACGTTCGCTGCGCCGGGTCTCGTCGGCCAGGCGTTCGCGGCTGCGCGCCAGTACCTGCAGGCCAAAACTGCGTTCGAAGGCAAAATCCGGTCCTGAATTGCCGCTGTGCTCGCTCGCCAGCCGCTGCTCCAGGGCATCGATTTCCGCTGCCATCGCAGGGTCGATCGCCACGGTCGTTTCATCGCCGATCCCCCCCAGGAAGCGCTGCAGGCGATCGAACAGGAATACCCGGAAGCGACCGAAGCCGGCCGGCGCCTGCTCACGGATCTGTCCGGCCAATGCGCTGAAGAAGCGGCCGGCCAGCCGATGGGCGAGGGCCGGCGCGTGACCATGACGGCGGATGCAGGCGTAGACCGGGAACCAGTAACTGGCGCTGAGTTCCTCGAGCGGATTGCGGTTGCCGTCGGGCGCGCTCTCGCGCACTGCGGCGACCAGCGACCAGCGCGTGTGGTTGAACATCTCGGCCGAGTTGGCCGCTTCGCCTTGCTGCGATGGTTCCGGCATGCATCCCCCATGGATGGCTGTCGATCGTCCATCTGCTACCGGGCGCGGCCGCGTCGATTACAGGCCGGTGCTGGCGGCTGCCCTTCCCTCCACTCGCCGCCACCCGCCTCCCAGCGCGCCGCGCAACACTTGCAATTCCGCGTCGACATCGTCGTCGCAACCGACCGTTTCGGCGAGTTCGGCGCGCACACTGGCGCGCAACCGCTGGCGCAAGCGGTGTACGGCGACTGCCAGCGTGTTCGGGCGCATGCCGAACTGCAGCGCCAGGCGGGCGTAGTCGTCGCTGTCGGGCGCTTCGACCAGATAATCACGCAGGGCATCGAACAGCGCGCCCTTGCCGGCTGCAGCGGTCTCCGCGCGCACCGCCGCCAGAGCACGCTCGATCACGGTCAGCGCCCAGTGGCGGAGGAACACGCCCTCTGGATCGGGCTCGGCATCGACAATCGCGCCGGCGTGGTCATCGATGTCGGCATGCACCTGATCGCCGCCACGACGGACGGCCATGCGCGCGGCCTGCGCGTTGTGCAGATAACGGTTGAGCGCGGTCAGCAGCAGCGTACGGAAGCGCCCGCGCAGCGGATCTGCCTGGGTCTCGATGCGGCGCTCGATCATCGCGGTGAAAAAGGCCTGCGTCAGGTCTTCCGCCTGCGCATTCGCGCCTAACCGTCGGCGCACCACCGCCAGCACGACCGGGCGATACGCCAGGCACAGATGCTCCAGCGCGGTGCGCGCGGCGGCAGGGTCATCGCGCGCCGCAGTAAACACGCTCCAGCGCGTAGTCGGGAACCGCGCCATTGCCAGCTCCTCCTGGGAAAAGCGCCATCAGACCGTTCTATGTTGCCACACGGGCGCCTCGCCACGCGCCCAGGGTGCCTGCAAACTCCGCAGGCACTCGCAAGCGCGCCGGCGCGACTGTCGCCACACCCTGGGACTGCGCCCGGGCATCAGGCCAGGGACACCGCGACGGCGATCCTCAGCCCCTCGGCCAGCGTGGCCAGTGGCAAGCTCGGCAATCCAGGTCGATCGACGACATGCTCGCTGGCGTAGGGCAGATGGATGAAGCCGGCGCGAACCTTGCTGCCTTCGAGCGCATGGCGCAGGCGGAAGAACAGCTCGTTGCAGACGAAGGCGCCGGCCGACAGCGAAGGCGCAGCGGGAATGCCGGCCCGGCGCAGGCGCTCGACGATGCGCGACACCGGCAGCGTGCTGGCATAGGCCAGCGGTGCACCGCGCACCAGCGTGCGCTCGCGCGGCTGGCGACCGCGATTGTCGGGAATGCGCGCATCGGCGAAGTTGATGGCGAAGCGCTCCGGCGTGATTTCGCTGCGCCCCCCGGCGAGGCCGGTGGCGATCACCAGCGCCGGCGGATTGCGTGCGATCTCGCGCAGCAGTTGCAGTGCGGCCGCCGAGAATGCGGTGGGCAGGCACAGACTGCGCACCCGGTGGCCGCGCGACTCGCTGCCGTCGAGCAGTGCGCACGCCTCCGACGACGGATTGCGGGCATCGCCCGCGAAGGGTTCGAAACCAGTCAGCAGCACCTGGGCTTTCATCGGAAGCAGAGCAACCCCAAGAGGACGAGATTGGCCGCCAGCAGCGGCAGGGCGGTCGGTATCTGCGCGCGGATCACGGCGTTGCGATCGGTGAGATCGAGCAACGCGACCGGCACCAGATTGAAGTTGGCCGCCATCGGCGTCATCAGCGTGCCGCAATAACCCGACAGCATGCCGATCGCCGCCATCGGCGCCGGATCGGCGCCATGCAGCGACACCAGATACGGCATGCCGATACCACCGGCGATCACCGGAAAGGCCGCGAAAGCATTGCCCATGGCCATGGTGAGCAGCGCCATGCCCAGGCCATAGGCGAGTATCGCCACCCAGCGCACATCCAATGGCATCAGCAGACCGATCGCCTGCGCCAGCGCATCGCCCACGCCCGCTTTCGCAAACAGCGTCCCGAGAACCGCCAGCAGCAGTGGCAGCAGCACGGCCCAACCGATCGACTCCAACAGATCGCCACCGCGGGCCAGCGCGCCACCGCCGGCTCGTTGCGGGTGATCGCCAACGCCAGGGCCAGGGCAATCACGCAGGCACAGGCCAGGCCATAGAGCGCCGCAGATTGCTTGGTGAACGCCACGCCCGCGAGCGTGAAGTGCGGCAGGGACAAGGTCAGCACGATGGTGAGCAGCGGTATCGCCAGCACCGGCAGCAGCAGGCGCGCGCTGCCATGCTGTTCCTGCGGCGATGTCGGCGCTGCCGTCTGTTGCGGCAATCCCCAGCCGGCGATCACCGCGAGCGCCAGCACCAGCATGCCCGCCAGTGGCAGCGGCAGCAGGTCGCCGATCAGGAACAGCAGCGCAAGGATGCCGAAGAAAGCGCTGCGCGCGGCAGCGGCCGGGCGCAGCCGGTCGTGCGCCGCGCGCCAGCTGATCAGCGCGAAATAGCTGCCCAGCAGCACGTAGAGCGGCATCAGGGTCATGCCCGACCCCGCTGGCGATCGCGCCAGAGCAGTCTTACGCCATGGATGAGGAAGGCGAGCAGCGCCGTTGGCAAGCCCCACAACGCGATTTCCAGCGGCGCCAGTTCGACGCCGCGCTCGGCAAAAAAGGCCTGCATCAGCAGCACGGCGCCAAACGCCAGGAACAGGTCCTCGCCAAAGAACAGTCCGACATTGTCGGTGGCTGCCGCCAGCGCGCGCGTGCGCTCGCGCTCGCTCGCATCGGCGCCGCCGGGCTCCTGTTCCGCCGCGGCCTCCGCCATCGGCGCCACCAGCGGCCGCACCATCTGTGGATGGCCACCCAGACTGGTCAGGCCGAGCGCCGACGAGCCCTGGCGCAGGGCCAGATAGCCCAGCAACAGGCGCCCCGGACGCGCACCGCGCCAACTGCCGACCAGGCGCCTGGCCAGCGCGCGCAGACCATGCGCCTCGACCTGGGCTATCACCGGCAGCGCCAGCACGATCAGCAGCAGGTAGCGCACGCTGAGAAAGCCGCTCCCCAGCGTTTCCAGCAGGCCGACCACGCCCATCCCGCCGACCAGACCGGCGCTCAGCGCGGCTACCAGCACGACGCGCGCCGGGTGCTGGCGCAACGCGAAACCGAGCACGACGACGGCCACCGGCAGCAGCGCCCACCACGTGGCAGCGCTCACGGTGCGCGCACGGCGATGCCGGCCTGATCGAGGTCGCTGCGCAGCTGTCGCGCCAGTTCCAGGGCCTCGGCGCCATCGCCATGCAGGCACAGGGTTTCGATCTCCAGTTGCAACGGGCTGCCGTCGCTGGCGCAGATCGGCTCGCCTCGTGCCAGTTTCAGGCCCTGCTCGCGTGCAACCGGCAGCGCCAGCAAGGCATGCGGACGATCGCGCGGCACCAGCGTCCCTTCTGGCAGGTACCCGCGATCGGCAAAGCCCTCGCGCCAATAGCGCAGGCCGGCGGCGTGCGCGGCGTCGCGCAAGGCGCCCTGGGGCGGGCCAAAAATCGCCAGCGTGCGATCCAGACCGGCCACGGCGACGACAAATGCGCGCGCCAGTTGTGCCTCACGCGCCAGCATGCCGTAAAGCGCGCCGTGCGGTTTGACGTGCTGCATGCGCGCACCCGCAGCGCGGACGAAGCCACTCAGCGCGGCGCATTGGTACAGCGTCAGCGCCTGCAATTCATCGGCGGCGATGCGCATCTCGCGGCGGCCGAAACCGACCAGGTCCGGCAGGCTGGGATGCGCGCCGATCGCCACATCGCAGCGCAGCGCGGCCGCCACCGTCTGCTGCATGGTCAGTGGATCACCGGCGTGGAAACCGCAGGCGATATTGCACGAACTGATCTGCGCCAACAGCGCCTGATCCTCGCCCATGCGCCAGGCGCCGAAGCTCTCGCCCAGGTCCGCGTTCAGATCACAGCGATCGCGCATCGGCCACCCCGCTCCAGGACAACGATCATCGCCTCGATGGTTGGTGGCGGTCCAGAGCGAGCGCTGCGTCGCCCAACGCTCGCGACGCCTGCGTCGCTGCAGCAACCGCGCCGGGTTTTACTCACCATTCTCTACTCACCACTCACCGCTTGCCCTGCAAGCGCGCCAGCGCGGCTATCCGCAGCCGCATCAGGCGCTCGCGCCGCCACAGCCAGAGCCGCTGGGCCGCGGCAATGCTGATCGGTTCGAAGCGAATCACTGATCCCGGTCGCCGCTGTGCGAGCCGCGCCAGATCGATGCTGGCCACGTGCGCGATGCGCGCATAGCCGCCTACCGTCTGCGCTTCGGCCAACAGGATCAGCGGCTGGCCATCGGGCGGCAGTTGCACGGTCCCCGGCACCACGGGTTCGCTGGTCAGTGAAGCGGATGCGGCAATCTTGAGCGGCTCCCCGTGCAGCGCGGCCGCCATCCGGTTGCTCCCGGCGGTCAACTCAAAGGTCTGGGTGTACAGCGCACGGCGATCCTGGAGCAAGTGCAGGTCGCTACCGTCGATCACGCGCAGACCCGCATGCGCCTCCAGGTCCAGCAAGGGTTCGCCATCGGCCCACCAGGGCGCTATCCGCGGCGCCGACCCGCGCGTTCCAGGCGCCAGCACGGGCCATTTCTCGATCGCCGATGGCATGAACGGAAGGCAATCGCCGCGACGCAGAAGGCCCGGAAAGCCGTCGCCGCGCATCTGTGCGCTGCGGCTGCCGAGGACCTGTTCGCTGGTCAGTCCACCCGCCACGGCCAGATAGCTGCGCGCGCCAAGCAGGGGCGGATCGATCGCCAGCACACTGCCGGCTGCCACCGCGAAGGGCCGCCACAGCGGCAAGGACACGCTGCCGGCAGTCACCGGCGTGCGCGCACCGGTGATGGCGATCAGCGCCGCTTCGGTGAATCTCAGTTGTGTTCGTCCACTGCCGATTTCGATCGCTGCAGCATCCGGAAGATTGCCCACCAGCACGTTCGCGACGGCGTGCGACCATGCGTCGAGGGGACCGGATTGGGGCACACCCAGGCTTCGCCATTGCCCACGACCGGCGTCCTGGACGCCGCTCAACGGTGCTATCCGCGAAATCTCGATCACGCGTCAGCGTACCGGCACGAAACGCACCCGATCGCCGGGCAGCAGCAGCGACGGTGCAGCTGCGCCCGGATCGAACAGAGTCAGCGCTGTACGTCCGAGCAGATGCCAACCTCCGGGGGAAGGACTCGGATAAATCCCCGCCTGCGCCCCGGCGATCGCCACCGACCCCGCAGCCACCTGCGCGCGCACGCTGTCACGCCTCGGCAATTGCAGTTGCTCCGGCAAACCCAGCAAGTAGGGAAAGCCCGGCTGGAATCCGATCATCGCCACCTGGTAACTCGCAGCGCTGTGCAACGCGACGACTTCGGCGCTGCTGAGCCCGACGCGCCGTGCAACCGCGTCCAGGTCCGGCCCGTCGGCACCACCGTAATGCGTCGGGATCACGACTTCGCGACCGGCCGGCGCCTGCGCGCAGGCGCTCACAGCAAGTACTTCGGAAATCCGCAGCTGCAACAAATCCACGCCGCCGGCACGGTCAACTGCCACCAGGTCCAGCGTCAGCGCCAACGCGGCATAACTCGGGGCAATGGCGAGGACCCCGGTGAGCCGCGCCGCAGCCAGCGACGCTGCCGCGCTGTGGACCTTGGCATTCGCGCTGCGCACATCTGCACCGCCAAACCGCAGCAGCAGCGCAGAGTCGCCCAATAGCCAGCATTCGTAGTCCATACGCCGGAGTATTCCACCGTGCGGGCGAAGTCCGGCACTGATATTGGCGTCGTACCCTCAAATTCTTTGTCCCTTTGCGTTACGATCCGGACTTGGGGAGGTACCTATGGCAAACGCGCGCACGCGCTACGACACGATCTGCGACTACCTGGTTCGCACGCATGAGGCCTCCGTGGGCTACCTCTACGGCAAGCCCTGCGCGTTGATCAAGGGACACGCGTTCATTGTTTATTGTTTCGAGGGCGTCGCTTTCCGCCTGCGCGGTCGCGTGCGCCTGCAGGCCACCGCCCTGCCCGGCGCACGTTACTGGGACCCGCTCGGGCGCAACATGCCGAGCATGGAGTGGATCCTGGTTCCCGAATCCCACTTCCTGCGCTGGGATCGGCTGGCCCTGGAATCCGCGCGATTGGGCAAGGATGGCTTCGGCGGTCGCGAAGCCGTGCGGGGAACACCGGTCGCGGAGCCGGAAGTGGTCGATCCGGCGCAACGCTCGGTGCGCAAGGTCGCTTCGAGCTTCTCGTTTTCCAAGCTGTGGGCTCTGGTCCCGATCTTCGGTCGCTCGGAACAGTGAACCGACTTGGTGGGTCAGCGCCCCGTGCGAAGCCTTTCGCTCTCACCGAACATGCCGTAAGTATCTGATTCTTATGTGGGAGCGGATTTACTCCGCGAGAGCTTTCGCGGAATGAATCCGCTCCCACAGGTTCGATGCGCGAATAAGCGCACCGACCGGGGCGACCGGGACTCTCACCGAACATCACGTAACCCATTGAAAGTAGGTCACGTTGGCCGCAGGCCTACGTGACATCGAAGTGCCTGTCACGTAGCCCGCAACGCGGGCAACGTGACCTACGTCGCGCGGTTCGATGCGCGAATAAGCGCACCGACAGGGGCGACCGGGACTCTCACCGAACATACCGTAAGTATCTGAAAGTAGGTCACGTTGTCTGCGCAGCAGACTACGTGACTCTGGGCACTGTCGCGTGGGCCGCTACGCGGCCAACCTGACCTGCATCCAGGGGTTCGCTGCGCGAACCAGCGCAGCGTCAGCGACGACCGGGGCACACCCAACGGGCCCGGGCAGACAACTTCAGCGCAGCGATGCAAACGCAAAGGGCGCCGCATCTGCGACGCCCCCGGTCAGGTTCTGCTTGGGCTCCCGCCCGAAACGGGCGGGAGCCGCGCGGCTTTCAGGACTTGGGCGGCACCCAGTCCGACTTCTCGAAGGGACGCAGCATCCAGCGGCAAAGGGCCGGCAGGAAGACAATTGCGGCGACCATGTTGACGACGAACATGAAGGTCAACATCAGCCCCATGTCGGCCTGGAACTTCAGCTCTGAGAAGATCCACGTGGCCACACCCACCGCCAGCGTCAGCGCGGTATAGAAAATGGCGATGCCGGTGGTCTTCAGCGCCTCGAAGTAGGACTGACTGAGCCCCTTGCCCTGCTGCATGAGTTCGCGCATCCGGGCAAAGATGTAGATCGCGTAGTCGACGCCGATGCCGACGCCCAGCGCCACCACGGTCAAGGTGTTGACCTTCAGGCCGATCGACAACTCGACCATCAACGCTTCGCCCAATGCCGTCACCAGTACCAGCGGCAACACGATGCAGGCGGCCGCGAGCGGATTCTTGAAGCTCAGGATGCACATCAGGAACACCGCCGCGTACAGCAGGTAGAGCATCGGCTGTTCGAGCGCACTGACGGTCTCGTTGATCGCCGCTGCGACACCGACGCTACCGGTTGCGAGTCGCAGATTGACCTGGTCGGTGCGGAATTCCTCGCCCTTTTCCGTGGCCGCGGTTTCGGCAGCGGCGCGCTCGACGCGAAAGTTGATGTCGTAAGCGTGGTTGTCGCTGCGGAACTTCTTCACCGCATCGACCACTCGGATGATGGTCTCCGCCTTGTGATCCTCCGTGAAGATGATGATCGGCATCGCCCGACACTCCGGCGTGTCGATCAAGCCCGAGTCGGTCTCGACGCTCGACAAGCTCTGGCGCATCACCTCGGTATTGCGCGGCAAGATTCGCCATTTCAGACTGCCTTCGTTGTACCCGGCTGTCACGATGCGGCCGACGTTGGCCAGCGAAATCACCTGTTGCACGCCGGGGACGTTCTGCATGTTCCAGGCGAAGCGATCAATCGTTTCCATCGCCGCGAAATTCTCGGTGCAGGCAAACGGGCCGACCTCGGCAATGACGTTGATGATGTCGGTGGACAATGCGAAACGCTCCGTGATCAGGCGCGCATCCTGGTTGTAACGCGCTTCCGGGCGCAATTCGGCAACGCCCTCCCCGGCATCGCCCACCATCATCTTGTCAGCGTGCTTGTGCGCAATGAACCAGGTCGACGCGCCCAGAATGATCACGACAGCCGCCGTTCCGGGCCGGCTGAAACGGGTCAGAAATGACCAGATATGATCGAACGCGGTGATCTGCCGCAGGCGATAGGCTCGCTTGCGCGGAAGATTTGACAGTCGCGTGTACGACAGCAGGATCGGCAGCAGGATGAGGTTGGTGAACATGGTCAAGAACACGCCGACGGTAGCGGTCACCGCCAGCTCGAAGATCATCTTGACCGGGATCAACAGGATCGTGCCGAAACCGATGCAACCCGCAGCCAAGGCGACCGAGCCGGGAATCAGCAAGCGCCGGAAAGCGCGCTGTGCGGCTTCCTCGGGGGAGACGCCCTTGCGATGCTGCAGCTCTTCGGGAGTGCCTTCTTCCAGCCCACCGAAGAAGATCTCGCCGCGATAGCGATTGATCATCTGTTCGCCGTGACTGACCGCGATCGCAAAGATCAGGAAGGGCGTCAACATGTTCATCGGGTCGATGCCAAAACCCATCAGGCGCAAAGCCCCCAGCATCCAGATGACGGCGATGAAGGCGGCAAGGACCGTCAGCGACGCCAGTTTGAACGACGTCGAATAGATGAACAGCAGCAACCAGGTGAACAGGATCGTCGCCAGGAAGAAGTAGACCACCGAGCGCGCGCCGTCGGCGATATCGTCGACCACCTTGGTGAAGCCGATGATGTGGACCGTGACGTTGCCCTTCTCGAGCTCGGTACGGATGGCCTCGAGCTTGTTGCCGATAGCCTGATAGTCGAGTTTGCCACCCGGCGCGGCCGTCTCCGGGATCAGTTCGGCTTGGACCATGGCACCCGAAAAGTCCTTGGCCACCAGACGTCCGACGATATTGGCCTTGACGATATTGGTGCGGATGATCTCGAATTCTTCAGGTTTCGGATCGAAGCCCTCCACCGTTGTCGAAAAGTCCGCGGGAATGACGTTGCCACCGGCAAAACCGCCCTCGACGATCTCGACGAAGCGCGTATTCGGAGTGAACACGGAGCGCACGCGCGCAGGGTCGACCTCGGTGATCGCCTTGACGCCTTCCGTCGCTGCTTCCAGCGCCGTGAAGAACTCCTTGTTGAACATGTTGCCGCTCTTGTCGATCAGCGCCACGAAAACCCGATTGGCGCCGCCGAATTCGGCCTCGTAGTCGACAAAGGTCTGCATGTACTCATGCTGGAGCGGCAATTGCTTGCGAAAGCCGGCGTCGATACGCAACTGACTGGCCGCCATCAGAAAGCCGAGAGTGATCAGCGCAAATATCGCCAAGACCACACCGCGATTGCCGAAAATGATGCGTTCCAGCGTCGGATAGCCGGGATGATCCGCGCCCGATCCAAAACCTGCCATGGTCTAACTCCCGCTCAATTCGGCTGGTAAGGGGCGAGACCGTTCTCGCCGATGGTGAGAAACTCAGTCTCGGTGAGTGGCAGCACGCTGCTCATGACGCCGCCAGCCGCGAATGTGTAGCCGCGCAACTGATCCGAGCCCGCTGGCAACAGCAACACCGTTCCGCTGGCTCCGACAATCACTGCCCGCCCACCTTGCACCGGCGCGCCGCCGAGCAGACTGGCTTCAGTGCCGGTCTCAAGGCGCCGCCAGGTCAGGCCCAGATCGTCCGTGGCGAAGGCATTGCCGCGCAGTCCGAAGACCACCACCGCATTGGTATCCAGCGCCACCGCCCCGAACATCGAACCCTCGTAGGGAAGATTGCCGCGTGTCCAGGTGGCCCCATCGTCGGTCGAGCGGAAGGTGGCACCCGCCTCGCCGAGAATCAGCAGGCCGGTACTGGTGCGCGCAATCGCGTTGAGATGCGGGTCGCCCTCGTCTTCACCGATGTCGGTGCTGGCAAGCTCCGAATCCTCGTCGGCAGGCAATTCGGAATCGGCCGTCGTATCGGCTGCCGGCTTGCTCACGCTGCCGCCGATACGGTCGCTGATCAGCTGCGCCGACCAGGTTGCCCCGGCATCCGTGGTCGACAGCAGTTGTCCGTAGGCGCCGATCGCGAACCCGCGCTGAGCGTCGAGAAACAGGACGTCGAGCAGTGGGCCATCTGCCGTAGCGCTGCTGTTCTGCAGTGTCCAGGTCAACCCACCATCAGCGCTGTAGATGATGACCTGATCGTGTCCGACGGCCCAGACCGAATTGTCGATCGCGGTAACCGAAGTCAGCATGGTTCGCGTGGGAACCGGCACCTGACGCCATTCCGAGCGCGACTCCGACACCAGCACATGTCCGCGGTCGCCGACGATGACCGCGCGATCCCGTGCATTGGCTCCGTCGAGCAGGAGTGAGCTTTGAATGCGCCCGATATCGAGGATCTCGGCAGGCGCGGTCGCTGGATCGGGCCATTGGCTCGCGCTCAGCGCGCCCGGTTCGGCGGCTGCGGGCGCCGCGTCCTGCGCAACTGCGGCAGAGCCCAGAGCCAGGGAAAAAAGGATGGCGATCGGCATTTTGTGCCAGTCGCCGGTGGGTCGATGCCTCATTCGCTTCCCCTCGAATCGGCCAGGTTCATGGACAGGGCTGCCTCACACCCGCTTCAACGCGGATGGCACCCCCTGAAACGCAAACGCCAGCCGGGACGACGGTCCCCGGCTGGCGCCGCGATAGCTATCGATCAGCGAACGCCGCGGGTACGCAAGGCCTGCGGTGAGAAGTTTTCCGGCGTAGCCTGGGACGAGAAGTCGACAACGGTTTCCATGTTGTCGATGCCCGAGGTGATATAGCGCCCGGACTTCAGGTCGTAGTGCGATTCCAGCGTCGTCCACAGCACCGGCTGATCGTAGAAGTTGATCACCGCGGCTTCGCTGAAGCGCCACAGCTTTTCCTGGCTGTCGTAATGATCGACCATCAGAATCTGCCAGCTGTCTTCATCCAGGTAGAAGGTACGGCGCTTGTTGATGTGACGGAAGCCTTGCTTCAAAGTGGCTTCAACCACCCATACGCGATGCAGTTCATAGCGCATCAGATCCGGGTTTACGTGCCCTGGCTTGATGATGTCCTTGTAGTCCAGACCCTTGGCGTGGATCTTGTAGTCGTTGTACGGCACATACATCTCGCGCTTGCCGACCAGTTTCCAGTCGAAGCGATCGAGAGCGCCGTTGAACATGTCGAACATGTCGTTGGTACGCAAGCCGTCCGACGCGGTACCCGGATTGTCGTAGGCCACGTTGGGGGCTTTGCGGACACGGCGCTGGCCAGGGTTGTACACCCAGGCCTGACGCGGCTGGGCTTCCTGATTCAGCGTCTCGTGAACCAGCAGCACGCTGCCGGCCAGGCGTGCCGGCGCCAGAACTTCCTGATAGAAATAGGTCAGGACGTTGTTGATATCGGCAATCGTGTTGCCTTCCTTCCAGTACAGACCGAGGACTTCCTCGCGAATGCGCACCGGGATGAAGGAACCGTTGGCAGTCGGCGCGGCCTGATTCGCCCAGCGCTTCACGCCGACGCCGCGATACTTCATCTTGTGATTCCAGATGACCTGAAAGCCATCCTGCGGAATCGGGAACGGTATGCCTTCGGCGACGTTCTCGACGCCGGCGCCCTCGCCGACCATCTTCGCCGCGACCGCGTTGACCTTGGTCGTACGATAGATGCGGTCAGAATATGCAGCGCTGCGGCGAGTCGGATAGATGTCCATCCGGAACGTCGGGTACTTCGCGAACATCGCCTGCTGTCCCACCGACAGCTTGGCGGCGTAGTCCTTGTAGTTACCCTGGTTGATCGTGAGCGCGGCCTTGTCGGCGGCGAACGGATCCGGATGAAAATCGCCCAGCTTGTAGTTGGCTGGCGGTTTGGTGATGCCACCTTCCCACGCCGGGATGGTGCCTTCCTTGTTGCCGGCCTTTTCGGCGCCCATCGGCGTCAAATCAGCACCGAGTCGATCGGCCTGGGCTTGCGGTACACCCGCTTGCAACCCAGCCGCTATCGACAGGCCGAAAATCGCGCCTAGCAGGCGCACCTTGCGGATAGTCATGATGCTCTCCCCTCCTGTCGACAAGATCAGAACGCGTAACGTGCGGTGAAGGCCACGAAATCGCGGTCGTGAATCAGATTGAAGTTGCCTGCCCCTGAAAAGCGGGTGTAACTGACGTCAAACGACCACTCGTTCAGGTAATTGGCCTCGACACCGAGGGTCAGCGACTGGCGTCCCTCGATGAAGTTGCCGCCCGGTCCCGGCGTGGTGCCATTGACGTCATGGGCGAACGCAAAACGCGGTGACAATGTGAACGGCGAACTGAAGGCATTGTTGTAATCCGCGCGCGCCGCGAGGCGATAGCCCCACGAGAACGGCGTCGGGAAGCCATCGGTCAGCGTGATCGGGTTGCGGAAGGCGCCGGTCAGGAAGTCCGGACCACCGCTGGTGTCCGTGCCATCACCCTGGTAGCGCAGTACGTCCTGGCCCGGCAGATCCCACACCTTGGTGAAGCCGAACTCCGCCACCGTCGATATCTGGTCGGCGGCAAGCCAGTTGCCCGGCCCGAACACCTTGGTGCTGGTGAACTGGAACTGGCTGACTTCGTGACGCTCCCAGCCCTTCACGTACTCACCCGGACCGTACGACCCGAGCTGACTGATGAAGCGGTTGACCGGCTGCGGGATCAGCGTGTTGAGCGGGCTCAGCGCGGCGATCACCAATTCGATATCGTCGATCTGCAACGGCACGTTCGGGCGATAGCTGAGCTCACCCTGCAGGGCGATGCCCGAAGCCTCCAGCGTCGTGTTGAAGCTGAAGCCGTAGAGCTCGATGTCTTCCGGATATTCGGCGAAATAGCGCGCCGAATTGGCGTTCGAGTTGGTCACGCTGATGCCGGACAACACCGGTACGCGACTGTGGTAGTTCAAATAGAACAGACCGAACTCGGTATTGTTCAGCTCCGGCGCGAAATAGCGCATCGCCAAGCCGTACTGGCCGTTGTCGCTGGCATAGCGATCGGGATCGCGCGCCACCGCGGCAGAGCAAGCACCGGTCCGCTGAATGGCCAGTGTGAAGGGATCGAGGCCGAGCGGATTCTGGCCGGCCAGGATTGCCGGGCAGGAGCCGAAATCGATCGGCTGCGGCACCAAACCGAAACTCAGCATCAAGTATTCCGCGCCCAGTGCGGCGATGTCATTGCCACTGAAATAGGTACCCGACGGTTCCGGCTCGGTGGTCTCGAACTCCATCATGTACAGCGCTTCGATCGACAGGTTCTCGTTGAAGCTGAAACTCGCGTGCAGCATGTCGATCGGCAGGAATGCTTCCTTCAGCTCGGCACCGGCGACACGCAACTTGGACACGTCGATCGGGTTGATGACGTTGATGCCGCCCTGGATGAAAGTACTTTCACCCCAGCTGACCACCTGCCGGCCCACGCGTACCGTGCTATCGACCTCGCCCATGTTGAAGTTGCCGTAGACGAAAAAGTCGAGCAACTGCGTGTCTTTGCCGACTTTCTGCTTGGCCAGGGACGAGATGTCATCGCGACGCTGATTCTCGTAGTCGTAGAACGAGGTGGCGCGCATGAAGCCACCCCAGGTCTCGCCATACTGCCAGCCCAGTTCGCCGGTCCACTTGATGGCGTTGCTGAACACATCGCCGTTGTCCCACTTGACGTTGCCATCGTCGCTGTTGACCGAGAAGCGGCCCGGCAGCGTACGCTGAACCGAATTGGGCAATGCGGCGGGGAACGGGATACCGCTCGGCAGTGCTGCCGAGGGCGGTACCGGCGTGAACAGATATGCCTTGCCAATCAGGTCTTCCGACTGTTCTTCAACGCGCGACTGCACGCCATAGCTGAAGGTATTCGACGTGGTCAGCGAAAATTCGCCATTGGTGTAATCGTAGGCCATTGCTGGTGTCGCGCCCGCAGCAAGCGCCACGATCACGGCCGTCGTCAGCACGCGGTGCTTCGGCGCGCGGGGGGTTCCGGTGAGCTTCATTGTGATCTCCATAGTCAATCCGGTATTCGCGTCCAGAGCATTACTGCGTGCGGATCACTGTTGTATCGGTGATCGGAACCTGGGTGCCGTTGGTGGCCATCATTGCCGCCATCTCCGTCTGCATCTCCACGGTGGTCTGTGGCGAGGATGCCGGCGACAGCAGCGAACCGTGATCGCCCTTGATGAAGCGAACCACGCCGCGCACGCCATTCGGGTTGGAGACCGAACCGGTCAGCGTGGTCAGGCCCATGTAGGCGATCAAGGGTTCGGTGCCGGCCAGCGGCGCGCCGGCAACGGTGTTCGGAATCACCTGATCCGGCAGCGAGGTGCCGCCACCGACCACTTCGTGCAGCAGGATGCGCTCGCTGGTGGTCAGCCGGGCGTAATTGATCGGGTCAGCCGACTCGATCACCGTCTGCGTGATCAACAGGAACTGACCGAGCGTGCCCGGGAAGCGCGGATCGGTCTGCGGAATGCCGGAACCTGCGGAGATACCGGCACGAATAGGCGGTCCGAAAGTCGGGCTGCCATTCAGGAAGTAGGCGATCTGACCGCCCGGAACACTCAGCACGCCAAGGTTGACGGTGGGCTCGAGTGCCATGAACGGCATACCGGCGATGCTGCCGAGCGACTGACCGACAAAGACAATCCGTGACCCATCGAAATCCGGCACCTGGTTGGCATCCAGATCCATGGTCGGGATGGACACTGCAACCACCGACAGGTCGGTCTCGGCCTGACGCAGATTGTCGCGCGAAGTCAGCAGGCTCTGCAGGTTGATGAAATGGGTGCCTGTCGCGTCGACCACGCCATCGGCACCTGCGGCGCCGGTAGCGTTGTTGATCAGGTCAACATCGAAAGTGCGCTCACGAGCACCCAATTGGGCGAACGGCGTGTTGCCGATGTAGAACGGGCGGCAAGCGTCGGTGGTTGAGGTCGGCGATGCGCCGTGCAGCGGCTGATCGATCGAGATGACGGCGAAACCGGCCTGCGCCATGGTTGCCGAGATGGCCAGCATGTCGCAGCGATTGCGCGTGACGCCGTGCTGGAACATCACCACCGGCCAGCCGGTCGCCGGACGGGTGCGACCCGACGCGGCATTCGGAATGGTGGCCAGTACCGGCACCGTTTCCGTCGAACGCACCACCGGGAACGGATTGGCTACCGTGACGTTGGTCGAAGTCGGATCCAGTCCAAGCGCATTGAACGGGGGAACGTAGCCATTCGGGGCCGCTTCCCAGAAGCCGGTCAGGACTACCGTCGGCGGATTCGCCGGCGTGCCGCGACCCGGTGCCTTCAGGTAGTACGGCAGGTCGATCGTACCGATGTAGATGTCGGCGATCGGCGGCAGGCCGGCAGCCGCAGTGGTCAGCCCGGTGCGGGCAAAACGCGTGGTGGCCGGGCGCGTCAGCGTGCGCAGCGCGCGCAGCGACGGTGTCACGCCCTGGGTGTTGGCGACCCAGGAGACGACGATGTCGTTGCGCACCACACCAGCCGATGCCGCGGCGGCCTCGAAGGTGTTGGTCAAACCACGCAGCGGCTCCAGGGCGCAAGCGGTGCTGTTGGGAAGCAACGGGTCGAGCGATCGACAGGCCGTACCGGTTCCCGTGGACAGCGGCGTGGTGCGCTGGGCCAGGAAATAGGTCTGGTCGGGCGTCGCATTGTTGCCCGCGGTGTCGGTGACACCCTTGGTCACCACCACCATGTAGGACTTGAGCTCTTCCAGCGGCTTGGTCGGCACGATGGCCAGCGTGCGGCCAGTGGCGTCGGTGGTGGCCACGGCGGGCACGAATTCAGCCGGCGAGGCGAGTTCGCGAACCACGCGCTGCACCGCACCGGTGGCGGCGCCCGAGGTGACGATCTGGACTTCGAACATGCGTACCGTCGAACCGCCCACCAGGGACGCCGGGGCCAGCGCAGCGGTGTATGACATGGTCCACGGCGCCGTCGTGCTGAAGCCGTCGAGCGCGTTGAGTGCGACCGCCGGATCGCCGAAATTGGCCGGATTGGCCACCGGCGCGTTGACCGTGAGGTCGCGCGAGCCCTGGCTCAACAGATTGTTCGGGAACGGGATCACCGCTGCCGTCGGGTCGAACCGCGCGGTCATGATGCCGCTGACGAACGTGCCATTGGTGTTCGTTGCGGGAGGTTGCGGGGTGGCCCGCGGGCTGTTGCTGCTGCCGGAGCAGGCGCCCAACAGGAGACCGGCGATTGCCAGTGGGACGAGCCGCTGGAGGTGCATGCGCGGATTCCTTTTCGGTATTCGGGACGGAGGTGAGACGGACTGATGATAAGTAGAGCCGTCAATCGAACGCAACACAAAACTAACGCTTGAAACAAGCACTTATGGTGCAGTGCAGCATCGATTGCCGCGCGCCAAAACGACGAACGGCGCCCGCAGGCGCCGTTCTGCCTTCTTCCGTACTGGCGCGACTTGACGCAGCGCAAAGCGCGTCGAGTCGCGATCTGTCAGGCGCGCATCATCGCCAGTCCAGTGTCCAGCATGCGATTGCTGAAGCCCCACTCGTTGTCGTACCAGGCACAAACTTTGACGAGCGTACCACCCATCACCTTGGTCAGGGTGGCGTCGTAGATCGAAGAGCGTGCATCGTGGTTGAAATCGACCGAAACCAGCGGCTTGCGGTTGAGTCCGAGAATGCCGGCCAACGGCCCGGCAGCGGCAGCACCGACCAGATCATCGATCTCCTTGACCGAAGTGGCACGCGCGGCGACGAAGCTCAGGTCCACCACCGACACGTTGATGGTCGGCACGCGCATGGCGAAGCCGTCCAGTTTGCCATTCAGTTCCGGCAGCACCAGGCCGACCGCAGCGGCGGCGCCGGTCTTGGTCGGGATCTGCGACATCGTGGCCGAGCGCGCGCGGCGCAAGTCGGAGTGATAGACGTCGGTCAGCACCTGATCGTTGGTATAGGCGTGAATCGTGGTCATCAGGCCGTGGGTGATGCCGATGCCCTGGTGCAACACCATCGCCAGCGGTGCCAGGCAGTTGGTGGTGCAGGAGGCGTTCGAGACCACCGTATGCTCGGCGCGCAGCGTGTGGTGATTGACGCCAAAGACCACCGTCGCATCGACATCGCTGCCACCGGGCGACGAGATCAGCACCTTCTTGGCGCCGCCAGCCAGGTGCGCACCGGCCTTGGCCTTGCTGCTGAACAGGCCCGTGCATTCCATGACCAGATCGACGCCCAGTTCGCCCCAGGGCAGTTTCGACGGATCACGTTCGGCAAGCGTGCGCACGCGATCGCCGCCAACCACCATGGAATCGCCATCGACGCCGACCTCGACACCAAAGCGCCCGTGCGCGGTGTCGTATTGCGTGAGATGGGCATTGGTCGCGGCATCGCCCAGGTCATTGATGGCCACGATCTGGATCTCGTTCTGCCGACCCGATTCGTACAGGGCACGCATGATGTTGCGACCGATTCGGCCGTAGCCATTGATACCAACGCGCAAAGTCATGATCTGCTCCAAGGTTGAGATAGTCAGCCGGAGATATTAGCGGCGTTTGCCGGTCGCGGGTTGCGGCTGGTCAGGCCGCAACGGTTGTCGGCGTCGGTTGGTTGTTGGTAGCATCGCGCGCAAGCGCGCTCCTACAAGGTTGCCGCGAGTCCACGCAGGATTTGTAGGAGCGCGCTTGCGCGCGATGTTCTCCAGCCGACAACCGAAACCGTCAACCGCTCTTGCTATCCCACCCACCCCACGCTACTATGGTCAGCTTCTGGTGCGGGGTGGAGCAGTCAGGCAGCTCGTCGGGCTCATAACCCGAAGGTCGCAGGTTCAAATCCTGCCCCCGCTACCAATGGTTTTCGACAGAAAGCCTCTTCGGAGGCTTTTTTGTTGCCCGAAGTTTACCCAGGCCGGGGTTGCATGGCTGCACAGCGAAAGGCGGAAATCGAGAAACTGCTCGGCCCCACGGTGCAGGCGCTTGGACTCGAATTGTGGGGCTCCGAACTGGCGCTCTCGCGCGCAGGCGGTCTGCTGCGCTTGTACATCGATCACCTGCAACGTCCGGTCACGCTCGATGACTGCGAGCAAGTCAGCCGCGAGGTTTCCGCGCTGCTCGACGTGCATGACCCGATCACTGGCAATTACACCCTTGAAGTGTCGTCGCCCGGCCTCGACCGACCGCTGTATCGCGCCGATCATTACGCGCGCTTCGTCGGCTCGGACGTGCGCGCCACCACCTCACTGCCGATTGCCGGCCGGCGTCGTTTCCAGGGCCGCATCGCCAGTGTCGAAGGCGACAAGGTCACACTGGAACTGGACACCGGCGCGGTCAGTCTGGCCATCGCCGATATCGAAAAGGCGAAGTTGGTGCCGCGCTTCGAGCCGGCATCGCCATCGCGTTCCTCTCGCAAAGGAAAGAAACATGAGTAAGGAAATGCTGCTGGTCGCGGATGCGGTCGCCAATGAAAAAGGCGTGCCGCGCGGAGTGATCTTCGATGCGCTTGAGGCAGCGCTGGCCTCGGCGGCAAAGCGCAAGCACGGCGGCGACATCCTCGCCCGCGTGTCGATCAATCGGGGCACGGGCAGTTACGAGACCTTCCGTCGCTGGGAAGTGATCGCCGACGACGCGCAACTGGAGTTCCCGGAACGCCAGGTGGCGCAGACGGTGGCCTTCGAGACCGACCCGAACGTCGAGATCGGCGGTTTCATCGAGGAGCCGATCGACAACGCCGAATTCGGCCGCATCGCCGCCCAGGCCGCCAAGCAGGTGATCGTGCAGCGGGTGCGCGAGGCCGAGCGCGCGCAGGTGGTCGATCAGTACCAGGACAAGCTGGGCACCATGGTGTCCGGCATCATCAAACGCATCGAGCGCGGCCACATCTACCTGGATCTTGGCGGCAACGCCGAGGCCATCGTGCTGCGCGAGCGCGTGATTCCGCGCGAGAACTTCCGCTCCGGCGATCGTATCCGCGGCATTCTCTACGACGTGCGCACCGAAGCGCGCGGGCCGCAGCTGTTCGTGTCGCGCACTGCCCCCGAATTCATGATGGAACTGTTCAAGCTCGAAGTGCCGGAAGTCGGCCAGGGCGTGGTCACGGTGATGGCCGCGGCGCGCGACCCTGGGGACCGCGCCAAGATCGCCGTGCGCGCCAACGACAATCGCACCGATCCGGTCGGCGCCTGCATCGGCATGCAGGGTTCGCGCGTCAAGGCAGTCAGCAACGAGCTCAACGGCGAGCGCATCGACATCGTGTTGTGGAACGACAACCCGGCCCAGTTCGTCATCAACGCGATGGCGCCGGCCGAAGTGCAGTCGATCGTGGTCGATGAAGAAAAGCACGCCATGGATCTGGCGGTTGCCGAGGACAAGCTGTCGCAGGCAATCGGTCGTGGCGGCCAGAACGTGCGCCTGGCCAGCAAGCTGACCGGCTGGCAATTGAACGTGATGACGCAAGCGCAGGCGCAGGCCAAGAGCGAAGCCGAATCGACGCAGTCGCTGGAACTGTTCAAGGAACGTATGCAGGTCGACGAGGAAATCGCCGCGATCCTGGTCCGCGAGGGCTTCACCAGCGTCGAAGAGGTGGCCTACGTGCCCGCCGGCGAGCTGTTGAATGTGGACGAGTTCGACGAAGATCTGGTCGAGGAACTGCGTGCCCGTGCGCGCGACGCGCTGCTGACCGAGATGATCGCCAAGGAAGAGGCACTCGACGAGCACCGCCCGGACCAGTCGCTGCTCGACGTGGAAGGCATGGACGAAGCCACCGCCTATGCCATGTCCGGCCGCGGCATTCGCACGCGCGACGACCTGGCGGATCTGGCTACTGATGAATTGATGGACGTCGAGGGCATGACCGAGGAACGCGCCGCCAGTTTGATCATGGCTGCGCGCGCACCGCTGTTCGCGGGCGACAACCAGGCCTGAGACGACACGGCACGCGGCGCATGAGCCGCGGTCGAAGCTGAATTTGGAGAAGCGCATGGCAGGAGTGACCGTCGAAAAGCTGGCGAACGTGTTGGGCGTGAGCCCCGAACGCTTGCTCGAACAGTTGGCCGAGGCCGGCATGAAGTTCAACGGCGTGCAGCAGGAAGTCAGCGCGACCGAGAAGATCGCGCTGCTGGAACACCTGCGCTCGTCGCACGGCAAGGCCAAGGCCGATCTCAAGGCACCCAGCCAGATCACGCTCAAGCGCAAGACCGTCAGCGAGCTCACGGTGCCGACCGGCGGACCCGGACGTGGCGCCAAGACCGTCAACGTCGAAGTGCGCCAGCAGAAGGTCTACGTCAAGCGCAGCACGGTGGCAGAGCAGGCCGAACACGATCCGGAGCGCGAGGCCGCGCAACGCCTGCTCAACGAATCGCATCTGCGCCGCGAGTCCGAAGACATCGCCCGTCGCGACGCCGATGCGCGTCGCCACGCCGACGAGGAACGCCAGCGCGAACTGGAAGAACAGCGCAAGCGCGAGCGTGAGGAAGGCGAACGCCGCGCGGCCGAAGAAGCCGAGCGCCTGGTCGCCGAGGAAGCCAAGCGCAAGTCCGAGGAAGAGCGCGCCAAGACCGACGCCAGCAAGCCGAAGAAGCCGCCCGCGCGCGCCGAGATCGACGACAAGCCGCGCGGGCACAAGCCGGACAAGATCGCGCCCAAGCGCGCACCGGTGGCACGCGTCATCACCGCGGAAGACGAAGTCGGCAGCAACGAGGCCGAGCCGGTGGTGCCTGCCGCCAACCAGTTGCACCTGAGCGACCATGCGCGCCGCAACAACAAGAAGAAGCCGCATCGTCGCCCGTCGCAGCCCGAGCCGCAGCGTGGCGGCCGCGACCATGGCTTCTCGAGGCCGATGGCACCGGTGGTGCGCGAGGTGGAAGTCGGCGACACCATCGTGGTCGCCGAACTGGCGCAGAAACTCGCGGTCAAGGCACCGGAAGTCATCAAGGCGCTGATGAAGATGGGCGTCATGGTGACCATCAACCAGAATATCGACCACGACACCGCGGTGCTGGTGTCCGAGGAACTCGGCCATTCGGTCAAGAAATCGGGCGCGCGCGACGTCGAGGCCGAAGTGGTCTCGATCGATCCGAACGCCGGCGAAGCGCTCATCCGTCCCCCGGTTGTGACGATCATGGGCCATGTCGACCACGGCAAGACCTCGCTGCTGGATTACATCCGCCGCACCAAGGTCGCCTCCGGCGAGGCCGGTGGCATCACCCAGCACATCGGCGCCTACCACGTGAATACCAAGAAGGGAATCATCACCTTCCTGGACACGCCGGGGCATTCGGCCTTCACCCAGATGCGTGCCCGCGGCGCCAAGATCACCGATATCGTGATCCTGGTGGTCGCCGCCGACGACGGCGTGATGCCGCAGACCATCGAGGCGATCAACCACGCCAAGGCGGCCAAGGTGCCGATCATTGTCGCGGTCAACAAGATGGACAAGTCCGATGCCGATCCGGAACGGGTCAAGCAGGGGCTGCTGCAGCACGATCTGGTGCCCGAGGAATACGGCGGCGACGTCCAGGTCATCCCGGTGTCGGCGAAATCCGGCATGGGTATCGACAACCTGCTCGACGCCATCCTGGTGCAGTCCGAGGTTCTCGAGCTCAGCACACCGGCCAAGGGCCGCGCGCGCGGCACCGTGGTCGAGTCGACACTGGACAAGGGTCGCGGCTCGGTTGCCACGGTACTGGTTCAGAGCGGCTGCCTGAAAAAGGGCGACATCGTTTTGGCCGGCATGCAGTGGGGCCGCGTGCGCGCCATGTACGACGAAGCGGGACGGCAGATTGCCGAAGCCGGTCCGTCGATCCCGGCCGTCGTGGTCGGCCTGCAGGGTACGCCCAATGCCGGTGACGATTTCCTCGTGGTTGCCGACGAACGCGCCGCCCGCGACGCCGCCGCCGCGCGCGAGCTGAAGAGCCGCGATGTGCGCCTGGCCAAGACCGGCAACAAGCTCGATGACATCTTTGCCCAGATGGGCCAGGGCGAAGTCCAGACCTTGAACCTGCTGATCAAGGCCGATGTGCAGGGCAGCGCCGAAGCGCTGCGCGAGTCGCTGACGCGCCTGGCCACCGACCAGATCAAGGTCAACGTGATCGCCTCGGGTGTCGGTGGCATCACCGAGTCCGACGCCACGCTGGCGGTCGCCGCCAAGGCCATCGTCATCGGCTTCAATGTGCGTGCCGATGCGCAGGCGCGCAAGGTGCTGCAGGAAGGCGGCGTCGAGATCAACTACTACAGCATCATCTACGAAGCCATCGACCACGTGCGCAAGGCGCTGACCGGCATGCTCGGCACCGAGGTGCGCGAACAGATCATCGGTCTGGCGCAGGTGCGCGACGTGTTCCGCTCCAGCAAGTTCGGCGCAGTTGCCGGTTGCATGGTCATCGAGGGCGTGGTCAAGCGCAACAAGCCGATCCGCGTGCTGCGCGACAACGTCGTGGTGTTCGAAGGCGAACTGGAATCGCTGCGCCGCTTCAAGGAAATCGTCGACGACGTGCGCAATGGCATGGAATGCGGCATCGCGGTGAAGGCCTACAACGACGTCAAGGTGGGCGATCAGATCGAGTGTTTCGATCGCATCGAAGTCGCGCGTACGCTGACGGTCAATTGAGGAACTGAAGGTCATGGCACGCGGTGGTTTTGAACGTACCGACCGCGTCGCAGCCCAGCTGCGGCGCGAAGTCGCTGTGCTCGTGCACGAGGATGTGCGCGCGCACGAGTTGCCGGAGATCAGCGTTTCCGATGTCGAAGTCAGTCGCGACCTGGCAGTGGCCAAGGTTTTCATCACGGCGCTGAATCCGGCCGACGCCCAGCCCGCGCTGACCTTGCTCAAGGAAGAGGCCAAGCGCTATCGCCAGGCGCTGTCGAAGGTGATGAGCACGCGCACCGTGCCCGAATTGCGCTTCCACTACGACGACTCGGTCGATCGTGGCGGGCGCATCGACGAGTTGCTGCGCGCGAGCTTGCCCGACGCCGATTGATGGCCGTCGGAATGCGGTAGGTCACGTTGGCCCGCAGCGGGCTACGTGACGTGCCGTGTTGTCACGTAGGCCCTGCGGGCCAACGTGACCTACCTCCAGCCTTTGGCATACCTTGCGGACCACCCGATACCGCCTCCCATGCGCTCCAAGAAACGTCAACTCGACGGTGTCCTGCTGCTCGACAAGCCCTCCGGCCCCAGCTCCAATGCCGCGCTGCAGCGCGTCAAATGGCTGTATCGCGCCGACAAGGCCGGTCACACCGGCAGCCTCGATCCACTCGCCAGCGGCCTGTTGCCGATCTGTTTTGGCGCCGCGACCAAGCTCAGCACGCATCTTCTGACCGGCGACAAGGGCTATCGAACGGTAGCCCGGCTGGGTATCCGCACCGACACGCTCGACGCGCAGGGCCGGCCGCTGGCCGAAACGTCGATCGACGGCATCGAACGCGCGCAGATCGAGGCCGCCTTGCCGCAGTTCCGCGGCACCATCGCGCAGATTCCGCCGATGTACTCGGCGCTCAAGCGCGAAGGAACCGCGCTGTATGAACTGGCGCGCAAGGGCGTGGAAATCGACCGCGAGCCGCGCCAGGTGCGCGTCGACCGTATCGAAATAATCGATTGGACCGCACCTTTCCTGGTGCTCGACGTCGATTGCTCGACCGGCACCTATGTGCGCAGTCTGGTCGACGATCTCGGGCAGGCGCTCGGTTGCGGTGCCCACGTGCATGCCTTGCGGCGCACCTGGGCGGCACCCTTCCGGCAACCGTTGATGCATTCGATGCCGACGCTGGATGCGCTGATCGGCAACCTGCCGGCGCTGGATGCACTGTTGTTGCCGATCGAGGTCATGGTCGCGGGCAGGCCCAGCGCCACGATCGGTGGCGACGACCTGGTGCGCTTTTCGCACGGCAATCCGGTGACGCTGGATGCGGCGCCGATTGATGACGAGGTTGCCATATTTGATCCGAACCAGCGTCTGCTCGGCACCGCGCGCTGCCGCGATGGGCGGACACTGAAGGCGGTGCGGGTATTGAACCGTTGATCGTCCGGTTGACGGTTTCGGTTGTCGGTGGTGAAGCATCGCGCGCGAGCGCGCTCCTACAATTCTTGCGAGGTGTTACGGCGAAGTTGTAGGAGCGCGCTCGCGCGCGATGCCTTTGCGCAATCACGGGCCGGACGCAGGAGCCCACCCGATTCGCTATCGTCGCCCCAACGAATCGCCCGGAATCTATCGATGAAGCGTCGCATGTTGATCACCGGAGGCTCGGCCGGCATCGGCGCGGCCTGTGCCCGTGTCTGGGCTGCCCATGGCTGGGACCTCCTGCTGGTCGCGCGCCGCGCCGACAAGATGCAGGCGCTGGCCACTGAATTGCAGGCGGCCCATGGCTGCGATGTCGCCATGATTTCCGAGGATTTGAGCGACCCGTTGGCATCGGCACGCCTGGTCGAGACCATCGAGAAGCGCGGCCTCACCGTCGACGGACTGATCAACAACGCCGGTTACGGCGTACCCGGCTCGCTGCTGTCGGTGCCGTGGTCCACCCACGCCGATTTCCTGCGCGTGTTGCTGTGGGCACCGACCGAGCTGATCTATCGACTGCTGCCAGGCATGCGCGAGCGTGGCTTCGGTCGCATCGTCAACGTGGCCTCGCTGGCCGGACTGGTGCCGGGCACCGCCGGGCACACGCTGTACGGCGCGACCAAGAGCTATCTGATCCGCTTCTCGCAGTCGCTGGCCCAGGAAGTGAAGCCGCACGGCGTGCATGTCACCGCGCTCTGCCCCGGTTTCACCTACAGCGAATTCCATGACGTCAACGGCATGCGCGGCACCGTGTCGAAGATGCCGCAGTTCATGTGGATGGATGCGAAAACGGTCGCTCAGCAGGCCTTTGCAGCCTCCGAGCGCGGCGACATTGTCTATGTCAACGGCCGCTGGAACCGCTTTGTGCGCACCTTGACCAAGGTGCTGCCGGACCGCTGGGCGCTGGCGCTGGTGGGCAGCAATGCAAGGCGCTTTCGGCGTACCTGATCGCGCTCCAATCGCGCGCAAGCGCGCTCCTACAAAGTGCCGAAGGCTCGCGCAGGAACTGTAGGAGCGCGCTCGCGCGCGATAACCGTCCCCCAGACGGCCCAGGAACAGGCAGAATTCCGCTCCCTGCCCTCGCCCGCTGGACTGATCCCATGAGCTACGCCGCCCAGGAACGATTCGCCGCCGAACTGGCCGACATCGAGGCTCAGGGCTTGTTCAAGCGCGAACGGGTCATCGCGACGCCACAGTCGGCGCAGATCCGTTTGGCCGATGGCCGCGAGATGCTGAATTTCTGCGCCAACAACTACCTCGGTCTGGCCGACCATCCGGAAATCATCGCTGCCGCCAAGGCCGCGCTCGACAGTCACGGTTTTGGCGTCGCTTCGGTACGCTTCATCTGCGGCACCCAGGATCTGCACAAGCAACTGGAAAAGAAGATCAGCGAGTTCTTCGGCACCGAGGACACCATCCTCTATGCCGCCTGCTTCGACGCCAACGGTGGCTTGTTCGAGCCCCTGCTGGGTGAGCAGGACGCGATCATTTCCGATGCGCTGAACCACGCTTCGATCATCGACGGCGTGCGCCTGTGCAAGGCGCAACGCTACCGCTATGCCAACGGCGACATGGCTGACCTGGAAGAACAGCTCAAGGCTGCTGCCAGCGCGCGCACGCGCATGATCACCAGCGACGGCGTGTTCAGCATGGACGGCGCCATCGCGCCGCTCGATCAGTTGACCGCGCTGGCGCGCAAGTATGGCGCGCTGGTGCACATCGACGAATGCCACGCCACCGGCTTTCTCGGCGCCACCGGCCGCGGCACCGCCGAGTTTCACGGCGTGATGGACCAGATCGATGTCTACACCTCGACGCTGGGCAAGGCGCTCGGCGGCGGCCTCGGCGGATTCACCACCGGGCGCAAGGAGATCATCGAGCTGTTGCGCCAGCGATCGCGGCCTTATCTGTTCTCCAACTCGCTGCCGCCGCCAATCGTCGCCGCCAGCCTCAAGGTCTTCGACTTGTTGACCCGCGCCAGCGACCTGCGCACCAAGTTGATGGACAACGCGCGCTATTTCCGCGAACGCATGACCACCGCCGGCTTCAACCTGAAGCCCGGACGGCACCCGATCACGCCGGTCATGCTCGGCGACGCGAAACTCGCCCAGGAATTCGCCGCGCGCCTGCTGGATCACGGCATCTACGTGATCGGCTTCTTCTTCCCGGTGGTGCCCAAAGGCCAGGCGCGCATCCGCGTGCAGCTGTCGGCCGCGCACGAACGCGAGCATCTGGACCGGGCGGTGGATGCGTTCATTGCGGTGGGGCGCGAACTGGGCGTGGTGTGAGAGCGGTGGAAATACTGCCCCCGGGTTGGCTGAAAGTCGGGTGGACCAGAAGGCGCGCCCCCTGCCTTCTCGTTTCACCTTCACCCATTCTTCCGGCCCGACGCCTCGACGCGCTTCCTGCATCCAATCCTCCCCAGCGTTGCGTAATGGTCACAACCGTGACCAAACGCTTGCGTACCGATGCCTGCATGCGCGCTAATCGTGGGTTGTCGCAGCCCTGAGAAACGCCCTGATGAGCGAACACCACGCCAGCATCCGCTTCAGCCACAGCGCCGGCAGCTTTGCCGACAAGAGCTTCTCGCGCGATCACCAGCTGCTGTTCAAGGGTGGTCAGTCCTTGCTCGGCTCGTCGGCCCCGGCTTTCAGCGGCAACCCGGACGCGGTCGATCCCGAAGACGCCTTCACGGCGTCTCTCGCCTCGTGCCATATGCTTACCTTCCTGGCGATCGCTGCGGTCAAGGGATTTGCCGTGGCGTCCTATGCGGATGACGCCGTCGGCACCCTGGACAAGAACGCGGAGGGGCGCATGAGCATGGTGCGCGTGGTGTTGCGGCCGCGCGTCGTGTTCGAGGGTCGCCAACCGACGCTGGAAGAACTGAACGCGCTGCACGAACGCGCGCACAAGGGTTGCTTCATCGCCAACTCGGTCAAGACCGAGGTCAGCGTGGAGCCGCAGCTGAACTGACAGGAACGCCGGATGACACACGATCGTACTGCTGGCCAGGGCTCACTGCAGGCCGCGCAACTGGAACACGCGGTCAGCGAGACGCTGCACGAGGCCCGGCGCAAGGTCGAAGCCGCCGCGCACCAGGTCGAGCGCGGCGTCGAGGAAGCGGTCGGCAATGCCCGTGCTCGCATGGAACACGCGGCCGGTTGCGTCGAAGTGGCTTTCGACGACACGGTGACGCGTACGCGCAGCCTGTGGCAGCGTGCCTGGGTGGCTGTGGTGAACTGGTTCGACACCAGCGCCAGCGTGCCGATCGAAGGCCCGGCGGCCGACCGCATCGCCTGGTTGCGCGTGCTGCCCTTCATCGGGCTGCATCTGGCGTGCATCGGCGTCGTCTGGGTTGGCGTCAGCGCATTCGCAGTTGGCGTGGCGCTGGCGCTGTACCTGCTCAGGATGTTTGCGATTACCGCGTTCTACCATCGCTATTTTTCGCATCGCGCGTTCCAGACTTCGCGCCTGCTGCAGTTCGTGTTCGGACTGATCGGCGCCAGTTCGGTACAGCGCGGCCCGCTGTGGTGGGCAGCGCATCATCGGCATCACCATCGCCACGCGGATCAGCCGGCAGATCTGCATTCGCCGGTGCAGCACGGCTTCTGGAAAAGCCACATGGGCTGGTTCATGACGCCGCGCGCCTTCGGCACTGACTTCAAGGTCATTCCCGACCTGGAAAAATTCCCCGAACTGCGTTTCCTGGATCGCTTCGACATTCTGTTGCCGGTGGCGCTGGCGGCGGGACTGTTTGCTCTCGGCAATGTGCTGGAACGGTATGCCCCGAGTCTGGGCACCAGCGGCCCGCAACTGCTGATCTGGGGTTTCTTCGTGTCCACCATCGTGCTGTTCCATGCGACGGTGACGATCAACTCGCTGGCGCATGTCTGGGGCAAACGGCGTTACGCGACGCGCGACGACAGTCGCAACAACCTGTTTCTGGCGCTGATCACCTTGGGCGAGGGTTGGCACAACAACCATCACTACTATCCGCAAGCCGCGCGCCAGGGTTTCTACTGGTGGGAGATCGACATCACCTGGTACGTGCTCAAGGCGATGTCCTGGCTCGGCCTGGTGTGGGATCTGAAGCCGGTGCCGGCGCGCATCCGCGACGCGCGCACGCGCCAGCGGGCGAGCTGATGCGCATCGCCATCGTCGGCGCCGGCATCGCCGGCCTGGGTGCGGCGTATCTGCTCGGTCGCCAGCACGAGGTGGTCGTCTATGAGGCAGATACGCGCCTCGGAGGCCACACCCACACGCACAACATAGAGATCAACGGCGAACGCCAGCAGATCGACAGCGGTTTCATCGTCTTCAACCCGAATCACTATCCACTGCTGACGCGCTTGTTCGCTGATCTCGGGGTCGAGTCACAGCCGACCATCATGAGTTTTGCGGTCAAGAACGAGATCTCGGGACTGGAATACAACGCCACCAATCTGAATGCGCTGTTCTGCCAGCGGCGCAACCTGGTGAGTCCGGCCTTCTGGCGCATGGTGCGCGAGATCCTGCGCTTCTATCGCGAGGCACCGGCGCTGCTGGCGGATCCCGGCCCGGGGCCGGCGCTCGGGGAATACCTGTATGCGGGCGGCTACGGACGCCTGTTCATCGAGGATCATCTGCTGCCGATGGCCTCGGCGCTGTGGTCCTCACCGAGCGCAACGGTGATGCAATTCCCGGCCAAGTACCTGGTGCAGTTCATGGCCAATCACCAGATGCTCGATCCGGGCACGCGCCAACCATGGCGCGTCGTCAAGGGTGGCTCCGCGCGCTATCTGGACAAACTGATTCCGGCGATCCGCGCAGAATTTCGCCGCGGCGCGCCGGTGCGCCGGGTCGAACGATTGGCATCCGGCGTGCGCATCAGCAGCGCCAGCGACGTCTCCGACTTCGACCAGATCGTGTTTGCCTGCCACAGCGACCAGGCACTGGCGCTGCTTGCCGATGCCAGTGCGACCGAGCACGAGGTGCTTGGGGCGATTCCCTTCCAGCGCAATGACACCGTGCTGCATACCGACGCCAGCCTTTTGCCATCCCGACGGCAGGCCTGGGCGGCCTGGAACGCGCTGCGGCTGGCGCCGGATCCAAGGGGCTCGGCGCAGCCGGCGTGCACGGTCAGCTATTCGATGAACCACCTGCAGGGGCTGCAAACGAACACGCCCTTCGTGGTCACCCTGAACGCCACGCAACGCATTGATCCGACGAAGATCCTGGCGCGCATGGACTACGCGCATCCGGTCTACACGCATGCCTCGGTGGCGGCGCAGACACGCTGGGCCGAGATCAACGGCGTGCAGCGCACCTGGTTCTGCGGCGCCTGGTGGGGCTGGGGTTTTCACGAGGACGGAT
>JADKFD010000012.1 GCA_016717705.1 Rhodanobacteraceae bacterium | reverse complement strand
TCGACGGCGCATGCCGGGACTTCTGGTCGGCAGTCCGCCGGATGAGCCGGATCGGAGGAGCCGCGAGGAGAGTCAGGATGAAGCGATTCCGCCGCTTCCGCCTCGGATATCCGCAGCTTTTTGACGCGTCCACGGGTCCTCAGCGAAGGAGATCGAGTCGCATCGTACATCGCTGCGATCGAAGAGAATCGGGTGATCGGTCTGAAACGGCAGCTGATTTATCTTCGGCGCCTCCCGGCCGACGCGTCGCCACCGGGCAGCGTTACGCCATTGCCAGGTGGCCCACCGTGGATTCACAGCGAGAAGATGCTAATGGCTGGCTGTGGAACAAGGAAAAGGTCAACGAGGCTACCGCCGTGGAAAGTGGCACCTCTGACCAGTTCCACTGCACTCCGTCACGACGCGCGGGCGGACGTACTGGCTCCGGAAGCGGTCGAAATCGGCATTGGCGTCGTCACCGTGGTCGGTGCATCCGCAAGCAACGCTGTATGTGACCTGGCCAATCGACATCGAACTTCGCAAGGGCGATCTGTTGCTGCCCGATTTAACCGCAGTTTCTGCCGCTCAATCCCCTACCCGCAGGCCGCGCCCGGGTGCTGGCGTACCGGAGAATAGCTCTTCACGCGTCATCGGATTGCCGGAAGCGAATCAACCACGAAGTGGTGGTCCAGGTTCCTTCGGGGTGATCTCGCGTGGCGCTCAGGACGGCATCGAGGTGTCGGCGAGGTCTTACCTGATCTATCAGCCCGGCGAGAATATCGTCGACGAGGTTTATCCTGACTGCAGCACTGCGGGCCTTGTTTAACCTCACGAAAGCGGGTCACGTTTTGATTTGAATTTTCTTCTCGACACACCATATGATTTTTCCGTACTTGACCGCATCTGCCACGGTCTGGTCTGGTTTGTCAATTCGGCGTCAAGGTGATCCATATACGCGACCGGGTGCTTGAACCCATTGAGCTCTAAGCTTGTTGCATCGACAACGCATCGCGCGGGTTGTCAAACAGCAGGGCTTTTGGCCTCGCGTTGCCGCGCTTAACCCTGAATGTGAAACCCGGCCTATTCTTTTGCGCCATGCGCGAGGACCCCCTTATTGACTCCTTTGTTTCATTCGCTGACCCTCTACCGCGTTTTGGCGTGCCACCGGCAGGCAGCGCGGCGTGCGCGTGCGCTCGATGCCGCTGCGGTGATGTCGAACTGGCCTCGCGACGCATCGCCATGTAGTGCTGGGCGCCGCGCGGTCGAGCGCTCTCGCGCGGAAGCGGGAATCCTCGACCCATCGAGAGGCTGCTTACCAGCGCCAGCGATGCGCGTTACCCGCCGCTGTTCAAGCGGTCGTATGCGGGCGCCGATCCTGCTGTTCGCTGTGCGGCAGTGCGCGGCGACGTCGATGCTGCTCAGGTTGCCGCGCAATATCGTCATAGCCGCCAGGGCAGCGCTGGATCACGCCACGGTGCGACTTTCGCCGCCAGCAAAAGCCACCTTCGTGGCGCGTGGGTTTGTGCAGACCGGCATGGCATCGACGCCGCCGCGCACCAGGGCGCCCTGGATGCCAAGGGACAGACCATCGCGGTACCGGGGAAACCGGACCTGACCGTCTATCCGGCGCGCCACGGTCTCGCCCGCGCCATCGTCGGCCAGGGCGCGCTGGTCAGCGAGTTCTCGCCGCGTATCGCCGGGCACTGCTGGAAAACTTCCGCGGCGCAAACAAAGCATCAGCGGTTCTTCGTCGCTGTGGGGACGTTGGTGGTCGAGGCCAGCCTCGGCAGCGGCTCGTTGATCGCGCGCGTGGCTGACGTCGACTCAGGGGCCGGAGGCGTTTGCCATCCCCGGCTTGATCCACAATCCACCTCGCCATATGCTGCCACCAATTCGATCCGCGACGGCGCAAACTGGTCGAAAACCGCCCAGGATCGAAGAACTGGCCCTGATGGTCAGCGAATGGCGCGACATCAGCACGCCGCCATCGCCAGCTCAGCACTGCCGACCGCCGCGTCTGGCGGCGGCCGGGTGGCTTCCGACGACGCCGACACCCTGCGCCGGTGACAGGCGCTGATACGATCCAGTCAGCATCGACGGCCTGACCGAGCGCGCACTGATTGACCGTCCTTAAACCTTTCGAGCATGTTGCTGCGCATGGAGTTGAAGTAGTCGCGAATCCCGGTGCGGCCTACAGCCGCCGCGCCGGATCAGATGATGGTGAGAACGTACTTCGACGTATTGTCTGTCTTCGAAAACATCATGGTCGAAGATCCTGATGCCGACGATGATCGCGAGTCCCTGCAGAGTTCGCTGATCGAAGCCGGTTTCAGCCCGCACGAGATCAACAAGGCTTTCACCTGGCTCGACGAGCTGGGGGAGCTGCGCCCGGCTTGCGAGCCGCGCACGCTCGACGCCGGCGGCCCGATCTCGCGTGCTGGCGCCGCAAGAGCGCGACAAGCTCGACGTCGAAGCGCAGGGTTTCCTGATGTTTCTGGAACAGCAAAGCGTGCTTTCGCCGGCTCAGCGCGAACTGGTTCTCGACCGGGTCATCGCCCTCGATGTCGAAGAAGTCGACGTCGAAGAGCTCAAATGGGTGATCCTGATGGTGCTGTTCAACCAGCCCGACCAGGAAGCCGCCTATTCCTGGCTGGAAAACCTGATGTTCGACCACGACGAGTCGGTCAACTAGCTAGGGCGGCTGCGCCGCTCCCTCGATGGGGAAGCAAGAGCAGACGTAGGTGTGGCCCGAAGGGCCTACGTATATCGGGCCGATACACGTGGTAACCTGGGCCGGCATGACCTTTAACCCGGGCTCTGTGGGTTCGAACCTTGTTCGAACGCTCTTGGTCGGGCCGCGAAAAGCGTCCGGGTCCGGACCCACGACAGCATCGCTCCCGCTGCATGCTTCCCGTGCCCCGTGCCCCGTGCCCCGTGCTTACGCCCCCAACAAGGCCTTGATCGCATCCAGGTGCGGCCTGGCCGCGGCCTGCTTTTGCTCGACGGTCTGCTGCACCTTCTCGCCCTTGCCCACCCAGCGCACTTCGGCGGCCGGCATTTCGGTCAAAAAGCGGCTCGGTTCCGGCGTTTCTTCGCGGCCGAAGCGCGTGCGCACGCGGCAATAGGACAGCGTCAAGGTCTCCTTGGCGCGCGTCATGCCGACGTAGAACAAGCGGCGTTCCTCGTCCAGTCGGCCCTCGTCGATCGAGGACACGTGCGGCAGGATGCCGTCTTCCAGGCCGACCAGAAACACATGGCGGAACTCCAGTCCCTTGGCGCTGTGCAGCGTCATCAGGCGCACGCGATCGCCAGGTTCGTCGTCCTGGCTTTCCAGCATCAGCTGCGTCAGCAACTGGCTGAGCGAATTCTCGCGGCGATCGCCGATCCATTCGAGGAAAGCCTGCACCTGCTGCTGGCGCCGGTTGGCCTGTTCCGGATTGCTGCTGTGTTCGCGCCAGTGCTGCGCCAGGCCGGTGTCGCGGATCAACTGCTCGATCAGCGCGCGCGGACGCACGCTGGTGCTCAGGCTGCGCCAGTGGTCGAGGCGCTCGGCAAAGGCAGTCAGCGCGCGCGCTGCGCGTGGGGTCAGTGTCGCCAGCAGCGCCGGCGAGCCGGCGGCGCGCGCCAGTGGCAAGCTGCGTCCTTGCGCCAGCGTGGCCAGTTTTTCCAGCGTGCTGGCGCCGATATCGCGCCGCGGCGTCGCCACCGCGCGCACGAAGGCCGCATCGTCCTCCGGGTTGGTCAACAGCCGCAGGTAAGCCATCACATCCTTGATCTCCTGGCGATCGAAGAACGAGGTGGCACCGGACAGGTGATACGGCAGCTTCAGCGCACGCATCGCCAGTTCCAGCGAGCGCGCGCCTGATGGTTGCCGCGGAACAGCACGGCAAAATCGCGCGGCCGGCACTTGTCGACCAGTTGCTTGTGGGTGATCTCGGCGGCGACGAACTCGGCCTCGTCGGCATCGCTGCTGCGCGCGATGATGCGAATCTGATCCCCATCCGGCAGCGCGCTCCACAGCTTCTTGGGGTGCAGGTGCGGGTTCTGTCCGATCACCGTGTTGGCGGCGCGCAGGATGCGCTGGGCGCAGCGGTAGTTCTGTTCCAGCTTGACGATCTTCAGCTTCGGATAGTCCCGGGCAGCTGCGCCAGATTCTCCGGATTGGCACCGCGCCAGGCGTAGATCGACTGGTCATCGTCGCCAACGGCCGTGAACATGCCGCGATCTCCGGCCAACAGCCGCATCAATCGGTACTGCGCGTCATTGGTGTCCTGGTACTCGTCGACCAGCAGATAGCGAAATTTGCGCTGCCACTTGGCGCGTGTCTCCGCATCGGTTTCGAGCACGCGCACCGGCAGCGCGATCAGGTCGTCGAAATCGACCGCGTTGAAGGCGGTGAGCCGCTGCGCGTAGCTGGCATACAGTTCCGCCGCCTCGCGTTCACGCGGGGTCTGCGAGGCGGCCAGCGCCGCTGGCGGATCCAGCCCCTGGTTCTTGGCGCGACCGATGATCTGGCGCCAGCGGTCGAGCACATCGTTGCTGACGCCCTTGGGCGCCAGATCCTTGATCAGCGCGCGCGAATCATCCTCGCCGAGGATGGAAAAGCCGCGGCGCAGCCCGACCTGCGCATGCTCGATCTCGAGAAAGCGCATGCCCATCGCGTGGAAGGTCGACACCGTCAGACCCTCGCTGCCACCCTCACCCAACAACTTCGCGGCGCGCTCGCGCATTTCGCGCGCGGCCTTGTTGGTGAAGGTGATCGCCGCGATCTCGTTCAGCGCGTACAAACCGGATTTCACCAGGTGCGCGATCTTCTGCGTAATCACGCTGGTCTTGCCCGATCCGGCGCCCGCCAGCACCAAAAGCGGCCCGTCCAGATAGCGTACGGCTTCGAGTTGCTGCGGGTTGAGCATCGGCGGGAGGCGGGTCAGGACGGGCCGCGCAGTACATCGACTGGCCAAAGGGCCGGCCTGTGCTCGGTGTACGCGCATATGCGGTTCACTGGGTACTTGCCGGGCCCTTGCGGTAACGGCTGCGCCGTACACCTGGCCTACCAGAGCTGAAGAGCACTTTTTGTCCTGCAAGCAACGCTGAACGCAAGGCCTGAACTATTCGATATCTCGCTTCGCGTCCTTTGCTGCAAAAGCAATTGATCCCCGACCCCCTCGACTGCGCCTCCGGCCTCAATGCTTGCGATCGAACTTGATCCCCTGGCGCACCTGCTGTTGCGCCGAGCGCACCAGGCGCAGGGCTTCGGCGCGGTGGCCACCCTTGTCTTCCGTCGCCGCTTCCAGTTCGCGTTCGGCCGCCTCCAGATGGCTCAAGGCCGCTTCCATGCGTGGCTGATCGGCACCGACCGAGCCGGCGAACACGCCGAGTGCGCCGGCAACCGCGGCAGTGAGGGCGATGACGAGGGTGCGGGCGGAACGGGCCATGGTGATCTCCTGATGTCGGGAAGGGTCGCAGCGGTACAACGCTCGCGTGAACGCCGCGTTGACATGCGCTGCACAGGATAAGGCGGGGCTGGGTGCGGGTGAAGCCAGGGTGGGGCTGGCGGCTGGGCCGCAAGGCCGCCGCCTTGACGATAATCGAACCATCGCTCTCGCCACGATGGCCCATCATCAGGCCCCAGCCCCTCGCCCCCAGCCCCGCTCTTGGCCTCCACGTCTCAGCGCCGGACCGAACTCACTGGCTTCGCACTGGCCGCGTCCGCCGCGATCCTGTTTTCGGCCAAGGCGATCCTGGCCAAGTTCCTGTATCGGCACCAGATCGACCCGATCACGCTGATGACGCTGCGCATGGGCCTGGCGCTGCCGGTGTTCGCCGCGGTCGCCGGGCTGGAGACCTGGCGCGCGATTGCGCGGCGATCGGCTGTCGGGCCGCGAGTGGCGCCAGATCGTGCTGCTCCGGATTTCTCGGCTATTACGTGTCGAGCTACCTCGATTTCTGGGGGCCTGCAGCACATCGCCGCCGCGCTCGAACGGCTGATCCTGTTCCTGACGCCAACGCTGGTGCTGGCGCTGACAGTACTGCTGTACCGCAGGCCGGTGCCGCGGCGGCAGCGCTGGGCGTTGGCGATCAGCTATGCCGGCACGCTACTGGTGTTCATCGAGCACCTGCGCTTCGATACCGGCGACGTGGTTTTCGGCAGCGCGCTGGTGTTCGCCGCGGCGCTCGCCTACGCCAGCTATCTGGTGCAATCGGGGGAACTGGTCGCTCGCGTGGGCAGCCTGCGCCTGGTGTCCTACGTGATGCTGGTGTCGACTGCCTTGTGCCTGCTGTACTATCTGGCGCTGCATCCGCTCGCCGATCTGCGCCAGCCGGCACCGGTGTTGCAGCTGTCGCTGGTCAACGCACTGGCGTGCACGGTGGCACCGGTGTTCCTGACCATGTTCGCGATCGCCCGCATCGGCGCAGCGCGCGCCTCGCAACTGTCGATGCTGGGACCGGTGTCGCTGCTGTTCCTCGGCCACTGGCTGCTCGACGAGCGCATCAGCCTGGTGCAGGTGGGCGGCACTGCGGTGGTGCTGGTGGGAATTTTTGTGTTGACGGCGCCCGCAGAGCGGCAACTGGCAATTAGCAACTAGCGATTAGGGCGCGATGACCGGGCTTTCGGTAACCCCCGACTCCCGAAAGCGGTATCCATGCGCCCTAATCGCTATCAGCCAGTTGCTAGTTGCCGCTTCCAATTGACCCAGATCATCGCCACGCAGGCCTGCGCAGGCGGAGTCTTTAGCCATACGCTAGCGGACCACCACCATGCTCATTCACCTGCTGCTGCCGCTGGCCCTCGCCGCGGCGCTGGACACCCCTCCGGAGAAACGTTTCGACGCCGTGGTCAGCGTCGCCAGCCGCAGCGCGCAACCGGCGCGCGAGGTGGCGGGCACGGTGTCCTTGATCGAGCGCGAGCGCATGGATCAGACCTTGGTGCAGGACCTGGCCGACGCGGTGCGCTACGAGCCGGGCGTCAGCGCGCCAGAAGACGCGTCGCGCTTCGGCATCCAGGGCTTCTCCATCCGCGGCCTGTCTGGCAATCGCGTCGGCATGGAGATCGACGGCGTGCCGGTGGCCGACGGTTTTGCCATCGGCAGCTTCTCCAATGCCTCGCGTGGCGCCATCGAGACGGCATTTCTGTCGCGCATGGAAATCCTGCGCGGACCGGCCTCGACGCTGTACGGCAGCGACGCGCTGGCCGGTGTGGTCAGCATGCGCACGCTGAGCCCGGAGGAGCTGATGGCGAGCGCCCAGGGCGATATCGGTTTGCGCGCCGAGACCCATGCGCTCAGTCGCGACGGCAGCATGGCGGTCGCCGGGCTGTCCGCCTGGCGCGGCGGCGCCTTCGAGGTGCTCGCCGGTATCGTCCGCCGGCAAGGCAACGAGCGCGAGAACCTGCCGCGCGACGGCGGCCTGCAAAGCAATCCGGCGGATCGCGACGAGCGCAGCGAGATGCTCAAGTTCGGCTACGACGGCAGCAGCATCGGTCGTTACAGTCTGATGCTCGATCGCACCGACGAGCAGGTCGACAGCGAGATCGACTCGCTGGTCCACGGCCCGGGCAGTACGCCACCACCACCGCAATGCTGGGCCACGACCGGTTCGCGCGCGAACGATTGAGTCTGGGTGGCGAGTGGTCGTTCGACGCGCCGGGCCTGGATTCCCTGAGCAGCACCGTCTACAGCCAGCACAGCCGCACCGAGCAGCGCACGCTGCAGACGCGTGCCGCGGTGCCGCCGCGCACGCCGGAAACCCTGCGCGACCGCAGCTTTCTGTTCAAGACCGATTCGACCGGTCTCGACGTGCAGGCTGAAGGCCGTTTCGACGCGCTCGGCGCGCGCCATTGGCAGGTCTACGGCATCGAGTACTCGCAAACCGACCTCAACGAACTGCGTGACGCGCTGGAAACCAACCTCAGCACCGGTCAGGTCACCAATGTGCTGATCGGCGAACGTTTTCCGGTGCGCGACTTCCCGCCGTCTACGGCGACTGAGTTCGGCGCTTTCTGGCAGGACGAGATTCGTCCCGGCGATGCCGCGCTGGCGATCATTCCGGGCATCCGCTACGAGCGATTCCGCGTCGACAGCCAGAGCGACGCGATCTACCTCGCTGACAATCCCAATGTGGCGCCGGTGGACCTGTCCGAGTCGCAGTTCACACCGAAACTGGGCGTGCGCTATGAGCTCAGCCACGGCACGCAACTGTTCGGCCAGTACGCGCTCGGTTTTCGCGCGCCACCGGTGTCCGACGTCAATCTGGGCTTCAACATCCCCGCCTTCAACTACGTGGCCATCCCCAATCCGGACCTGAAGCCGGAACATTCGCAGGGCTTCGAGATCGGCGCGCGCATGTCGGGCGAATTCAGTTCCTTCGAGCTGGCGCTGTTCGACAACCACTACCGCGACCTGATCGAGTCGCGCGCCAATCTCGGTCGTGACCCGGTCAGCGGCGCGCTGGTGTTCCAGTCGATCAATCGCGACCGCGCGCACATCTACGGCGCCGAACTGCGCGGCGAAGTCAGTCTGCCGTGGGAAGGATTCGCCGTGAACGGCGCGCTGGCGTGGACCCACGGCGACGACACCGCGCGCGACGTGCCGCTGAACAGCGTCGATCCGGGCAAGCTGACCATGGGTCTGTCCTACGACTCGCTGAGCGGGCGCCAGCGGCTGGAGCTGGTCGCCACGGCAGTCAGCGCCAAGTCGCGCGTCGACGACAGCACCGTCGATGTGTTCCGCACGCCCGGCTACGCCACGCTGGACGCGTATTGGCGCATCCAGGTCGCCGACCGCCTGCAGATCGACATCGGCGCCTTCAACCTGACCGACCGTCGCTACTGGCTGTGGAGTGGCGTCAAGGGCCTGCCCGCCGACGCGCGCGAGATCGATCTTTACACCCAGCCGGGTCGGCAGATCGGGGCGAGTGTGCGTTACGCGTGGTGATGGGGGCGGGGAATCGGGGAGCCCCCGCCGGTGAATCGCTACGCGATACATCGGCCTACCAGAGCCCGCTTCGTAGCCCGGTGTACGCGGCTCCATCGCGTTCACCGGGTGCTTGCCGCAAGCCCGCCGCCGGTGAACGGCTGCGCCGTACACCGGCCTACCAGAACACACGCAACATCGTTGCCGCCGGCGCAGCGCCCTCCAACGTGCCCCGGCATGCGGGCCTTTCCCGATCCCCCTCCCGCACCACACCTTGACTTCTCTGAACATAAGCTGAAAATGGTCGTTCGCTGCCGGGCATGGGGATGCTGACGGGGCGGGCCGCGCAGAAGCGCCGGCAACCATCAATCAACTTGGGGATCCATCAATGAAGATCAGTCTGCGGGCGGTCGTGGGTGCGTTGTTGCTGGCCGGCATCGGCAGCGCGTCGGCAGCGGGTATTCCGCTGAGCGTCGAGTTGAAGGCACAAGCATCCAAGGGCGCGCCTGGTGAATCGGTGTTGTGGCAGATCACCAACCGCAGCGACGAAGCGGTCTACGTGCTGCGTTGGGAGACGCCGCTGGACGGGCTGTCGCGCTCGATCTTCGAAGTCAGCTACAAGGGACAGCCGGTGCGTTACATGGACAAGATCGTCCATTGGGGCCACCCGCAAGCCGATGATTTCGTCAAGATCGCGCCGGGTCAGACCTTGAGCGCCGAGGTCAATATCGCAGCGTCCTATGAAATGACCAGTGCCGGCGACTACACCATCGGCTTCGACGGCCAGCTGAGCTACATGATGGAGGCGAACGAGAAATCCGGTCATGTCGAGGACCTCGGCGCGTCACAGCTGAGCGCGGATGCGATCCAGCTCAACTCGCTCGGTCGTTCACCGACGTACTACCAGAACCTGGGCGCCCCTACCGGTGCGATGGACTTCACCAAGGCTGCCGCCTATGCGAATTGCACGACGTCGCGGAAGACCTCGCTGGCCAGCGCACATACCCAGGCCAAGACCTACGCCACCAACTCGCTGAATTACATGAATTCCGGTAGCACCAGCGCGCGCTATACGACCTGGTTCGGCAGCTACACCTCGACGCGCTACGCCTCGGTCAAGAGTCACTACACCAAGATCAGCGGTGCGTTGAACAACTCGACGGTCACCTACAACTGCGCCTGCGCCCCGGCCAATGCCAGCGCCTTCGCCTACGTTTACCCGAGCCAGCCGTACCAGATCTACCTGTGCAACGCCTTCTGGTCGGCTGCGAACTCCGGCACCGATTCGCGCGGTGGCACCATCATCCACGAGATGAGCCACTTCACGATCAACGGCGGCACCTCAGACTACGTCTACGGCCAGACAGGCGCCAAGAACCTGGCGCGCACCAATCCGGCCAAGGCGGTGCAGAACGCCGACAACCACGAGTACTTCTCCGAGAACACGCCGGCGCAGAACTGAGCCGTCGTCTCATCGCCGGGCAATGCAGGGCGGGGAGCGATCCCCGCCTTTGTGGTGCGCCCGGCAGGGCAGGAAGTCCTACGCGCAGGAGTGAGGCAGGGGCGGACTGGATCTGGAGGAGGAGGTGGCTGACAAGAGGGGGCGGCGGCTAGGGTCTCCCGGACCCTGCCGGGAGTGCGCGGGGCCAAGGGCGAACGTAAGAACGCAGGGATCCGCACACCCCCACCCCCACCCGCGAAAGGCGAAACGAGGCCGTGCCCGCCACGGGCCGCCCCGGCGACCCCGCCCGAGGACCCGGCGAAGAACAACAGCAGCCACCCACCCCCACCGCCCCCCCCCACCACGCAAGTGCACGTTGCGTGAAAAAGTTACGAACGCCTGCGGATTCCGGATGGCTCCCGTCACCCGGCAGCGCCAGGCAGGCGGCGGCCCGCGGCGCAGATGTATGGACGTCCGTTCGCCAGAGCGCCCGGAAGTGCCGGATTCCGCGTCCTGGCTGGTGCGCCAGCCTGGCAGGGGGCGCTCATGGCTTGGCCACGATCGCATCAGCGGGGCGGCGATTCCGGGCGGTCTCCAGTGCGCAGCCCGGTCGCGGCGGGGCCGCGGCCCGCGATCTTGACTTCCCTGAACGGAAGCTGACAATGCGGGCTCGCATTCGCGACATGGGGATGTCGCGGGCGCCAGCCCTCCGAACGGAGCGGCTCCAACCAAACTCCTGGGGATCCGGTAAATGAAAAGCAGTCTGCGTGCGGTCGTGTGTGCGTTGTTGTTGGCTGGTGCGGGCGGCGCCATGGCGGCGGGCAATCCGCTGAGCGTCGAGTTGCAGACGGCGGCCACCAAGGGCGCGCCGGGCGAGTCCGTGTTGTGGCAGGTCACCAATCGCGGCGACGAGGCGGTCTACGTGCTGCGTTGGGAAACGCCGCTGGATGGGCTGTCGCGCTCGATGTTCGACGTCAGCATCAATGGCAAGCCGGTGCGCTACATGGACAAGATCGTCCATTGGGGCCATCCGGACGCCGACGATTTCGTAAAGATCGCGCCGGGCCAGACCCTGAGCGCCGAGGTCAACCTCGCCGCATCCTACGAAATGGTCGACACCGGCAATTACACGGTCAGCTTCGGCGGCCAGTTGTCCTACATGATCACCACCAACGAGAAGTCCGGTCATGTCGAGGACCTTGGCGACGTGTCGATCGACGCCGATGCGATCAGCCTGTACTCGGTGGGCCGTTCGCCGACCTACTACCAGCGTCTCGGAGCCCTCGGCAGCGCGCCCGACTTCACCAAGGCCGGCACCTACGCCAATTGCAGCAGCAGCCAGCAGACGCAGTTCGGCAGTGCGCACACCAACGCCAAGACCTACTCGGCGAATGCGGCTGCCTACATGAACGCCGGAACCACCGGTTCGCGCTACACCACCTGGTTTGGCGCCTACACGTCGAGCCGCTACACCACGGTCAAGAGTCACTTCAATCTGATCAACAACGCGCTGATCAACCAGACCATCACCTATGACTGCTACTGCACGCCGTCGGCCGCCAGCGCCTACGCCTACGTGTACGCCAATCAGCCGTACATCATCCACCTGTGTGGCGCGTTCTGGACGGCGCCGGCCACCGGCACCGATTCCAAGGCGGGCACCATCATTCATGAGATGAGCCACTTCACCGTCAACGGCGGCACCGCCGACAACGCCTACGGCCAGACGGCCGCGAAGCGGCTGGCGACCAAGACACCGGCCAAAGCGGTGCAGAACGCCGACAACCACGAGTACTTCTCGGAAAACACGCCGGCGCTCAACTGAGCGATAGCGAGTCAGTGGTAAACCGGAAGGGCGGGGAGCAATCCTCGCCCTTCTTCTTTGGAGCGGTGAAAAGTGAAACGTTAAACGTGAAACGTCAATCAAGGCGCGCTTCAATTGACGTTTAACATTTCACGTTTCACTTGGCGCACGAACAGCCCGTCTCAGGCGCCAGTCCCTCCCATAACCGTTTGCCCCCTCCACGCGCGACTGGCAACATACGCGGCTACCTGAAATGGCCCATCGGCGAGCGCTTCGCGCTAGCCCGCAAGGAGCGCGACCCCATGAATTACATCTACACGATGAGCGGCGTCAGCAAGACGGTGCCGCCGCGGCGCGAAATCATCAAGGACATCTCGCTGTCCTTCTTCCCGGGCGCCAAGATCGGCCTTCTGGGTCTGAACGGCTCGGGCAAGTCCACGGTGCTGCGCATCATGGCCGGCATCGACAAGGATTTCGTCGGCGAGGCGCGGCCGCAGCCGGGCATCAAGGTCGGCTATCTGGAGCAGGAACCCAGGCTCGATCCGGAAAAGAACGTGCGCGAATGCGTCGAAGAGGGTCTGGGTGAGATCTTCACCGCGCAGGCCGAACTCGACAAGGTGTACGAAGCCTATGCCGATCCGGAAGCCGATTTCGAGGCGCTGGCCGAGAAGCAGGCGCGCCTGGAGGCGATCCTCGCCGCCGGCGATGCGCACACCATGGAGCAGCAGTTGGAGCAGGCCGCCGATGCGCTGCGCCTGCCGCCGTGGGAAGCGCGTGTCGCCAAACTGTCCGGTGGCGAGAAGCGCCGCGTCGCGCTGTGCCGCCTGCTGCTGCAGCGCCCGGACATGCTGCTGCTCGACGAACCGACCAACCATCTCGACGCCGAGTCGGTCGAATGGCTGGAACTGTTCCTGGCGCGTTTCCCCGGCACCGTGGTTGCGGTCACCCACGACCGCTACTTCCTCGACAATGTCGCCGAGTGGATTCTGGAACTGGACCGCGGCCGCGGTATTCCGTGGAAGGGCAACTACTCCTCCTGGCTGAGCCAGAAGGAAGAGCGCCTGCGCCAGGAAGCGCAAGGCGAGAAGGCGCGCCAGAAGGCCCTCGCGCGCGAGCTGGAATGGGTGCGCCAGAACGCCAAGGGCCGTCAGTCCAAGAGCAAGTCGCGCATGGCCAAGTTCGAGGAGCTGAACTCGGTCGAGTACCAGCAGCGCAACGAGACCAACGAAATCTACATCCCGCCCGGCGAGCGCCTCGGCGATCAGGTCATCGAGTTCCGCAATGTCAGCAAGGCCTTCGGCGATCGCTTGCTGATCGACGATCTGACCTTCCGCATGCCGCCGGGTTCGATCGTCGGCATCATCGGCCCCAACGGCGCCGGCAAGTCGACGCTGTTCAAGATGATCATCGGCAAGGAAAAGCCCGATTCCGGCGAAGTGGTGGTCGGCCAGACGGTCAAGCTGGCTTATGTCGACCAGTCGCGCGATTCGCTGGACGCCGACAAGAACGTCTGGCAGGCGATTTCCGGCGGCAGCGACATCCTGACCATCGGCAAGATCGAGATCCAGTCGCGCGCCTACATCGGCCGCTTCAACTTCCGCGGCCAGGACCAGCAGAAACTGGTCGGCTCGCTGTCCGGCGGTGAACGCGGTCGATTGCACCTGGCCGCCACCCTGCTGCAGGGCGGCAACATGCTGCTGCTCGACGAACCTTCCAACGATCTCGACATCGAAACCCTGCGCGCGCTGGAAGACGCCATCCTCGAATTCCCCGGCTGCGTCATGGTGATCTCCCACGATCGCTGGTTCCTCGATCGCATCGCAACCCACATCCTGTCCTTCGAAGGCGACTCCCACGTCGAGTTCTTCCCCGGCAACTACACCGAGTACGAAGCCGACAAGAAGCGCCGCCTCGGCGAAGAAGGCGCCAAGCCGCATCGGCTGAAGTACAAGCCGTTGACGCGTTGAAGGGCGGAAAGTAGTGAATGGTGAGTAGTGAGTAGTGAGTAGTGAGTAGTGAGTAGTGAGTAGTGAGTAGTGAGTAGTGAGTAGTGAGTAGTGAGTAGTGAGTAGAACCCGGCATGTAGGCTGCTTCAGGTAGGCCGGTGTACCGCGTCAACGGTTCACCGGCAGTTTCCCGACTGTGGGGGTTCACCCCGCGAGCTTTGGCTTTGCTTCACCTGTGGGAGCGGGTTTACCCCGCGAGCTTTGGCTTTGCTGCTCCCGTCCCCGGCACCCAAAGGCAAGAGCTCGCGGGATAAACCCGCTCCCACAAAAGCTTGCTCCGCCGACGCGCTCGCCACATCCCTGCACGCCATTGCCACAGCGGCCGTGTTTCCATGCACGGACGCTGCTGGACAACCCAAAGATGCCCGCCTCCCGTTCCCGCTGGTTCGTGTTGCTCTGGGCACTGCTGCCCTTCCTCGCCGCGCTCGGTGGCGCCGCATTCCCGCCGGATCAATGGTTTGCAGCGCTGGCCAAGCCCTCCTGGCAACCGCCCAACTACCTGTTCGGGCCGGTGTGGACGACGCTGTACCTGATGATGGGCATCGCCGCCGGCCTGGTCTGGCTGCGCGGCCCGTCGCCGGCGGTGCGCGCGGCGCTGGTCGTGTTTGCCGGTCAGTTGCTGCTCAACGCGCTGTGGACACCGGTCTTCTTCGGCGCCCACGCGCTTGGCGCCGCATTGATCGTCATCGTTCTGATGTGGCTGGCGATCACTCTGACCATCGCGCTGTTCTGGCGCGTGCGCCCGCTGGCCGCGGCGTTGCTGCTGCCCTATCTGGCCTGGGTCAGCTTCGCCACCGCGCTGAATGCGGCGCTGTGGCGGCTGAACGGTTGATCCGGGCTGCGGCCCCGGTGAACGCGCTGACGCGCGTACACCGGGCTACCTCAAGCTGCCCTGGTAGGCCGATGTATCGCGCAGCGATTCACCGGCGAGGGTCGCGTTCGAAGCTTCGGTCCGTGCGGTCCAGGCTGAACATCCAAATAGCCACGATTGTATTGGACGGTAACTTTCGCTAGCGTGCGGGTCCGTTGATGTCCCCGCGCGACGCTGTCGCTGGCAATGAAAGGAAGCTGAAATGAAGACCGAATTGCGTGCCCTCGCTGCGGCACTGGCGATGTTTGCGGCAGTGGGCCCTGCCGTTGCCGACACCGCAGCGACTGGTGATCGCTGGGTCGCCTCGCAGATGGCCAAGGTCGTGATCGGCCGCGATGGTCATGTCATCGACGCGCAGCTGTTGCAGTCGAGCCTGGGCCCGGACATGCAGGCGGAAATCGTCCGTCGCATCGGACAGTTCGAGTTCGAGCCGGCGAAGAAGAACGGCGTGGCGGTCGAGGCCGAAACCCATGTGGCGGTGCAGTTGTCGATCGAGCCCCAAGACAAGCAGTTGGCGGTCAAGGTGGCTGACGCCGTTGTCACCGTGGGCATGGTCGATTTGACGCCGCCGCGGTTTCCGCGCAGCCAGCTGACCCGCAGTCAGGGCGCTGAGGTCGATTTGCGCATCGCCTATGACACCGAAGGCAAGGTGACCAATGTCGAAGTCACACGCGCCGAGCCGGATCTGAAGGTATTCCGCGAGGCGACGCTCAAGGCCGCGCGCGAATGGCTGTTCGCGCCCGAGAAGATCGACGGCCAGCCGATCGCCGGTTCCGCGTTGATACCGGTCCGCTTCGAGTTCGAAGGCGAAGGCACCGGCGAAATCAAGTTCCCGGACGGCGGGCATTTACGCGTCTCGCGTGAGCGCGAGAGCGAGCGGCAGTTGCTGAGCTCCGGCACGCAGCTGCGCTCGATCGGCGAGGAAGTGGCGGATGCCGCGGCCACGGAATCGGCTGACGCCCAGCCGGCGGGCTGATCGAAGGTGTTGCCCCGGTGAACGCGCGTTCCGCGCGTACACCGGGCTACCTCAAGGCGTTTTGGTAGGCCGGTGTATCGCGCAGCAATTCACCGGCAACGGCCCCATCTCGTTACAATCCGCGCACACCGCAGGATCGGGAGATCGCGATGGATGGCTTCGAGAAGATCGGCTACGCCTGTCTCGGTCTGGTTGCGCTGTTCTACCTCGGCGCGCTGATCGTCGGTTCTGTGGCGGCATTTCCGCTGGGACTGCTCGGTCTGGTGGCGCTGGTCGGGATCGGCGCGCTGTGCATCAAGGTCATCGGCGAACGTCTGCGCAACCGCGAAGACGATCACTATTCGAAGAACGTCGACCAATAGCCTGAGGTCCAGCCGATGAAAATGACCACGCAGGACGAGTTCGCCGAACACGAGATCGTCGCCACGCTCGGGCTGGTGACCGGCAACACGATTCGCTCGCGGCATATCGGCAAGGACATCCTCGCGGGCTTGCGTTCGATCATCGGCGGCGAAGTCATCGAATACACCAAGATGCTCGCCGAGGCGCGCGAGCAATCGCTCGACCGCATGAAGGCCCACGCGCAGAAGCTCAAGGCCGATGGCATCGTCGGCATCCGCTTCACCACCTCGCCGATCATGGCCGGCGCGGCCGAGCTGCTGGCCTATGGAACGGCCGTGCGCCTGCGTCCGCGTGGCGAGCCCGGCAATGCGCCGGCAACCGAGGCGGTGGTCAAGGCGACAAAGATTCCCGGCGACAACTTCATGCTGGAGCGCGGCTGACCGCGTTCCCAACGAACATCACGTCGACCATTGATTTGCAGGTCACGTTGGCCGCAGGCCTGCGTGACATCGTGCTCGCTGTCACGTAGCCGGCTGCGCCGGCAACGTGACCTACCTCGGACTGTCGGGCTTGACGCGCATGCAGCCATTCGAATCGGACACGCAAGTGCGCACCGCCCAGTCGCCACCACTCGCTGAAAACGCTTCTCACCAACTGCCTTTCCGCTTCAGCGGAAAAGCAGACGAGTACTTCCGCATCTGGATCGTCAATCTGGCGCTGACGATCGTCACGCTGGGGGTCTATTCGGCGTGGGCCAAGGTGCGCAGCGAGCGCTATTTCTATGGCAACACGACGGTTGGCGGCACGCCATTCGAGTACCTTGCCGACCCGATCAAGATCCTTGAAGGGCCGCGCGATTGCCGCGTTGCTGCTGCTGGCTTATGTCGGCTCGGCGCAGGTCTCGCCGGTGCTGAACCTGGTCGTCCTCGTGCTGCTGATGCTGCTGTTCCCGTGGATGCTGACGCGCTCGCTGGCTTTTCGCGCGCGCTACTCGGCCTGGCGCAGCATCCCGTTCGGCTTCGACGGTGGCTACGGACAGGCCTTCAAGCTGTACATCCTGTTGCCGATTGCCTCCGTCTTCACGCTGTACCTGGCCTTCCCCTGGGTGGTGCGCCTGCAGACCGAGTGGATGGCCAGCCAGCATCGCTATGGCGGCACCCGGCTCAGCTTTGCCGCCGAAACCAGCCAGTTCTATGCGATCTATCTGCTGGCGCTGGTCGGCATGCTCGGCATCGGCCTGTTGGTGGGGTTGGGCGGCGGCCTGGTCGCGGCGGTGCTGTCGGATCTGGGTAGCCGCGGTGATGGCGCCCGGGTCATGCTGGTGTTGATTGCCGGCGCCATCTATCTGGCGGCTTTCGCGATCGGCGTCTACATCCGCGCGGCCACCGCGAATGTCATGTGGAACGGCATCGAAGTCGGTGGCTGTCGCTTCCGCAGCACGATTTCCGGCTGGGACATGGCCTGGATCTTCGCCAGCAACACGCTGGCGATCATCTGCACGCTGGGCCTGGCTTTCCCATGGGCGCGCATCCGCGTGGCGCGCTATCGTGCCGAGCATCTGGCCTTCCTGCCCAGCGGCAATCCGGACCAGTTCTTCGCCGACGCTTCCAGCAGCGCACCGGCCTTTGGTTCCGAGGCGGCGGATCTGTTCGATGTCGATATCAGTTGGTGACGGCGGCTCATTTGGAGTGCGGTGGCTCGCCACCGCTCTGGATCGGCGGTTTTCGATTGCCGCAGTGCATCCAAAGCGCCAGCAAGCTGGCGCACTCCAGACACGCGAGCACCCAGCCTACGTCCGGAGGCACCGATGATCTGGGCCAACGGCTACCTCTACGACGGCATCAGTTCGGCGCAAACGCAGGTGCGTTTCGGCGTCGACGCGCCGGGCCGGCTGCTGATCGAACACGCCGAAGGTGTCGAGATCGTCGGGCCCGCTGAAAGCGTGCGGGTCGACACGCGTGTCGCCAATATCCGGCGCACGCTGAAGCTGGCGGACGGACGCCAGATCCACAGCGATGACAACGACGCCATCGATGGGATGTTCGCCGCCCGTGCCGGATTCGAGGCGCTGGTGCACCTGCTGGAATCGCGCTGGCAGATTGCCTTGGCCAGCGTGTTTGCGACGGTTGTCGCTGCGTTGTTGCTGTTCTGGTTCGGCGTGTCGTGGGCGGCCGACCAGGCCGCACAGATGGTGCCGATCGAATGGGAGCGCGCGGCCGGCACGCAGACCTTGTCAGCGCTGGAAACCATGGGTTTTCGTCCCAGCGAACTGCCCGAGCAGCGCCAGCAGCAGTTGCGCGCGGCCTTCGAGCGCTTCGTATCCGAGCTGCCGGAAAAGCGCGACTATCAACTGGAGTTTCGCGACTGGCTTGGTCCCAACGCCTTCGCGCTGCCTGGCGGCACCGTGGTATTCACCGACGACATCGTTCTGCTTTGCGCCAACGACGACGAATTCCTCGCGATCCTGGCGCATGAGATCGGGCACCTGGAACACCGCCACGTCATGCGCACGGTGATGCGCGGCGCGTCGATCGCGGTGCTCACCGCGGTGGTGTTCGGCGACGTCGGCAGCGCCAGCTCGCTGATCATCGCGGTGCCCACCACCCTGGTCTACAGCGCCTATTCGCGCGAGTTCGAGAGCGAGGCCGACGACTACGCCTTCACCGCCCTGAAGCGCCGCGGCAAGAGCGCGTTGGCCTTCGCTGCGGTCATGGGCAAGCTCGAAGCTGCGGTCGACAAGATCAATGACGGCGAGGACGATGACACCTGGTCCTATCTGTCGTCCCACCCGGACACCCAGGAGCGCATCGAGGCGGCGAAGCGGGCGAGTTTGCGCTAGCTCTTTGTGGGAGCGGGTTTACCCCGCGATCGGTTTGCGCCAAAGGCATCGCGCGCAAGCGCGCTACCACAGATTCTCCGTGGACCCCCGCAAGAATGTAGGAGCGCGCTTGCGCGCGATGCTTCCGATCCTCAAGGCCAATCGCAAAAAAACTGCCCGGGATTCACCGCCGCGCCCGGTCGAAAGGCGAGAATCTCCCCATCGAAGTCCATCATCACATCATGTCCAGAAAGCCACCCCGGCAGAGCTCGCTGTTGGAAGAAACGCCGGTTCCGGCCAGTAACGCCGAACTGCTGCGCATCGACCAGGGCGAGGCGGCGCTCAACCCGGCGCAGCGGACCTTCAATCGGCTGACCGAGCAGATCGAAAAGGCGCGCGCAAGGCTGGCGCAGTGGGAGGCGCTGGCGCAGCAGTTGCACGAACGCTCCGGCAACGAGGTTCAGCCAGGCGTGGCGGCGCTGGAACTGGTGCAGCGGCAGTTGGTGGCGCTGCTCGACGAGTTGTTGACCCATCCTCCGGCCGGATTGCGGCTGACCCGACGGCGCCGTGAAGGTCTGACCAGTTTCCTGCTGGCGCGCATCGATGAGCTGCTCAGCGAGAACGAGGATGAGACGCTCGCCGCGTTGCACGATCACCACAGCGATATCAGCCTTCAAGACCGCCGTGAAATCGAGGAAGGACTCGAACGGGCCTTCGCCAAGCACCTGGCGGGTGAGGTGTTCGGCGACGATGACGAGCAGCCCGCGCCCGAATCGATCGAAGACCTGTATCGGCGCATGGACGAGCGCATGGCCGCCGAGCAGCGCGAACGCGAGGCGCAAGCCGGGCAGCGCAAGCGCAGTCGCAAGGAAACCGCCGCGCAGGCGCGCCGCGAGGAGGAAGCGCAGGGCGCACGCCTGTCGGTGCGCGAGGTCTATCGCAAACTGGTCAGCAGCCTGCACCCGGATCGGGAGAGCGACCCCGACGAGCGCGCACGCAAGACGGCGCTGATGAAGGAGATCAATCGCGCTTACCAGGCCAACGATCTGCTCAGCCTGCTGCGGCTGCAGATGGAGGTCGAGCAGATCAGCGCGGCGACCCTGGCATCGCTGCCCGAACAGCGGCTGGCGCACTACAACGAGGTATTGCGCGAGCAGTTGCGCACGCTGCAGGCCGAGATCGGCGAGTGCACCGCGCAGTTGGCCTACGGGCTTGGCGCCGGCCCGCAATTCCGGCTGCGCGAACCCAGGGACGCCGAACTGCTGTTCGCGCGCCAGTTGCGCGAGCTGCGCGAGGCTCAGGCCAATTACCGCGCGCTGATCGAGTCGCTCGGCAACCCGTACCAGCGCCTCGCCGAGATCGATGCCATAGCCCGGGCCATGGCCGGGCGCTGACACCCCGGTAGGCCGGTGTACCGCGCAGCGGTTCACCGGCGCTCCTCCCGCATGCAAAGCGCCGGTGAGCGCGATAAAGCCGCGCACACGCGGCCTACCCCAGCATCGCTTGATCATGCTCATGGCCGACGACCACGACAGGTGTTTCCATGGGCATCCTCCGATTGTCGACCTGCGCCCATGCCCAAGACCCTGATCGAACCCTTCCGCATCAAGTCGATCGAACCGATCCGCGTGACCACGCGCGAGCAGCGACAGGGTTTCCTGGAGGAGGCGCACCTCAATGTGTTCAACCTGCGCGCCGAGGACGTGCTGCTCGACTGGCTGACCGATTCGGGCACCGGGGCGATGAGCGCCGAGCAGTGGGCGGCGATCATGCGCGGCGACGAGTCCTATGCCGGCGCGCCGAGTTTCTTCCGGCTGCAGGCGGTGGTCCGCGAGATCACCGGCATGGCGCATCTGATCCCGACGCACCAGGGCCGCGCCGCCGAGAAGATCCTGTTCACCTCGGCCTGCAAATCCGGTCAGATCGTGCCCAACAACTGCCATTTCGACACCACCCGCGCCAACCTCGAATACCTCGGCGTCGACGCGCGCGATCTGGTGATCAGCGAAGGATTGCAGCCGGCGACGATCCACCCCTTCAAGGGCAACATCGATCTGGCTCGCCTCGAAGCACTGCTCAAGGCCGAGGGCGAGCGCATCCCGTTCGGCATGCTGACGGTGACCAACAACACCGGCGGCGGCCAGCCGGTGTCGATGGCCAATATCCGTGCCTGCTCCGAACTGCTGCACGCTTACGGCAAACCGCTGGTGATGGACGTCTGCCGCTTCGCCGAGAACGCCATGTTCATCAAGCTGCGCGAACCCGGCTTCGAGCACTTGAGCCCGCTTGAGATCGCGCAGCAGATGTTCTCCTACGCCGACGCGGCAACGATGAGCGCGAAGAAAGACGGCATGGTCAACATCGGCGGCTTCATCGTGCTGCGCAAGGACGAGTGGCTGGAGCGGGTGCGCCAGCTGTTGATCCTGTGGGAGGGTTACCCGACCTATGGTGGGCTGGCTGGGCGCGATCTCGATGCGCTGGCGGTGGGGCTGAAGGAAGGTCTGAACGAGGATTACCTGCGCTATCGGCTGCGCACTGCCGAATACCTGGGCGAGAAGCTCGAAGCCCTGGGCATCGGCTTCGTCAAACCCACCGGCGGCCACGCGGTCTACATCGACGCGCGCACCGTGCTGCCGGACATGCCGCGCGAGCACTATCCGGCGTGGGCGCTGTGCAATGCGCTGTACATCGAGGGCGGCATCCGCGGCGTCGAGGTCGGCTCGGTGATGTTCGGCAAGCGCCTGGATGATGGCAGCGAGACCTACCATTCGATGGAACTGGTGCGACTGGCCTTCCCGCGGCGCATGTACACGCAATCGCACTTCGACTACGCCGCCGAGGTGATCGCCGAGGTCAAGGCCGCCGCCAGTTCCATCCGCGGCGTGCGCATCGTCAAGCAGCCCAAGCAGCTGCGCCACTTCACCAGCGAGTTTGCATGGGTGGATTGAGAGGCCGGGGGTCACGGGTGTCACCGCAACCTTCAAGTGGGGGTCGATCGCGCGCAAGCGCGCGATCCGCAAACTCTGCCGAAGGTCCTCGGCAGAGGCGCAGGAGCGCGCTCGCGCGCGATGCTCCTGTAATCAGAAATGCAGCGAAGCCCGCGCCCCGCCCTCGGGCCGCGGTTCCAGCTCCGCGCGCCAGCCATACAGCGCACACAGGCGCTTGACGATGGCCAGGCCGAGGCCGGCGCCGTTGGTGCTGCCGGCGCTGCTGCCGCGCACGTGGCGCTCGAACAGCTGCTCGGCTTCGGATGCCTCGATGCCGGGGCCGGTGTCCTCGACGATGACGCCGTCGGCCTCGACGCGCACGCGCACTTCGCCCTGCTTGGTGTACTTCACCGCATTGCCGATCAGATTGTTCAGCACCACCGAGATCACCGCCTCGGGCGCGGCCACTTCCGGGCGCGCGTTGACCTCGAGAATCAACGCCACTGACTTGCCGCCGATCTGCGGACGCTGCGACTCGACCACCTCGGCAGTCACCTTGGCGACATCGATTTCCTCGCCGTCCTGCGGGCCCTGGCGTTCGCTGCGCGAGAGCAGCAGCAGCGCCGAGATCAGCTCGGTCGATTGCTTCGACGCGCGCTCGATGCGTTTCAGGCGTTCGCGCAGTTTGGGGGTGAGTTCCGGGCTGCCCATGACCAGTTCGGTGGTGGTCTGGATCACCGCCAGCGGCGTGCGCAGTTCGTGGCTGACGTCGGAATTGAACTCGCGATCGCGCTCGACCAGCGCGGTCAGCTGACCGGCGTAATCGTCCAGCGCACCGGCCAGCTGGCCGACTTCGTCATCGGCGAAATGCGGTGCCAGCGGTTCGTGGCGGCCGCGGCGGCTGATGCCTTCGAGGCGCCGCGCCAGTTCGGCCACCGGCGCCATCACCCGCGACGATGACCAGAAGCCGATCACCAGCGCCAGGATCGAGAAAAAGGCCACCGTGATCACCAGCATGCCGACCAGCAGGCTGCGGCCGCGCTCCTCCTCGGTGATGTCGTAGGTCAGGAAGAACCAGACATTGGCGTCCTTGCGCACGGCCAGCTTGTAGGTGATCTCGCCACTGGAACGGCGCTCGGTGACGCGATGCACGCCATTGGGCAGGCGCTGCCACTCGAAGGGCTGCGAGGTGAATTTTGCCGGCCCGATGACGCGTCCCTTGATCTTGGAGAATTCCCAACAGCGGCGGAACGTTCTCGTCGCGCGCCTTGTAGAAAGCGCTGGCGTAGGCATCCAGCTCGCGCTCCAGCGTATCCCCGATCAGCCCCTCTTCCAGATAGCCGCGCAGAAAGATCGCCGCTGCCGCGAACAAGGCCGTCAGCGCCGTTCCAAACAGCGCAAACGAAATGATGATGCGGCTACGTAGACGCTTACGATGCCGCTTCGGGATCGACGAGGCGGTAGCCAATGCCGTGACGGGTCTGGATCAGTGGCTTGTCGAAGGGCTTGTCGATCGCCGCGCGCAAGGTGTGGATGTGGACGCGCAAGCTGTCGCTGTCGGGCAGTTCCTCGCCCCACACGCGCATCTCCAGTTCCTGGCGGGTCACCACCGAGGGGCTGGCCTCCATCAGGCATTGCAGGATCTTCAGCGCAATCGGATTCAGCTGGATGTTCTTGCCCTGGCGCACCACCACCAGCGTGTCCAGGTTGTAGCTGAGATCGGCCACCACCAGGATGCGCGCCTGCTGCGGCTTGCTGCGGCGGACCAGCACCTGGATGCGTGCTTCCAGCTCCTGCAGCGCGAAGGGCTTGACCATGTAGTCGTCGGCGCCGGTCTCGAAGCCGGCCAGCTTCTGCGGCAGCGCATCGCGCGCGGTCAGCATCAATACCGGCGTGTGCTTGCGCGCTTCCTGGCGCAGCTTGCGACAGACCTCCAGGCCATCCATGCCCGGCAGCATCAGATCGAGCACGATGCACTCGTAATCGTTGACCACCGCCAGGTGCAGGCCGGTGATGCCGTCGCCGGCAAAATCGATCACGTTGCCACGATCAGACAGGTAGTCGCCGATGTTGCTGGCGATGTCGGGATTGTCTTCGATGACCAGGATGCGCATGGGCTGACTCTACACCGGGTTCAGCGCGGACGCGCTCTCAGCATTGATGGGGGCGGATCGGCGAAGTTCCAGCGCGCGCCTTGCGATCGCAAGAAAAAAGAAAGCCCGGGGGGCGAAAATTGGGGAATCCGCCAGCCCGGGCCTCAAGTACTGCCCCGATTACCGGATCCGCCGTTGCGCAAGCAGCCGTCGGATCGCGATGGAGCAGACGCTAGCGAAGCACTCGTTAGTTCCGGGTTAAGAGCGCATTTGCGGGGCGTTAAGGACCAGGTCGATCGTTTCATCGGTCAGGCTGGGTGAGCCGTGCGAGGTACTCGAAGTAAAGTTCGAGATAGCTGATGCCGTTCTCCCGATCGATCAGATACGGGTTCATCAAGGTGTGGCGCAGGATCACCAGGCGGTCGGCGTCGGGGTCGTCGGCGTTCAGCGTGGCCGGATCGAGATCGAGCTCGGCCAGCACCCGTGCGGTGTCCTCGCTGCCGAGCGTATCCGGGTGCAGCGTGGTCATCGACGCGAAGAACTCGCGCGCCTGCAGCGGCGTGCCCGGATCCGCCCTGAGGTGGTCGTAGAGTCCGCGCATGAAGCGGTTCATCGTCGCGACATCGCGATTGCCGACCGGATTCATGGCCATGCACACCAGGTTGCTGTCGGGCGCGTAGGGCACCACCACGCGCACACGCGGCGCCTGCGCCGCGGCGAAGCGCTTGAGTTCTGCCAGGAAGGCCTCGGCGCTGCGGATGGTCTGCCGCTGCAGCAGGCCGAAATGCTGGTAGTCGAGCGGCAGCACCTGGTGCGTGACGTACACCGCAGCGACCGCGGCACCGGGTTTGGAGCCCTCCGGCAGATAACGGCCGAGCGCGCGATAACGGTGGAAGTAATCGTTGCTGGCGGCGGTGCGAAACACGTAATCGGCGCTCTCGTCGAGCAGCGCAATGGCGCGATTGTCGCGACAAACGAAGGCGCCGACGCCAAAGGCGATGTAGCCGAGCTTGTGCGGATCGATGGTCACCGAATCGGTCTGGCCGAGTGCGGCGAAGGCGGCGTACACCGCTGGCGACGGAAATTCGACGTAATCGGCGCGCATGTCCGGGCGCGAACGCGCGCTGCCGTCGGGCTCGCGGAACAGCGTCGCCAGATAGCCGCCCCAGGCGGCGTCGACATGCACCGAATAGCCCAGGCCGCGCGCATGCATGCGCTTGCGCGCCGCGACCAGTCCGTCGATCGGATCGATGGTGCCGAACTCGGTGCTGCCGAGCACGCCCACCGTCATCAGCACGCTCTGACGCTGCGCCAGCGCTTCCTCGAGCATGCTTTCCAGCGCGCCCGGATCGATGCGCATGCCGGCTTCGGGCACCAGTCGCAGCGCATTGCGACCCAGGCCGATCAGCTTCAGGCCCTTGCTCCACGAATAGTGCGCGGTCACCGGCGCCAGCACGATCGGCGGCTTGAGCTCCGGATGGCGCGCGAAAAAGCCGTTCAGGCCGAGGGTTTCGATGCGCTCGGCGTTGACCCGCTCGCGCCACTGGCGGGCGTCGTGGGGACTCAGTCCGGCGAGCCAGGCGTCAAATTGCTGCACCAGTTCGGTGGCGGCGTCCGGCCCGAGGTTGAAGGCCTGCCAGTCATCGTCGCCGACCAACAGGCCGGGAACGCCGGCCGCGCGCAGCGCCACGGGCCAGGCCTTCAAGGCCAATGCCAAGCGCAGCGATTGATAGTTCGCCAGGGTCCCGCCGCTGGTCAGATGGCCGAAAGCACAGTCAGGCGCCGCCGGATCACTCGGATAACCGAGCATGCGCGCCAGTTGCAGCCCAGCCTTGAGCTCCAGGTCGATGGTGACCGTCGCCACCTCTTCGGTGACGTTGTTCGGGTTGTACGGCAGCGTCAGGATCTGCGCCACCAGCCCCGGCAGCAGCAGGTCCGAGACCATGTGGCCGAGGTAGCGCGGGCTGTGAAACGGTACCGAACGCTTCAGCGCCGCCGACAGGCTGTGCAGCTCGCGCCGCAGGCGTGCCTCGAAGGCCTTGAACTCCGGCGCCTGCGCGGCATGCGTCGGAATCGCCGGCGGATCTTCCGGATGAAAATTGCGCCGCCAGTAGACGTGGTCGCGCAGGAACTCGACCACCAGCTTTTCCAGCAGCGTGTCGTTCTCGCCGTAGGGACCGAGAAAGCAGGGATAGAGGGCAGGATCGCTCATCGTGCGCATGCTCCGCGTCGGCCGACGTCCTTGCATTGACGCCGGTCAGAATACCTGGCCGGTCGCGGCGACCCGATCATCAGCTCGCATTCGGCGTCCCTTGCCCGCGCCCCCAGGGGTCTACTCGAAGCCATCCCGCAGCAGCGGTCCCACCTGCTCCACCCAGATCGGCGCCGACCACAAGAGGTCGCCGTCTTCCTGGGTGAGCTTGGCGTAGTAGAAATGCGCGCCCGGCTCGGCGTGAAGCTGTGCGTGGGTGTCTCGACCAGAGTGCTGACGGTACCGTTGCGACCGGGCACGCCTTCCTGAATCTGCACCCGCGTCACGCTGTGGCCGCCGGAACTGGCGTAGAGCACCTGCAGGTTGAGCGCGCCCTCGTTGCGCAGGCGCGAGCCCATGATCTGATCGTTGGCCAGGAACACCAGCTGGCTGCTCCGGTCCATGGTCGCGAAGACCCGGCGGGCGCGCAGCGCATCGAGGAAATTCGCGTTGTTCAGGGGGGCGCCGGCCGGCAGCAGCACGCCGGTACGGTTGGTGTACGACATGCCCCAGTTGGCGCAGTGGTTGTCCTGATTGGTGGTTGGCGCGACGTGGAAGCCGCGCTCCAGCAAGCGGTTGAAGGCACCTTCATAGCTGCTGCGCGAGGTCTCGGTTTCGGTGGTGTCGTTGCTGAAGGCCGAGGTGTTGAGGATTTCCGCCAGCGCCATGACCACGTCGCCATCCGGGTGCCAGGCCAGCGAGGTGCCGTCGATGACGAACTGGCCGCTGCTGTCCGGATGGTTGAACTGGCCGATCAGCTGATTCTGGCGCAGCACGGTGTACAGCGCATCGTAGTCGTACTTGGTGGTCAGGACCTCGGCCAGCAGCTGGTTGCTGCCGTTGTACTCCCAGCCGTACAGCGCATCGACGCCGAAGATGTTGAGGTGTCCGCCGTTGCTGATCACGCCCCATTCCATGCCGTACAGCGCCAGGAACTGCGGATGGGCCAGATTGTGGGCCAGCGCCATCTGCAGGCCGGAGTGATAGAGGCCGATCGCCGCCGCCGGCGTGGCGCTGGAATTGGTGCCGGAACTGCCATCGAAATAGTGATTGTGCTCGGTGGTGGCGAGCGCATCGAGACCGTTGGCCATGGCGTAGGCAAACGCGGCGTCGGGTCCGAATTCACCGCTATGCGCGCCCTGCGAGCTGGTGCAGGTGGCGACGTTGCCGCCGCCGTCGGAGTGATTGGTCTGGCTGTGCAGGTTGGCGAGATAAATGCGCCAGGGCAGGCCGCCGGGCGGATCGACGGCGCGCCCGCTACCCTGCGGCAATCCGGCGAAGTCGGGCATGCGCGGTCGCTCGATGGCGCCGATGGGCAAATCCCAGGCCTGCACGACGACGCCGTTGGGCGCGAAGTTCAGTGCCCGGGCGACCCGCGCCGCGGCGCTGGCGCCGACGATGCGTGCCTGCAACCAGGGCTCGATTGCCGTGGCGCGCAGCTCGACACGATAGAAACCGGGCGCCAGTCCGGCGTGCTTCCAGCTTTGCAGCAGTTTGGCCGGGCGCTCGGCCGCCAACACCAGCTCGCCGTGCAGTTCGTCGATCAACGCCCCGCCGGGCTCATTGATGCGCACCGACCAGTACGTCAGCGTGCCGCTCGGTGCGCCGGGAAACAACGCGTCGATGCGCAAGCTGGCGCCGTCGGCGACCGGTTGCACCAGCAGGCTCGCCTCAAGCTGGTGATGGTCGGGCAGGGCGATGGCCGCCAGCGGCCACAGGCCGCAGCACAGAAACACAAGAAGCAGGCGCATCGGGGCACTCGGAGGGGCGGCAGGGTGGCGATTCTAGGCCCTGTGGATGAAAGTAGCTGCGCCGGCACGCGGTCTGTAGTCCCATGGAAGCGGAGAGATCGCATGCTGGCTTGGCTGGGACCGATGCTGATGGGTGGCGCCGTGCTCGCGACACCGACATTCTGCGAGCTGCGCAGTGGCGACGTGCCGCCGCAGCGCCTGGAGCTGTACACCAGCGAGGGCTGCAGCTCGTGTCCTCCGGCTGACCGCTGGCTGGCGCAATTGCCGGCCGACGAGGCGCGCCTGCTGCTCGCCTTCCACGTCGACTACTGGGACGATCTCGGCTGGAAGGACCGCTACTCCGATGCGCGCTACTCGGCACGCCAGCACTCGGTGGCGGCGCGCAGCGGCAGTCGCACGGTGTACACGCCCGAAGTGGTTGTCGAGGGCCGTGAATACCGTGGCTGGCGCCAGGGTTTGCCGGCTCCGACAGCCACGTCGGCGCCGCCGCTGGTGGCAGAGATCGAACTCGACCAGCGGCTGCGCGTGCGGCTGCGCGCGCTCGAGCGCTACCCCAAGGCGATCAGTGGCTTCGCCGCGATTACCGAGGATGGGATCGAAAGCGAGATCCGCGCCGGTGAAAACCGCGGCGTGCGCCTGCGCCACACTGCGGTCGTGCGCGCCTACCAGCATGCTCGCGTGACCGCGCCGGAGCTGTCGCTGACGCTAGCGCTGCCCGAGGATCTGGATCTGGCGCAAGCGCGGGTCGTCGTCTGGCTGGAGGATGAGTCCGGGGCCACGCTGCAGGGTTTCAGTCGGCCGCTGAACGAATGTCGCTAGCGTGGTGTCCCAAAATTACCTTGAATTATTTCCGCGTCTTTCGACCCGAATGCTGCGTTGCTCGTCGTCGCCATAGCCCTGCTATGACTCCTCCTCGCGCCTTGCCTCGGGCCGAAATCCATCGGTACTTTGTTCAAGTTAACTGCGGGACACCACGCTAGCCGCGCTTGTCGAGCTGCTTCTCGATGCGCGCGAAGTGTTCGAGCATGTGGGTGTAGATCTGGTCGGTCTTTTCGTGCAGGTGCGCCACTTCGAGCTCGGCCTTGACGTTGACCTCGTACTCGATGTCGGAGCGTACGCGGTCCTTTTCTGACTGGCGCTTCTGGCTGATCAGCACGAAGCAGGACAGGAAGATCGCCTCCAGCGAGACGATCATCGTCAGAAAGCCGAAGGGATAAGGATCGAAGGCCGGGATGCCGAGCGGCAGCGTGTTGAGGGCGATCCAACTGGCGAACCAGACCGCGTTGATCAGCAGAAAGGCCATGCTGCCGCTGAATTCGGAAATCCAGTCGGCCACCCGCTGGAAGCCGCTGGTGTGTTCGGCGACTTCTTCGTTGGCATTGCGCGAGACGCGCTGGCGCAGCAGTTCGTCGGCCTTGCGCGTCATGTGGCTGACCGCCGCGAGCAGGCTCAATGCTGCGGTCGGCGTGGTCTTGAACAGCAGCAGCAGACTGGCCCGATCGAGCTCCAGCAGTTCGCTGTCGGCCAGCGCGCGCGCGGTGGCGGTGCGCGGGCCATGGTCGAGCAGCGCCATCTCGCCGAACACCTGGCCGACCCCGGCGGTGGCCAGTGCGATCTTCTGCCCGGCATGGTCCTTGATGTAGAGCTCGATCTCGCCGCGCTTGACCACATACATGGCCTCGCCCGGCTGACCGGCCTGGAACAGCAGCGTACCCGCCGGCAATTCGCGGCCGCCGATGAACTGCGCCAGATGCGCGCGATCCTCATCGGTCATGTGCTCGAAGAGTTCAACGTCGGCCAGCAGTTCGGGGGTGCAGGGCATCGGCGGTCTCCGGCAGGACCGCGTCAGTCTATGCCGACTGCGTGTCGCGTGGCGATGCGCCGAGCTCTCCGCCCGGACTCGGACGCGGCGCTGCCATGCGTCCGCTGCTGATGCGCAGTGTGCGCAAGCGGACACTGCGTGGCGCGGCGGCGCCGCCAACAGCGGCCTTGCCAAGGGTGGCACGGGGCATGCTTTGAAGCGCTCGACAGTGATTCGAGGCGATGCCCATGCAAGTCCTTCATCCACTCCGCCAGGCGATCCGCCAGTGGCTGCGACGGCCGCTGCTGGCCACGCTCGCCGTGGTGCCGCTGGCGTTGGCGATCGCGGTTCTGACGGCGCTGTTCACGATCATCAATGTCGCGCTGCTGCGTCCGCTCCCCGGCATCAACGCGCCCGCGGACCTGGTCGAAGTCGAACGCGCCGGCACCGGCGGTATCGGCACGCTGTCATACCCTGACTTTGTCGATCTCGCCGCACAGGCGCACTCGCTCGAACAGGTCTACGCGTGGTCCGTGAGTCCGCTCTCGGTACGTCCGGCCGCGGCCAGCAACGCCAGCAACAGCTTCGGCCTGCTGGTCAGCAGCAGCTACTTCGATGCGCTGGGCGTGCGCGCGCATGCCGGGCGCCTGCTGCAGCAACGGGACATGACGCGCGATGGGCAGACGCCGGCGGCGGTGATCAGTTTTAGTGCCTGGCAGCGGCTGTTCGCGGGCAAATCCGAAGCCATCGGCCAGACCGTGACCATCAACGGTGCCGCTTTCGTACTGGTCGGCGTGGCTGCGGCCGAGTTCAACGGCCATGTTGCCGGCATCGCGCCGGACTTCTACCTGCCGCTGACACGGCGTCCGCTGCTGCGGCCTGCGGATCAGCTGCTGCTCGACAGCCGTCTGTCGACCTGGTTGCTCACCGGCGCGCGCATCGCCAAGGGCCATGACCTCGACTCGGTGCGCGCCGAGCTCAGCATCATTGCCCAGCGGCTGACCGCGCAACGCAGTGCCGAGGATCTCGATCCGCGCTTCACGCTGCAGCTGTCGGCGACACCGCTGCGCGGCTTGCCGCGCCCGGCGCTGCAGGCGCTGCTGATCTTCAGCGGCATCCTTGGCGCCATGGTGACGATGCTGTTGCTGGTCGCCTGCATCAATGTCGCCGGACTGGCGCTGGCGCGTGCGCAAGAGCGCCGCACCGAGTTGGCGGTGCGGCTGTCGCTGGGTGCCTCGCACCTGCAGCTGGCCCTGATGATGCTGGCGGACGCTCTGGTGCTCGCGCTCAGCGCAACGGTGCTCGGCGTGGCGCTGGCCTGGACCGCCCTGAAGGCCTTGTTGACGCTGCCGCTGCCGGTACCGCTACCGATCCATCTCGACCTGTCGATGGACCTGCGAGTGATTGCTTTCGCTGCGGCCCTGGCACTGCTGACGGCGCTGGCCTGTGGTCTGATTCCGGCCTGGCGCGCGGCACGCAGTCGCCTGACCGGCGAGATGCAGCGCTTCCGCGGACAGCGCGCGCGCAATGTGCTGTCGGTGGTGCAGATCGCCGCGACGCTGATCCTGCTGGTCAGCGGCGGCGCCATCCTGCGCAGCATGCATCAGCTGGAGAACATCGACCCGGGGATGCGCGTGGACGGCGTGTTGACCCTGGAATTCGACCTCGAGACCTCCGGATACAGTGACGAGCAGGCGTTGCCGATGGCCGGGCAGTTGCTCGACGCAGCGCGCCAGCTTCCCGGCGTCGACGCCGCAGCGCTGGCGGCGGTGGTGCCGCTGACCCTGTCGACGATGAGTCTGGGCAACATCGTCGGTCCCGGCCTGCCCGACGAGGGCCTCTATCCGGACACCAACGTGGTCAGCCCCGGCTACGTGAGCGCGCTCGGCATCCGCCTGCGCGGGCGCGACTTCAACGCGGGCGACCGCGCTGACGGCGTGCCGGTGGTCATCATCAACCAGCATCTGGCGCGGCAGATTTTCGGCGAGGCCGATCCGATCGGACGCAGCTTCGCTTATGGCGACGGCGACGATCGCACCCAGCTGCAGGTGATCGGCGTGGTCGATGACGGACAGTACGCCTCCTACGGCGAGGACCAGCGGGGTTACCTGATGCTGCCGCACGCGCAGCGTCCGCGCGCCGGCATGAACCTGATGCTGCGCAGCGAGCTGGCGCCCGCGGCGGCGGCTGCGGCGGTACGCACGCTGCTCGCGCGTCTGGATCCCAATCTGCCGCCGCCGCAGGTGTTTCGCCTGACCGACATGGCGGCGGTTTCGCTGTTGCCGCAGCGTATCGCCAGCGCCGTGGTCGGCGCGCTCGGCGCACTCGGCCTGGTGCTGGTTGCGCTAGGGCTGTACGGTCTGCTGGCGCAATTCGTCCAGGCGCACCTGCGCGAGATCGGCGTGCGCCTGGCGCTCGGAGCGGCGCCGACGCAGATCGCCAGGGACGTCCGCTGGCGCGGCCTGCGCCTGGTCATGATCGGTCTGGCCGTGGCCATCGTCCCGGCGCTGGCGCTGGTCAAACTGTTGTCCAGCGTGATCGTCGGCGTGGCTGCCTTCGACCTGACGGCGCTGCTGGCGGCGCTGCTGGCCATGCTCGCGATTGCCATGGCCGCCTGCCATTACCCGTCGCGGCGCGCCGCCGCGACCGCGCCGATGGAGGCCTTGCGGCATGAATGACTACGCGAGGGGAAAGCGATTGCGAAATGCCCGCCGGCTGGCACTGCGATAGATGGTGAACTCGCGATCGACACTGGCGACGTCGAAGCAGTTCAGGCGCTCGCACAGGGCGACCAGCGCGGCATCGGCAAAGTCGGCGGGCAGGTCACGGTATTTGTCGAGGATCGCGCAGATGCGTGGCAGATCCCGGGCCGTACCGTCGTCGATGCGCAGCGCCTGATTCGCCCAACGCAGGCAGTCGAGTTGGGCGTCGACCGAGAAATCCAGCACCCAGCAGGCCTCGGCGAGTACGGCGACGTGCGTGATCAGCGGTTGCGGCGTGTCGCGAATGAAGGCAACGGCCCGCTCATGGTGCTTGTCCGAGCCGTCGAACAAGGCAATCAACGGGCCCGCGTCAAGGACGATCATGTTTCGTACGCAGCCGTTCCCTGACCACGCCCTTGCGCCGCTCGCTGCGGCTGGAAGCGCCCGAATCGTCGCTACGATGACGACCGAACAACGCCGCGCCCAGTTCGAATGGGCTGCGTTGCCGGCCATCGAGATACTGCGTGAGCGCTTCGCGAACCACCGCCGACGCGCTCAAGTCCTGCGCTTGCGCGTACTGCTTCAGGCGCGCCAACAGGTCATCTTCCATGCGGATCGACGTGGCCATCGCCGGCTCCTGGTTGATCGTGTAGGACGAAAATGTATCACAGGATCGGGCTGTGCGCGACCCCCTGCTCGAGCGGGCTTGTCCCGTGAGCACTGACCGCCGGAGTGCGCGACATCGGAGCGTTCCCCGATGGGATGAAACAGGCGTCGATGAGCAGATGCGGGCTCCATCGCCTCAGCAGTCGCGACGCCCACGTCCGCCTTACAGCAGCGGAGCAGCTCTCGCGCCGCTTCGGGTCCCTTGATCCCGCTCCAGCCCGTAGATCGCCGCATCGCCGATCTCGTCGCCGCGGCGGCAGCGATCGTGCAGCAGCGCCTCGCGACGAAATCCGAGGCGCTCGAGCAGGCGCCAGGAGGGCTCGTTGCGCGGGTCGACGTCGGCCTCGATGCGCTGCAGTCCCAGCTGCATGAAGGCGTGCTCGATGGCCAGTCGCAGCGCTTCGCCGGCCAACCCGCGGCCCTGGTGCGTGGGGCTCAGCGCATAGCCGATTTCGCCGCGCAGTGGCTCGCCGTGCAGGACGAACAGGGTGAGTGTCCCGATCAGGACATCGGCCGGATCGACTATCGCCCAACAGTAGACCCACGGTGGTCGCAGCGAGCGGCGCAATTCGAGGTAGTCCAGCGCCTGCGCACGCCGGGTCCATGCCGCAAAGCTCCAGTAGCGGGTCACCAGCGGATCGCTGAACAGCGCGTAGAGCGCATCGACATCGCCAGCGGCATACGCCCGCAGACTGACCTGCGTGCCGGTCAGTCGTGGGGCCTGCTGCGGTGCGTCGGCGCTCAGAAATCCTGGCCCAGCGGGTGCACGGTCAGCTCGTCGACCAGCAGCGTGCCGGGCTGTTCGATCAGCTGCACGATCAACTCGGCCAGCTGCGCCGGCCGCAGGCTCCAGGATTCGTCGCGGCTGCCTTCGCTGGCGCCGCCGAAGTCGGTGTCGATGATGCCCGGATTGATCAGGCTGACCCTGATCCCGGCGCCCTTGACCTCGCGCAGCAGCGATTGGCTGAAGCCGGCCAGTCCGTGCTTGCTGGCGGCGTAAACCGCCATGTTGGCAAGCGGGCGCCGCGCCAGATCCGAGCCGATGTTGACGATATGCCCGCTGCCCTGGGCCAGCAGCTTGGGCAGCACCGCGTGACAGACCTGCACGACCGCCGCGAGGTTGACCTGGAGAATGTCGAGCGACTCGCGCTCGCTGTGTTCGATGAAGGGCTTGTAGACGCCGATGCCGGCATTGTTGATGACGCCCGACAGGCGCGCCAATGACGCCACGGCGCGGGCAACGGTCGCGGCCAGCGTGGCACCATCGGAAAGATCGAGCACCATCGGCTTGATCATCCCGGGGGGTACCTCCGCAGCCAGCGCAAGCAGCCGCTCGCGATCGCGCGCGGCGGCGATGACGCCCTGGCCACGGCGTGCCAGGGCCAGGGCGAGGTGGCGGCCAAGGCCGCGGCTGGCGCCAGTGATCAACCAGGTCAAGATGGGCCTCGGGGTGCGCGGGTCGGAGTGCCGATGATGCGGCAAGCGGGCCGGATTGAGTCCCTCGCCGGGTGGGCGTCTTGATCGCCCGTGACGGTGCGCTTGTTCGCGCATCGAACCTGTGGGAGCGGGTTTGTCCCGCGAGCTCGCGGCGTCCGCTCCCATAAGAATCAATGACCTACGGCATGTTCGGTGAGAGTCCCGGTCGCCCCTGGCGGTGCGCTTATTCGCGCATCGAACTGGGGGGTTGCGGCGCTCCGTCACGGCCGCGCAACGCGCTCACGGGGGTTCCCTTGCGTCTGTCCTTTGGGAAAAATTGGTGTGTAGCTCGCGCCGCGGCAGCATATGCGCCGAGGCTCTGTTCGCGACGTGGCCATATCGCTCGCGCATGGAATGCACCACTTGATCTACGACTATCTTCGTAGAACACTATGGTCAGGCGCAATCGAGGAGGTCTGCCATGTTCAGGATCGTGCTGTTGGCGATGGCTCTTGCGCTGGCAGCGTCCCCCGCCGCCGCCTGCAGTCTTCCCCACGACGGCCAGCCGCATCCGGCCAAGCTGCTGGACACCGGCCGCGCACCGGCGGACGACTACCAGGCCGGTCCCGGCCTCAGTGGCGCCTGGTACGACGCCGCGCGCAGTGGCGAGGGCATCATCCTGCAGGTGCTGCCCACGGGACGCGCGCTGGCGATCTGGTTCACCTACCCGGCGGCCGGCGAGCCCGGCGAACAGGCCTGGCTGATCGCCCAGGACGGCATCATCGAGGGCGACAGCATCCGCTTCAGCCAAGTGCTGCGCCCGATCGGCGGGCGTTTCGGGGCCGCCTTCGATCCGGCCCAGGTGCAACTGCAGAACTGGGGCACGCTGGAAATGCGCTTCACCAGCTGCAACGCCGTCAGCGTCAGCTGGGCCGGGCCGGCCAGCTACGGCAGCGGCTCGCGTGGACTGACGCGGCTGTCGACGCTGGATGAGGTCGATTGCGGCGGTACGCGCAAGCTCACCAGCAGCGGCGCGCGTGCTGCCGCCGGCCTGCGCTCGCGCAGCGGTGCGTGGTATGTGCCGGAGCGTTCCGGCGAGGGCTGGATCGTCGAGGAACTCGGCGATGGTCGCAGCCTGGTCTACTGGTTCACCTTTGACCCGCAGGGCAACCAGGCGTGGACCATTGGCTCGGGCGTGCGCGAAGGCAACCGTCTGCGCATCGACGACAACCGCATCACCCGCGGCACGCGTTTTGGCAGCGGCTTTGTCGCCGCAGACGTGCAACTGCTGCCATGGGGATCGCTGGAGATCGACTTTGCGCAATGCGCCAGCGGCAACCTGCGCTACACCTCGACCCGCGACGGATACGGCAACGGCAGCCGGCAGCCGGCGCGGCTGACGCGGCTGGCGGGCGCACCCTGTCTGGACGCGCTGCCTGGCGCCATCGCGGGCGCCAGTTGGAGCGAACGCGCGCCGACGCTGCGCCAGTCTGAGCACGCGGTGACGGTCAATGCCGGCACGCTCTACGCACTTGGCGGTTTCGGTGGTCAGCGCGCCATGTTGCGCTACGACCGCGCCGCCAATGCCTGGAGCACGCTGCCGAACCTGCCGGCCGGGCGCGATCACCTGGCCGCCTTTGCGCTCGACGGCGGCATCTACATGGTCGGTGGCGCCGCCAACGGCAGCGGTGACCAAGGCACGGCGGGGTTTCGTTTCGACCTTGGCAGCCAGACCTGGGAACCGCGCGCGGAACTTCAGTGGATGTATGGCAGCCACGCAGCCACCCTGCATGGCCGGGCTTACATCGGCGACATCGATGGCAGTCTGCAGCAATACGATCCGCGGGCGCGCCAGGTACAGCGTATCGCCGCGCCGGATTTCACTGCGCGCGACCACAGTCAGGTGCTCGCCTTCCTCGACGAGATCTGGATGATCGCCGGGCGCGGGCCGGAGACCCGCAGCGTGGCCATCTACGACCCGGTGGCGCAACGCTGGCGCGCCGGCCCCGCGCTGAGCGCCGCGCGCGGCGGTTTTGCTGCGGCTGTGGTGGGAGATCGCATGGTCGTCGGCGGCGGCGAGATCATCTTCAACGGAGCCTACGTCGAGCGTAGCGTCGAGATCTACAACGCTGGCGCCGACGGCTGGCTGGCCGGCCCGGAATTGCCGGTGCCGGTGCATGGCGTCGCCGGCGGCGCCGTGGACGGTCGCTTCCTGCTGGTCAGCGGCTCCACTCAAGCCGGATTGACGTCGGGTGGCACCGGGCGGGTGTTCGAGTTGACGCTGCCGCCGTAGGACGCGCGAGCCCGGCCTGCGTCAGGGCGGGTGCGGCCTTGTCCGCAACCTCGCCCGCGTCGACAATCGCCAGCCCCAACGCGAAGGATCGAGAAAGCTGATGGCAGATGGCTCGAAGGACAATGCCACTGCCCAGCCCTGGCGCCAGCTCGGCGATGGCCATGCGGTGCCGCTGCCAGATATCGACCGCGAGGCCTTCGCCGCCGAGATCAGCGCGCTGCGTCGCGAGCTGATCGCTGATCTGGGGCCCGCCGATCTGGCCCATCTGCGCAAGATGGAGCGCTGGGGTCGCGCCTGCACCTTGCTTGGTTATGCCTTGGCCTGGATGGTGCCCAACCCGATTGCTGCCTTGCTGCTGGCGCTGGGCAATGTCGCGCGCTGGACCATGGTCACCCACCACGTGATGCATCGCGGTTATGACCGCGTACCCGGCGTCCCGGCGCGCCTCAGCAGCAAGTCCTACGCGCTCGGCTGGCGCCGCTATCTCGACTGGCTCGACTGGATGCACCCGGCTGCATGGGCGCACGAGCACAATCATCTGCACCATTTTCACACCGGAGAGATCGACGATCCCGATCTGGTCGAGCACAACGCCTGGCTGATTCGATTGCGCGCCACGCCGCGGCCAGTGAAGTGGCTGCTGGCCTTGTTGCTGATGGCGACCTGGAAGCTGACGTATTACGCGCCGAACACGCTGTGGGCCTTGCAGCAACAGCGGTTGATCCGCGCGCAGTCGCCCGAGCAGGCCAGTTCGCAACCGTTGCCGACGCCGGGAACCGTCTGGCGCCTGCTCTATCCTGGCGAGCGCCTGCTGCTGCCGCTGAGCCGCCGCGCGCTGGAGTTCTACGCGCGCTGCGTGCTGCCCTATGGTCTGATCCGCTTCGGGCTGATCCCGGCGCTGTTCCTGCCGCTGGGCACCTGGGCCTGGGCGGCGGTGCTGATCAACTCGCTGCTCGCCGAGATCATCGCCAACATCCACGCCTTCGTGATCATCGTGCCCAACCACGCCGGCGACGATGTCTGGCGCTTCGACGGCCGGGTCAAGGACAAGGCCGAGTTCTATCTGCGTCAGGTGACCGGCTCGGTCAACTATCCGGGCGGCAGCGACGGCCAGGACTTCCTGATGGGCTATCTCAACTACCAGATCGAACATCACGTCTGGCCCGATCTGCCGATGGGCAAGTACCGTCAGGCGGCGCCACGGCTGAAAGCCATCTGCGCCAGACACGGCGTGCCGTACATCGAGGAGAACGTGTTCCTTCGCTTCAAGCGGATGTGGGCGATCCTGATGGGCGATGCGGCCATGCGTCGGGTGATTTGAGCGCGCCTGGTAGCCCGGTGTACGCGCGTCGGCGCGTTCACCGGGTGCTTGCCGCAAGCCCCTGCCGGTGAATCGCTGCGCGATACACCGGCATACCCCAGCGCGCCGTTTGCGTGTCGACCTCGCTGGCGCAGACGATATGCTCCAACGCGACAATCACCCGCGCCGAGGTATCCATGTTTGGCCTGATGCAGGATCGACCGCTGCTGATCTCCTCGATCATCGAGCACGCCGCGCGCCACCACGGCGACAGCGAAATCGTCTCGCGCACGCTGGAAGGGCCGGTGCATCGCTACGGCTATCGCGATGCGCATCGGCGCGCGCGGCAATTGGCCAACGCGCTGACTGCGCTCGGCGTGCAGCAAGGCGATCGCGTGGCCACGCTGGCGTGGAACGGTTATCGCCATTTCGAACTGTACTTTGCCGTCTCCGGCATGGGCGCGGTGCTGCACACGATCAATCCGCGCCTGTTCCCCGAGCAGATCCGCTGGATCGCCGAGCACGCGCAAGATCGCGTGTTGTGTTTCGATGCCTGCTTCCTGCCGCTGATCGAGCAGCTGGCGCCGCTTTTGACATCGGTGCAGCATTTCGTGGTGTTGGCGGATGCGGTGCCGGAGTCGAGCAAGATCAAGGGCCTGGTGGCTTACGAGATTCTGCTGGCGGCGGCCGACTCCGGTTTCGATTGGCCCCAGCTCGACGAGCGTACCGCGGCCTCGCTGTGCTACACCTCGGGCACCACCGGCAATCCCAAGGGCGTGCTCTACAGCCATCGGTCGACGCTGCTGCACGCCTACGGCATCGCGTTGCCGGACACGCTCAATGTGTCGGCGCGCGACAGCGTGCTGCCGGTGGTGCCGATGTTTCACGCCAATGCCTGGGGCCTGGCTTACGCGGCGCCGATGGTCGGCGCCAAGCTGGTGCTGCCGGGCAAGGATCTGGACGGCGCCAGCCTGCACACGCTGATCGAGGCCGAGGGCGTCACCGTGTCGGCCGGCGTGCCGACGGTGTGGCTGGGATTGCTGACGCACGTCGCGCGCAACGGATTGAGCTTCAGCCATATGCGGCGCACCGTGATCGGCGGCGCCGCCTGTCCCCCGGCGATGCTGCGCGAGTTTCGCGATCGCCATCAGTGCGAAGTGCTGCATGCCTGGGGCATGACCGAAACCAGCCCGCTCGGCACCGGCTGCACGCTCAAGTTCAAGCACCTGGGACTGGATCAGGACACCATCGAGGCGGTGCGCCTGAAACAGGGTCGCGTGCCGTTTGGCGTCGACATCAAGATCGTCGACGACGACGGCAACGAGCTGCCCTGGGACGGCGTGCGTTACGGACACCTGATGGTGCGCGGCCTGTGGGTGATCCAGCGCTATTTCGGCGCCGACCAGGATGCGGTCGACGCCGATGGTTGGTTTGCCACCGGCGATGTCGCCACCATCGACGCCGATGGCTATCTGCGCATCACCGATCGCAGCAAGGATGTGATCAAGTCGGGCGGCGAGTGGATCAGTTCGGTGGACCTGGAGAACCTCGCCATGGCCTACCCGCAGGTACGCGAGGCTGCCTGCATCGGCTGGCCGCACCCGAAGTGGGACGAGCGCCCGCTGCTGGTGGTGGTCGCTCGCGACGGCGAGCTCGACAAGGCCGGCCTGCTCGCCTTCCTCGCCGGCCAGGTGGCCAAGTGGTGGGTGCCGGACGATGTCGTGGTGCTCGACGAGTTGCCGCACACCGCCACCGGCAAGCTGCAGAAGACGCGGCTGCGCGAGTTGCTGGCGGGGTATCGGCTGCCGGGGACTTGAGGTCACGCGCTCGGCTTCGTCGTAGCGCGGCTCCGGCGCGCGGGATGGCCGCTTCACCGCGAGTCGTTCGCCCCGGCGGCCGCGGCTCCTGGCGCGGCGGCGCACAACGCGCCGGGTCGCCTCGCGGAACGCCGCCCCGCTCGCATCGCCCACCCCGGATCGACGCGACCCGGCCCCGGCCTACCAGAGCACGTCGGCTACTCAGGTCTCAGTCGACTTTGAACGTCCACTCGTCGAAGCCATCGAGATAGAACAAGAAGGTCTCGCCGGTACCCTTGGTGGTGGTCTCGACGCGGCCGTCGGCGTGGCTCACCTTGAACGAGTACTCGACGCGCACCGGGCACACGTCCTGCGCGGAGCGACCGTATTCGACCTGCTTCTGGATCACGTGGCCGGTCTTCATCGCGCCGAATTCGAAGCCGGAGACGTCGGTGATCTTCCAGGTGTCGCGTTCGCCCGCGCTCCAGAACTCGGTGGTGATGTACTTTTCCAGCCTGGCGTGAACGGCGGCCTCGTCGGGGCAATCGAGCGCCTGGGCCTGCGGCGCCAACACGATCAATGCGGCGATGGTCAGCAGATGTCCTTTGTGCATTGGTGCTCCTCCCGGTCGTCGATGCGCGGTGTGCGCGTTGCAGACTGTACGCCCGCCGGCGGCGGCAAACAGCCCCCGACCGGCAGGATGTGGTGAGCAACGCGAACCGCATCGATCGTGGCCCACGGCGGGACGCCCATTAATCGATGCGGTCCGCTGCGCTCACCACACCCTACGCTTGCTGCCGTACAGCCAAAGGCGCGGCATACTCGCCGCCCCGCGTCATCTCGTTGCCCCCATGCGCGCTTTCGCTGCCCTTGCCCTGTTTGCCGTGACCACCGCCCACGCCGCGCCTGATCCGCACTCCTACGCCAACTCCGACGCCGTGCGCGTCGAGCATGCGCATCTGGATCTCAAAGTCTCCTTCGAGCAGCGCCAGCTGTCGGGTTTCGTCGAATTGCGCCTCAAGCGCCTCGACCCAAATGCCCATCGACTGGTGCTCGACACCCGTGACCTGACCATCGAGTCGGTCGTGGCGATCGCCGGCGATGACTACCCGCCGACGCCGTTCAAGCTCGCGCCGCGCGACCCGGTCTTCGGCAGCGCCCTGACCATCGAGCTGCCTGCAGCCGCGGACCGCGTGCGCATCCACTACCACACCGCGCCCGAGGCCAGTGGCTTGCAGTGGCTGGAGCCGGCGCTGACCGCCGGCAAGCGTCTGCCCTTCATGTTCAGCCAGTCGCAGGCGATCCACGCGCGCTCCTGGGTGCCGATCCAGGACAGCCCGGCGGTGCGTTTTACCTACTCGGCGCGGATCAACACGCCCAAGGGCCTGCTGGCGCGGATGAGTGCCGACAACAATCCGCTGGATGCGGCCGACGGCGATTACCGCTTCACCATGCAACAACCGATCCCGAGCTATCTGCTGGCGATTGCCGTGGGCGAACTCAAGTTCGCGCCGCTCGGCGAGCGCAGCGGCGTCTACGCCGAGCCCTCGGTGCTGGACGCGGCGGCCTGGGAGTTCGCCGACACCGAACGCATGATCGAGATCGCCGAGTCGCTCTACGGCCCTTATCGCTGGGGTCGCTACGACCTGCTGGTGCTGCCGCCGTCGTTTCCCTACGGCGGCATGGAGAATCCGCGGCTGACTTTCCTGACGCCGACGGTGATCGCCGGTGACCGCAGTCTGGTCTCGCTGATCGCCCACGAACTGGCACATTCCTGGTCCGGCAATCTGGTCACCAACAAGGACTGGAACCACTTCTGGCTCAACGAGGGCTTCACCACCTACGTCGAGAACCGCATCGTCGAGGCCGCTTTCGGCGTCGAGCGCGCCGACATGGAACGCCAGCTGGCCGAGCGCGATCTGGATGAGGAACTGGCCACGGTGCCGGCCGCCGACCAGGGCTTGCGCGGTCATCTGAGCGGGCGCACGCCGGACGACGGCCCGACCGAAGTCGCCTACACCAAGGGCATGACCTTCCTGCGCTTTCTCGAACAGCGCTTCGGGCGCGAAGTCTTCGATCCCTTCCTGCGCCGGTGGTTCGACAGCCACGCCTTTGGCAGCGTCGACACTGACGATTTCCTCGCCTTCCTGAAGAACGAACTGATCGACCGCCATCCGGGCAAGGTGAGCGGAGACGAGATCTTCCAGTTCATCGAAGGGCCGGGCTATCCGGCGATTGCGCCGCGCACGCATGCCGCGCGCTTCGATGCGATCGATCGCAGCCTCAAGGCCTGGCTGGCCGCTGAGGTGGAGCTGGGCGCGCTCGACAGCAAGACCTGGAGCACCCAGGAGTGGATCCGCCTGATCGAAGGCTTGCCGGCAAGTGTCGACCTCAAGCAGATGGCCAGCCTCGATGCGCAGTTCAAGTTGAGCAGCGTAGGCAACAGCGAAGTGGCTTTCGCCTGGTACGTGCAGGCCATCGCCCACGACTATCCGCCAGCGTTCGCGCCCATGGCCGACTTCCTCAAGCGCATCGGCCGGCGCAAGTTTGTGGTGCCGCTGTACACCGCGCTGATGAACAAACCTGCTTATCAGGCTTTCGCGCGCGAAAGCTACGCCAAGGCGCGCCCGGGTTATCACCCGATCACCCGCGAAAGCGTAGATGCGGTGGTGAAGTAGCGGGGCATGGGCGGGGGCTGGGGCGCGTTTTGCCACCAAGCAGGGCGCTGCGCTTCCCCGCGAAATGCCGGATGCCCGGAGCTCTCGGCAAGCGGCCTTTCCAGACGAGCGCGCTTGCCCGCGATGCTTCTGCGCACACCGCGTATCGTTCGCCCATCGCAACCACCGCCGGGTGAACCCCCATGCCCTTCCACCACCCCGAAATCCCCACCGCCGAACGCCTGATCTTCGCCCTCGACGTGGCCGACGCCGACGCGGCGCGCGCCTGGATCGAGCGCCTGGGCGATGCTGTCGTGCACTACAAGATCGGCCTGGAACTGCTCAGCTGCGGCGCCTATTTCGAATTGCTCGCCGAACTCAAGGCCGCCGGCAAGCGTGTGTTCGCCGATCTCAAGCTGCACGATATTCCCGCCACGGTTGCCGCTGCAGTGGCGGGAGTCGCTCGTCATCAACCCGATCTGCTGACGCTGCACGCCTATCCGGCGGCGATCGCCGCAGCGGCGCCGCTTGCCGGCGCCACGCGGCTGCTCGCGGTCACCGTGTTGACCAGCATCGGTGCGGAAGAACTCGTCGCCAGCGGCGTCGACCGGGCGCTCGACGAAACGGTCTCGCTGCGCGCCCGCGAGGCCATCGCCGCCGGCGCTGCCGGACTGGTGTGCTCCGGCCTGGAAGCCGCGCGGCTGCGCGCAGAACTCGGTTCCGGCCCGCTGATCGTCTGCCCCGGCATCCGCGCCAGCGCCGGCGGCGACGATCAGCAGCGCACCGTCGATGTGCGCACCGCCTTCGTCAACGGCGCCGATTATATCGTCGTCGGTCGTCCTATCCGCAACGCCGCCGATCCGCGCGCGGCGGCACTGGCGATCCAGCAGACCATCGCCGCA
>JADKFD010000011.1 GCA_016717705.1 Rhodanobacteraceae bacterium | reverse complement strand
CGGCGTTTGGCTGCAATCGGCGCTCGGCCCAGATCACTGATGGAGTCGTTGCTGAACGCGCGCACCGGCTCGATGACCGCACATCTGGGACGCTCCAGATCGGTGTCGGTTTCAACGGCAACCAGGAACGCCTGTTTGTTCTCGGAGCCGCGGCCGAGCCTTGCTGCTGGTGCGCTCACCCCGAGGTAGGCGTCATCGATCTGCACCAAGCCATTGAGTTTCCTGGATTCTTCTCGTTCGGTCATGGCATGCATCACCTTGTGCTTAAGGCGCCAAGCGGTGCGGTAGCAGACACCCAACTGACGCTTGAGCTCGAGGGCAGACAGGTTGGTCTTGGCGCTCGTCACCAAGTGCAGCGCAAGGAACTCAGATGGAGAGCGGCAACTTGGTGGCTTCGGAACATCGTGCCGGCGAGCAAGGTGGTCTTGATGGCGGCAATCGGTGCACTGGTAGTAGATCTGACCATCCCGTTTGAAGGTCGAGTGCGCGGAACCGGCGCACGCCGGGCAGCGAAAAACCTTCGGGCAGCGAGCACTGAAGAGCGACTTCCGGCACTGCGCCTCGAACCAAACTTCGCCGTGAACGCCGGCAACGACAGACCCGCCTGGAACTGCACCTTGTTCATCGCCATGACCCACCTCCGATCGGTTGTGGGTACACCCTCGGCGCTGCCTGTCTCAGATCATGAGACTCGCGGCTGAGGTTCGGCGCTAATCAGGAAAAACTTTGTCTTGAGCCCGGATATGTTGTCTCCGATTTCTCGCAAGCAGTCACCAGCGCAAATTGCGGCTCAGGCATTGTTGCCATGGCAAGAGATTCAGTTGAATCCAACTGTTTGGCAGTCAGCTATCAATTGACCTGATTAGCGCCGAACCTCAGCCGAGAAAGTTGGAAGCCAGCCGCAGTCGCGTTTCGGGCCTGTCGCGCACCTGGATCATTGCATGAACGAGTCTGGCAGCATTTCGCCGAGTCGGAATCTGCGGTGGAAGCGGCTAGGCCGCTTCGCCCAGGTACCGACGTGCGTATTTGGCCTGGCGGATCGAGTGACAGACGCCGCTGATCGAACGCCTCACGTTGGACAACACGATGTTGACCCAGCGCGCGCCCCTGGCTTCGGTGGCCGCGCGACCGCCGCTAGTGTCCAGGACGGTCTGCATGTCCGGCGTCGATGAAGCGACGGAAAGCAAACAAGCCGTCGGTATAGACCTCGGCGTTTGGCTGCAATCGGCGCTCGGCCCAGTCACTGATGGAGTCGTTGTTGAACGCGCGCACCGGCCCGATGACCGCACATCTGGGACGCCCAGATCGGTGTCGGTTTCAACGGCAACCAGGAACGCCTGTTTGTTCTCGGAGCCGCGGCCGGCCTTGCCGCCGTTGCGCTCACCCCTGGAGGTAGGCGTCATCGATCTGCACCAAGCCATTGAGTTTCCTGGATTCTTCGCGTTCGGTCATGGCATGCATCACCTTGTGCTTAAGGCGCCAAGCGGTGCGGTAGCAGACACCAACTGACGCCTGAGCTCGAGGGCAGACAGGTTGGTCTTGGCGCTCGTCAACAAGTGCAGCGCAAGGAACCAGATGGAGAGCGGCAACTTGGGGCTTCGAACATCGTGCCGGCGAGCAAGGTGGTCTGATGGCGGCAATCGGTGCACTGGTAGTAGATCTGACCATCCCGTTTGAAGGTCGAGTGCGCGGAACCGGCGCACGCCGGGCAGCGAAAACCTTCGGGCCAGCGAGCACTGAAGAGCGACTTCCGGCACTGCGCCTCGAACCAAACCGCCGTGAACGCCGGCAACGACAGACCCGCCTGGAACTGCACCTTGTTCATCGCCATGACCCACCTCCGATCGGTTGTGGGTACACCCTCGGCGCTGCCTGTCTCAGATCATGAGACTCGCGGCTGAGGTTCGGCGCTAATCAGGTCAATTGAAGGGTTGTGGTTTTACAGAGTACCCGTTCGGAATAAGGGAATGCCGTGGGCGCGGCTGGCTGGGGGTCGATATAACTGTGAACGGTGCGAGAGACCAACTTCATGAGTAGAAGCGTTGCGAGCCCACGGCGGTATCCTTTCCGGGACATGGCAGCTTGGCTGATGATCGCCAGTACAATATGTTATTGGATCAATTTGCTGAGACAGTTTCAGCAAGCTTGATTGTATGAATATTAGGCGCGTGGAAAAACATTTTAGCTAGGCAAGCATAACGCGACGCTTGTCTCTGGAGCTCAACTGAGATTCGACGCTAATCAGGATGGAGAATGAGATGCAAGCAATGTTAACTTGGCGGCATCGGAATCCCGAACTTACCGAGAGATCCTCGTTGCCAGGTAGGCAAGCGCGCCGCTTTCATTTGCTCGTGTCCCTGGCGCTGCTGCTCTGTCAATCCGCCACCGCCACCGTAATCTTCCACAGCAACTTCGAAGACGAGGGCGGTCTCAACGACACCGGCTACGGTGGGTGCGCCACCGCCACCACGGCCAACGTGGGTTGCCCCCAAGCCGCCTTTCCCGACCAGGATGGGGATCACGGTCGCGATGCCTTGCGACGTCTCGGTCAACTCCCCAAGATTGGTGGCGGGGAAGGAGGCTTTGATTTCACCAAAATCAGCAATAGTGGCAATCCGCTGCCCGCTGGCGCTGCGCTGGGTGCGGGCGCGAATGATTGGGGTTGCACGCGGGATAATGTATCGGGGCTGATCTGGGAAGTGAAGGTGAACAATGCCGCCAGCCTGCGCCACATGTCTCATAGCTACACTTGGTACGACACCAATCCCGCCGTCAATGGCGGCTATGCCGGCGTTAACGTGTCCCAACAAACCTGCAACGGCACGCTTAGCCAGTGCAATACCTCGGCCTTTGTGGTGGCCGTCAATGCCCAAAAGCCTCTGCGGCGCCAACGACTGGCGCATGCCTACGCCCGAAGAATTGCTAGGCATTACCTGATTAGCGCCGAACCTCAGCCGCGAGTCTCATGATCTGAGACAGGCAGCGCCGAGGGTGTACCCACAACCGATCGGAGGTGGGTCATGGCGATGAACAAGGTGCAGTTCCAGGCGGGTCTGTCGTTGCCGGCGTTCACGGCGAAGTTTGGTTCCGAGGCGCAGTGCCGGAAGTCGCTCTTCAGTGCTCGCTGGCCCGAAGGTTTTCGCTGCCCGGCGTGCGCCGGTTCCGCGCACTCGACCTTCAAACGGGATGGTCAGATCTACTACCAGTGCACCGATTGCCGCCATCAGACCACCTTGCTCGCCGGCACGATGTTCGAAGCCACCGTTGCCGCTCTCCATCTGGTTCCTTGCGCTGCACTTGCTGACGAGCGCCAAGACCAACCTGTCTGCCCTCGAGCTCAAGCGTCAGTTGGGTGTCTGCTACCGCACCGCTTGGCGCCTTAAGCACAAGGTGATGCATGCCATGACCGAACGCGAAGAATCCAGGAAACTCAATGGCTTGGTGCAGATCGATGACGCCTACCTCGGTGAGCGCAACGGCGGCAAGGCCGGCCGCGGCCCGAGAACAAACAGGCGTTCCTGGTTGCCGTTGAAACCGACACCGATCTGGAGCGTCCCAGATGTGCGGTCATCGAGCCGGTGCGCGCGTTCAACAACGACTCCATCAGTGACTGGGCCGAGCGCCGATTGCAGCCAAACGCCGAGGTCTATACCGACGGCTTGTTTGCTTTCCGTCGCTTCATCGACGCCGGACATGCGCAGACCGTCCTGGACACTAGCGGCGGTCGCGCGGCCACCGAAGCCAGGGGCGCGCGCTGGGTCAACATCGTGTTGTCCAACGTGAAGCGTTCGATCAGCGGCGTCTATCACTCGATCCGCCAGGCCAAATACGCACGTCGGTAGCCTGGGCGAAGCGGCCTTACCGCTTCAACCGCAGATTCCGACTCGGCGAAATGCTGCCCAGACTCGTTCATGCAATGATCCAGTGCGACCCGAGGCCCGAAACGCGACTGCGGCTGGCTTCCAACTTTCTCGGCTGAGGTTCGGCGCTAATCAGGAATTCTTTTCGACTCAACTTGTCCTTTCCACCATGCACAATTCTGGATCGAACTTCGTATATCTTCCTGAAGTCCTCCAGTAATTCATCTCGTTCGGTATGGGTTCTGCCAATTAAGTATGCGCACCTATTTCGAAGCAACTCACCAAGTCCCATCAGATCCGAGACTGCCTTGTCTCCAAGCAAAATTTCCATTGAAACCATTGCCTGGACATATGCTAGGAGGTCCTCTCTGCTCAGCTTGCTGTCGAAGAGCCACCGAGCGGCCAGCAACAGACGCGAGTTGTCCTCTTCACCTTTTAAGACTGCTGCGATTTCCTTAAGCCGTTCTACAAAGTATTTTACTCGGGCTTCTTCCGTCTTGTGAATATCCGGAAATATTACCGGCTGGAAGTCATGCAATGCTGTGGATAGCGATTCAGGAACTTCCCTTGCGTCGATAAGCTTCCATCCGCCGCCGGTTTGTTCATGAACGAAGGCTCTTTGACTGCCTGTGCCTTGCCTTAATCCACGCCCTAAACGCGCTGCTCTTGTTGCAATTGCGAGCCCAACAAACGACTTCACCAATGAAAACGCGCGGTCCACGGGTGAAGTGGTTACCCAGCGCCGAATGTATCCTTGCACTTCAACTTGAATGTACATGCCATCCCACTTTGGCACGATGGGAATAGTGAGTAATCCCCCGCCGAACATTGTATGGTCTCGAATTTCATTGCCCGTGGTCATCGGGAACAGCCCTGCTAGTTCGTCATCAGCGCGGACGAGTCGGATTGACGGGTTGAAATGGAATTCACCATTCAACGCCATGCGTTCCATTGATGGACCTAACTTAAAGGTAATTTTGTATGTTCTAGGGAGGGCGCAAAACGACCGGATTAGCCTTTTCGAAACAGCGGTTAGGTCCTGATATTCTGGCAAGGCGGACAGCGCAATCACTGGTGAGTCACTTTCGAACTCGCGAGCCGAGTGAAGCTCTTCGCCCAATTCACCGAGAATAAAATCAGCGAGTGGGTCGTCGCTAACATACGACTCTATCTCTTCGCGGAACTTGGGATCAGCTGGCAATATCTTCTCCAGCTCACGCAGTACCTTCTCAGGACTACCGGCGAGGTAGTTCCCGTAATGCACGGTGATGTCGCCAAGCGCCTTCTCAACCTCAGTCGAAAGCCGCTCTGAGCATTTATCGTGTATTTTCAAGCGAAGTCCTTTATGCGACGCCGAAATATCATTCGTTGTCGGTTTTGAAGAGATCCACGGCCTCTGGACTCAAGAAGCGACGTGATAACCAATGAAAATTTCGGCCAAGTGTGCGACTCTCGCGCAATGAATTCAATTGCTTCTGAAGCAAACGATGTCGAGCGACTCGCGCCGAGCGCCTCGAAAGTGACAGCCTCAGAGTTCGACACGTCGGGAACGACGGCTAATGGCCGATCCTTGTCATTCACAGTCGCATGCGGAGTGTGGAGTTGCTAGGAACAGTTCCTGTTCCTGTCTTTCCGGCGGCGGGGCCGCGCGCATAGCGCGGCTGTCGCCTCAACCGTCGCGAGGATGACGAACTGGAGCCGACAAAGTGGGTGCTTGCACCGCCTCCAGCGCCCCATTCCACCGCCGCCAAGCCGTCGTCCGATCGCACCCCATCCAGGCGCAGATGTCTTTCCACGGCTCGTGGCTTGCGCGCTTCCACAGTAGGTGTCGCTGTTCTTCATCGAGCGCGCTGACCCACTCGAAGCAGGCGAGCATGCGGTCGATGGCGGCGCCGCTGGGTTGAAAGAACACGGGGCGGTCGTCGGCGGCGAACTTCTCGCTGGCGCTGCGCGGGATCTGGGGGCCAGATCGAGGCGTAGCCGCGTGGGCCGGCGGGTGGGAGTTTGCGGGCGGTGCGTGATGCTTCTTCGAGCATCGCTGCCAGTTCCTTGGTGGTGGCCGGCATGCGGATCTTGGCCACGGGGCGGGTGAGGCTCATGCGGCCTCCTTGGCGGCGCTGGCCGTCTTCGCGCGCGGCGAGACGCACAGCAGCAGCGCGATTGCGTCGGCCTCGTTGTCGTCTTTTGGAGCGAACCCCTGCCGTTGGACGGCGGCAATCACCACTGCCTTGCTGGCATTGCCTCTGCCCGTTACCGCACGTTTGATGGTGCCGACGGGCACGCCGGCATAGGGGATCTGGTGGTGCTCGCACCAGGCGCTCAACTGACCCAGCAGTCCACCGTAGACGGGGCCGCATCGACGCCTTTGATGCCGGCGCACTTCCTAAAAGGGACTTCGCCGATCGACGTCGTTGGTGCATTTCATCGAGCCAGCGACGGAATCGCAGATAACGCATGCCGCCGCCCTCGAATCGCTGCGGCCGTAAAACTCTGGTGCCGCTGGTGATTGCACCGTTTGGGTGGGCGATCGCCCAACCGGTCTGCGTGCCAAGGTCGAGTGCCAGGATCGTAGGGTTCATGGTGTCCTCCGGTGGGGTCAGTCGTCGCGGTATGGCAGCGGGCCGACGGGTTTGGGACGTAGCGAGATGCCGACAAATCCGCGCGTGCCGCCGCTGTGAACTTGGCGCGCTCAGGTCGGCGGTTGGTCAGGAGTTCGGAGAAGCGCTTGATCGAGCCGGCGAACTCGCCAGCCTTCGGCCCAGCCGCGCCAGTCCTCGAACAGGTCGCGGCGGTGGCGCGCGACGGTTCAACGAAGCAGCGCTCTCGATCCAGCGACCGAGCGCGTCTTCGCTTTCGAAGTAGTCGTCGGTGGCCTCGACCACGCAGCGTGGCGGCGCAGGCCCCTGCGTTGCCAGACCAGGGCATCCTTCGACCATCCACGCCAGCACGGCATCGCGCTCGCGCCAGATCTTGTCTTCTGAGTTGTTTGTCGCGCCGGTCGGGCGGCACCGGTGATGGTGAACGGGATCAGTTGCAGGCGGCGACGCATGGCCTCGTCGAGGTTGCGGATCGAGGGCTTGTGATTGCCGGCGATCAGCAACTTGAACTGCGGGATGTACTCGAAGAAGTCCTGGCGCATGAACCGCGCCGAGACTTTGTCGCCGCCGGTCAGCGTCTTGATCTTGCTTTCGTTCCAGCGCCGACCCTGTTGGTTTCTGACCGACGACACGAGCGCGCGCCGCGCAGACCGGCCAGGCTGGGGTCGGGTGCCGATCCGATCGGGTCTCCATGAACATCTCCATCGGCGCATGCGTGGCGTACTCCATGAGCAATGCGCTCAGCGTGGTTGACGAACACGCTCTTGCCGTTGGCGCCGGTGCCGTAGAGGAAGAACAGCGCGTGTTCGCGGGTCTGCCCGGTCAGGCAATAGCCGCAGATGCGCTGCAGGTAGTCGATCAGCTCGCTGTCGCCACCGGTGCACTCGACCAGGAACTTGCGCCAGGTTGGACACGCGCCTCCATCCCCGAGGCGCGCGGCCGCGAGCTTGGTCATGCGATCGGCCAGGTCATGCGGTCGCACACTGCCGTTGCGTAGGTCAACGACGCCGCCCAGTGTGTTCAGCAGCCAGGGATCGGCATCCCATTCGTCCGCGTTGGCCGCGTGCAGGCGATCGCTGCGCGGCCAACCGTTCGACGCCGGCGACGGTACCGCTGGCTGCCAGCTTGGCCGCGAGTCGCGGTGAGTCCGCCTCCAGGGCGTGCTGGCGACAGACCGCACGGATCAGGTCGGTGGCGCGCAGCGTGGCTTCTGGTACCCAGCGCATGCCGGTCCACACCAGCCACTGGCCCCAGGCGCCGCCACATAGCGCCAGTCCGGGCGTAGCGGGCGGTGAAGTGCAGCGCCATGCCATCTTCGGTGCCCCACCGCGGCCGGTGTCTGTTCTGCGTGGTATCCGCACGCTGCAGCAAGTCCGGGCCGTGGATCACCATGCGCCCGGCGTCGCGAATGAACGAAGGCACATCGACTGCTTCGACGACTGCGTCGGCGCAGTCCCAGCCGCTCCCTACGATCCTCCGGCGGCAGCAGAATCGCGCAGGTGCGCGCCGACGGGGACGATGGCCTCGCGCTGGCGGCGATCGCGTAGTCCCAGCCTGGGCTGTCCTTGTCCGGCCAGATCAGCACGTTCTTGCCGGCCAGCGGCGACCAGTCCGTCTTGTCGACTGGGGCGCGCGCGCCGTGCAGGCCGTCGTCGCGCAGATGCCAAGGTCGATCAGGGCCTGAGCGCACTTCTCGCCTTCAACCAGGATGACATTCTCGGCGCGCGCGAGAGCCGGATGGTTGGTACAGCGGTCGTGGATCCAGTCCTCGAACCGGCCCGTGCGTACATTCCATGGTCTGAACTCCTTGCGGCCAGGCTCGGGCTCGTAGCGATAGACGCACGACAGCAAGGAGCCGTCGGCGGCCAGGTAGTCCCACTTGGCAGTGGGCGGCCCGAGGTCCTGAGCGTCGGATGAGCGCGCGGGCGAGGCACGCTGTGGCGTCGCCCGAACCGGACCACGAATCGCTCGTGTCCGTTGGCGCTGCACCCAACCACTGCGCAGCGCGCTCCAGCACTTCGAAAATCACTCCTTGCCGACAGTCCTGCGCCTGCGCAAACAACTCGATGATCGCCACCTTGCGAGTCGCGAAGTCATACCATTGGCCGCGCTTGGGTCCATCCAGCGACACCGACAGCGAGTCGCCGGCTCGCCGCGCGTATTGCCGACCTGAAACTTGCCCGCGCGGAACACGCCCGCCGGCAGATAGGTGCGCAGCATCGATTCCAGTCGATCGAGCAGACCGTCGCGGATCGAGTCGGCATCGATGCTGCGCCGCGTCGGCTCCACCGCGTCGTTGAAGTCCAGCAACTGCGTCATCGCTGACTCCAGCAGCGATCCTGGAACGCGCAGGACTTGCAGACAAAATGCGTCGACGACGTCGCGCATCGCGGCAGCAACTCGTGCGCTGCGGTGGCGTCGAGCACGCGCACTGCGCGATCGCTCATGCTGCGCCAGCTCGCATCAAAGTCGACCGACTCGAAGTGCAGCGACTGGTTGTCTTTTTGCTGATCGCCGTGAACAACGCCGGGTTGGCACTGGTGCCAGGATCAGGGCCTCCAGATAGGCCTGGTAGAAAGCGCGATCTGCGCGGCGGCGTCGGCTTCGGGAGCGCGCGCGACGCCGTGCTTGACGGTGTCCTTCCAACTGGCGTCGCATGGTCTTGCATTCCACAGGCATCGGCAGCGCATACAGCGAGGTGCGTGGGCGCCGCCACCACGATGCCGTCAACATGGCCGCGCAGCCGGCCGCCCGCCGCCGCGAACCCGGACCTGCTCGCCCCGCGGTGCGCGCGTCACGAGATCAAACCTGGCCGAACGCAGCCAGCGAATGGCCAGATCCCTGCAACCCACATGCCCGGCATCCAACAGCAGCGAGCCCCGAACCAGGGTCGATAGTCGACCGGTACCCGGCGTATTCGTACCGCAGTTGCCGCCTGCAGGCGCGCTCAGATACGGCTGGCACCGGAGGTCGTGCGGCGTCTGGACCGCACGTTCAGCTTCCAGCGCGGCGTCGATGGCTGCGCCGATCTGCTCGGACAGGTGACGGTGACGAAGTCGAGCATCAGAAGCGCGCCTCGTCGTCCGGGTGCGTCAGGCCTCAGCCGCAAAGCGTGCGCAGCGCCCGGTGGCGGAGCTGCTCGCCGACCTGGCGCATGCGGGCGACCTGGTAACAGACGATCGCCTGCACCAGGCGCAGGATTTCCGGCCTGAGTAGTCCGCCAGCGGGCGCTGCATGCCGATCTGCGCGACCACATCACCGAGCGCGCCCAGGCAGCGTTCGCGCGCC
>JADKFD010000010.1 GCA_016717705.1 Rhodanobacteraceae bacterium | reverse complement strand
GCCTGACCAGCGCCGCCGCCCAGGCGGAACTCAAGCGCGTCGGCCCCAACGAACTGCCCAAGCCTACGCGCCGCGGCATCGGCCGCATCATCATCGGCGTGTTGTCCGAACCGATGTTCCTGTTGCTGGTGATCGCGGCACTGGTGTACCTGATCATCGGCGACCCGCGCGAGAGCCTGATGCTGGCGGCCTTTGCAGTGCTGAGCGTGGGCCTGGTGGTGGTCCAGGAAGCGCGCAGCGAAAACGCACTGGAGGCTCTGCGCGCGCTGGGCGCGCCCACCGCGATGGTGCTGCGCGATGGCACTGCGGTGCGCCTGCCGGCGCGCGAAGTCGTTCCCGGCGATGTGCTGCTGTCCAGCGAGGGCGAGCGCGTCGCCGCCGATGGCTGGGTGCTGCGCGCGGACGATCTGAGTATCGACGAGTCGCTGCTGACCGGTGAGTCGGTGCCGGTGGGCAAGCGCGTGCGCGCCGCGGATGATGCGCAGGCGCTGCCGGCTCCAGGTGGCGACGGCCAGCCTTATGCCTTCGGCGGCACCTTGATCGTGCGCGGTCACGCGCAAATCCTGGTCGACCGCACCGGCGTGGCCACCGCATCCGGTCAGATTGGCGTGTCGCTGGCGTCGATCGAGACCGAGCAGACCTTGCTGCAGCGCTCGATCGGCCGCCTGGTGCGCTGGTTCGGCCTGATTGCCTTCCTGACCAGCGCCTCGCTGGTGCTGGGCTACGGACTGCTGCGCGGCGACTGGGTGCAGGGCGTGCTCTCGGGCATCGCGCTGGCGATGGCCATGCTCCCGGAAGAATTCCCGATGGCGCTGGCGATCTTCCTGGCGCTGGGCGCCTGGCGCATGGCCCAGGTCAAGGTGCTGGTGCGCCGGCCGGCGATGGTCGAGACGCTCGGCGCGGCCACCGTGCTGTGCGTCGACAAGACCGGCACCCTGACCGAGAACCGCATGCGCCTCAAGGCGCTGGTGGCGGGTACGACGCGGGTGGAACTGGCCGGAAAGGAAGCCGAATTGCCCGAAGCGGTGCATCGCTTGCTGGAATACGCGCTGCTCGCCAGCAAGCGCCAGGCGCACGATCCGATGGACAGCGCAGTCGGGACCTTGGCGAAAGCGACGCTGGTCGATAGCGAACACCTGCATGCGGAGTGGCCGCTGGAACGCGAATACGGCCTCAGCCCCGACCTGATGGCCATTTCGCGCGCCTGGGTGCGCGCCGACGGCAACTTCGAGATCGCCAGCAAGGGTGCGCCGGAGGCCATCCTGAGCTTGTGCGCTGCCGACGCTTCAACCATGAGCCGCGTATTGGACGATGTCCGGCAACTGGCCGAACGTGGCTTGCGCGTGCTTGCCGTGGCCAGCGGCAGCGCGGACCAGGGCGCGTTGCCGGACGATCCGCGTGCCTTCAAGCTGCAGTTTGAAGGCTTGATCGCCTTCGTCGATCCATTGCGTGCCTCGGCTGCGGCGGCGGTGGCCAAGGCGCGCGCGGCGGGCCTGACGGTGATGATGATCACCGGCGACTATCCGTCGACCGCGCTCGCGATCGCCGCCGAGGCCGGCATTGACGTCGGCGGCGGCTCCCTGGCCGGCCCGCAGATCGACGCCCTCGATGATTCGGCGCTGGCCGCAGCCATGCGCAAGGTGCGCGTCTACGCGCGCATCCGGCCGGAACAGAAACTCCGCCTGGTGCAAGCGCTGAAGATCGACCACGAAGTGGTGGCAATGACCGGTGATGGCGTCAACGACGCGCCGGCGCTGAAGGCCGCCCACATCGGGCTGGCGATGGGCGGTCGCGGCACCGATGTCGCGCGTGAGGCCGCCGGCATCGTGCTGCTCGACGACGATTTCGGCCGCATCGTCGACGGCGTGCGCCTCGGTAGACGCATTTTCGAAAATCTGCGCAAGGTGTTGATCTATATCGCCGCAATTCACGTTCCGGTGGCCACTCTCGCGCTGGCGCCGCTGCTGCTCGGACTCCCACCGATGATCCTGCCGCTGCACGTCGTGCTGATCGAGATGGTGATCGATCCGATCTGCTCGATTGCCTTCGAGAACCAGCCGGAGAGCCCGGGTCTGATGCAGCGCGGGCCGCGAAGCGCCGATGAACCGCTGATCGGCTGGCGACAACTGGTGCTCGGCGTAGTGCTGGGCGTATTCGTGTTTGCCGGCTGTTTCGCGCTGTACGGGTGGTCGATTGCCGCCGGAAACGGCGAGGACCAGGCGCGCACGCTGGCCTTTGTGGCGCTGACCATCGGCAATCTGATGCTGGTGCGCATTCTGGCCAGCAGCGGCTTCGCGCTGACCGGCATTGCAGGGGCTGGTCAACGGCCGTTCTGGGCGATCACGGCGGTCGTCACGCTGGCCATCGGCGCCTGCATCGGCGTGCCCTACCTGGCGGACATCTTCCGCTTCCAGAACCCGGGTGGCGGCGCGCTGGTCGCGGTGATCGTCGGCAGCGTGGCAGCGATGCTGCTGCTCGACCTGATCAAGCGCTTGCCGCTGGTTCAGCGCACCCTGGTGGTGGCTTCGAAGGCGGCCGCATCGGAGGCACACTGAAACATCCACGTGAGCCGACCTGACGTGACTCCGACCATCAGGCGTAGCCCGGTGTACGCGCGTCAGCGCGTTCACCGGGTACCTGCCTGCAGACAACGCCGGTGAACCGCTGCGCGGTACACCGGCCTACCAAGGCTGGCCGGCTTCTAGTCCCTAGTGCAACCAACGCCGATCGATCACCGTGGGCGGACCGCTGATTGGCACCACCTCGATCTGCAGCAGCCCTTCCGATCGCTCCACAGCATCGACGACGTCACTGAAGCCGACCGCCGGTGCCGCGGCGCCGAAGATCTCGACGAGATCCGGCCGCGCTTGCAGCGCCAGCGCCTGACGCCGACCACCTGCCCACAGCGCATCGACCGACTGGATGCCGCGCGGATCGAGCGCCCAGCCGGAGAGCTCGATGGTGCCGGTCATACCCTCGCCGGCCGGTTGGTCGAGCACGCCATAGGCCAGGCTCTGGCCGCGAATGAATGCAGCTGCGGCCAACAACAACCCGGCGCCGAGGGCCAACCGCCAACGTGCACCCGAGGTCACCCGCGGCGCGCCGCCGAACAGAGCTTGCGCCAGCGCCAGCAGGCCCAGGCCAAGCGCGACCAGGGCCGCGTTCGCTGCCAGATGCAGATGTCGCGCCAGTTCGCTGTAACCATCGCCGACCAGCGAAGCGCCCCAGCCCAGAGCCACGATCAGCAGCAGCAAGGGCCATAGCCACAGCGCCGCCCGGTGCGCGCCGGAATGGGCGGGGTCGCCGGACGTCGCTCGCCCGAGACGGGCAGCTGCCGCCGATCGACGGCGCGCGGTCAGTCCCGCCAGCAACAGCAACGGTGCCGCCCAGAACGCCAGCAGCGCGTTGTAGGGCAGGCGCGCGATGCCATCGCTGATGCTGCCGCCGAGCCACAATGGGCCCGGCGGCATGCGCTGAAACTGCCCACCTGCGAGTTCACCCAGATAGCCCGGCCGCCACTGCCCGGACAGGCTGAGCCCGCGCCCGACCAGGCGCGCCAGGGCCGCCGGTTCGCGCGCAAGCTTTGCCAACCAGCGCACCCGCGACAACTCGAAGGCTTGCGGACATTCGCCGCGCGCATCGCGGCCACGTTGCAGATACCAGGTGGTGTGGACCAGTTCGGCGCAGGCATCCGGCAGATCCAGAGCGCGGACAAAGGCAAGCGGATCGGCGGCCGCCGGCAGCGCCGCGCCAAAAAAACTGTTCCAGCGATTGGCGTCGGCGATGGTCTGATACTGCTTCTGCGCGGCGAATTGCAGCGCCAGCGCCGGCAGCAGCAGCAACAGCGGCGCCAGTGCCAGTCGCGGCAAGGACCAACCCAATGCACGCGCCCGCGCCAATAACCACGCCAGCACGACCAGCGGGATCGCCGCATGCTGAAACCGCGACAGCGCCAGCGCGGCAAGGAACAAGCCCCACAGCAGCAACTCGCGATTGCGTGGCTCGCGGCCGTCGAGCAACCACGCCAACGGCAGCGCCAGCGCCAGCCAGGCACTGAGCAGCGCAGCGAACTCGGTGTAGAAGCTGGACAGGTACAGCGTGTTGAAAGGATCGACCAGGATCAGCGCAGCCAGCCAGGCGTGGGCCAGGCGCGCCCCCGGATGTGCGCGCAGGCGGCGATCGATGAAGATCAAGGCCAGCAGCAACAACAGCGCATGGACGCAGCCGAGCAGGCGCAATGGCATCGTCTGCGGATCGCCCAGGCCCAGCGCGTCGCCGGTGAAATCGACCGCGCGCGCCAGCCCGGCCAGCGCCACCTCGGTACCCAACAGACAGCTGGGATCGCGCGGCGCCGGCGACGGTAGCTTCCACCGGCGCCGCCGGCGTCGCCGCGCCGGCTGGCGCGTCGATGTCCGGGACCAGCCCGAGGCATCCGGTGGTGCGCAGCATGTCGAACTGGTTGGCGAATCCTGCCAAGGGCTCGTGTGCGATGACGAAGCCCAGCCGAGCCAGCAACAGAACCACCGCCAGCAACCACAGCAGGCGCTGAGCCGGAGCGCTGCGGTCAGGCAGCCCTTGCACGACTCAAGTCGCCAGGCCGACGCAGCCGAGCAGCGCCAACGCCGCCAGCCAACTGCCGCGGTCGCGCAGGGCGTACAGCACCGGGTCGCCCGGCATCTCGCCGCGATGCGCCAGCGTCCACATGCGCGCCAGCCAGGTCAGCACGATCGGCGCCAACGCCCACAGCACCTGCGGCTGCTGGTACATCCCGGTGACATCCGAACCGTTGACATAGAGGGCCAGCACCACCGTGGCGGACACCCCTGCGGCAATGCCGAAGGCGGCCACAATCCCACCATCGCCGCGCCGATAGGCACGTCCCGGCAACTGATCGTGGGCGCTGCGCACCAATTCGGCATAGCGCTTCAAGCTCGCCAGGCTGACGAATACGAACAAGGAAAAACCGACCAGCCACGGGCTGGGCTCGATCGCCGCCGCCAGCGCTCCGGCGATCACGCGCATCGCGTAGAGCACAGCCAGCAACACCACATCCAGCCACAAGGCGCGCTTGATGCCGAGGTTGTAGATCAGCGCACCGCTGGCGTAGGTGGCCAGCGCCCACTGCGCCGGTTGCGGCAACTGCCACGACACCCCGATTGCCAGGCCCAGCAGCAGCGGAATCAGCGCCAGACCGGCGCGGATCGACACGCTGCCCGAGGCCAGCGGACGCTCGCGCTTGTCCGGATCCTGGCGATCGCTGTCCACGTCGAGTGCGTCGTTGAGCACATACACGGCGCTGGCGACCAGCGACAATGCGAGGAACATCTGCACAGCGGCAAGCCAGGCCGCCACGTCTCCCCAACGGTGCGCGGCGAGCAGGCCGACGAAGGCGAGCGCGTTCTTGGCCCACTGGTGCGGGCGTAACAGTCTGAGCAGAGGTGGCATGGGAGGATTATCCTGGAAACCTCAGTTGGACGGGGCGGAGTGTGCGGTTTTGGGGGTGCATGGCAAGACGCAATGAGGAGATCGCTGGCCTGTTCCGCCGGTGCCCCGCAACCCCCCCCCCCCCCCCCCCTCCCCCCCCCCCCCCCCCCGGGGCCCGCCCCCCCCCCCCCCCCCACTGTCGGATCTTGCCGCGCGCCACTCGACGCCCGCCGCCCCCTGCGGCAACATCGGCAGCATTCACCACGAAGGCGAAAATTCCATGATCGATTTGCATGATCGCGACACTGGCACTCTGATCGCCACCATCAGCGAGGACGAACTGGCGATTCTGGTTCGCGAACTCGAAGAGGAAGGCGGCGACGACCAGGACTACTTCATCGACCAGGGCACCTTGCATCTTCTGGCCGACGCCGGTGCCCCGAAAGCGTTGCTGCACGTGCTGGGCCAGGCCATTGGCGAGCGCGATGGCATGGAAATCGTCTGGAGTCGCCGCGGATGAGTTTGCGGAAAGCCGATCTGCCGCGCGCCCACGCCGCTTTGACGGCTGCGCTGATCGCCCTGCTGCTACCGCCCGCCGCGATCGCCGGCGGACCCGGCGGCTGTTCGGACATCAGCGCCATTGCGCCGTTCACCCAGTTCCGCTTCGACCAGTTCCAGTCGATTTTCGACACGCTGACCAATCCCAAGGATCCGGATTCGCAGTTGTGCAGCAGTTGTCATCCGGCTGACCTCGGTGCCGGTGGGCTTGGACTCGGCGCCGGCTTCAGCTACGACAATCTGGTTGGGGTACCCAGCGACCAGGACAGCGGCATCCTGCGCGTGTCGCCCGGCAACCCGCTGAGCAGTCTGCTGTTCCAGAAGGTCAACTGCGATCAGCCGCAGGTGGGCTTCCGGATGCCCCCGGGCGGCAGCCTGTCCTTGACGCAGCAGGCGCTGATCTTCGACTGGATCCGCTGGGGCGCGCCGCTGTCGCGGCTGGGATTCGAGGATCGTTGATGCGGCGCGTCGTCATCGACCGCCCGGGCGGCTATGAGCGCCTGCGCGTCGTCGAGGAAGCGGATCGCGCGCCCGGCAGCCGGCGAAGTGGCCATCGCGGTCGAGGCGATTGGGGTCAACTACGCCGATGGCATCATCCGCATGGGCTTGTACGAATCGGCCAAACGCCTGCACGGCTATCCGATCACGCCCGGATTCGAAGTGGCGGGGCGGATCGCTGCACTCGGCAGCGACATCAGCGAGTTCAGCCTCGGCGATCCGGTGATCGGACTGACCCTGTTCGGCGGTTATGCCAGTCGCGTCGTGCTCACCCCCGATCGTGTGTTCAAGCGACCGGCAGGCATGTCTGCAGACGCTGGCGCGGCCATCCCGACGATCTTCCTGACCGCCTGGTGGATGGTGCATGAGTTGTTGCATCCGCATCCAGGCGACACCTGGCTGGTGCATTCGGCGGCCGGCGGCGTTGGCTCGGCGTTGGCGCAACTCGGTCGCCTGGGCGGATGCCGGGTGATCGGCGTCGTTGGCGCGGCACACAAACGCGAGGCGGCACTGGCGGCCGGCTGCGATGCAGTCATCGACAAGTCGGCCGAGGATCTGTGGCAGCGCACGCGCGAACTGGCACCGGGTGGCTTCCAGGCGGTGTTCGATGCCAACGGCGTGTCGACCCTGAGCCAAAGCTACGCGCAACTGGCGCCAGCCGGCCGATTGTTGATCTACGGTTTCGCCTCGATGCTGCCACACGATGGCCGGCTCAACTGGTTCAAGCTGGCCTGGGACTGGCTGCGGACGCCGCGCTACAACCCGTTATCGATGACCCGCGACAACAAGAGCGTGCTCGCCTGCAACCTCAGTTTTCTGTCCGGCGAGGCCGAGCGCCTGCGCGGCGGCATGCACTGGTTGCTGGAGCGCTTCGCCGATGGCCGTCTGCTGCCGCCGCCTGTGACCCGCTTCCCGCTGGAGCGCGCTGCCGATGCGCAGCGGGCCATCGAGAGCGGCCGCACGGTGGGGAAGCTGATACTCGTGGCGTAGTCGATACCTGCAGGAGTTCCGGTCGCCACTGGCGGTGCACTTGTTCGCGCAGCGAGGTCACGGTCGCCCCTGTCGGTGCGCTTGTTCGCGCAGCGAACTGGGCGAGGGCACGAGCGGGGCCGTAACGCGGGGGGCTTGACTTTGCCCGTGCCCTCGTGCCCTCGTGCCCTCGTGCTCTCGTGCCCTCATGCCCTCAAATATTGCGCAATATAATCAACGATTTACGGCATGCTCGGTGAGAGCGGGTTGGTCAAGTCTCAACCGCCCCGCCGCATGCGCTATCTTGCCTCGCATGACCGAATCCGTCCCCAGCTACGCCGCCCGCGAGCGTCCGATCCTGACGCCGAGCCAGCTCAACAAGCTGGCGCGCGGGCTGCTGGAAGATGCCTTCTCTCAGGTCTGGGTCGAGGGCGAGATCTCCAACTACACGCGTGCCGCTTCGGGACATTGGTATTTCACGCTCAAGGACCACAGTGCGCAGATCCGCTGTGCCATGTTCAAATCGAACAACCTGTACGTACGCACGAAACCGGGCGACGGCAGCCAGGTCGTAGTGCGCGGACGCATCAGCCTGTATGAGGCGCGCGGCGACTATCAGCTGATCTGCGAACACATGGAGGACGCCGGTCTCGGTCGGCTGATGCGCGAGTTCGAGCGCCTCAAGGCCCTGTTGCAGGCCGAAGGGCTGACCGATCCCGCGCGCAAGCGCGCGCTGCCGCGGATGCCGCGCCGCGTTGCCGTGATCAGCTCGCCGCAGGGCGCGGCGATCCGCGACGTACTGTCGGTGTGCGCGCGGCGCTGGCCGCTGCTTGCGATCGATCTGTATCCGGCTCAGGTCCAGGGTACCGAGGCGCCGGCGCAACTGCGCGCGGCGCTCGGCGCGGTCCTGTCGACCACGCCAGCCTACGATCTGGTCCTGCTGACCCGAGGCGGTGGATCGCTCGAGGACCTCGCGGCGTTCAACGACGAAGCGCTGGCGCGGATGATCGCCGCAGCCGCGATCCCGACACTGTCGGCGGTCGGCCACGAGACCGATTTCACGCTGGCCGATCTGGTCGCCGACGTGCGTGCACCTACTCCCTCGGCTGCCGCCGAATTGATGACCCCGAGCGCCGCGGCGATCAGCCAGCGTCTGCGGCAACAGGCCGGTGCGCTGCGCGATCAGCTGCGCCGCCGGCTCGACAGCGCCAGCCAGGCCAGCGATGCCTGCGAGCGCCTGCTGCGCGCGCGCGACCCGCGGCGCGCGCTGGAACTGGCGCTGGCACGATTGCGGCGGCATGTCGACGAGTTGGGCCTGGCGCAACGCCACATCGCCCACCAGCGGCGTCAGCGCCTGATCGCGCTGGCCGAACGCTTGCGCCTGCACGCGCCCGAACGGCGCATCGCGCGCACCCAGCAAGGCGCCGCCGTGCTGCTGGCACGGCTGCAGGCATTGGCGCGCCGCGGACTGCAGCGCCAGCACGAATTGCTGAACCAGAGCGCGCATGAGCTCGACCGCTGTCGTCCCGACACCGCCACCCTGCGCGCTCGCAGCAGCCATGCTTTTTCGGCCTTGCGCCTGCTTGGCCCGCAAGCCACGCTGGAACGCGGCTATGTGCTGCTGCGTCGCCGCGACGACGGTACCCTGGTGCTCCGCGCCGGTGCGCTGCAATCAGGCGAATCGGTCATTGCGCATTTCGCGGACGGCGAGCGCACGCTGCGCAGCGAGGACTAGGGACCGCCGCTGTCAGACGGCTCAGGTGGTTCCACGGTCCGTTCCAGTCTGGAGGCGAGGTGCGCCCCACGGACCGTCGCGGCACCATCCAGCGCGTCCGCAGCGCTGCGCGTGCGCGGCGGCGGCGTCTTCAGCAATGGATCGACGCGCAGGGACTGGGTCACCTCCGGCTGCATGTTCGCCTCCGGCAGTTCGACCTCCAGGCGGAATTCCGGCCCGTGCACGCCCAAGCGGATGTGATCGCCGGAATTCAGTTCCACCGTGCCATGCACGCGCTGGCCGTTCAGATAGGTGCCATTGCTGCTGAGCAGATCGGTCAGCGTGTACTGGCGCCAGCCCTCTTCCTCATGATCGACCCACTCGATCACCGCATGGCTGCGCGACACCATGGCGTCGCGTTCGGCGTCCACCCGCACATCGCACTTGGGATCCCGCCCCAGGTAAAGCGAGGAGAAGCGCGTGACCGGATAGACCTCGGTATGCCCGGCACGACCGCCACTCAGGAACTTCACGATGATGCGATCCACCAAAGGCCTCCGCCTTGACGCCCGCTGCGCAGGGTAGCGGGAAAACCAGTCGGTGTGTAGGAGCGACGCGCGCGTCGCGAGCATCAGATTCGGCGCCACGGCGGTCGCGACGTGGCCATCTCGCTCCCACAGCGGCGCGTCAACCCCATTCCCCGCCCCGCCGCGTTAGTCCAGTGCATGAACCTGCACTGCGCCAACCCGCTTGAGCTATCGTCACTGCGTGGCCACACCTTGACCCGCCGTGGACGACGCCGACAGCGACGAAAACCTGATGCTGCGCTATGCCGCCGGGCAAGCGCGTGCCTTCGATGCGCTCTACGGGCGCTATCGGGTGCGGCTGCTGCGCTATCTGGTGCGCCTGACCGGGCAGGCCGCCGTGGCTGAGGAGCTCTACCAGGACACCTGGAGCCGCGTCATCGATGCGCGGGCGCGCTACAGTCCGACGGCGCGCTTCGCCGCCTGGCTGTTCCGCATCGCCCACCATCTGGCCATCGACCATCTGCGGCGCCTGCATCCGACGGTCAATGCCGACGATGTGCTGGTGGGGTTTCCCGGGCTGCCCGAAGACGATCCCGCATTGGCGCTGGATCAGGCCGAGCAGATGGAGCGCCTGGCCAGTCTGGTTGAAGCGCTGCCGACTGAGCAAAAGGCGGTGCTGTTGTTACGCGCCGAGGGCGACCTCACCTTGGAGGAGATCGCGGCGAGCGTCGGTACCGGCCGCGAGACGATCAAATCGCGCCTGCGTTATGCGCTGGCCAAATTGCGGGAAGGATTGCGCGCGTCATGAGCCGGGACAACCGCTTCGACCGATTGGAGAGCGACATCGTCGACGCGCTGCGGCGTGCGCCGGGCGCTTCCCCGTCCGCCGATCTTGACGCCCGCATCCTGGCGCGGGCGCACGCCGCCGTGGCCGCGCCGAAACGGCGCCCGCAGCCGATCTGGCTCAGCATGGCCGCAGGACTGACGCTGTTGGTGGGCAGCGGGCTGGCCCTGCGCATCTGGCAGCAGGTCGAACACGCGCCGTCAGCTCTGGACATGCCCGCGGCAAAGGTCAGCGCACCAGCGAAGTCGGCCGCAGACGCCGATAGCGCCGCCGGGCCGGCGGTCTCATCCACTGCCGCGTCCGGCGAGGACAGCGTGCATCAGCGCCAGCAGGAAGCGCCGGTGCTGGAGGAAAAGCGCTCAGAGCTGGCGCGCAGTGCGCCGATGGCCGCCAGCAGGGCACCCGAGCAACAGGCGCTGGAGCTTCGCCACGAAAACCTCGCCGGGGCCGCCGCCAAGCTCGAATCCGCATCAGGCCTGGCCGCGTCACCCGAGCTCGCCGACCAGATACTCGACGCCGCGCCGAAACCGGCTGCCCCGCGCCCATTTCCGGCCGAGCCGGCGCCGATCGTTGCGACTGCCCCTGCCGCGACGATGGCGATTGAACAGGCCCCGGCGCGCGAGGCACCAGCAGAACTGCCTGCCGCGCCACCCGCGGAGATCGCTGCGGCACCGGTTGCCGCGCCGGCACCTGCCGCAGCAGTTGCGCCCGCCGACGATCTGGGCGTGATCGATCTGGCCAAGCCGCTGAGTCAGCCTGGCGCCGATGCCAGCAGCGCCGCGAACATTGCCGTCACCGGCGCCCTTGCTGGCGGCAGCGAAGAACTGGCCAAGCGTGATCGCGACGAAGAAGCCGATCAGGCCGCCGCGGCGACCGGCGAGGACGGGCCGGGTGATGTCTACGCCAACCGCCTCGCCGCGGTGCGCAAGGCGATTGCCGCCGGCGACCAGACACAGGCGCTCCGATTGCTGGCGGAGCTGCGTCGGCAGTTTCCGCAGCGAGAGCTGCCCAAGGATCTGCGCATCTGGGCAGAACAGCACCAGTGAGCGCCACCCTGACCGCCGCCGCGGTCTTCGAGGAACACATCCAGAAAAGCCGCTTCCTCGCGCGCGCGTGGCCGATCGACAGCGTCGAGAGCGCCATGACCCATGTGGCCGACTGCGAACGCGAGGAAGCCAGCCACCACTGCTACGCCTACCGCATCGGCCAGCAATACCGCTTCCATGACGCCAACGAGCCCGCCGGCACCGCCGGCCGGCCGATCCTGCAGGCGATCGACGGCCAGGGCATGGACCGCGTCCTGGTCGTCGTCACCCGCTGGTTCGGCGGTATCAAGCTTGGCGCCGGTGGCCTGGTGCGCGCCTACGGCGGCGCCGCGGCGGAGTGCCTGCGACGCGCACCGCGGCGGGAACTGGTGGCGATGCACGGTCTGCCGGTGTCCGCCGCATTCGCCTTCGAAAATGCCCTGCGTCAGATCGTCGTTGAATTCCACGGCCAGATCGTCGACGAGCGCTACGACGCCAGCGGCTTTGCCTGCATGATCGTGCTGCCCGCCAGCGACAGCGCCCGTTGCGCCCAGCGGCTGCGCGACGCCAGCCGCGGGCAGGCCAGCATCGGCGATGCGGTTGCCGTCGACAGTTGAGCGCAGTCCCGAAAGTAGGCTGGGCACTCGCGGCCCGCGGCTTCCGCAGTGCGACCCAGCCCTTCCGCGAGACGCCCGGCCGAGCTTGCGCCACACCGAACGCGGTCGTCGGCGCGAACTTGTCTGTCCACACCTTCATGCATCCCGCGCGCCGTAACCGCGCTACTTTCGACGCGTCGCGACATCGCGAAAAGTAAGCCGGGTACTCGCGGCCCCAGGCCCCGCCAACGCCACAGTGGAGTTCCGCGAGACGCCCGGCCAGACTTGCGGCGGGCCGACGCGGTTGTCGGCGCGAACTTGCCTGTCCGCACCTTCATGCAACCCGCGCGCCGTAACCGCGCTACTTTCGACGCGTCGCGACATCGCGAGAAGTAGGCCGGGCACTCGCGGCCCCAGGGCTCGCCAATGCCACAGTGGAGTTCCGCGAGACGCCCGGCCGGACTTGCGGCGGGCCGACGCGGTCGTCGGCGTGAACCGCAGCACGCCCATCCCGGCACGGCGCGCGCCGGCGCTGCGCTACGCCCATCGCATCACTTGAATTTCGCTCGAACGACGCCCATCTCGTCGCACCCACATCCTGAGCACGCCAATGTCGCTACCCAACTGGCTGTCGAAAATCCTGGTGACCATGACCAGCGCGCTGTTGGTCATCGCACTGGTGTTCGGCGGCATCTGGCTCACCCGCCATCCGATTCCACAGGGCGGCCTGGGCCCGGTGGCGATGGTGGCTGGCCTGGCTGCCATGGTCTACGGCGCGCGCAAATCGTAGCTCGCGTTGGCCGCGAAGCGAACCAGGTGACATCTCGGCCTGATTGTCACGTAGCTCGCTATGCCAGCAACGTGACCTACGACCGGCCAAACCGGCAGAATCGCCGCATGCACGCCCAAACCTACTACGCCGCCACCCGCCGCGAGCCGAATGATCATCCACCGCTGAGCGGCAGGCACCGCGCGCGCGTCGCCATCGTCGGCGGCGGCTACGCTGGCCTCGCCACCGCGCTCGGGCTGGCCGAACGTGGCATCGATGATGTCCTGCTGCTGGAAGCGCAATCGATCGGCTTTGGCGCCAGCGGTCGCAACGGCGGCTTCGTGTTCGGTGGCTATTCGCTCGATGAAGCTGCGTTGCAGCAGAAGGTCGGAAGCGAAACCGCGCGCTGGATGTATGAGCTCACGCGCAACGCCGTCGGCACCATCCGCCAACGCATCGATCAGTATTCGATCGACTGCGACCGCGTCGATGCCGGCGTCATCTGGGCCAACTGGTTCGACGATCCCAGTTTGCTGGAATCACATCGGCACCTGCTGGCCCAGCAGTTCGGCACCGACTGGTCGCCGATCAGTCGCGATCAGTTGCGCCAGCAGTTGCTGAGCTCGCGTTACCACGGCGGGTTGTTCGAGGCCGATGCTTTCCACGTCCACCCCCTGAATCTGGCACTGGGAATGGCGCGCGCGGCGCAGTCGCTGGGCGTGCGCGTGCATGCCGACAGTGCCGTGACCTCGGTCGAACGGCGCGATGGCCGCTGGCAGCTGCGTACCGCCCAAGGCGAGGTCGACGCCGATCAGGTGGTCGTTGCCGGTGGTGGCTACCTGAAGGGACTCGTGCCAGCGCTGCAGCGAGCGATTCTGCCGATCGCCACCTATGTCGCCGTCACCGAGCCGCTCGGTGCCCGTCTTGACCAGGCAATCCGCACGCGCGCGGCCGTGTACGACACGCGATTCGCATTCGACTACTACCGCGCCCTGCCCGACACCCGGCTGCTCTGGGGAGGTCGCATCTCGATCTTGAATCGCACGCCGGAAGCCGTCGCCCGCCTGCTCAAACGCGACATCGCACGCGTGTATCCGCAATTGGGCGAGGTGCGCATCGACTACGCCTGGAGCGGATTGATGAGCTACGCGCGCCACGAGATGCCGCAGCTGGGCCAGTTGCAGCCGGGCCTGTGGTTCGCCCAGGCATTCGGTGGCCACGGCGTGGCCACCACGACCGCGATTGGTGAATTGCTGGCGGCCGGCATTGCGGGCGACGACAGCTGGCGGCGCTTTGCACCCTTCGGCCTGACCCGCACCTGGCGACCGTTCGGTTTTGTCGGCGCGCAGGCGACGTATAGCTGGCTGCAGGCGCGGGACGCGTGGAAGGAGCGCACGTCGCTGTAGGGGCGACGTGCGTGCCCCTCTAACCGAATATCCCGTAAGCCTTTGATTTCAAAGGGGGGGGTTTCGGCGCTTTCGCGGGTCAACCCGCTCCGACAAGGACTGCAGCCAGTCCGGCCGGGCGTCTCGCGGAACAGCACTGCGGCGCTGGCCAAGCCCAGGGCCGCGAGTACCCGGCCTACTTCTGGCGCTGCCTGACCGCCTCGAACAGAAACACCCCCGCGGCCACGCTGACATTCAGGCTCTCGACGTTCGCCGCAATCGGAATCTTCCACAGGTAATCGCAGGTCTTGCGCGTCAGTTCGCGCAGGCCTTCGCCTTCGCTGCCGAGCACGATGGCCAGCGAGCCCTTGAGGTCGGCCTGGTAGACGCTTGCCGTGGCTTCGCCGGCCGCACCGCCGACCCATACGCCGGCCTTTTTCAGTCGTTCCAGCGCACGCGCCAGATTGGTCACGCGCACCAGCGGCAACTTGGCCGCCATGCCCGCCGATGCGCGCACCACCGTCGGTGTCAGCCCGACCGCGCGATCCTTCGGCACCACCACGGCCATCGCCCCGGCCGCGGCGGCGGTGCGGATGCAGGCACCCAGATTGTGCGGGTCCTGCACGCCATCCAGCACCAGGATCAGCACCGGCGTGCTGGACTTCTCGACCAGCGCCAGCAGGTCATTCTCATCCAGTCCCTCGGGCAGGCGCCAGCGCGCGGCGATGCCCTGGTGGCGATCGCTGCCGACGCGCTTGTCGAACTGCGCCCGCGGAATCCGCTGCACGGCGATGCCCAGCCCGCGCAACTGCTGGACCAGGCCATCCACGCGCGGATTGCGCTTGCCGTCTTCAACCAGGATTTCCAGGATCCGCGTCGGATCGGTTTCCAGCTGCGCCTCGACCGCATTCGGGCCGAGCAGCCAGTCGCTTTCGGTAGACATGAGGCTTCCCTTCAAACAGCTTTTTATCCGCAAAGGACGCAAAAAACGCAAAGGAAAGCGGATCAAATCGATCGCTTGGCTCTACTTTGCGTCCTTTGCGTACTTTGCGGACAAAATCTTGTGCTCTAGCGCCGCCGACGCTTGCCGCCGCCACCGGGTTTCGGCCCGCGCGGCTTGCCGTCGGGCACCCGCGTGCCCTGTTCGGCCCGGGTTGGTGCGTCGCCAGCCAGGCGAAAATCGATGCGCCGTTCCAGCGCGTCCACGCGCAGCACCTTGATGCGCACGCGGTCGGCCAACTGGAAGCTCTGGCGCAGGCGCTCGCCGACCAGGCGTCGGTGGCGCGGGTCGTAGTGGTAATAATCGTTCGGCAACTGGGTGACGTGAACCATGCCGGTGATGCGCGTTTCCAGGATTTCGACGAACAATCCGAATGAAGCGACGCCAGTAACCACGCCGTCGAACTCATCGCCCAGATGACGCTCCATGTAGGCGCACTTCAGGCGATCGGCGACATCGCGCGTGGCTTCGTCGGCGCGCCGTTCATAGGCCGAGCAATTACGGCCCAGATCGGCCATCTGCGTTGGCGTGTATTGGTAATCGGACGGCGTGCGTTTGCCCAGCGCGTAGTGGATCGCCCGATGCACCAGAAGATCCGGATAGCGGCGGATCGGCGAGGTGAAGTGCGCGTAGGCGCTGAGCGCCAGCCCGAAATGGCCGTCGCAATCGGCGGTGTAGGTGGCCAGGCTCTGCGAGCGCAGCACCACCGCTTCGATCAGCGCGCCGTCCGGGCGGGTCTTGGCGCGCGCCAGGATCGCCATCAGGTCTTCCGGCTTCAGGTCCTCATAAGCCGGCAGCGGCATGCCGACCGTCCCCATGAACTCGGCCAGTTCTTCGTACTTGTGCGTCGGCGGGCGCGGGTGCACGCGATACAGTGCCGGTATGCGGCTGCGCTTGAGGAACTTGGCCGCGGCGACGTTGGCCGCGATCATGCATTCCTCGATCATCCGATGCGCGTCGTTGCGCTCGTAGAGCTTGACCGCGTCGATCTGGCCCTGCTCGTCGAACTGGAACTTGACCTCCTGGCCCTCGAAATCGAGCGCACCGCGTTCGCTGCGGCGGCGCGCCAGGATCTTGTACAGACCGTGCAGGTTCTCCAGATGCGGCAGCACCGCGGCGACCTTCTCCAGCGCCTCGGGCCGACGTTGGCCGACCGCCTGCCACACCTGGTTGTAGGTCAGCCGCGCCGCCGAACGCATCACCGCCGGGAAGAAGCGCGAACGCGTGGTTTCGCCCGTTGCGTCGATGCGCAACTCGCAGGCCAGGCACAGTCGCTCGACCTCGGGTTTCAGCGAGCAGATGCCGTTGGACAGCTTCTCCGGCAACATCGGCACCACGCGGTTCGGGAAATACACCGAGGTGCCACGCATTTGCGCTTCGTTGTCGAGCGCCGTTCCCGGCTGCACATAAGTCGCGACATCGGCGATCGCCACGTACAGCTTGTAACCGCCGCCACGGGTAGGTTCGCACCAGACGGCGTCGTCGAAATCGCGCGCGTCCTCGCCGTCGATGGTCACCAGCGGCAGTTCGCGCAGATCCTCGCGATCCTTGATCTGCGCCGGGCGGACCACGTCGGGAATCTTGGCGATTTCCTTCAGCAGCGTCTCTGGCCAGACATTCGGGATGCTGTGGCTTTCGATCGCCATGTCGATGGCCAGCGAGGTGCCGACTTCCTCGCCGAGCACGAGGACGATCTTCGCCACCGGCTGTCGATGGCTGCTTGGCGGCTCGACGATCTCGGCGACCACGACGTCGCCCGGCTTGGCCTCACCTTCCTGTCCGCGCGGAATCAACAGGTTCTGATGGATGCGCTGGTCGTCCGGCGCGACCACGCCGAAACCGGCCTCTTCCAGATAACGCCCGACCACGCGCGGCGAGCGCCGCGACAGGATCGAGACGATCGCGCCTTCCGGCCGATCCTTCTTGTCGCGGCCGACCACGCTGACCAGCGCGCGATCACCATGCAGCACCTGGCGCATCTGCGCCGGCGGCAGGTAGATATCGCCGGCCCCCTCGTCCGGGCGCAGAAAACCGAAGCCCTCGCTGTTGGCGAGAATGCTGCCGGCGATCAGGTCCATCTTGTCGGCGAGGCCGTAGCCGCTGCGCCGGTTCTTCAGCAGGCGGCCCTGGCCGACCAGCTCTTCGAGCAATGCTCGAACGGCCTCGATACCTTCAGCCGATTTGTAACCGAGCTCGTCGGCGATCTCCTCGGCCTTCATCAGCTTGACGCTGGCTTGCAGGAATCCGAGCAGTTGCGGGGCGCCGGGCGCCTTGGGTTTGATGGTCTTGGGCATGTGCGAAGGCTACGCGAAAAGGCTGGTGTGTTTCAGTGAAAACGGCGCCGCGTCCATGTACCGCGGCTTTGGCAGGCCGGGCACGCGCGTCCCTGGGGCTTCTTCGGTGCCGTCTGCCGCGTACGCGCGACGCCCGGCTCCTCACGTCGCCCGCCGCAAAAGCCGCGGCGCCGGCGCGAACTGCCATGCGCCGCCGCCGATCTTTCAAGCGCGCCGGAGCCGCGCTACCAAAGCTCCGGCCTGCGACCACCGCCTTTGTAGGCCGGGCACGCGCGTCCCCGAACTTCGCCAGAGCCCCAAGGCATTTACGCGCGACGCCCGGCGCTCCTGGCCGCGCCCACTGCAAAAGCCGCGGCGCCGGCGCGAACTGCCATGCGCTGCCGCCGATCTTTCAGGCGCGCCGGAGCCGCGCTACGTGTGCTCCCGCGCGCGGCCTTTCGCCGGTTTGACTGATGCCGTCGCCTTAGGGCTCGATGAGACCGGCAGCACCTCGCGCAGCATCGCGGCGCAGTCGTTGATCGACATCGTCCGCGGCACCGGGTAGTTGGTATCCGCCTCCCAGCAAGCCGCCTTGGCCAGGGCCAGAATGTCGTCTTCGCGCAGGGCATCCAGATGCTGCGGAATACCCAGTTGCCGGTTCATCGCCTCCACCGAGTCAAGAAACCTCTGCGCCAGCTTCGCTTCGCTGTCGCCCTTGTGCGCCAGGCCTGCACGCCGCGCCAGCACGGCCAGCTTGGGCTCGATCGCCGCTGCGGAGAAGCGCAGGACCGGCGGCAGCATGATGGCGTTGGCCAGTCCGTGCGGCGTGTGATAGCGCCCGCCCAACTGGTGCGCAATGGCATGCACATTGCCGACATTGGCGCGGGTGAAGGCCATGCCGGCATAGGCCGACGCCAGCGCCATCTGTTCGCGTGCCGCGAGATTCTGTCCGTCGGCGTAAGCCAGCGGCAGGTTCGCGTAGATCATCGACACCGCGGCCAACGCCATGCTGTCGGTGAACTCCGTGCCCCAGTTGCCGATATAGGCCTCGACCGCGTGCGTCAGCGCATCCATGCCGGTGGCGGCGGTGATCGGCTGCGGCAATCCGGCCATCAGCTCGGGATCGAGCGCGGCCATGCGCGGCACGATGCGGCTGTCGGCAATGACCAGTTTCTTGTGATTCTCGGTGTCCGAAATCACCGCCGCCACGGTCACTTCCGAGCCGGTGCCGGCAGTGGTCGGCACCGCATAGATCGGCGGCGGTCCGCGCCAGCCGCGGAAATAGCCGACCAGCTGGCGCGGATGGCGCTTGTTGCTGACACTCATCCCGATCGCCTTGGCCGCATCCATCACCGAACCGCCGCCGAAAGCCACGATGGCGTCGCAGCCCTCGTTCTTGTAAATGGCAATGCCGCGTTCGACGAGCGGAATCGGCGCGTCCGGGGTGATCTCGTCGAACACCACGAAATCGGTATGGCTGGCCTTGAGCGCGGCGATCAAGCCTTTGGCCAGGCCCAGTTTCAGGACCACCGCGTCGGTCACCAGCAGGATCTTGGCGTGAGCGAAAGCGCCGATGGCCTCGCCCAGCCTGCCACTGGACCCCGGCCCGACCAGCAGTGTCGGCTGCGGCAGCGGCACCAGCCGAACCGCCAATCCGGCGGCGCGTTTCAAACCAGGCAGCGCATACGTGCGTGCCATGTCGCCGATCAAACTATTCATCATGGCCAGGCTCCATCATTGACTCACATCACTCTGCAGCAGATATGCCATGAAGACCGTGATCAGCATCAGTCTCGGCTCGAAAAACCAGGACTTCGAGTTCACCACGAACTTTCTAGGCCAGAAGCTCAAGGTGCAGCGGGTCGGCACCGACGGCAGCACGGCCAAGGCCGCCAAGTTGCTGCGCCATTGGGATGAGCGCGCCGACGCCATTGGCCTTGGCGTGGTCAAGGACAGCTACCGCATCGGCGCCCAGCGACTGATCGACAAGGACACCTCGCGTCTGTCGCGCATCGTCACCCGCGTGCCCCTGACCACCGGCGCAAGGCTGGCGGACATCTTCCTCGAATGGGCGGTCAGGCATACGCAGAGCAAGCTCGGCCACTACTTCGACAACGCCAATGTGCTGTTTTTCTCCGGCATGGCCAACTACAAGCTGGCGATGTCGATGTCCGAATACACCTCCAACCTGCAGTTTGCCGACCCGCTGCTGCAACTGGGCGTGCCCAAGCTGCTGACCTCGCTGGACGCGCTCGGCCTGTATGCCAGCGGCATGCACTATGTGTCCGACTGGACCCCGCCGCGCGTCATCCCGGCGATGCTGCTGAAGCAATGGACGCGTTTCGTGCTCGGCAAGGCGCTGGCCAAGGCCACCATGGTGGTCGCCCCGGTGCACGAACTCGATGACTTCGGCCTCGAGGAACTGGCGGGCAAGACCATCATCACCAGCAACGTCAACGACGAGCGCCTCGCCCGCTTCAAGGAAAAGGGCGTGAACATGGTCATCGACGGCGCGCCGGTGATCGCCGGTCACGTGCTCGGTCCGGAGATGCTCGACGCGATGATCCTGGCCGCCACCGGCAAGGCGCCCGAGGACATCCTCGAAGACGACATTCTCGAAATCCTCACCGGCCTGAAGATGACACCGCGCATCCTCTATCCGAACGGATTCAAGCGGGTGAACCGCTTCGCCTTTGTCATCCACCCGCTGTCGCAGGAATACTTCAAGAAGATCAAACCGGTCGAACTGTTGTCGCGGGTGTCGCCACCGCTGTTGATGAACTCGCTGGAAAAGGTGATGGCCTACGCGCCGCCCTTCGTCTATTCCAGGATCGAGGGCATCAAGTCGCCCACCGGCGTCGAGGCCGAAGGCTGGCTGATCTCGGTCGGCGGCACGCCCAAGGAAATCATGAGCCACAGTCCGGAGTTCACCTACCGGCGGCTGCTGGCGGCGGCCGACATGGCCAAGCGCCTCGGCGCCCAGATCATGGGCCTGGGCGCGTTCACCAAGGTAGTTGGCGACGCCGGCGTCACCGTGGCCAAGCGCGCCAGCCTGCCGATCACCACCGGCAACAGCTACAGCGCCTCCGGCGCATTGTGGGCCGCGCACGACGCCCTGCTGCGCCTGCGTCTGCACCCGATCCCCAAGGACAAGCAGCGGGTGAAGTTCAAGGCCATGGTGGTCGGCGCCACCGGCGCGATTGGCTCGGCGTGTTCGCGCCTGCTGGTACGCGCGGCCGAGGAAGTCACCCTGGTCTCACCGGAGACCGCCAAGCTGCTGGCACTGAAGGCCTCGATCCTGCAGGAAACGCCGGACGCGAAGATCGTGTTGTCCGCCACTGCCGACACGCGCATCGGCCAGATGGACATGGTGGTCACCGCCACCTCCGGCGCCGGCAAGAAGGTGCTCGACATCATGAAGGTCAAGCCCGGCTGCGTGATCACCGACGTCGCCCGCCCGCTCGATCTGCCGCCCGAAGAAGTCGCCAAGCGCCCCGACGTGCTGGTCATCGAATCCGGCGAAATCGAATTGCCCGGCGACCTGCAAGTCAAGAACATCGGCCTGCCGAAGAACGTGGTCTACGCCTGCCTGGCCGAGACCATCGTGCTGGCGCTGGAAGGCCGCTTCGAGAACTTCACCATCGGTCGCGCCATCGAGTGGGAAAAAGTGCGCGAGATCTACCAGATGGGCCTCAAGCACGGCATGAAGCTGGCGGCAATCTCCGGCGTCAACGGCGTGTTCAGCGACGAAGACATCGAGCGCGTGCGTGAACTGGCGCTGGCAGCAAGGGCCAAGAAGTCGGCGCGGCGCAAGAAGACGCCAGCGAAACCGTAGGCGCCCCAGTCGCCCCTGTGGGTGCACTCGTTCGCGCATCGAACACACGGACGTAGGTCACGTTGGCCGCGCAGCGGCCTACGTGACACGGCAGAGCGTCACTCGTTCGCGCATCGAAAACACGGACGTAGGTCACGTTGGCCGCGTAGCGGCCTACGTGACACCGCTGAGCGTCACGTAGTCTGCTGCGCAGACAACGTGACCTACTTTCAAAGGCTTACGGCATGTTCGGTGGCAGCGGGTTTCCCCGCGATCTCCTTGCCCACCCGGGCGAGAAGCTCGCGGAGCAAATCCGCCCCCACATTAAAATCAATGCTTTAGGGGATGCTCGGCGAGAACGTCGCGCTCAACGACCGGCGTGGTCTTCCACGAGACGCGAAGCCACCAATTCAGCCTGAAGCCAATCGGCATTGCCTATCTCCGCACGTCCGGGACACTGCACCCGGTATTCCCGCCCGGTCAGATAACTGCGCGTCGCGACCGCCTCGATGAACTCCTCGGGCGTATCCAGCTTCGACTTTGCCCGGCCGTACTTCATCAGCAAGTGTTCGGCAGCGCTTTTCGAATCATGCGGGTCGCCATTGCGGATGAAGGTGCAGCCGCTGGTGCTGACGAAGTCGATCAGGTGGCGGATCTCGCGGTCGCTGTGCTCATCGGGCGCGGCTGGCGACAGTGAGGGCATGAGACCGATCGCGGCACCGGCCAGCAAAGCGAAGAGGACTTTCATGGGCTCACTCCTGTCGTGAACTGACTACAGCGTCGCGTCGCGATCGCGGCCCGGATTGCGGAACCGGACCCGCAGCGGGTTGTGATCCGACGAACCCACCGCCGGAACGTCGGCCGCCAGCAGGTCCAGATCCCGGTAATAGACGTGATCGAGCGGGAAGCGCCCGAATCGTTTGCGTGGGCCATCGAAGCCCACTTCGCTGAGGCCCAGCGATCTGGCGATGGCCTCGACAATCGCGCGACGTCCTTCGCGCCAGGTGTTGAGGTCGCCCGAGAAGATCACCGGTCCTTCATGCTCGTTGACCAGTTCCGCGACGGCGTTCAGTTGTTCGCGAAAGGCACGCGTGTCCGGCGTGAAGTTGATCGCATGGATGTTCGCGACCAGCAGGGTCTGCTCAGTTCCGACCAGGCGATACTCCGTCAGCAGCGCGCTCTTGTCGGTGCGCAGCAAAGGCTCGCGCCGCTCCAGCGCGCGCACCCTGACCGGCGCTGCTTTCGAAGCGGTGAGCACCCCGGTGGGTGCGCCGCCGTGCTGCCACGCCTCGACCAGGTCCCAGCGGCGCATGTCGACCAGCCCGGCGGCGAATTCCCGATGCAGATGCGCCTCCTGCAACAGGATCAGATCGCTGTCCGACGACATCGTCTTGAAATCACCGGCCCATTGGTCGCTGCTTCCCTTGTGGACGTTCCACACCAGCAGGCGAATTTCACGGCCACCGATGGCTGCGATGCTGTCGACATCGTTGGACCGTACCGCGGGTGCCAGCGGATCGCTGACCGACAGCGGGGCGGCGAATACGCCGTCCGGCGTCGCCCCAATCGCCGCACCGGCGCCAAGCGACAGCATCGAGGCGAACAGCATGCTGGCCATCCGCGTCGCCGCACGACGGAATTGGTGAGGTATCTCGGGGGAATTCATCGGGAGAGCTTAGCCGATCGAATATTTACCGATGCCGCACCAGCCGCGACCTCAGCTTCTGAGTTCGTACTGACCAACAACCGCGGCGGCGATGGTCGACTCTGTCGCTGCATCGACGATGAAGGTGTGCACCCGGTTCGGCCCCAGCAACTGCGCAGCGCCCACGCCAATCCCGCCCACCGAGCCCTGATAGCTGACCGGGCGAACGCCGCCATTCACCCAGGCGATGGTCTGCCACGGCGATACCACTTGGTGCACCGCGACGATCAGCGAGGGTGCGGAAAAATCGCCATCCGCGCGGGTGTAAAGGGCGGCACGCCCGTAACCGATGCCGCGGTCGCGGATCAGGCTGCGGTCGAAGCCGTCGACCTCGCAGGTACGCGCATCGTCGATGCCTTCCTCATGGATGCTCCACAAGCCACTGTCGTAGCCGTCGCCCGCGCCGACGCAGCCGATCCACACCACACTCACCGTGCGCTCGGCGGCGATGGGAATGAGCGGCTCCGGTGCCAGCCAGCTTCCGCTTTGCATCTCGATGGCTGGATCGCCATGCACACTGACGACGCCGCCGGCGATCCGAGTTCGTGGTGCGCCGGGTGAATCAGCCGCCGCCAGGTATCCAGGTCGACCGTTGCCAGCGGCGGCCGACTGGTTGTACCAGCGCACCAGGTAGACATCGGATGTGCCGGCCCAGGCCAGTTCCCGTTCGATGTCATAGGCGCCGCTGGCCGCGAATCCCACATCCAGCAGGGCGTTGTCGGACGCCCGACGCACCCGGCGGCAAGCGCCCACATAGCCCTGGCGCAGACGAAACATGCTGTAGATGTCCGCCTGCGCGTCGCCCCCGGCAATGCGGTCGACGAGCGGAATCGGGAACTCGCTCATACCATCGCCTCAGCCATGCTGGATTTCCCGAAAGTCGACGCCATACTCAGGCTTGCGCCCGGGCAGTATGCGGCGATTGGCGCCCGCCCCTGAATTCGGAGTTGAACATGGCCACCGGCAGCAAGGACAGTCAGCTGCGCTGAACTGCAGCAACGACGGTGAGACACCGCTTGCGTGCGCGCCGCCGACTCTTCATACTGAACCACATGGTTCAGTATTCCTCGACACACTTCAACGCCTCCTTCGCCGCACTGGCCGACGCCACCCGCCGTGGCGTCCTTGAGCAGCTGGCACGCGGTGACGCCTCCATCAGCGACCTCGCCGACAAGTTCGCCATGACCCTCACGGGCATGAAGAAACACGTGGGCGTGCTCGAGCTGGCCGGTCTCGTGACCACCGAAAAGCTCGGCCGCGTGCGCACCTGCCGCATCGGCCCCTGCCGTCTGGAGGAGGAAATGGCGTGGATCGCGCGTTACCGCCAGGTGTGGGACGCGCGCTTCAACGCGCTGGACGATGTTCTCGACGAACTCAAACGACAGGAGAAAGCCGGTGCTCGCAAGCAGGGACAGTGATTCTCGGCGCACGACGGTGCGCAAGACCTCCGATCGCGAGGTTGTCGTCACGCGGACCTTCGACGCGCCCGCGCGGCTGGTATTCGAGGCGTGGTCCAGGCCCGAGCTGTTCAAGCGCTGGTGGGTGCCCCGCTCCATGGGCATGACCCTGCGCTCGTGCGAGATGGACGTACGCACCGGCGGCAAATACCGCCTGGTGTTCGGCGACGATCCTGCGAACACGATGGCGTTCTTCGGCAGTTACCTCGAGGTGGTGCCGGACAAGCGCATCGTCTGGACCAACGAGGAAAGCGGTGACTTGGGATCCGTCACCACGGTGACCTTCGAAGAGCGCGACGGCAAGACGCTGCTCGTCATGAGCGAGCTGTATCCCACGAAGGAAGCGCTCGACGAGTCCGGCACCGGGGCCCAGGAAGCCACGCACGAGACCTTCGCACAGCTCGACGAACTGCTCGCCGAGCTATCCGCGCGCTGACTCGAATCGCAGTGGCCATGACCGTTGCCATCTGGCGGCGCCGGCTTGCCGGCGCTTTTGGATGCTGCTGATCGTCGGGCGCTTCTGGCGCTGCCGGCGCAACTGTCGGCGCGCCTACTTCGCGGCAATCAGGTCGCGGATGTTCTGCAGTGCTGCCGGGTCTTCCATGGTCGTCAGGTCGCCGGGGTCGCGGCTCTCGCACACGGCCTGGATGGCGCGGCGCAGGGTCTTGCCCGAGCGGGTCTTGGGCAAGACGCTGACGAAGCGCACGCGCGCCGGGCGCGCCACGGCGCCCAACTGCTCGTCCACCACCTTCATGATCTCGGCTTCGAGCTTGGCCGCCGCCTCGGGCGTGGCCGCGCGGCTCACGTCCTTGAGCACCACAAAGGCGACGGCGACCTGCCCCTTGAGCTGGTCGGCCACGCCCACCACGGCCACTTCGGCCACGTTGGCGTGGCTGGATATGCTCTCCTCGATCTCGCGCGTGCCCAGACGATGCCCGGCGACGTTGATGACGTCATCGGTGCGACCGAGGATGAAGAAGTAGCCGTCGTCGTCGCGGATGCCCCAATCGAAGGTGCTGTACACCATCCTGCCGGGAATGCTCTTCCAGTAGGTGCTGACGAAACGTTCGTCGTCGCGCCACACGGTCTGCATGCAGCCTGGCGGCAGCGGGCCTTCGATGGCGACCACGCCCTTCTGATGGGTGCCGGTGAGTTCTGCACCGGTGACTTCGTCGAACAACTTCACGTCGTAACCGTAGACGGGCTTGCCGGGCGAGCCAAACTTGCTGGGTGCCGCTTCGACACCGTTGCAGATGGCCAGGATCGGCCAGCCGGTTTCGGTCTGCCAGTAGTTGTCGATGATCGGGCGGCCCAGGCTGCCGCTGATCCACTGCGCGGTGGGTTCGTCCAGCGGCTCACCGGCCAGGAACAGGGCCTTGAGGCTGGACAGATCGTGCTTCTTCAGCGCGTCCGGGTCCTGCTTCTTGAGCACGCGCACCGCGGTGGGGGCGCTGAACATCACCGTGACTTTGTACTTCTCGACCAGGCTCCACCAGATGGCGGCGTCCGGGCGGATCGGCAGGCCCTCGTACATGATGGTGGCCATGCCGGCGATCAGCGGGCCATAGATGATGTAGCTGTGACCGACCACCCAGCCGATGTCGCTGGTGCTGAAGTAGGTTTCGCCGGGCTTGCCGCAGAAGATGTGCTTGATGCTGGCGGCCAGCGCCACGGCGTAGCCGCCGGTGTCGCGCTGCACGCCCTTGGGCTTGCCGGTGGTGCCGCTGGTGTACAGCGTGTAGCTCGGATGGGTGGCGTCCACCCATTCGCAGGGCACCACGGTGTCGAGGTGCTTCTCGCGCCAGCCGGCGTAGTCTTCGTCGCGGCCCGCCACGCGGTTGAATGCGCTCAGGCCGCGGTCCACCATCAGCACCTTGGCCGGCTTGTGTTGGGCCAGCGCGATGGCTTCGTCGAGCAGCGGTTTGTAGGGCACGATCTTGCCGCCGCGGCTGCCGGCGTCGGCACTGATGATGAGCGTGGGCTGTGCGTCGTCGATGCGGCTGGCCAGGCTGACGCTGGCGAAGCCGCCGAACACCACCGAGTGCACGGCACCGATGCGCGTGCAGGCGAGCATGGCAAACGCGGCCTCGGGGATCATCGGCATGTAGACCAGAACGCGGTCGCCCTTGCTCACGCCCAGACTCAGCAGCGTGGCGGCCATGCGCTGCACTTCGGCGTGCAGTTCGCTGAAGCTGTAGCAGCGTTCCTGGTGGGTCTCGGTGCTGACGAAGATCAGCGCGTTCTGGCCGGCGCGTGTGGCCAGATGGCGATCCACGGCGTTGTGGCAGAGATTGGTGGTACCGCCGACAAACCACTTGGCAAAGGGCGGATTGCTGTAGTCGCAAACCTGGGTGTACGGCGTCTTCCAGTCGATGAGAGCGGCCTGCTCGGACCAGAACGCGTCGCGGTCGCTGAGGGAACGTTGGTGGAACTGCGCATAGCTGGTCATGGGGATGTCTCCTGGATGTTCTGCCGCTGGCTCAGCGACCGACGCGTCGATTTGCGATTCTCGCCTGCTTGCATGCGCTGTGCTGACGTGGCGGCCATCATGTTGATGACTCTCGGACTTGCGCTTCCTCACTCCAAGCTGCCAACCGCCAGCCTGAAGAACCCGACCACCACGCCGGCGTGACAACAGACACAGGGGCACCGTTGGCCGGGCACCGTTGGCCAGGGCGGGCAATCGTCCCAGGAACTGATTCAGCGCAGGCTGTCCGCGATCAAATTGATCGTAGCCATTTGCAGTGCGCCGGCTTGCCGGCGCTGTGGATGTTGCTGGTTGACCCGAGGCAGCCAAAGCGGTGGCAAGCCACCGCACTCCAGATTCGCCCGCGCTCTGACCACCGCCCCGGTGCGCAGCAAACCTCAGCGACGTTCACGGCAACCGCCGAGTCATGCGCTGCGGGTTGGACGGTGCCGCCTTCGGCGCCGAAGGCGCGGCCCTGTTCCGGCCTGGGGCGGAGCTCGCGTAATGCGTGTTCCCGCCGGACGCAGGGTGGATCCCGCACAGCTTCACCGTGCGGAATCCACCGACTCGCGCACGGCATGGCAGGCTTGGGTGTGTTGCGATGCGGGCGGCGGAGTCCGCGCGGGCGGGCTACGGCATGATCAATGTCTACGGCGCGCGGGATCCGCCAGATGAAACAGGAACTGCCGTTCGTCGGGAACGATGCGGTTGGGATGCTGCCTGTCCTTACCGCGATCTATTCCATGCTCGACCGTCGATCTTGCCGATGACGACGTCCCCTCGCACGGCGACGCCCCCCAGAACGCAAAAACCCCGCCGAAGCGGGGTTTTTGGTGTTGCTTCGGACTGTCTAGGACCCGTCCGGATGTTCAATTGGTGCGAGGAAAGGACACAAACAAGAGCCAGAAACCGCGCCACGACTGGGTTTCGCGTTGCGTCGTTTTCCATATGCCCCCAGATGTGCCCCCCATCCGATGCCCGGTAGGCCGCCAGCCGATGCCCCGCGCTTCGGTCCCGCCGCCTTCCGCGGGTTGCAATCTACTACAAAGCAAGGCGGCGCGCGGCGGGGCGATCCGGTGCCATCGGTGCCGGGTGCCGGGTGCCGGTGCCGGCGTGCCCGAGCTGGTGAGCGTTGAACCCTGTTCTAGTGTCCAACGAAGCCCAAGAACATCCGCGGATCGTACGTTAGGATTCGCACACAGCTCATAACCCTCTGTTTTGCATGTTGATTTCGCGCAACAGAAACGCGATTACCCCGCAATTTACCCCGTATTCGCTCACAACTGGGGGCATTTTGGGGCGGGCGGCGCGCGCCCGAGTGTGCCGGCGCGACCAAGAGAACCAAGCCAGAACACCAAGGCTCTGCGCTGTCGCCGGCATGCGTCGCATGCTTACGGGGCCGGGAGGCACGGGGCGGCAGGGAATCCACCCGCGCGGCTTACCGGCTTTCCCAATCCGGCGCCGCGCGCGCGCTCCCCTCATCCTCCGGGCTGTCGCTGAGAAGGTCCGCCAGAGTCAGATTGGCAACCGCGTTGCGGACTTTGGCGATGATCCCCGCGACAGCCGCCAGCGCGTCGGCGTTGATTTCGGGTTGCCGGCGCCGGATTTCTCCAGGGATGGTATCCAGCATCCGGCCGGCGCGCGTTCCAGCCCTCGCAAGGACATTCCCCATTAAGCTGACGGGCGCCAACTCCCGCCTTGTTATCGCGTTTTGCATCTCCACGCGGTCGGCCTGTGCGCGCATCAACCGCGCGCGGTCGGATGCGATCTCTCGCACGTCAACCAAACATGCCGGGTCGATCGCCGCCGCCGGATCGACCACCACAGGCGGGTTGCCGAGTCGCTCCAACATCTGCCGCACCAGGTCCAAAGTGCCGCCGCTCCCAACTCCACGGGTTGCGCCGCTACCGCCGCGGGTCGGGTCAAGCGTCATCAGTAGTTGTTCTAGGCTCTCGCGAACCAGAACGCGGCCGGCTTCGTCAAACTTGATTCGGTTCGCATGCGCCCACCTTGAAACATTCGCAGGGTCAACCCGCAGCAAGCGTGCGAAGTCAGCCCTAGAACAACGCTCCGGGGTCGCGCCATTGGCGCCCATTGCCGGCGTCTGTATTTCCATTTCATGTACTCCAATTGTCCATTCACAGCCGATGCCGTCCGACCCTTCCGCATTTTGTCCCAGTTATTGCGCGCAACTGGGACAAACTGGGACAGCCTAACCCATTGATCCGAAAGGCTGTCCCAGTTGTCCCAGTTGTCCCAGTCGCAAAGGTGAAAGTGTAGGGAGGTGCGCGAGTTACACACGGGGCGAAACCCGAGCCAGGCCGGCAGGGTAGCGCGCGGAACTATGTATGTAGGGGAATCACTGGGACACTGGGACAGCTTCCCGCTACTCATCGTCGAACATCAACGCCTCTTCTGTCGCGATCACTTCATCGGACAGGCCCAAGTAAATGCGGCACTCGATCCGGTACATGATCCGGTCGAACGCATCGCCGCCCGCCTCCCGCGCCGCCGTCAATTCGCCCCACTGCGCCGCCATCGCGTCCAACAACTGACACCGCAGCTTGGCCTCCTCGTCGTGGTGATAGCAGTTCGCCTTGCGCCACTCCCGTTCATGGGCGAGCTGTCCGGACACTTCCACCAACTGCGCCTCCAGGTCCGCAACCCCCGCCGCTGGTTGCGCATTGGCGCCCGCCTGTTCCAACAGGCGCCGGCAGGTGTCAATAGTCCCGCCGTCACCCGGCCCGCGCTTCCCAGCGCGCCCACCTCGGCCGGGGTCCAGCGTGGCAAGCAACCGGGTCAGGCTCGGCAGCACAATCACTCTGCCCTTTGGGTTCAGCTCCAGGCGCTGCGAAGTCGCCCATCTACTTACGTTCGCCGGGTCCACCCCCAACAGCCGGGCAAACTCGGATTTCGTGCACTCTTTTGGCATATTCATTTCACGCATTCCTATTCATTCGATGCAAGTTTACTTGTGCGGATTCCTGCTGTTTTGACCTCGTTTGACCGGATCAATCATCATTTTGACCATATAAATCAATCACTTACTACGCAGTTTCTGCGCTCCTGCGACCCGCACAAGTAAACTTGTGGGGAGGACCCGTGAATATTTGCGCATACTTTGTGCATAGAGTTGCCGCGCGGAGTGATCTTTCTGCGGCCCAGCCGCCGCCCGGCCCATACTTTCCAAGGCGCATTCCCGCCCACTTTCACGCGCATTCCGTACCGTGTGTAACTCGCACACCTCCCTACACTTTCACCTTTCCCGACTGGGACAACTGGGACAACTGGGACAGCCTTTCGAATCAATGGGTTAGGCTGTCCCAGTTTGTCCCAGTTGCGCGCAACTACTGGGACAAAATACGGAAGGGTCGGATGCAGGCGGACGCAGCCGGACCAACAGCCGTTAAGCGCACCGATCACGGCGCCGCGTCCCATATCGCCGGGAGCACGCGATAGACGCGCATCCCCGACCCGTCCGGCATCCGTTCCTTGCGCGTGGCGCTGTCGCCTTCCGGCTTCAACGCATTGCACTTCACCAGCAGCCGAGCCACCTCGCGCGCGTCGAAACCGTTGCAGACCTCATGCCGGAAGGACTCGGGGAAGATCAAGAACTCATGCCCCTCGGGCGTCTTCTTCCGCCATCCGCACCGCATCAAGGTTCGTGGTGACTTGTCATCCTCGCCGCGATCGAACGGGGAAAATCGCGCCTCCCCGTTCTGTTCCAGGAAGTGCCGCACGGCCGCCAGCATCGCCGCCGGTTCGCTCTCGCCCTTGCTTCCACGGTTTGCCAGCCAGTCCGCAAAGCAGCGGCGCACCGCGTCCGGCGCTTCCCATGCTTCCCACCCCGTTATCCCGTATTCACTCGCCAGGCGCCCGCCGGCCGCGATCAGCGCGAAGCGCTGCGCCACCCGGCGCACTTGGCCCGCCGCGTCATTGCCGGCCAGGTCGGCAGCCAGGTTAGGTACGTACTCACGAAGGAAGCCGCGGGCCTGTTCAAGGTTCTTGGTCAGCGCATCCAGAAACCCATTGATCGCGGTCCCGTGGTAGCGCGACGCAGCGGCGCGCAGAGCGTCCGCGAACTCACCCGGCCGCATTCCCTCAGGCACCACGTCAAACACGCCAAGGCCGGCGCCCGCGTCGGCTGGAAGGTCAACAACACGAACCGCCATACCTCCGCGCTCGCGCCCGCCGGCTTCCTGCATCAAGTTTGCCAACCCGATTTCGCCGGTAGAGAGAAACAAGACGCGCCAGGTTGCCGGCGCACGTAGCGAACCATCGCGACGCGAGCGGGCTTTACCGCAACCATTGCCCAACAGGTAAGCAACTCCCGCCGCAGATTTCGCTTCTAATTGCCCCAGCTCATCCAGGCAAAGCAGCAGGTCCGAATGGAGCGCGGCCACACTTTCCAATGCGTTATCCGTCTGCTTCCACTGCCGCACGTAACCATCCGAAAGAGGCGAGCCATAGACCGACGCACCGAGCCAAAGCGCCGTCGATTTGCCCATGGTCGAATCGCCTTTCAAGTTCAGCCCGCCACCTTCAGCGCCGCAAAGTGCGAGACATGGGGCGGCAAAAGCCATACTCACGGAAATGACCAGCCGGCTATTGCCGGCGCACGGTGCGGACACATGCCGCCGCCATTCGTCCAAGGTGCCGGCGCTGGACAGCTTGGCGCCTTCGCTCGCGCCCGTCTGAAGGATGACGGCTTCCTCCCCGGTGTCGCCGAACACCCGGCCAGGCAGCACAAAGGCGGCGCGATCCCAGCCAGTGCGCGCCACGCAGCGGGCAAAGCGTCCCGGTGCAGCGCCCAAGATGTACTCCACCAGGCGCCGCCGCCGGTTCGGGTCGGGTGTGATTTCCAGCCCTTGCCGTAACAGTTCCTCGCGCAACTCATCGCCGCCGCGCGCTGTCATGCTCGCCGGCATTGCCCAGGTGTGCGGGCTTCCGTCAGGGTCCGCGAAGCTCAACAGGCGCCCCCATTCGTTGCCGGTGGCGTCGCGGGTTAAGGCTTCCACCTTGAGCGGCGCGCAGATGAATTGCGGATCACCTTCCACCAGCTCACCGCCACCGCTTGCCGTGCCAACGGGTTGCCAATAGATGCCCGGCCGCAAGCCGCGCGCGTCGCCTTGCTTGATCTCGACAAAGCCGGAACGGGGCGCACCCTGCCCGCTTGCGGCGCGCGCCGGTTCACGGGTGCGGCGCGCGCCGCCGGCCGGCTTGCTGGTGTGCATCGTTTCCAGCAGCCGCGCCAACGTGTCCCGGTCGATCCCTTCGGCCAGCGCATCCGCCGCGCCCCAGCCCTCGGGCAAAGGCTCGGCGCGTAGTGCCGCGGGGCGATGCTCTGCGATGACTTCCGGCTTCAAGACCACCACCGACTGCGCACCCGCAGCAGTAGCCAGGCGCACCACGTCGCCCGCATAGCTCGCCCCCGGCGCGTCGTGATCCGGCCACACCACCACCCGCCGGCCACGCAGCGGCGCCCAATCCGCCTTTGCCGCAGAGCGCGCGCCGTTGGAGCTGGTGACAGGCACGAACGCCGGCAGCAGCGCCGCCGCCGCATCGCAATCCTTTTCACCTTCACAAACCACAACCGCAGCCCCCGGCCGATCGGCCAGCCGGTCCAGCCCGAACAAGGGTCGCGGCTCTTCCAGTGCCCGCCAGTGCCAACGGAGCCCGCCCGCATCGAGCCAGCAAGTCAGGGGTAGAATTTCCTTTTTGCCCTCGCCCTTATCGAAGCGACAAACGCGCGCCAGCTCGCGCCCGTCGCGGTCGCGATAGACCCACACCGCGGACGGCTTGCCGTGCTTTGGATGCGCAGCCGGGGCCGCGGGTGCGTCATCAGGCACGGGAGCGACAGGGGCGGCGCCGTCTTTGGCTGGCGCTGGCGCTGGTGACGCGCGCGCCGGGGCCGCCGGAGCGTCGCCACTGCGCAGCCCAAGGAAGTCCGCCAGTTTGTCCGCCGCGGCGCCCTGAGTGCATCCCTCCAGGTACGCCACCAACGCCACCAGATCGCCGCCGCGCGCGTCGCTGGCGAAGTCCGCCCACTTCCCGTTGTTTAGGCTGATCGAGAACGAACCGGGGCGGCTATCGTTGCGGGTCGGATTGCGGGCCTTCCATTCGTGGCCCTCGCGCTTGCCTTGCGGAAGCCAGCGCGACAGCACTTGATCCACCGCCGACAGCGCCGCCGCCGCAATTTCATGGAATGCGCGGCGCGGATTCCTCGGGTTAATTGCCATACCGGCCCGCCCCTCTTTTCACAAGCGGGAGAACCCGAAACACCGTAGGCGGATCGAGCGGACGAACGCCGACACGGCGCCACGGGTCCGCATTGGCAACCGCGGCATATCGCGCAAGTGCGAGAAGCCCGGAGTTTTCGGCGCGCAAGTGTTGCTCTGTGGGGTGAATGCTGGCCTTTGGAAGGAAGTGCGAGGCAGGTAGGAACACGTCGTAACAGTTGCAGTAGTAGTGCCCCCGGTCCGTTTCGGATTCGTCCCCGTGTACGTAGTAGCGAAAAGTCGGCCGAACCGCGCGCGCTGGCCAATGCCCACGGCGCTTACGGCGTGTTCGCTCAGAGTCGCCGTTTGGCCGCCTCATTGCGTGCCCCCGCGATCACTCATGGGGACCAATGCGCGCACCTTGGCCGCACTTGCGGCCGGTTCAGAAACCACCACGCGGTTAACGCTCAGCCCCCGCCCGCACTTCAGGCATGCCGCCACCACTAGCGCCGATCCGAGACATACAGGCCGCCCGCAGCGCAAGCACTGTTCGCGCCCCTCTTCATCTGCGGCCAGGCGCCGTTCTTCAGCTCGCTGCGCTTCCATATTGGCGGCAGACTTCAACAGTTCGCGCAGCCGGCGCGCGCCGGCCAAGACACGTATCCGGGTACGCCCTTGCGCACGATCCGGCCAACGAAGCGCGGCTTGCATCGCGCCAGTGCCAAGCCCGCAGTTCCGGCCAGCTTCCTGATGCTGCCGAGTGCTGGTACAGCAGCCGCGCCGCGGCCTTGATTTCGTCATCAGTCCCTAAGCCGGTTGGGTCCGCAAGCTGTCCCAACCGGCGCGCGCCGGCCAGCACGCGCCGCACCGTGCGAGTGTCGGCGCAGTCTGGATGGTGGAGCGCCGTGTTCATCGCATCGCGACCAAGCCCGCAGTCCCGGCCGGCTTGCTTGACGCTGCCAAAATGCTGGTAGAGCAAGTGCGCCGCACGATGCACGGCCTTTGGCGAACGGTCAGGGTCATCGGCCAACGTCACACCCGCCCGGCTTTGGTGTCGGGTTGGCTTCATGCTCCGGCAGCCTTCGCTGATTGTTCGATCAGCGCACGCACATCAGCCGCACGCCAACAGGTGCAACGTAACCCCAGCTTGACCGATGCCGGGTAGCGTCCGGCGCGCACGCCTTCCCACCAGGTGGAAGCACTCACGGGAAACACTGCGAGCACTTCGGGCAAGCGCAGCAGACCATCGCCCGACAGCAGCGCAGAAGCGCGCGCCGCCGCTAAGGTGCTACGTTCCGTGTTTCGCTTGCGGGTTTCAGTGCTGCGCCCGGCGCGCGCCGGCTTGCCCTTGACCGCTTGTGCGGCCGGTTGTGTTGCTTGCATCTGCGGACCTCCACTAAGCGGCCGGTGTGGCCGCTGGTGTCCGCCAAGCTATGCCCGAATACAGCGCCGCCATAGAATGGTGCCGGCACAGTAGGGACTATGCCGGCACCGTCCCTACTGTGCCGGCAGGGTCGCCCGCTCGTCTTGACGTTCGCGCCTCCATTCACGCACCCATCGTTCCACCACGTCCGTTGACTTGGCCAAGCCAACGAAAACCATTTCGCGTGCGAAGGCTGCGCCGCTTCGTAGTCGGTGACGATCCTTCCCCGCTTCCCATTCCTCCCAACGCTCGCGTACTTTCAATTTTCCTTGCGCAGCCGGACTCACTTGGTGCCGCTTGGTGGCCCCAAGCAGCCCCAGCTCAGAACGCGCGTCCGCCTTCAGCTGGTCAGGGTCGGCAAACGCAACCGCAATCCCGGCAGCCATTGACGCCGAAGCTAGGCAGCGCCATGCGTAGGCATCGCCACGCCGCGAAGCATCGTGGCCAACGCCTCGGGCGATCGCGTCGGTTGCGCGCGCTGCCATCATTTCCACGAATGACACGCCGGTCATATCGGCGCACCAGCCCCTACGAATCGACGCCAACCGGAGCGCGAGGGCCGCGCACACGTCAGCGTCCGATGCGCCATCTTCGTTGAGAATGCGCGACTCACAATCTGCCAAATGCAACCAAGTCGCCAAGTCGTGGCTTCCCGCCGGGTCCCAGGCGATAGGCGGCGATTTTTCCAGCGCCTTTGCCAGAAGCCTCAGAAGTCCCCCGGCCGCCCTCCAAACAGGCTCCTTCGCGCTCTTGCCCAGGTGAAACCTCATGGCGGAAGCCCTGCGCCGATCCGCTGCAACCGTGGCACCACAACCGGAACGCTGGCGTATTCGCCTTGCGGCCCGTCTACCTCTTCAGGAATGCGCGCCGCGTCGGGGTACTCCAGTTCGGCGTGCGCCGCATCCGCGAGCAAGCGCGATTGCACTACCGCCCCCAGTCGCGCCAGCAAGTCCGGCCGCTGGGGCAGCGTGCGCACGTCCAGGGTGCGCCACTCCAACGGGTTGCCGCCGGCCGGGTCATCTACTACCAATGCCAACGCCGGGCCTTCCATGTGGCGATGCCAGCGGGAGAACGGGCGCGCGTCGGTGCCATGCGTTCCAGTGTCGCCGTTCATGCTGCCACCTCCGCCCGGCGCTGCCGTGGCTTGGCCTTGGTCGGTGCGGGCTTGTGTTCGGGTTGCGCCGCGCCGCCTCCGGTGCGACTAAGGAAACCGGTGCGCGCAAACGAAAACGGCTCACCGCGACCGACTATAAGGTGATCCATCAACCTGACATCTATCAGCGCCAGCGCGGTTTGCAGTGCCTCCGTCAGATCGTAGTCCATCGCCGATGGCGCGCGGTTGCCGCTTGGATGGTTGTGCGCCACGATGACAGCCGCAGCATTGTGGTGCAGCGCACGGCGAAGGACCACACGCGGGGACACCTGAGCGCCCGCAATGCTGCCGGAGAACAGCCGTTCTGACGCGATCAGGCAGTGCCGGCCGTCAAGGAACAGCGCCACAAAGTGCTCCCGATCTTCGGCCGCCAAGTCCAGGCGCAGCAGTGCGCCTGCGTCCGCCACATCGCAGACTTGCGGGCCGGGCGTGCGCAAACGCCGTTCAAGAATGCGAACAGCGCGCCCGATTGCGCGATCCTCTCGGATGCGGGCCGCCGGGTCGGCTGGTAGATTGCTGGTTGCCATGGTCGAAACCTCGCTGTTTCGGTTGTGGTAGGCGCTCCGCGGTGTTGACGCACCGCGGGCGCCGCCTTCATGCGGCCGGGGCCGCGGTTTTGTGGATCGGTGTCACGGTCGCGGGCACGGTCAGCTTGTCCAACCAGTCCGCCCATTTCTGCATTGCGGTCACGCGCGCGTCGCCGAACGTGGTTCGGTCATACGCCTTTGCCACGTTGCCGCGCTTGGCGTGCGCCAACTGCGCCTCCAACACGTCCGAATCTATCCCCAGGCGCTCCCGGCCAGCCGTGCGCAGCATCCCGCGGAAGCCGTGCGTTGCATGCTTCCCAGCAAAGCCCATACGGCGTAGCGCGTTGCTCAGTGCGTCCCGGTGCAGGTGCGGTGTGCTCTGCCGCGCTAGGGGAGGAAATACGTATTCACGGCCCGCGGTGTACGCCTTCATCGCTTCCACCAGCGCCAGCGCTTGCCGGGGCAGGGGCACAATGTGGGCATGCCGGGTCTTCATGCGTTCGCCGGGAATGCGCCACTCGGCAGCATCCAACGCCAATTCATCCCAGCGCATAGCCGACACCATGCCCGGCCGCTGCGCCGTGTAGGCGCACATCAGCAGCGCCGCGCGCGTGACCTCGGACGGATAGGCGCGCACGGCTTTCAGTAGCGCCGCGATTTCCTCGGGCATGGTTTCGGCCGGAATGTGCCCGCCCTTCGCAGCCGCAAAGACATCATCCAGGATCAGCAATCGCCCTTCATCGCGCAGCCCTTCGCGGATCGCGTGCCGGATCACACCTTGGGAATACTGCCGTGCCTTGCGCGCCAAGTCGGGCGCATGCTCGGCGATGCCCTTGAGCACCGCGCCCACGTCCTTGCTGGCCAGCGTGGCGACTTTCTTGGTCTTGAGCTTGGGCAGCAGATACGTGCGCGCCACATAGTCCGCCTTGCGCAAGCTCTCAGGCGCCCAAGCCTTGCCCTTGAACGCCAGCCAGTCCGCACAGACCGCGCCAAAGGTGCCACGCGACGCGCGCAGCTCGTCGGCTTTGTCGGTCTTGCGTTGCTCGCTTGGGTCGGTCCCCGCTTGCAGCAGCTCGCGCGCAGCGTCGCGGCGCTTGCGGGCATCGGATAGCGACACCTCGGGGAACACGCCAAACCCCAAGCGCTTTTCCTTTCCGCCGTGCCGGTACTTCCAGCGCCAGTACCGGCCGCCCTCCGCGGTCACTTCCAGGTAAAGGCCGCCGCCGTCCCAGTGCCTACCGATCGCCGGGTTACGCAGCGCTACCGCCGTCAGCTTGTTGGATGCCTTGGCCATGGCTTAGGTCCCGATATGCCCCCGCCCGAAATGTGCCCCCAAGTTTGCCCCCAACGGGGACCGGATGCAATCGGACGACAACGGACCCACCAAAACGCAAAAACCCCGCCGGAGCGGGGTTTCTGGTGTTGCTTCGGACTGTCTAGGACCCGTCCGGATGTTCAATTGGTGCCGAGGAAAGGACTCGAACCTTCACGAGTTGCCCCGCTAGTACCTGAAACTAGTGCGTCTACCAATTCCGCCACCTCGGCATATCACGATGAGCTTGGCGCCAACCGTGAGCCGTGTAATTTAGACAGCGGGCTGGGGGATGTCAATAGTTGCCGTCGCGGCGGGGTGGGACCAAGGTCGGGCTGGTGCAGCTTTGCTGTCCTTCGGGAGCGGATTTATCCCGCAAGCCTTGGGCTTCTCAAGGCAAAGGCTCGCGGGGTGAACCCGCTCCCACAAGAGGCAAAGAGCAACAGCTCGCGGGGTGAACCCGCTCCCTGCAAAAAGCGCTCACTCCTCGGCCAGCACCACGATCATGTCGTTGGCGCCGAAGCGGATTTTTTCCGTCTTCTTCGGGTTGAGCTTGACGCCGTAGCCGCGCGCGGCGTCGTCGCTGAAGGCCATCTGGCGGTAGCCGATGGCGGTTTCGCCGCGGCGGGCGGCGGCTTCGATCAGGGTGTAGAAATCGACCATGTGGTCGATGGCGATGTAGTCCTGGATCGGGCGGATGTAGATCTCGGAGCCGTCGGCGCTGAACAGGATGGTGAGCACCTTGTCCAGAGCCTTGTTCTCGGCGAGCTGCGAAATCATCAGGCTGACCAGTTTGTCGCTGACGATGAAATCGTCGGCTCGCGCGATCTGCGCCAGCGTGCGGTTGCGCAAGTCCATCATTTCGCTGACGATGTTCAGGTCGACCTGTTCCTGCTCGGCGATGTTGCGCAGGTGCAGCAGGGTGATCAAGGTCTGCGCGTCGGCCTGTTGCACCGGCATGTCGGAGTAGCTGAGCAGGATGATGTGGTCGTAGGTGTGCACCTTGAGCGCATCGAGCATGGCCCGGCTGCTGACGTCGCCCTCGGCGAAGCGCAGCCGCTGACGGCGAATCGACTTGGATAATGGCAACAGCTTCTCGCGCACGCCGTCGCGCTTGGCCATCACCACGACTTCCGAACCCTCGGCGACGTAATTGTCGAGTTCGCGGATGATCGACTCGGCCTTCGGGTTCCAGCCCAGCACCAAGGTGCGTTCGGGCTTGGCGATGCGCTTGGGACGGTCGACCAGCGCAGTCGCATCGGGGCGCGCCAGGGTGTCGTTGGACAGCACCACGGTGTCGTCGTCCTCGCTGATCGCAATGACGCTGTCGCCAGCCTGGAAGCGCGTATCCATCGGCGGATTGACCAGCGTTTCGCCGTCCGCACGGATGATGCCGATGACGGCCGATTCGACATAGGCATCGATGACCTGGCGGTACGGCTTGCCAGCCAGCGCCGGCTCGGGCTTGATGTAGATCTCGGCGCCGTCGAAGTCGAGCAGTTCGGTGTAGACCACGCTCAAACCCGACTGACGGCAGGTCTGCGCGGTGACGCGGGCGATCAGTTCGTCGCCGCGCACGTAGATGGCTTCCTTGCCGCCGACCAGTTCGCCGGCTTCCAGATTGTGCTCGTCGCGGATCTCGGCAACGATGTGGAAGGGCTCCTTGCGCCGATCCGGGTTGTTGGTCAGCGCCAGCACCGACTTGATCACGTGGATGTCGGGGTTGTCGTCCTCGGGCGCCAGGATCACGATCGCGCGCGCCGCGTTCGGCGATACGACTGCCAGATCGTCGAGATCGAGCGGATCGCCGCTGCGGCAGATCACCCGCGTATTGCGGGTGCTCGGGAACTTGGCGCGGATGTCGTCATCCATCTCGACTTTGTCGCGATTGGCGAGGATGACGATGCGCGGGGCCTTCTGGTTGGCGTTGGCGATGACCAGTTCGCCGATGATCGAGTAAATCTTGCTCGACCAGCCGAGGATCAGGGTGAAGTCCTGCTCGATGACCCGCGAGCGGCCCTTGCGCAGTTCAGTAAGCCGATCATCGAGGCCGGCGGTGATCGTGCCGATCAGGCTGCTGACGATGAAGATGCCGCCGACCGTCACCAGCAGCATCAGGATGCGCAAGGTCCAACCGGCGTCACCGGCCAGGTTGCCGGCGTCGAGCGTGTGCATCAGGCTCTGCCAGGCACCTTCGACAAATCCGAGTTGCGAATGGGCGACGTCGTTCGGGTCGCTGGCGACGCCGATCAGCGCCAGCGCAACTGCAGCCAGCACCACGATGATCAGTGATACCAGCGCCAGCCAGCCGATGATCGCCACTGTGCCGCGCGAGAGCGTGTTCTCGAAACGATAGCGCCAGCGATCTTTCCAGGTGACGTTGCGGTGCGGCATGGCCTGCTCCAGGTGAAGATTGTGTCTAAAGCGCACTCTAGCACCGTCGTTGGCGAGGGCGCTTCGGGTTGGGTGGATAGCGCCATCGCGCGCGAGCGCGCTCCTGCAAATTTTCCGGGGACTTTCGGCGGGGTTGTAGGAGCGCGCTCGCACGCGATGCTTCTGACCGCGGGCGCAGGTCGCGACGCACACGTCGCTCCTACTTCATCCCCCCTGCCCTTTCGTACGCTGTCGAACCCAGGCCCATTCACCCAGACTCGGGGCCTGACTTCCTGGTCAACGACTGCCCATGGCCTTACTGACCGTCCTCGCTGCGCTGATCTTCCTGATGGTGGTGGCCTATCGCGGCTACAGCGTGATCCTGTTCGCGCCGGTGGCGGCGCTCGGTGCGGTGCTGCTGACCGATCCCGAACTGGTCGCGCCGATGTTCACCGGCCTGTTCATGGACAAGATGGTCGGTTTCCTGAAGCTGTATTTCCCGGTGTTCCTGCTTGGCGCGGTGTTCGGCAAGCTGATCGAGATCTCTGGTTTCAGCAAGTCGATCGTCGCCGCGACGATCCGCGTGGTCGGCGCGCAGCGGGCGATGCTGTCGATCGTGCTGGTGTGCGCGATCCTGACCTACGGTGGCGTGTCGCTGTTCGTCGTGGTGTTTGCGGTCTACCCGTTTGCCGCGGAACTGTTCCGCCAGAGCGACATTCCCAAACGCCTGATTCCGGGCACGATTGCCGTTGGTGCATTCACCTTCACCATGGACGCGCTGCCGGGCACGCCGCAAATCCAGAACATCATTCCGACCTCGTTTTTCGGCACCGACACCTGGGCCGCACCAATCCTGGGCGTGGTCGGCGCCATCTTCATCCTGATCTGCGGCCTGAGCTATCTGGAATGGCGTCGCCGCGCCGCCCTGGCCGCGGGCGAAGGCTACGGCGACAATCTGCTGAATGAGCCGGCACCGTTCAGCGGCGGCCAGCTGGCCAATCCACTGATCGCGATCCTGCCGCTGGTGCTGGTCGGCGTGAGCAACAAACTGTTCACGATCTGGATCCCGCAGGTCTACGGCAAGACGCATGAATTCGTGCCCGCGGTGATGGGTACCGCCGCGCCGGTGGTACAGGAAGTGTCCAAGGTCGCGGCGATCTGGGCGGTGCAAGGCGCGCTGCTGGTGGGCATTGCCTGCGTGCTGCTGTTTGCCTGGGCACCGGTGATCCAGAGCTTTGCCGAAAGCAGCAAGCAGGCCATCGGCGGGGCGATGCTGGCGGCGATGAACACGGCCTCCGAATATGGCTTTGGCGCGGTGATTGCAGCCCTTCCGGGCTTCCTGCTGGTCGCCAATGCGCTGGGTGCGATTCCCAATCCACTGGTCAACGAGGCGATCACGGTCACCTCGCTGGCCGGCATCACCGGTTCGGCATCGGGCGGCATGAGCATCGCGCTGGCGGCGATGAGCGAGACCTTCATCGCCAACGCCAACGCCGCCGGCATCCCGATGGAAGTGCTGCATCGAGTGGCCGCGATGGCCTCGGGCGGCATGGACACGCTGCCGCACAATGGCGCCGTGATCACCTTGCTGGCGGTGACCGGCCTGACCCACCGGCAGTCCTACAAGGACATTTTTGCGATCACCGTGATCAAGACGCTGGCGGTGTTTGTGGTCATCCTGACCTATTACCTGACGGGGTGGGTGTAGCGGCGGGAATCGGGAATCGGGAATCGGGAATCGGGAACCGGGAACCGGGAACCGGGAACCGGGAACCGGGAACCGGGAAAGGCTCGCATGGCGCGAGCTATTGGCGCGATGGACCCAGGCAAAGGTGGCGCCTCTGTCAGGTAGGTCACGTTGGCCGTGCTTTTCGGCCTACGTGACAATGGCGCGCGCGATGTCACGTAGGCCAAGGAGCGCGGCCAACGTGACCTACTTCCGGTTGCAGCCAACCACATCGCGCGACCGATGCACCAACGCGCTATCACATTGCTGCACTGCCAGTTGACCTTCAGTTGCCTTCGTAGCATCTTTCCGGGGCCTCGGGTGAGGCTGGTGGCGGATGGGGATCCGCGTTGTACGCCGGCTTGTGCTGACGGGGCTCACATCCAACTGGGGATTCAAACGATGACTACTGCCGTCACTGGCCAGCGCCTGACGCTGGCACTTGCGCTTGCCTTGTTCTCCGCTTCCGCTCTGGCTGCTCCGTTCGCGCAGCCCAGCCGCGCGGCCATCGACAACAACAACCCTGTCGTCGCCGGATTTCGTGCCGAAGCCAGCACCGAGAAATTGACGCTGATGCAACTCGACAGTTCGCTGCTGGCGATCGACAGCCAGCGGGTGGAAATCGTACTTTCCGGAAACCGGACAGTGGTCGCCGTGCGCACCGATTCCAGCTATTCCGCCGACGGCACGCTGATCTGGAACGGCTATATCGAAGGCAAGTCGAGCGCGCCGGGCACCAACGGCCGCATGGATCCGCAGGATCTGATGAACACGGTGACCCTGGTCAAGAATGGCGACGAGTTTGCCGGCACGCTGCGCATTGATGGCCGCCTGCACAAATTGAGCTCGCTCGGTCGCGGCCAGCACGTTCTGGCGACCATCGACGAAGCGAAGATGCCGCCGGATCACCCGGCCGAGTACAAGGAACTTCCGGTCGGCAATATCGGCATCGAGGACGGCACCAGTCGTGCGGTTTCAACGATCCGCGTCATGGTGGTGATCACCAATGCCGCAAAGGCCAAGATCGGCAACACCACCAACTTCGTCAATCTGGCGCTGTCGGAAACCAATGCCGGCTACACCAATTCGGGCGTCGAAATCAGCATGCAGCTGGCCGGTGTCTACACCACGTCCTACGTCGAATCGGGCAGCTTCTCGACTGATTTGTCGCGCTTCCGCGGCACCAGCGACGGTTACATGGACAGCATTCACTCGCTGCGCAATACCAATGCGGCCGATGTGGTGATGCTGATCATCGACAACGCCAGCTCCTGCGGCCTCGCCTCGGCGATCGGCGCCACGGCAACCACCGCCTTCGCCGCCGCGCACTACAGTTGTTCGACCGGCTACTACTCGTTTGGCCACGAGATCGGACACCTGCAGAGCGCACGCCACGATCCGACCAATGATCCGACGAATACACCCTACGCCTACGGTCACGGTTACCAGTACCCGGCCGGCGGCTGGCGCACGATCATGGCCTATGCCTGCAGCACCGGCACCTGCAACCGCATCAACTACTGGTCCAACCCGGCCAAGCTGCGCAGCGGCGTACCGATGGGAACCACCACTCGCAGTCACAACCAGCGCGTGTTGAACAACACCAAGGCGACGATTGCGGCGTTCCGCTGAGCGGTTGAGTGTTTGCATGAAGGGCCGCGCGATTGCGCGGCCCTTTTTTGTTTCTGCCTTGCCTGAGACTGTGTGCAGGTCGGTTGAAGAGCGTCCCGCGCGCTTCTGCCTCTCTGTGGGAGCGGGTTCACCCCGCGAGCTTTTGCCTTGGGAAGCGAGAAGCTCGCGGGACAAGCCCGCTCCCACAACAGCCGCCCGACTGCGACGCCATGCTTTGACCAACAACCAACAACCAGATCAATACACCGAGAACTCGCGCTGATCGAGCAACTGGCCGTTGGCGTAGACGTCGACGCGATACAGGCCGGCGCTCCAGTCGCGGTCAGCGTACAGCCACACGCGGCGGTTGTTTCCCGGGCTGTCGTATTTGCCGTTGAGCACGGTGGTTTCCTCGCTGCCGCGGATCGCCTTCCACTCGGCGCGGAACTGCGCCGGCAGCGGATCGTTCATTTCCATCACCAGATAAACGCGTGCCTTGCCGGTGTCGAACAGCGAGCGCTTGTCACCGGGTTTGCCGAAACCGTCGTCGGCATACAGTGCCATCTCGTCGATGACCGGCAGATCGCCGCCCATCTCCAGGCCACCGCCACCGCCGCCGACATCCGTTGACGGACGCGCCGACGACTGCGGTGGCGCGGTCACCTTGCCGCCGGGCGAGCCAGCGAAACTGGCGATCGAGAAGTTGTCGAATGCGGCGTTGGTGGCCGCCACGACCGGCGACACCGACAGCAGACCGGCGCCATTACCCGCGCCGATACGGTTGTCGGTCACTTCGTCGAGCAGGTCGCCGTTGGCGTAGAAGCTGAGGCTGGCGCCGCGGCAGACCGCCTTCAGATGCGCGCCGTCGGCGGGATCGAAGCCGATCGCGCCCGAGGTCAGCACCTCGGCATCCTCGCCGCGCACACGCACGATCTCGTAACTGCCGCTGGCGATCACATTGAAGGCGTAAAAGCTGTGATTGCTGCCGACACGGCAGGCGATGCCGGCGCGCGATTGCGCCTGCGATGCGTTCATGCGCACATCGCTCTCGACCACCATGTCCGGCGACGGGCTGCTGGCTGGCGCCGGCGCCAGCGCATAGGCCATGTTCTTCAACGGATTGATCAGGTATTCGCTGCCGACCACGGTGTAGACGGCGGTGAGGTCGCCGCTGACGTCGGAATCCGGCCAGCCACCGACGCTGTCGAAATCATGGCTGTAGACCACGGATTGGGCAGACGCCTGCGCGGCGAACGCGAGGGCAAGGGCGGAAGCGATCAAGGACAGGTGGCGCGACATGGCGGATCTCCGGCAGTTGAAGTGCGGACGTCGATCTGACGTCCTTCAACGGGCACATGCGCAAGATCGTGGCGTTTTCTCCGGCCCGGTTGGCGCGACGCGGACCCGGACGGGCGCCGCCGGGCGGGGGGGGGGGGGGGGGCCGCCCCCCGCCCCACCTGCGCTGCGGGAATGGCACCGCCGCAACGCTTCGCCAACCTCGCGTCCTGGGGCGACACCACGCTGCTGGTCGGCAGCGTCGCGCCGGATTGCATTGCGACGATCGATGGCTCGGTGTTCACGGCGCGCCTGCTCACCGATGGCGAACGGCTGCATCGGGACGGGTTCGAGTGAATGCCGCGGCGATCACGGGCTTGGGTCGGCCGGTGTATCGCGCAGCGATTCACCGGCCGAACGCGATGAAGCCGGGTAGGCCGATGTATCGCGTAGTCGATTCACCTGGCGCGGGGCGACGCAGCGCACCCGGTGAACGCGCTGACGCGCGTACACCGGGCTACGAGGGACACCGGGCCCCTATTCAGGTACCGGGGGATTCGCGGAACGCTCTGCCGCGTGCCGGGCATAGCGGCCGCAGCCAGTGCCGGCGAGAGCATCGGGATCCGCCCGCACGCGATCGAGCGCGGCGACGGCGTCGGACGCCCTGTGAAACCGGCCTGTCGCCCAGGCAATCGAGCACCGCCAGCAGCAGTTCCGGCTGCGCGACCGAGGTGTCTTCGTCGCCGATGGCCCGGCGCACGTCCCGGGCCGACTCCGCCAGGGTCCGCGCTTCGTCGAACTTGTCGGCTGCCAGCAGGATCAGCGCCAGATCGGCGGCGATGGTGGCGCGACTCGGGTGTTGCGGCGGATACAAGGCATCGGCCTCATCGGCAGCCTGACGCATCAACCGCTCGCCAGCTTCGACATCGCCGCGGTGCAGATAGGCCAGCGCCAGCGGGTGTGCCAGCAGCGTGCGTACGCCATGTGGTGCCGTAAATACGCGCCTGGCGCGTTCCCAGCCCTGTTCGAAATAGCCGAGCGCTTCGTCATAGGCGCCGCGCCGTTGCGCATTGCGGCCGAGCATGCGCAGCAAGCGGATGCTGTCCGGATGGTCCGGACCGTAGAGCTTGTGGATCAGCTCCTGGGCCTCGACCAGGGCCGCAAGACCGCCGGCCACATCGCCCTGCGCGGTGCGGATATCACCGAGATTTCTCAGGGTATGCGCCAGCTGCTCCTGGTCTGGACTGGCCATGGCGCGCAGGATGACCAGCGCCTGGTCGAACTCTGCCAGCGCCTCGGGACGCCGCCGCTGGTACTGGTGCAGGTTGGCCAGAGAACTGTGCAGCTCCGCTTCGAAGGCATCGCCGCGCAGTCCGGCGGCGGCGCGCGCCGCCAGTACGGCCTCGAGCGCCGCCTGCGCCTGCGGATAATTGCCCAGGTCCTGCATGGCAATGGCCTGCGCATGCTGCGCGCGCAACTGGCCGTCGATGTCACCGTCGCGTCGGAAGGCAGCGGCGGCCTCACCCAGCAACGGAATGGCCTGGCTCGGCTTCGACAGCTCGACATAGGTGGCGCCGACCGCCTCGAGCACGCGGGCGCGCACCGAAGGCGGCAGATTCTCGATCTGTCGCAGGCGTTCGACGCTCTGGTCAAGCGCCTCGCGCAGGGTCAGTTCCTCGCCTTGCGCGCGCGAGGGATCGGCCTGCCCGATCACGTCGACGATCAGCTCGGTGGCCTGCAGCGCCACCTCGCGCTCACGTTCGCTGCGTTCAAGTTCGCGATCCAGCCGCGCAACGAAGCCTGCAGTCAACCCGAGCAGCAACAGCACAATCGCCAGTGACCGCCAATGCCGCCGCGCGAACTTGCTGCTGCGATACCACCAGCCGCCGTCGCTGGCGCGCACCGGTTCGCCCTTGCGCCAGCGTTCCAGATCGGCCAGCAGCGCATCGACACTGGCGTAGCGCCGGGATGGCTCCTTGCGCAGCGCGCGCAGGCAGATGGCATCCAGGTCGGCATCGATGCGCCGCGCGTCGACCGCATCGCGCGACCGCGCCAGCTTGCCCGGCGGCGGCGGATCCTCTTCCAGCACCGCACGCAGCAGCGCCGCGCCATCGTACTGCGCGAACGGCGGCACGCCGGCGAGCATCTCGTAGAGCAGCACTCCGAGCTGATAGACATCCAGCGCCGCCGTGCTCGGCGTGCCGGCGACCTGTTCCGGCGCGGCATAGCGCGGCGTCAGCGCGCGCGCCGCGGTCGCCGTGGCGGCCTGCTCCGACAACAGGCGGGCGATGCCAAAATCGAGCAGGTGCGGCTGGCCGTCGTTGCCGACCAGCACGTTTGCCGGCTTGATGTCGCGGTGCGCCACCAGCATCTGGTGCGCGTAGGCCACTGCTGCAGCGATCCGCTCGAACAGCGTCAGGCGTGCCTCCAACGCCAGCGCATGGGCCCGCAGATAACGATCCAGCGGTTCGCCATCGACGTATTCCATCACCAGATAGGGCACGCCGCTCGCGGTCTCGCCGGCATCCAGCAGGCGCACGATCTGCGGGTGGATCAGGCGCGCCAGGATTTCGCGTTCGGCGAGGAAGCGGCGACGCCAGTCGGCGTCGTCCGGAGAGCGGTCGAGCACCTTGATCGCAACCTGACGGGTGAAGCGTCCATCAGCGCGCTCCGCCAGCAGCACGCGCCCCATGCCGCCGCGACCGATCTCGCGCAGCACGCGATAGCCGCGCTCGTCGCCAAGATCGTCGGGCAAGGCTTGCGCCGGCAGCGGGCGATCGACCGACAATCCCGGCTGCTCGCTGGCGTTGAGCATCTCGATCAGTTCATCGACCAGTCCGGGATCGCTGGCGCGCAGTTCGTCCAACGCCACGGCACGCTCCTCCGCCACGAGCGGATGCAGCCGATCGAATGCGGCGCACAGGCTCCGGTAGCGGACGGCGTCGTCCGGATCTACGGTTGCAGGGTCTTCAGCAGCCATGCGCGCGCACTTTCCCACTTGCGATTGACCGCGCTCGGATGCAGATCGAGCGCGGCGGCGGTCTGTTCGATGGTGAAACCGAGGAAATAGCGCAACTCGACGATGCGCGCCTGCTCGGCATCCAGCGTTTCCAGGCGGCGCAGGGCGTCGTCGAGTTCGATCAGATCGACATCCGGGCGACTGGGCAGATCCAGCAACTCGTCGAACTGCACCCGTTCCAGTCCCGAGCCGCGTTTGTCCGCCTGGCGCCGCCGCGAGCGGTCGATCAATGCCTGGCGCATCGCGCGCGCCGCGCAACCGAAGAAGTGCCGGCGATTGTCGAAACTGGGTTCGACATCGCCGCACAGTCGAAACCAGGCCTCATGCACCAATTCGGTGGCCTGCAGCGTCTGCCGCGACCACTCGCGTCCCAGCTGCGCCGCGGCAAGGCCGCGCAACTCGTCGTAGAAGCGCCGCAGCAGCGCATCGCCGGCGGCGGCTTCACCGCGACTCCAGAGCGCCAGCAGGCTGTTGGTATCGGCAGGGTCGGACATGGATGGAATATTACGCGCATCGCGCGGGGGGCGATTTCGATGGCGCGTTCGAGGGTGCAAATGACTTGGGCCGCGTGCCGGCGGTCCGTTGGCGTAGGTCACGTTGTCCGCCCAGCGGACTACGACGACCAAAAGGCGCCGCGGCACGCGTCACTCGTCCCTAGTCCTGCCCGCGGGCCAACGTGACCTACTCCCCACCGCCGTAGAGCGCCTTCTTCGCCACCCCCACCCAGGCGGCGGCGACCTTGGCGGCGCGCGCCGGAGGCAATTCCGCGACCAGCAAGGCATACAGTCGCTTGCCCTCGGCAATCCTGGCCGCATCATCGCTGGCCGGCGCCCCGGCGACCACCAGCACGATCTCGCCGCGCTGCTGGTCGGCATCGGCCTTGACCCGCGCCAGCAGTTCGGCCAGCGTGCCGTCGAGTATGGTCTCGAAGCGCTTGGTCAGTTCGCGACCGATGACCGCGCGACGACTGGCGCCGAAGGCCTCGATGGCTGCCTCCAGGGTTTCCTCGATCCGGTGTGGCGCCTCGTAGTAGACCAGGGTGCGCGGATCCAGCGCGACCGACTCCAGCCGGGTGCGCCGCTCACCGGCCCGAGCCGGCAGAAAGCCTTCGAAACTGAAGCGGTCAGTCGGCAGACCGGCTACCGACAGTGCCGCGACCAGCGCGCACGGGCCGGGAATCGGACTGACGGCAAAACCGGCGGCACGCACCGCGGCGACCAGGCGGAAACCCGGATCGCTGATCAACGGCGTGCCGGCGTCGGAGATCAGCGCCAGCCGCTGGCCGGCGCGCAAGCGCTCCACCAATGTCGCCGCACGATCCCCCTCGTTGTGTTCGTGTACCGCCAGCATCGGCCGGGAAATACCCGCGTGACGCAGCAATACCGCACTCTGGCGCGTGTCCTCGACCAGAATCGCATCGACTTCGCCCAGAACCTGGGCCGCGCGCGGCGACAGATCGTCGAGATGGCCGATCGGCGTGGCCACGACATAAAGCGTCGATGCCACGGTGGCGCTAGCACTGGTCATGATCCCCCCAAGCTATGATGTGGCGCTGATTCCGCACGATAGCGCTTTGACCATGACGCTGAAGCTGTCTTCGACGCGCGCCGGCGCGCTCGCACCAGACCCGCACGTTGAGTGCAGGTCACGTTGCCCGCAGGGCTACGTGACGGGTGGCCCGATGTCACGTAGCCCTGCGGGCAACGTGACCTACGTGCGGGCTTTGCCGGACGAACCGGACTCTCGAGGGCGGCCCTGGTCGCTCTGCTGGCGCTGGCGCTCGCCGCCTGCCAGAGCAGTCCCTCGCGGCGCGCCGACCTGCCAAGCGAGATGGACGCGCAGACGCTGTATCTGCAGGGCGAGTTCCGCGCCTCCGCGCAAGCCTGGCTGGATCTGGCCAAGGCCAACCGCGGCGAGCGTTCGCGCTATCAGCTGCGCGCGGCCGAGGCCTATCGGGAAGAGGGCGACAGCGCGGCGATGCAGGCGCAGATCGATGAGATCGACCGGCGCAAGCTGCCGGTCGAGGACCAGTTCCGGCTGGACCTCATGCAAGCCGAGTTGGCGCTGGCCCGCAATGATGCCGATGGCGCGCTGGCGCTGCTGGCAGCACCCGACAACAGCATCCCGCAGGAGCGCGCGCCGCGATTCTATGAACTGCGGGCGCGCGCACATGCCTTGCGCGGCGAGACACTCGAAGCGATTGCCGATCGTGTTGCCCTGGATGCGCTGCTCGATGAGGGCCAGGACAAGCAAGCCAACGCTGGCGAAATCCGCAATCTGGTCGGCAAATTGCCCGAAGACGACCTGCGCCAGCGCCTGCGCGAAGCCGATCGCAATGACCCCTTGTACTCGTGGCTGCTGGCTGGCGCCCGTGCCAAGGCCGAAGCCAGCGGCGCCAGCGGCAGCTATGCCTCCGATATCGCGTCGACCCGCCCGCTCGAAGCCTCCGCGCCGGCGATGGTGCTGGCAAACGTCGAACGCGCCACCTACGGTCGCGTGGCGCTGCTGCTGCCGAGCAAGGGCCCGTTGGCGGCTGCGGCAGCTGCCGTGCGGGAGGGCATTTTCGCCGCCTATTTCGCCGATCCGAATCCGCGCCCGGCGCTCAAGGTCTACGATGTCGGCAGCACCGTCGAAGAGGCGATGGCCGCCTACCGGCTGGCGCTCGAAGAAGGCGCCGAGCGCGTGCTCGGACCGATTTCGCGCGAAGCGGTCACCGCACTGTTCCAGAGCGATGTCCCGCGCGTGCCGACGCTGGCGCTGAACTACGCCGACGCGCAGGCCCTGCCGCCGCCGGGCAGCCTGCAATTCGCCCTGCTGCCCGAGGAGGAAGCGGTGTCGGCCGCCGACCGCATGATCCAGCGCGGCTTGAAGCGCGCCCTGGTGCTGGTGCCCAAGGACGATGTCGGCTTGCGCGCCGCAGCCGCCTTCGGTGAGCGGCTGCGCGGCCAGGGCGGCGTGGTGGCCGGCCAGGCCGAGTACGATCCGTCGGCGGCAGACCAGACCGCGGAACTGCGGCGCCTCACCGGCATCGAGCAAAGCCAGGCCCGCGTGCAATTCCTGCGCGGTCTGCTCGGCACTGAACTGAAGATGGACCCGACGCCGCGCGCCGATGTCGACGCGATATTCCTGTTCGCGCGCAATGCCCAGGCACGCCTGCTGCTGCCGCAACTGAAGAGTCCTGGAAGCGACGCGCTTCCCGATCCTGTCGACCAGCGCGATCTATGGCGGCAGCAACAGCGCGTCGGATATCGATCTGGATGGCGTCGAGTTCTGCGAAGTGCCGTGGCTGCTCGGCGCCAGCGATGAGCCGTCGATCCCGACCCGCGCCCAGGTGGTGTCGATGAAGACCGCGTCGGGACCCGCCGCGCGCCTGTTCGCCTTCGGCATCGACGCCTATCGGCTGCTGCCGCATCTGGAGTGGCTGGAGCGCAACACCGGCCGGCCGGTGATCGGCGCCACCGGCGCACTCAGCGCCGACCCCAACGGCCGCATCCGTCGCGAGCCAGGCTGGGCGCGCTACACCGGCGCCACGCCGCGGCCGGTGGATTGAGGTGTTCGAGCGGCTGCGGGCGCTGTTTTTCGCCATGCGCGCTGCCGGCCGCTGGTCGCGACGTACACGTCGCTCCTGCGGAACGGCGTCGGAACCCGGCTCTTGTAGGAGGACGCGTGCGTCGCGAAAATCACGCACCGCAAAACAGCAACTGGCGACCAAGCCGAATCCGCCGCCCTCGCCCACCTGCGCGCCGCTGGCCTGACGCTGATCGCGCGCAATTTTGTCGCGCGCGGCGGCGAACTCGATCTGGTCATGCGCGATGGCAACACGCTGGTCTTCGTCGAAGTGCGCTTTCGCGCCGAAGCGAGCCATGGCGATGGCCTCGACAGCGTGTCCGCGACCAAGCAGCGGCGTTTGATCGCTGCGGCGCGAACTTTCCTCGCCGACCACGCGAAATACGCCCGCTGGACGACCCGCTTCGACGTCATCGCGCTCGGCGCCGGCGGACTGCGCTGGGTCAAGAACGTCATTGCCCTTGACCAGGCGGGCTGGTGACCAGCCTGCCCACTGCGCTGTCCGATGCCTTGCCGCGCGACGCGCTGCTGACCGATGCCGCCAGCTGCGCGGTCTACGGCTACGACAATTCCAAACGCCACGGCCCGGTGCTGGCGGTCGCGTTGCCGGCAGACGAGACGCAAGTCCAGTCGCTGGTGCGCGCCTGCGCGGCCGTGCGCATGCCAATCGTCGCCCGCGGCCGCGGTACGGCCACCACCGGCGCGACCGTGCCGATCGTGCCCAGTGTCGTGGTCTGCTTCGAACGCATGCAGCGGATCACGCGCATCGAAACCGGCAACCGCTTTGCCGTGGTCGAGCCGGGCGTCATCAACGGCGATCTGCAGACGGCGCTGCAACCACACGGATTCTTCTGGCCGCCGGATCCCACCAGCGCGCCCTACTCCACGGTGGGTGGCAACCTGGCGTGCAACGCCGGCGGGCCGCGCACGGTCAAGTACGGCGCCTGCCGCGAGAATGTGCTCGGGCTGCGCTTCGTCTCCGGGACCGGCGAGCTCATCGCCTGCGGCAGCTTCACCACCAAGGGCGCGGTCGGCTATGACCTGTCGCGCCTGCTGATCGGCTCGGAAGGCACGCTGGGCCTGATCACCTCAGCCACGCTGAAGTTGACGCCGCTGCCGCAGTCGCGCGCCGTGCTGCGCGCGCTGTACGACTCGATCGACGCCGCCGCCGACGCCGTGGCACGACTGATGGCGCAACCGGCGACGCCCTCGGCGCTGGAGTTCATGGATGCCCGCGCGATCGAACTGCTGCGTACGCGCGCCGGGCTCGCCCTGCCGACTGGCGCGCAGGCGCTGCTGTTGATCGAGGCCGATGGCTCGGCGATTGCGCTGGGCGAAGCGCTCGCCGCCATCGCGGCAGCTGCCAACGGCCAGGGCTGCCTGGAGGTACGGCAATCTGCCAACGCCAGCGAGAGCAGCGAGCTGTGGGCGGCACGCAAAGCGCTGTCGCCGATCCTGCGCTCGCTGGCGCCGAAGAAGATCAACGAGGACGTCGTCGTTCCGGTGACCCGATTGCCCGATCTGGTCCGTGGACTGCAGGCCTTGAGCACGCGCCACGACACCCTGATCGTCAGCTTCGGCCACGCCGGCAACGGCAATCTGCACGTCAACCTGCTCTACGACCCGCTGGCGGGCGACGCGACAGCGCGCGCCAGCGCCTGCCTGACCGAGGTTTTCGACCTGGTCATCGCACTCGATGGCACGCTCTCCGGTGAGCACGGCATCGGCATCGACAAGCGCGATTTCCTGCCGCGCGCCATACCCGCCGCAACGCTGGGCCTGATGCGCGCCATCAAGGCCCAGTTCGATCCGCTCGGCATCCTCAATCCGGGCAAGGTCCTGCCAGTGCTGTCGTAGGGCCGGCGGCAAGCGTAGTAGGTCGCCGTGGACGTAGGCTGGGGTGCGCGGCTTCATCGCGCTCCCCGGCGCTTTTGAGCCGGGGAGCCGCTGCGCGGCACCACAGCCTACGCTCATCATTCCGAGTGGCCTGACGGTCATGATCGTTGGGCCAAGCGCAGCCTGCCCAACAGTGTTTTCCCCATTGTTGGGCAACGGCTACGCCTTAGCCCAAGCTACGGTTCGTCGCCCATCCCATGTTTGGCTGTGGACGGGCTGCTAAGGCGCCAGCGAACTCGAAACCAGAGCCTCAGCCGGCAAATTGTCGCGCTCACGCACCAACTGGAGTTCGATGCGTCCGTTACCCAGATTGACGAAGGGCGCCTGTGGTGAACCGTTCAGCTCATAGTCGCCGGCGATGTTCTCCGCGATGACCACATCGGTGATCGTCGCTTCGCCGTAGTTGAGCACGCTCGAAGCCAATGCCGCACCGGCATTGCGGCGCGACAGCACATTGGCTTCAAAGGTCGTCGCCGTGAGCGTCAACTGGCCCCAGTTGACGATGGTGCCGGCATCCCGTGTCGCGCCGGCGATCGTGTTGAAGCTCACTTCGCAGGCATCGATGTGCATCTCGCCATAGTTCTCGATGATGGCAAGGTTGCTGCTGGCGGTGTTGTCGACCAGTTGTACCCGCCGCAATTCGGTCTGACCGAAGTTGCGAATCGCGCCCAGCGAGCCCTCGGCAATAACGATGCGCTCCAGGCGCAAGTGCCCGTCAGCGGCCACATGGAAGATGCGAAAGTCATCCAGGGCGTAGCGCCTGAGTTCGGCACCGTTGCCGCGGATCACGATCGGCGAGGTGATCGTCGGTAGCGCCGCGCGCTGATCTGGCGCCTCGATCTGGTCCAGAACGAAGAGCGCACGCTCGAGGGTGATGACGTCCGCCTCGGCAGATTGGTTGGCCTGGCGGATGGCCTCCACCAGTTGCGCCGTGGTCGCAACCGGAAACACCATGCTCGCCGCTGATGCCGGGATTGCCAGCATCAGCCCGGATACCAGGCCACATCGAATTGCCAGATTCGGCGGCATCGGCGATCTCCTTTGGACGTTAAGGTTGCCTTTACCTTGGTTGCCAGCGGGTAGTGCGAACACATTACTTCGGGCGGTTACCTTAGTCAGGTGCGGCCGAAGACCCGCAGCAGCGGGCGGCCTGCCAGGGTAGAGCCGATCGCCCGCTCCGCCCGCAATCCTCGCGCAGCACGGCGGCATCGAACAACCGCCGCGCGGGCCGCCGCCGGGCAGGCCGGCGTGGCTGCGGTCGAAACCTTCCAGGCTCAGCACGCCGCCGGGCTTCAGCGCCGCCAGCAGTCGCTGATACTTGACGCGTTGTTCGGCGGCAGGTGCCTATCAGCAAGCGCATCGAAACGGCACCCTGGGTTGGTAGTCGGCCAGATCGGCATGCACGGTTCGAAACCCTGCGACTGCCAGTTCCTCCGCGGCGGCTGATCCACGTGAGCCTGCGACCGCGGGAGCCAACCACACGCCGTTGCGGCCCTCGCCATCGCCGGGAACCAGCACCCGTGCGCTGCGCGGCAGCAAGTGCTCCAGCGCCACAGACCCGCATTGGGCGCGGTGCCGTGGCGTAACTCCGTGAGGCGTAACGGCTGTCCCAGAATCTGCGGCGTGCTCTTCGGCCAGATTTCTGCGCTTGCGTGCGCATCAACATTAGTCATACCTAAACAAGAGTATTCTACTGTTTATGCCAGCGCCCGGGCGCTGGCAAGCGATCCCAATCCGCCAGGAGCCCCCGATGAACCTCAAAATCCCCGATCGCCTTCGACTGCTGATCGCCGCCAGCCTGCTGCTGTCGAGCGCCGCTCACGCCGATGATGCTGCGCGAGCGCAGGCTGCGGTGACCGATCTGGGCACCCAGTTGCGCAGCGCGCTGATGGCGCGCGTCAAGGCCGAGGGTCCGGTGGCGGCGATCGATTTCTGCCACGACCAGGCACCCACGATTGCCGCCGAAGTGGCGCAAAAACACGGCCTGCGTATCGGGCGGACCGGCCTGCGCACGCGCAAGCTTGGCAATGCCCCGGCCGATTGGCAACGCGTCGTACTGGCCGATTTCAACAGCCAGGCCCAGGCCGGCGCCGCGCCCGCATCCTTGCGCTTCACCAGCAGTGAGGGCCTGCCCGAGGGCATCGCACTGCGCTACATGCAGGGTATCGCCACCGAGGCGCCGTGCCTGGCCTGCCACGGGCAGACGCTCGCCGAACCGGTCGCGCAGGCGATCAAGGCGCACTATCCTGAGGATGCTGCGACCGGCTTCAGCGAAGGCCAGTTGCGCGGCGCCTTCTGGGTGGAAGTACCGCTGGCCAGCGGCAATGCGCAGTCCGACGTGGCAGACACGCGTACCGCGGTGCCGATGAGCCAATCGCAGCAGACCGAACTCAGGGCGCAGATGCGCAAGCACCTGGAGTCGCTGCAGTCCGTCCTGGCGGCGCTGGCTGCCTCCGACTGGACCGCAGTCGCGACAGCGGCGAACACGCTGACTCCGGGCCAGGGTCGCGGGATGGGTCAAGGACCGATGCACAGCTTCCGCAGTGCATTGCCGCAAGACTGGTTCACCTATGCGCGCCCGATGCACCAGCAGTTCGGTGCAATTGCCGCCGAGGCGGCCGGTGAGCGTCGCAGTGATGTGGCTTTGGCAGCCCTGGCACAAGCTGCGGCCCAGTGCACCGGTTGCCACGCGAACTTCCGCGTGGTCGCGCAGTAGCCCCTTCCTGAGTTGCCGACCACTGACGCTCAGGCGATGCGAAAGGCTTCCGGACCAGGTCCGGACGGTCATGGTGCTTCGTGCCATCCCGAAGCATGAAAGTAGGTGCCATCTTGCCCGCGTTGCGGGCTACGTGACAACGATGGTGCGACGTCACGTAGGTCAAAAAGCACGACCAACGTGACCTACTTTCACCGCAACCCACGACAGCGAAAGGCCGGCTGTTCGTGGGTTTGGACCTTGTCCAAACGCTCCTGCTCATTGGGCCAAGACTATCGGGCCAGCGGAATCAGCAGCCAGAAGCTGCTGCCGCCGCCAGTACGCGCACGCACGCCGAGCTTCCAGCCGTGGGTCTGCGCCAGCTGGCGCGCGATGGCAAGCCCCAGCCCGCTGCCGCCGGTGCTGCGTTGGCGCGCCGGATCAAGACGATGAAATGGCCGGAAAATCGCTTCACGCTGCTCTGGCGCAATGCCGGGACCACGATCACGCACGCCGATGCACAAGGTGCCGCGCAACTGGCGACAGGCGATGAGCAGCTTGCCGCCGCCGTGGAACTGCGCGTTGTCGACCAGGTTGGCAATCAGCCGGTGCAGCGCCATCGCCGGCAACAGCGCGTGGCAGGTATGTTCGTGGAGAGCGTTCGGTTGCACCAAAGACGGCGCGGTGACCTTGAACCCGCTCATCCTGAGCAGAGCGTCTGACGCTTCATCAGGACGCGTCGTCGAAGGACGCGCGGGAGTCTTCAACACGCGTTGATCACCGCGCGCCCTTTGGTGCCCTTCGACGCCGCATCCCGATGGAGCTGGGATGCTCTGCTCAGGGTGAACGGTGTCTCGTAGATTCAACGACTTATGAAATGGGTGAATGGAAAGACTGACACTGCCGGGCAGGCGCGCCTCGGCGCCATCGGCCACCTCGCGCAGCAGCGCGCCGATATCGACGCTGGTGGCGGCTTCGGCCTGCTGCGCGCGCGTCAGCTCCATCTGCGCGGCGATCAATCGATTCATCTCGGCGATGTCGATCTCCATGCGCCGCAGCACCTCGCTGTCGTCCGCGCTGCCGAGCATGCCCACGGCCATGCGCAGGCGCGCCAGCGGGCTGCGCAGATCGTGCGAGATGCCGGCCATCAGCGTCATCTGGCTCTCGCGCTGCGCCGCCAGTTGCGCCGCCATCGCGGCAAAGGCGTCGCTGAGCGACTGCAGTTCGCGGATCGGGCTATGCGGCAGATGCATGGGCAAGCCGCCGCGGCCGATCTGCAGGGCACCATCGGCGAGTTGGGCCACCGGTCGGCTGATATGGCGCGCAACCAGCCAGGCGGTGACGCCGCTGCCGATCAGCAGCGCCAGCAGCGCCGCCATGATGGCTTGCTGCGGTCGCGGCGCGATGCGCTGCTTGTCGAAGGAAAAGCGCAGCCAGCCCCCGGCGACCGCCAGTTCCGCGTGAAAGATCTGGTCCGGCACCTCGCCGACAACGACCTGCTCGGGCCTGCCTGTGCGTCGATACAAGGCACTGCGCAACAGATTCAGGTAGGGATGATGCTGCGACTCGGCGGGCAAAGGCGTGGCGACAAACGCGACCTGCAACTGGTGCTGCCGGCGCAAGTTCTGCATGAACTCGCCGCGGGCGTCCTCACGCAGCTCGTCATAGCTGCTGGCCGACAATACCAGCAGCGCGGCGAAGTCATCTGCCGAGCGCTCGGCCAGCGGCCGCAGTACCCAGACATAACCGAGCGAGGTCGCGCTGACGACGGCCAGCAAAAGGCCCGCGAGTACCGCCCGCAATACCGCGCCGAACAGGCTGGTGGCCGCCTTCACGAGCGCGGATCGCCGCGCGGCGAGAACAGATAACCCTCACCCCACACGGTGCGCAGGTGGAGCGGCGCTTCGGGTACCGCCTCGATCTTGCGCCGCAGGCGGGTGATGCGCACATCGATGCTGCGATCGAAGGGCGTGCGTTCGAAGCCGCGCAGCAGCGACACCAGATGATCGCGCGTCAGCACCTGATTGGGATGCTCGGCAAATATCCGCAACAGATTGAACTCGCCCGAGGTCAGCGGCACCTCGATGTCGTCGCGCGTCAGCGTGTGCGACAGCTTGTCCAGACGAAATGGCCCGAAGCTGATCGATCCGTTTCCAGCGCTGGGCGCCTGCCCGCGCCGCAGCACCGCACGCACGCGCGCCAGCAGTTCGCGCGGCCCGAAGGGCTTGGGCAGATAGTCGTCGGCACCCACTTCCAGGCCGACCACGCGATCGACCTCGTCGCCGCGCGCCGAGACCATGATCACCGGCGGCCCGCCGGTTGCGCGCAGCCCGCGCAGCAGGCTGAGCCCGTCCTCACCGGGCAGCATCAGATCGAGCACGATCAGGTCCGGCGGGTGGCGGTCGATGGCCACGCGCATCTCGCGACCGTCCCCGGCGCCGTCGACCAGGAAGCCGTTGGCTTCGAGGTAGCTCGCGATCAACCCGCGCAGAGCGACATCGTCGTCGACGACCAGAATGCGTTGGCGAGTTTCCTCGATCACGGCTACGCCTCCCTTGGCAGCCAATCCTCGCCAGCCCGCAGCGCCCGGCCCCTGATCTGAAACAAGTTGAAACATCCTGGAGCAGCTGTGCAGTCGCCCGGCAACGACTCCTTCGCATACTGCGCGCATGTGAAGCGGGGGAATGGCCATGAGGAAGCAAACCATGCTGACGCTGGTGCTGCTCGGCGCGATCGGAGCTCAGGTGTCCGTCGCTGCGGGACGCGCGGGCGGCGGTGCCGTGACCACGCCGTTGACCCCGGTGGAAACCGCCGATCTGCGCTTCATGCGCGAGGAAGAGAAACTCGCCCGTGACGTCTATCTGCAGTCTTACGACCAGTGGGCCACGCCAAGTTTCGCCAACATCGCGTCTTCCGAACAAAGCCATATGGACGCGATGCTGCGCCTGTTGCGGCGTTACCAGCTTGCCGATCCGGCCGCCGGCGCGGCCATCGGCGAATTCCAGGATCCGTCGCTGCAGGCATTGCACGACAACCTGATGGCACTGGGAAGCACCAGTGAACTGGCGGCGCTGAAGGTCGGTGGATTCATCGAGGAAGTCGACATGCGCGACATCGTCGCGGCGATGGATCGTTCGCAACATGCCGACATCGATCAGACCTATGCGCAGCTGCTGTGTGGTTCACGCAATCACCTGCGCGCCTACGCAGCCCAGGTGAGCCTGGTCAGCGGCACCGCCTATGTCGCTCAGATGCTGAATCAGTCCGCGGTGGACGCCATCGTCCACACCGCGACGGAGCGCTGCGGGCCGTAAATACCCGCATGCCACCCGATAGCGAGTTGACCCAGCTTGACACCAGCCCAGTCCGCAGTCTTTCGATCATTTCCGGATTGGCCTGAACCCAGCTTTTGAAATCTGTTGGAGACCACCCATGAACACCATCAAACGTTCGGCCATTTCGGCCGCGCTTGTGCTTGCGTTATTCGCCTCTCAGGGTATCGCGCAGCAATTGACGTGGAGCGTCGGAGTCAACAACAGCGATATTGCGCCTGGTGGAGCTCCGGCTGCGACCTTCAAGAGTTACAACCAGCCTGCCATCAACAATGCCGGCGTGCTGGTATTCCGTGCGCGCAGTAGCGAGGGCAGCGCACAGCAAGTTGACGGTATCTATCAGCGCAACCTTGTTCCACCGGGCCCGATCATCAAGCTGCTGACTCGGGGCGATGCCGTTCCCAGCCCCAACAACACCCTTTACACCGGAATTCCCGCGGGCTTCATGGAGTTCCCTTCAACGCCGCGGATCGATGCCACGTCGAATCTTGTCGCCACCCGTGGACAACACCAGCCCACCTGGACCTATATGCTGGGAACCACGGAAACCCGCATCGGCACGTCGGGAATCTATGCCTTTCCGGCCGGTGTTCCGGTCACTGGCGCCAGCCTGCTCGGCAGCGCCGTGGAACTGGATCAGTTCACCCTGAGTTTCCCGTGGTTCTCGGTACCGGGCGCCCTGCTGGGCCAGCGTTTTGACCAGTTCCCGGGATCAGCCGCCGTCGCCGACGGCCGCTACATCGTCTACAAAGGCAATTACACGGATCTTGCCGATGGTCTGGGCAGAACCGGCATTTATTTCCGCGATGTCGTCACCACCATGCCGATCCCCTATACCGGGCTGGTCGCCAGTTCCAATACGCTGATTCCGAATCAGCCCGCGGGCGGCACCACCACGTTTGGCTCCACTGCGCCGCCGAGCGCCGCCAACGGCTTTGTCTACTTCACCGGTCTGGACATCGAAGAAGCCCCGACCATGGGCGGCATTTATCGCGCCCCGATCGCCTCCACGCCACCGCTGCAAGTCGTCGTCAGCATCGGCGGCCAGGTTCCGGGTGAAGCTGCAGGCGTCGTTTTCCGGACCATGGGCGAAGCGCTGTCGCTGAATGCCGATGGTAGCCGCATGGCATTCTGGGCCAGTTGGGGCACCGAAATGTTCCAGAAGACCCTGCTGTGCCCGGTCGACGGCAATCCGGACATCATCGCCTACTGCAACCTGATCCATCCCACCGGCCTGGTGGTGAATGTTCCGGTCAATCAAGGCTTCTTCGTCTATGACTTGAACTCCAATACCACCCACCGCGTCGCACGCACGCTGGAAGACGGCGTCGAAGACTTCATGTTCTGGGGCTTCTCCGGCAGAGCGCCGGGTGCGGGCGGAACGATCGAGCCCGGCACGGAACTGGCGCGCTGGCGCGCCGGCACCTTCGCGGCGCTGCATTCGCCGCCGGGTAGCCGCGGTCAGGTGGTGTTCAAGGCCAAACGCAACGCACTCGACGGCCTCTATATGCGCGATGGCGTGGTCAATGGCAGCCCGTTGCAGACCGTGGCCGAAGTCAGCACCACGAACGGTACTCTGATTGATCCACTGGCCCCGGCCGGGTCGTTCGTGAGCGCAGTGGGCATCGAGCGCGATGGTTTCCGCGGCGGCCGACTCGCGGTGACGCTGAGCATGTTGTGGGTCGACCCAGTCGACCCGGAAAACACGCTGGGCTGGGCAGGCATTTATGTCGCGCCTTACGACGAAGACGCGCTGTTCCGCAACGGCTTTGAGGGTTGATGTCGCTGTCCCAGCGCCGCACCCACGGCGCTGGGATGGCTTGGTTGATGCAGTGCATTCAGCTGATTGGCACCCACACCAGGCATTGGGTTATCCGGTGATTCGAGAGGCGTCCGGACAAGACCCGGACCCACCACAGCGAAGCACTCGCTTCAGGTGGGTTTGGACCTGGTCGAAGCTCTCTTGCGGGTCGGACCAGCCAGTGCTGTGGATGGGTGCTAACCAGATCATCTCAAGTCCGTGCCATGGCGCCGGCGACAGCGTTGATAACCCTGGCCGCCGCGATGATGGTCGGCATCCAGGAGTTAGCCATGAACAAGTGGCCCTTATCGGCAAGCACACTGGTCGCCGCGACTGCCGGCGCTCTGGCCCTTGCAGAAGACGCGCCTATTACGTTTGCGGCAGGCGAGCAGAGCGAGGAAATCACGCCAAATTGCTTGGCTGTACCGCTTTCGACCGTCCCAAGCGGACCGACCTGGTCATTTGACGTCAATACGGCCGGCTCGAACAGTCCACCCGCGGTAGTTCGCGGCACTTTCTGGCGCAAACCTTGCGCGACGGCCGGCGACGCCCAGTTGCTGCTGACCTTCAGCGTCATTTCCGGCACGCCATTTGTGTGTGGCGGGCTGCGCGTGGTCCTGATTCAAAACTCGCAGCAAACCAACGAAGTCTTCCTCGACAGCGACCCGAACAATGGCGTTCTGGACAGCTTCTGCGGCAGTTTGATGGTGCCAACCACGACCGTATTGAACGAGTTCGGCTCGTCTTTTGCCTTCGACGATGACAGCTCGTTCAGTTTCGTCTATCTCGCGGGCACCAGCGCGTCTCCCAACGCCAACGTGTCGGTGGCTGGCTATGACCCGACGGATTATGGTTTGCCGGTGCTGCTGCAGCCCATATCCGGCAATTTGAGTGGTAGCTATTATGACCCGTTGCGCAATGGCGAAGGTGTCCTGGTCGAGGCCGGACAGCAAGGTACACGACGGGTCTTCTTCCTGACCTGGTACACCTACGCCGGTGGCCTGCAGCGCTGGATCGTCGGCAACGTCGACTATGTCGCCGGCACCACTGAAATCAACGTACCCCTGCTGCTCACCACCGGCGGCTTGTTCGGTGCCGCCTTCAATCCCAGCCAGGTGCAATGGTCCAACTGGGGCAATGCCACGGTGAGTTTCCCCACTTGCAGCACGATGCGATTCCAGTGGATCGAGAATGGTGGACAGACTGGCTCCTACCACTACCAGCGACTTCTCGAAGGACTCGATGGCGTTCGTTGCCCGTGATCTTCGCAGGATTCATCGGGTCATCGTGCGGGCACTGGCGCCCGTCCGATAGTAGAGTCGCGGAACGGCCATCCTCGACTCCGATCATGAACACTGTCAGCAGCATTCGCGCAATCACCATAGCCGGGCTCCTTGCGGTGTCTGCCCTGCCCGCGCAGGCATTCGCGGCGGAAACTGCCGTCGACCATGCAACAACCGTGGTCTACCACATCGACGACAGCAGCCGCGCGATCCCGATGATCCGCAACATCGGCAATCACCATCGCGCCGACCCGAAGATCAGGATCATCGTGGTCGCGCTGGGTGCGGGCGTCGACTTTCTGGTTGACGGCGCCGCCGATGAGCGCGGCAACAGCTATGACGCGCTGGTCGATCCGCTGATGCTGGAAGGCGTTGAGTTCCGCGTCTGCGCCAACACCTTGAAGGGACGCAATATCGATCCGTCCAGGTTGCTGCCGGATGTCGCTGTGGTTCCCTCAGGCGTTGCCGAAATCGCGCGGCTGCAGATCGAGGAAGGATGCGGCTTACATCAAGCCCTGACCTCGCACCTCAAGTCGGCAGAGGCGTTTTTTGTCCGCAACCTGACGACCGTATTCGTAGGTCACGTTGCCTGCGCAGCAGGCTACGTGACGGCCCTGCGAGTCACGTAGTCCGCTGCGCGGACAACGTGACCTACCAGAACCCGTCCTCGCCTTCCCTTGCGGACCGAGAATCTGGGCTCGGCGCCCACGCGGCGCCGAGCCCGGTGCATCACTGCCCAAAGCGATAACTGAACTCCAGATCGATCTGGTCCATGCTGATCTCGATGTTCTGCGCCGGATCCAGCGGATTGATGCCGCTGACCGATTCCGACGGCGCGTACATCGCCGACACCGTCCAGCTGTTGCCGTTGGCGTTCTCGTGGGTGTAGCCGGTGGTGAAGTGCTGCTCGACCACGCCCGGCGCCAGGATGTTGAACATCACTTCGCTGGAGTCGATGGGCTGGTCGGTGAAGCTGTAACCGAAGTACCAGGTGCTGATCGCGCTCGATTTCCACGCCGCGCCGAACTTGTACACGGTCATGTCATTCCAGCCAAAACCGGCGCCACCATCGGAACCCAGCGGCGCCTGCATCAGGTTCGGGAACATCGGGTTGGCGATCGAATCGATGCTGCTGTAGCCAATCCACTGCACATCGAAAGCCAGCGTCAGCGCATCGCTGGCAGCGACCGACACACCCACCGTCGCCGATGCCGGAATGTCGAAATCACCCTGCCCGGCAAACAAGCCCGCGTAGTCGTCGAACTCGCTCATCCACATCTGCGACTGGTAAGACGCGCCGAAACTCGCGCTGGCGCCGATCGGCACCTGGATGCCGAACTTCAGCCCCATCCCGTATGAAGTGTCATGACTGTTGTCGGTCAGATTCTCCGGCTCGGCGGAGAACGGCGCAAAATTGCCCATGCCGCGCGCCTCGAACAACTGCATCGCCAGAATCGGCGAAATGCCGATGCTGACGCCATTGTCGAACTTGCGCGCCCAGGTCGGCGCAATGAACAACTGCATCAGATCGACGCCGGTGGTGCCGTCGCCGAAGGTGCCGGGCAGCGTGAACCGCGTGCCCGGCGGCACCGTGCCGATCGGCGCACCCACCGTCGCGCTGCCATCGACATAGCGCGTGTTCATGCCGCCATTGCCGTAGACCGCCACGCCGATGGTCGTGTTCTCATCGAGCTTGCGCGCGATGCCAAAGTGCGGGATCAGGAAGAAATCCTTGTCGCTGCGCTTGTCCTCCGGGCCGATGCCGAAGGTGCATTGCTGCGCCGACATGCAGGCGCCGGTGGCCGCGCCAGTGACGTCATAGCCGCGATCCGGAGAGAAATACGAGATGCCCAGGTCAATCTGCTCTTCGACACCGGTCAGCCCGGCAGGGTTGGTCGCCGGCGCCAGCGTGTCCAGCGACAGCGACACGCCAATGCCGGCCATCGCCTTGCTGCGCGTGCCGTAGCCGTGCGAGAAATAGCCGTTGGTGGCCGCCGCCGGCAGCGCCAGAGCCAGCAGCAGTGCGCTGGTCAGTGCAGCTTGGGCCAAGGTCCGGGTTTTGGTGGAAATTTGCATGGTGTTTCCCCTCAATGCGCCGGCGCGTTGCCGCCCGACTATTTAGATTCTTTGCGCGACCCGCCCGAATGCAGCGCCATCGCGGATTTGTTGATCAGCCGCAACCGCCACCGGATTTGTCCCGTTTGAGCTGCAGGACAATCTTCGGCTCGAATTTGAGCTTTTCCTGTTCGATCGGATTCGGCGAGCAGGATTCGTAGCGCGAACCGAGCGCCGCCGGGAAGTGATATTTGAGCTGATCATCTGCGGCCGCCACCGGCAGCAATGCTTTGTCATCCTTGCCGAAACGACGCAATCCAGTTGTTGACGCCACCGTCGAGAATGTATGCATTCTGTACGCCAGAGCCGACCAGGACCTTCCACGCGGCAATGGCAGCGGTTTCATCATTGCTGATGGTCACGAAAACTGTATTGGCCGGTGGCTCGCTCAACAGATCCGGAATCACATCGGACAAACGAGCCAACGGCACATTCATCGCATTGGCGATGTGATAGAGGTTGTAATCGGCCTCGCTGCGCACATCCAGATAAACCGGATTGACCGCCTGATTGAAGCGCGCCTTGAATGCTTCGGCGGGGGAGACAAATGCCAGACGCTTTTGCAACATCTCATCAGCCGTGTAGGTATGCACCACCGCAAGCGGAGCGGCATCCCCCTGCTGAACCATTTCCGTGCGTTTGAAGCTCACTTTGGCATAGCGATCCTCGATGCTCGGATCACCAATGAACATCACTGCGGCGGCGCCGGCGAACAATGCGATTGCGCCATATTTGCGGATCTTCGGTTCACGACTGAAGTCCTTCTTGCCGATGATCCGTTCGAGTTGCTCGGCGCCCCAGAACATGAACAGCGCGACGGCGATGATCGCGAGCACGAGGACGCCGGCCGGAACGCCAAAAACCTGATCCAGAGTCAGCCGGCCGAAGTAGCCGGAGTGGTTGTACCAACCGTCAAAAAATCCTTCGGTCTCGCCGAACAGGAAGGCGCCGACAAAACCGCCGAGCATGAACAACATGCCGTCGATGCGGCCGGTGGAGGCCGAGGCCAGCGAGGTGGTCGGGCAGAAACCCCCGATGATGAAACCGACGCCCATGATCAGGCCACCGACCACGCCCGAGGACAGATACGTCGGATTCACCCAGATCTGGCCAAAATCGACCACGCCGAGTCCGACCGCGCCGAACAACAAGACCATGGCCACGGTAATGGCGGTGAACATCACCTTGAGCACAGTCAATTCCCGGAAATAGAACTGCCCGGCAAGCTTGCGCGAATCGCCAAATCCGGCGCTCTCCAGCGTATAGCCGAAGGCCATGCCAATGGCACCGAACAGCACATAGGACCATGGGTTGGCCGCGCTGACGGCGGTAAATGTGTCGAGCGGGAAGTTCATGAGCGACTCCTCAATGGGCGCCGGTGACCACTACCGGACCCGCCTCACAATATCAGAGCAATCCGCCAAAGACGCAACTTCCGCACAAAGTACGCCAGCGCGTAGGCGCCGCCGAAAATGGCAAACATGATGACCCAGGAGCCGGCAGCCAGGGTCGCGCCGCCGGAGAGTGCCTGCCCTGAGGTGCAACCGCGCGCCAAGCGTGCGCCGTACAGGAAGATCACGCCGCCGGCAAAAGACATCAGCCAGCGCGTCCCGTTGGAGATATTGGGGCCCTTGGTCGTGGTGATTTTCAGTCGCCCATTGACCGCGCCGGACGCAAAACCACCCAGCAGGGCGCCGAAAAACACCGGCAAGATCCAGTCATCCAGCGGATTCTTGTCGCCGCCGGCCATCTTCAGCAGATACGGTGTGTTGTCCACGTGTGCCGGCGCGACGATGTCGACCAGCGCCGCGTCGATGCGACTGGTTGCGCCAGACGAGCCGAGGCCATTGCCGGTCAGGAAAAAGGCGAGAAACAAGACCACACCCAGAATGGTGCCGGCAAGATACGGATGCAGAAAGGGCTTTTCCGGCCGACCAAATATCGCATTTTTCAGTTGTATGGCCATCTTTCATTCCCTCTGGTTCGTGTAATGCAGTCTTGCCGCGCCGATTGAAATTTACTGCCCACTCTTTTCATCGTGAGCCTCAACTTCTTCATAACCGGTCACCATCCCGCGAATGCCCTCGAGCGGCGTGGCACCGGTGGTGGTCAGGTAGACATGGCCGACGATGAAGCTGGCAAACAGCCAGGCCACCAGGGCATGGAAGGGCGCGAGGATCGGCAGACCACCAAAAGCGTTGGCAAATTCCGGCCATTTCTGCACGCCCCACATCAATGCGCCGGTCGCAATCTGCAGCGGCAACAGCACATTCAGAATGCCGAAATAGGTCAGCTTCTGGATCGGATTCATGCGATCGTCGGGGCGCTTCTCGAAGGGGTGCGGCTCGCCCTTGAAAATGCCCGAAATATAGTATTTGGCCTGCCGAATTGAATCATCGAAGAAACCGTACGGGCGCGGAATGTACTCGCGCATGCGTTCGGTCGCCAGATGGTAAAACAGCGAAAGCGCGGCGTTGACCACCAGAATCACCGCGAGAATATTGTGCAGCGTGACCACGCCCTCGAAAGAGAAGATTCCGAAGATGTCCGGGCGATGAATGATCAATCCGGTCAGCAGCAGGATCACGATCGAAGTCGCCTGCAGCCAATGCCAGAAGCGGCGATAGGCGTCGTACATATGCACGCGCTGGGTATGGGTATGCGCATGCGCCGGGCGCCGCCTGGATGCCAGATAGCGCAAGCTGCCATGTCCCAGCACCCCGAACAGGGTACCCACGAATGCCAGCGCACCAAAGGCATCGATCAGGCTGACCCGGCTGGATCCGAACACGTACACCGAATCGTTTGCCGGCACTGGGCTATAGGACAGCGCGCCGTCAACGCCGATCTTGATTTCGCCGCTGCCGCTGACATTGTTGGCGCCATCGAATGCGGGCATCACCGGCGCAAAGCCGGCCAGTTTCATCGACTGCGTCACCCGCGACGGGTTGTTGTGGCAGTCCGTGCAATCGCTCAAGGCATATTCGCCGCGCGTCACGTTGTGGTTGATGCTGTAGGGCTGTACCTGACCCTCGATGCGCACTTTGGCCATGCCCAGCGCGCTCAGCTTGCGCTTGACCAGCGCTTCCTTTTCCGGGGAATTCACCACCCGTTCGCCACGGCTGAGCTGGCCGTCGTGGTCGGCATCGAAGGCGGCGATGATGTCGGCCGCGTAACTGCCGTTGTCCAGGAATGCCGACTTGAGATCGATCAGGCGCACCGGGCGTTGGTTACCCTTGGCATCCTCGTACACCCAGTAGAAGGTCGTGATCAGGTTGTACGGCGCCAGCAAGGTCTGTCCGTCGACATTGGTGCGATTGAGCAGCACGGGCTCGTAGCCGGTGACCAGCGACTTGATGTCGTTGGGTGTGCCGTCGACACCGCGGCAATCGCTGATCGCGCTGCCATCAGGGTTGATCACGGTCCAGTCGTAGGTCTGGATTGCCGGGGCATGCAGCTTGGGAATGTGGCAGCTCTCGCAAGCCAGCGCCGCCATGTGCGTCCCGATGTAGGGCAGCCAGTTCTGATGGCTGATCGTGGCTTCGTGGCAGTTCTCGCAGCGGCGCATGCTGCCCTTGCTTTCGGGCGCGACGTTGATCTGCGCGCTCTGGCCGCGCGCGAAGTTGTGGTCGGGCCGGCGCAGGTATTCGTTGATTTCCAGCGAACGCGGGTCATAACGCAGATGCGCGGGGCGGTTGCTCTGCGCTTCACTGACGTGCGCGGGATTGTTCAGCGCGTAGTGGCAATCGGTGCACTGCAGTTGGCGCTCGGCGTGGATGTCCCAGGAGCGGTTCAGTGCGGCCTTGCCCGACAGGTTGACGCCGGATTCGTTGATCCGCTGCGAAGCCACCACCTGTCCGGTCGTGGCTGTTTGCGGATAGTTCAGGTCACAAGCGCTGATCAGCAGCGGCTCGTCGGTGGCTGGATGGACTTCGCCATGGCAGGCGGCGCAGTTGGCATTGGTCGGATCCTGGATGTCGGCAATCTCGCTTTTCAGCTCGCCGGCTTCGTTGAAGGCCGCCCTGTTCCACGCCCAGCCGTCCGCGGACTCTTCGACAATGCCCAGGCCGGACAGCGTGGCGGTGTTGGCCTTGGCGAAATCGCCGGCGCGGATCGCAACCGCGCGCGCCAGAACATTGGGCGCCTCCAGATGGCAGAGGAAGCAGTTCATCTCCATCGTCCCGGATTCGCGCCAGTCCCAGGCCGTCAACCCGCCCTGCTCGTCCAGAATCGAGGTTTCCACCTGCTCCGAACTGGCTTGCAGATCGGTCAGCAACACGCCGGACCTGGACGTGGTCGCCGGTCCGCCGCCGACGACGCGCTCGCCATTGCTTTGCAGCCACTCGGCCGTTCCGAGGTCGAGGCGCTCGTCGCCAACCTGGCTCAGATAGCGATAGCTCAGCGGGTTCCAGCGGCCAAACAAGCCGGGACTGGCATCCCAGGACTCTTTGGATGCGGCGAAATCACGCAGGCCCAGGTCGGAATGAAATGCATGCGTTTCGATGAATCCGGTGTCGTGGCACTGGCCGCAGGTGCGCATCGTGGACACCGACTGGCCGCTTTCGAGCACATTCACGCCGCTGGCATCGAGCAGCGCAAAGTCGGGATGCAGCGGCGTTGCCGGCGACTGCAGCGGGCTGTCGGGCGCGCCGATGACATCGGTCGCGGCCGTCGCCAGCGCGAAGGCGATCAATCCAGCGAGGGTGATGAGTGTCTGGCGCTTCATGATCACTTCCTCCCACCCCATTCAATCGGGTCGCCGGCATAGCCGAGCGCCTTCCAGTCCATGCGTCCGGGTTTGCCCGCGGCGGAGTGACAGGCATCGCACTGCAGAGCGTCTTTCGCCGGCTGCACCATGTGCGTGGTCGCCCAGTACATGTGAGTTTCGGTGAAATCGTATTGCCCGCTGTAGGCAAGGCCGGTGATCGGCACCGCCATCTCGAAGGACTTGTTCCAGTCGAAGGTGGTCCAGAAACCGTCCTTCCCCGAAGTCACCGGCTGCAGCAGATGTCGATTGACCGTGTCGTAGGGCTGTCTGGCGACATGCACCTTGAACGGGAAGATCTTCGCGCTGGCATCGCTGATCGAGCCGGCCGGCTTGTTGATGTAGGTGGGGCCGTCTTCGCTGATCTTGTCGCCGAGCAGGTAGCGATATTCGTTGTTGCCGTTGAACCAGCGGTATTCCGGCTTGACGTTCTGGTCGAAGGTGAACTCGCCCTTGATCTTCAGATAGCTGAAGTGATCGTCTTCGCGCCCTTGCTGGCCGGCCTTGGACCAGTCCCAGGTGAGCTTGGTCGGGTCTTCCAGCGCCATCGCCGGGATGTGGCAGGTCTGGCAGGCGACCGCGGACAGATGCAGGCTGATGCGCTCGTCCTGGTGCACCTTGCCACTGTGGCATTGCTCGCAAGACACCTGTTCGCGCGGATCGATGGTGTAGTTATCGGCGATCAGGCGGCCCAGGATCTGGTGTTTGCTCGTGGTATGGCAGGCGCTGCATTGCATGTTGTGCTTGCCGCCCATGTGCACGTCCAGTGCCTGGTCCGGGAAGTACATGCTTTCGTCGAGATCGCCGTGCTTGACGCCATTGCCGCCGCCGCCGTCGAAGTGACATTTGCCGCAGTTTTCGCGGGTGGTGGCGCGCACGCTTCTGGCGGCGGCCAGCAGATCGACGCCTTCCGCCGGGTTGCCAAACACACCCTTGCCATAGCTTCCGGGATCGGCGTGGCAGGCCAGACAATCGACGTTTTCAGGATTGGCTTGTTGCGCCTGCTTGCCTGCTTCCCAGCCGTAGCCGGCGTGACAGGACATGCACTTGTTTTCGTTGCCCTGCGAGCCGATGCAGAAGTTGTTGATCTGATTGATCTTGCCGATGGTCACCGGGCCTTCGCGCCAGGGCACGTTGAAGGCCTTGGATTCCCAGGTCCAGTGGGTGGTCCGCATCAACTCCGCCGCTGCATCCGGGTGGCATACCAGGCAGGCGCGGGTGACGTCCTGACCGGTCTTGAACTCGCCTTTGACGATGTCGACGTGGTCGACATGGACCGCTTTGATCGGCAGGTGGGCGGCTGGATCGTCGTTGGTCGACTTCGGCCACTGGTAGTAGGCGAATGGCGCCAGGATCAGCAGAAAAATACCGAGCAGCCCCAGGATCCATGCGGGAAACGGCTTCTTCATCGGGCTGCTCCAGATCCGGATTCGCTGATCGGTTCGCGCCTGGGCGGAGCTTGCGTACTCGCGAGCCCCCGCTACCTGACACCTTCAGCGCACATCAGAAATTACTACTTGAGATAATTCTAATTCAGAAAGAATGCAAGAGGTTGACCTGGATCAAGCGTCGCGGCTGAAGATGGCAAGGGCACGCGATTCCGCCATCAAGCTCTGCAATCGCACTGCGCAACGAGGAGTCGGCAAAGGCATTTTGTCCGCAAAGAACGCAAAGGACGCGAAGAAAAGCGGAAGTTGGTCATGCGCAAACCCACGAGGTCAGCAGCCCTGTCCGGGACTGCTTTCCTTTGCGTTCTTAGCGTCCTTTGCGGAAAAAACCGCCTTTTGTCAGCAACTTGCGCCGACCCTATTCGTAGGTCACGTTGCCTGCGCAGTAGGCAACGTGACGAGTCCGCGAGTCACGTAGTCCGCTGCGCGGACAACGTGACCTACCAGAGCGTGCCCTCGTCTTCATTAGCGGATAAAAATCGGGCTCGGATCCCTGCAGGGCCTGCATCAGGTTCGGGAACAGCGGTTTAGCGACTAAATCGAGGTCGCCGTAACCGATCCACTACACTTCAGGATTTGCACTCGAATTCCCCTGCGCGCGCACGCTGGCGGACGCGCCAGCTGCGCACGGACATACCTGTCGCCATCGCGGCGACAAACAACAGAACCTCCGGCATTCCGGAAGCCAGCCCGGCAAGTGCCGGGCCCGGGCACAGCCCGGCGATGCCCCACCCAAGGCCGAAAAGCGCGGCGCCGAGCATCAGATCGGCATCCACGCGGAAGCGCTCGGGAAGGAAGAACTGGGTGTCCAGCAGCGGACGCGGATGGCGCCTGGCCCACTGGAACGCCGGCAGGCTGACCAGCAGGGCGCCGACCATCACCACGGCCAGCGCCGGATCCCAGTTTCCCATGACATCGAGGAAACCAAGCACGCGCGCCGGATCGGTCATGCCGGCATAGGTCAGGCCGGCGCCAAAAAGGGTGCCGCAGGCGAGCGCCACCAGCGGCCTCATGGCAGCAGTCCCGAGTGCCGCACCAGCGCCACGGTGATCATCGCGGCCAGCATGAAGATTCCAGTCGCAGCCAGCGACCGCGGCGAAATTCGCGCCACGCCGCAGATACCATGACCCGAGGTGCAACCGCAGCTCATGCGCGTGCCGTAGCCGACCAGCAGTCCAGCGATCGCCATGCCAGCCGGATTGGTCTGCAGATGGATCTGGCCCAGCTCCGGTCGCCATGCGCGGACCAGCAGATAGCCCAGCAGCAGTCCGCTGATAAACGCCAAACGCCACGGCGAGTGACCATTCCTGCGATCGAGAAAGAGGTCGCCGAAGATGCCGCTGACGCCGGCGATGCGACCATTGAGCCAATAGAACAGCGCCGCAGCGGCCCCGATCATCAGGCCGCCAAAGAGCGCCGCTCGCAGGCCGGCATCAAACATGGACGCCAGCTTGCCGCCGTTCAAGGAAACACTGGGGTGTATGTGGCAGGATTGCGCATCGACCCGAAACTGCCCTGCTCCCATGTCCAGCGCGCGCCGTACCCCTGCAACCGATTCCGACACGCCCACGCGCTGTGCCGTCGCGAGTGGCCCTGGCGCTCGTCGCGATGAGCACAAGCGCGGCGTGGTTTTGCGCCTCAAACGCGCTGAGGGACAGATCCGCGGTGTGCTGCGGATGATCGAGAGCGAGCAGCCCTGCGACGAAATCGCGCAGCAGCTGGCTGCAGTGCGCAACGCCCTCGACCGTGCCTTCTTCGAGATGATGGCGTGTACGCTGGAAGCGGAGATCGTCGGCGTGCCTGACAGCGACCAGCGTCAGGAGCGCGTCACCGAGGTGCTGCGCATCCTCAGCAAGTACGCCTGATTCCAGGCAGCCCGACATCACGCTTCGATCCCGTCATTGTCGCTGATGCCGATCAGCCGCGGCTGTTGCACCCGTCGCGGCGACACCCGTTTCTGGTCGCGCAGCCAGGTCGCCACCACGTCCCAGATCGGCTCTCCCTGCGCGTTCGCCGCAACCGGCGCCCAACCGGCCACCTTGTAGCTCTTGTCGGGTTCGATCGCCTTGCCGTTCAGCGTCATCTCGCGGATGCGCTGGCCGCTGGCTGCCGCCGGTTCGATGGCGTAATCCATGCCGCCGACGCGCACCATGTCGCCGCCCTGCTGGTAATAGGGATCGGCGTTGAACAGGTTGTCGGCGACGTCTTCCAGGATGGTCTTGACCATCGATCCCTTCATCTCGGTCAGCGTGCTGTGTGGATAGGTGATCGCGGTCTGGTCCATCAGCTGTTCCATGCGGATGGTGTCGCCCGGCAACAGGCTGGTGCCCCAGCGGAAGCCCGGCGAGAACGCAATTTCGGCGTCCTTGACCGCCAGCAGCGCGTCGAGGATCAGCTGGTCGAAGCTGCCGTTGAAGTTGCCGCGTCGGTACAGCAGGTCGTCGGTCACCGCCAGAGGTTCGTCGAGTTTGGCCAGGTAGGGCTGGCGCACGCGTTCGATCAGCGACTGCATGTCAGCATCGGCCGGCAACGCATCGGCGAATACCGGCAGCAGGCGGTATTGATGGCCGGCGACTTTGCCATCCTGGACGTCGAAGTCGAGCACGCCGAGGAACTTGCCGTTGCTGCCGGCGTTGGTGACCAGCGTCTGGCCGCCGGCATTGGCTACCGCCACCGGCGTCGGCACGCCGTCGTGCGTGTGCCCACCGAGAATGGCGTCGAGCCCGCGCACGCGCGAAGCCAGCTTGAGGTCGACGTCCATGCCGTTGTGAGACAGCAGTACGACCACCTGCGCGCCCTCGTCGCGCGCCTGGTCGATCACCGCCTGCAGGTGCTCTTCCTGGATGCCGAAGCTCCAGTCGGGGATGAAGTGCGCCGGGTTGGCGATCGGCGTGTACGGGAAGGCCTGGCCGATGATCGCCACCGGCACGCCGTTGGTTTCGCGGATCACATAGGGCTTGAACACGGCATCGCCGAAGTCGCGGGTCTCGACGTTGTGGGCAACAAAGTCGACCTTGCCGGCAAAGTCCTTCGCGATGATCTCTTGCACGCGCTCGGCGCCGAGGGTGAACTCCCAGTGGCCGGTCATGACGTCGACACCGAGCAGCTTGCAGGCATCGACCATGTCCTGCCCGCGCGTCCACAGCGCGGTGGCCGAGCCCTGCCAGGTATCGCCGCCGTCGACCAGCAGCGCGCCTGGGCGCGAGGCGCGCATCTGCTTGACCAGGGTAGCCAGATGCGCAAAGCCGCCGACCCGGCCGTACTGGCGCGCGGCCTCGGTGAAATTCAGCGCCGTGAAGGCGTGCGCGGCCGGCGTATCGGCCTGCAGCCCGTATTGCTTCAGAAAAGCCTTGCCGACCAGATGCGGCGGGCGATTGAGCGCGCTGCCGATGCCGAGGTTGACCGAGGGCTCGCGGAAACGAATCGGCAGCAGTTGCGCGTGGCAGTCCGTGAAGTGCAGCAGATGGACGTTGCCTGTCTTCGGTACCTCGTAGAGCCCGGAAAACACGCCGCGCGACGGCCGACTGGCGCAGCCCGGCAGCGTCGACGCCACCGCGGCGGCGGCCAGCACGCGCAGGAACTCGCGTCGATGCAGGCTCATGAGCCCGGCCATTTCGTGAGGGCACGCGGATGATCGCGAAGGGCCTTGCGCCGGGATCGAGGCGTGAGGAGGAGGAATGGTTGTTCCATTGCGACGACGAGCAACGACGAGCCCGGCGCAAGGAACGAGCGAGGGCCGCGTGAGCGGGGAAATGGCGGCTGATACTCTTTCATTCCACTACGTCCTGAATTTTTGTCGGCACAACAACGAAATCGGGCCATTTCCCCGCGACCTCATGAAATGTCCGGGCTAGGGCGCCGGCGCCGGCGCCGGCAAGTTGACCGGCGAGGCCGGGTCGAACAGATAAGCCATCACGTCCTTCAACTGCGGCTCGCTGAGGATGCCGGCGTCGCCGAAGCGCGGCATGTGTGAGCACGGGTTGTAGGCATGCGCGTTCCACAGCCGGGTCCAGGTGTACTGCAGGATCGGCTCGCTCTGGCCGCGCAGCTTGCCGTACTGTGCCAGCGACAGGCCCAGGGTGCCGTAGGCCAGTTCTTCGGCGGCCATCTGGTGGCAGGCGTAGCAGTTGCCGCCGTTGGGCAGAGCCGGATCATCGTTGCTCTGGAGCCCGGTACCCGTCTTGGCAATCTTCTCGCCGTTCTTCCAGTCGCCGAAATAGTTGCCGTCCGCGGGATAGCGGACGCCGGCCGCGGCCTCGGCGATGATCTGCTTGGCCAGGTCGTCCGGGACCGGCTTGCCCTCGTATTCGCTGCAGACCTTCTGCATCGTGTTCTGCTGCAGGCGGTCGAGCCCGGCCTGACCGAGCGGCTCGAAGGAATCCGCCAGGGTGGTTTCCGGCGGAGCAGTTGCGGCGGCCTTCGGCGCTTCGCCGATATTGGCGCAGGCGGCAAGCAGGGAGGATCCCAATGCGGCCAGCAGGAATCGTGATCCGGTGCGATATGCAGTCATGGTCATGGGCTCCTATCGCTTCAGGCCAGGGGCGGTCATTTCAGCGCCGTTGGCCTGCACGCCGAGATAAGTGATCAGGTCGATCGCCACCTTGGAGCCGTGCACCAGGCCAGGCAGTCGCTGCTGCCGGGCACAGTCGGCCATGCGCCATTCGATCGTGCGCACGGCACCCTGGGCGATGCGGTAGGCCGGCCAGGTGCCAAAGGAGGTACGTGCTCCCTCGACCGTGTTCAGCTGCGGCAGTGCCTGCAGGCGGATGCGTTTGCCGTTCTGGCTGTGGCAGGTCGCGCAGGAGAAATCATGCGGACCGGCGCGCAGATTGAAGAACTTCGCTCCGTCGGCAAAAGCCTGCCGTTCCAGCGGATGCGTCTGCGGCACCGCCACCGGCATGCCGCGCGATTGCGCGGCGATGTAGGCCGAGAGGCTCTCGAGCTCAGTCTGAGGTTGACCCTGATCCGAGTAAGGCTTTTTGCGCAGGGCGCTGACATCCATGCCTTGCAGCGTCTCCATGCAGTGCAGCAAGCGCGTTTCCAGATCCATGACCTTGCCGGTATCGGCGAAGTAGCGCGGCAGCTGTGCATAGGCGCCGGCAATCACCCCGGCGCCCAGGCCAAAGTCGCAGCCCGCCAGCGTGACTTGCTTCGGGCCACCGGGCGTGTTCCATAGCTCCTCGCCCTGCATCTCGACCAGTTCTGCCGGATTGTCGTCACCGAACATGGCCCGGTATTCGGCGAACGGGTTTTCCTCCTCCGCCACCGCAGCCCCTGGCGCAACTCCCAGAAGCAGCGCCAGACCAAAGCCAAAACTCGCACGCAGGTTCATTGCTGCTCTCCGCTGTCGGTGGACGGTAACCAGGTCTTCGATCAGGTCAAAACAACTTCGTCAGTGCGCGAATCGCCGGTGTTGTCGGTCCACTGGATGCTGACCTTGTCGCCAGGCGCGCCGCCGTTGAAGCGAAACTGCAGGAACGGGTTCTGCGATACCGCCGCACCCCATTCGGCCGCGAGCACGACCTTGTCGTTGTGCTTGGCGGTCACGTTCTTGATGTGGTGCGCCGGAATCGGCGCGCCGCTCGGATCCTTGCGCAGACCGGTTTCCATCGGGTGCGACATCAGCGCCTTCACTTCAGTGACGCCGTTGGTGGTGGTTGCGCGGATGCGCATCGGGTTGCCCATGGGCTACTCCTGTTGATAGTCAATTGAACCCCCGCCGCGACAAAACGCTGCTTCCTCAGCCCCCGCACCCACCCAGCGTGACCTTGGTCTCGCGCGAGGTGCTGTACCACTTGCCGTTGGGCGTGGGCGAGTGCGTGCAGCTTGCAGGTCTGCGCCACTTTCACGCGGGTCGATACCATCGGCTCGGTGCCTTCGGGGAACATGAACATGGCCACCAGCGGATTCGGGTTCATCTCGACCAGGATCGCGATCTGGTCGGTACCGGGGATCTTGCTGGTCACGCTGACCGGCACCACGGCACCGTTCTCGGCGATCTCCGGCGTGCCGAAAACGATCTCACTGCTGGCTTCGGGCACGCCACCGAGACTGGCGTAGACCGCGTCCATCGCCTTGGCTTCGAAAGCGGCATCGGGCCGCACCCATTGCGCCAGCGCGCGCAGCGGCCACAGCGCAGCGGTGGTGGCGACCGTGAGCAGCGACGCGCTCATGGTCAGGAAAGATCTACGGTGCAGGTTCATTTGGAGACTCCAAGCTTTGGGTTTTCGAGCAGATTCAGTGTTGCGCGCCTTCGCTGAGCCAGCGCGCGATGGTTTCCAGGTCGGGATCGGACAGCTGCGACATCGGCGGCATCAGCACATCGCCCCAGTTGCCGGTGCCGCCGCTCTTGATGCGGCCCTTGAAGTATTCGATGGCATCGGCGCGACCTTTGTACTTCTCGGCGACCTGGGTAAAGCCCGGGCCGATGATCTTGGCCTCGAGGCCGTGGCAACCGAGGCAGGCGTTGTTGGTCAGCAGATCGTGCGGGACCTTCGATGCCGCCGCCTCAGGCGCGCCCGCCGGTTCTTCCGGTGTCGTACGCGTGCCGCGGATCGAACCGTACTCGCGCGTCTGCTTCTGCAACTCGCCGTGCGCGGCCTTGGCGAAGTCCGGCAGCGAGGACGAGATCTCGGCGTCCTCGCGGCAGTTCTTCATGCACGCCTTGTTGTGGGTATCCGGCTTGCCATCGATCTTCCACATGCCGTGATCGAGCGTCATGCCATTGCGATTGGGCATGCGCGACTGCACCCAGGCAATGTTCTCATTGCTCAACACATAGTCGGCCGGGACGATTTCAGCGAGATTCAGCAGGTAGGCGAGCACCGCATAGACTTCATCGGTCTTGAGCGACTTGGGTTTGTCCCAAGGCATCGCGCGGTTGATGAAATCCCACAGCGTCGACACCGTCGACACCTTCATGATCGTGGTGCGCGTGCGCCCCGGATCCTTGAGCGCGGCCGCGCGGCCGGTCTCGATATCCTGCGCCGTGGTGTTGCCGATCAGCGGCGGGAACACGTGATTGGCGTCGCCGAAATCGCCGTGGCAGGACGAGCACTTCTCGATCCACAGCATCTCGCCATCGGCAACGCTACCCGATCCCGGCGGCAAGCCAAGGAAATCCGGGCGCACGTCGATATCCCAGGCCTTGATCTCGGCCTCGGTCGCGCTGCGGCCGATACCTTCGAAGGGCGCTGCGCTGGCGCTGGCGCCAGGCGAAACGCCAGCGCCAGCACACGCTGACCAACCCACAGCCTGGCGGGGCCGTGCCCATGGTGACAGAGAAAGGCCTTGTCCGCAAAGGCGCTAAGGACGCAAAGCACAGAGGTCAGGCGCAGAACCTTTGCGAGTCGGCGGCTCGGTTCGCGCGCCGCTCCATCGGGTCCCTTTGAGTCCTTTGCGTCCTTTGCCCAAAAACTGGCGCGCCCTGATCAGCAGGGGTCTGATCGGCGCAGCCCCGGAGGCCCCGGGCCCGGAACCCCAACTGATCTGAACATTGCTCACCTCGCCGGTCTCGGCGACCTTCCACGACTGGATCGCGTTGTTGTGGTAGACCGAGCGGGTGCCGCGGACGGCGCGCAGTTGGCTGTAGGTGGGCTGCACGAAGCCGGTTTCATCGATCACGCGGCTTTGCAGGATCGCCGGCTTGCCGTCCCAGACCCAGCCGATGTTGAAGCGGGTCAGCGCCTTGCTCAGGATCGGTGTCTCCAGTCGCGCCGTCTGCCAGTTGTTGCCGCCGTCGAAAGACACATCGACGCGCTTGACCTTGCCGCGACCGGACCAGGCCAGGCCGGTGACGTTGTAGTAGCCCTTGTCGAGCAGCGTCTGCCCGCCGGACGGCGAGGTGATCACCGACTTGGCCTCGTTGATCGAGGTGTACTGGCGCTGCATGCCATCGGGCATCAGGTCGGCGTAGCCGGAGTTCTCGTCCTTGGCACCGTAGCGCTGGTCGCCGACTTCCAGGCGCCGCAGCCACTTGACCCAGGACACGCCCTGCACGCCAGGCACCACCAGGCGCAGCGGATAGCCGTTTTCCGGGCGGATCATCTCGCCGTTGGAACCGTAGGCGACCATGGCGTCGTCGAGCGCGCGTTCGATGTCGATGGTGCGCGTCATGCTGGCGCCGTCGGCGCCTTCGGCAAGCAGGTACTTGGCCTGCTTGCGGTCGATGCCGCAGTCGTCGAGCAGCGTCGACAGCAGCACGCCGGTGTATTCATTGCCGGCCAGCATGCCGTGCGTGTACTGCACCGTCGGCACCGCGACATTGCCCCACTCCATCGCGGTGTTGGCGCCGCATTCGATGAAATGGATGCGCGACACCGATGGCAGGCGCAGCAAATCGTCCATGGTGTAGACCTTGGGGTTCTTCACCAGGCCCATCACCATCAAGCGGTGCTTTGACGGGTCGATCTCGACCCAGCCCTGGTGATGGCGTTCGAAATGCAGGCCCGAGGCGGTGATGATTCCGAACATGCCCTGCAGCGGCGTGAACGCGACCGAGGCTTGCTTGACACTGGCCAGGCCCGGGCTCTCGCGGCGCATCAGGTTCATCTCGTACTTGGCCGGCATGCCATAGCCGCGATGCGCCACCGGCAGGCCGAGGGTGGTCGTCCACGGCGGCAGTTCGAGGATGTTGGGATCGCCGACAAAGCCCTCGGCGTGCGCGCGACTGGCCAACGCACCGCCGGCCATCGTCGCAGCCGCAGCGGCAAAGGCCCGGCGCATCCAACTGCGGCGCTCCTCGTTGAAGCCCTCCTTGTTCACTTCCTTGACGAAACTCGTGTCGAGGAAGGATTCCGGCGCGCGCAACAGGCGGCCGGGGCGTTGCGGATTGTTAGTCATGACGGGGTCCAGGAAGGCTCTGGTAGCGCGGCTCCGGCGCGCGAGTCGTATGCTTGTGCGCCAGCTTGGTTCGCGCCGGCGGCCGCGAGGTGACGCGAAGTGCGCCGGGTGTCTCGCGTAGTGGCACCTGCGCACGGACGGATCTCAGGGACGCGAGTACCCGGCCTACGTTCCGGCGCGGTTCGCTACTATTGGCGTCTGCCCTGGCCTCGCCAATCGCATGATCTCCATTCGCGGTCTCGTTTTTGCTTTGCTGATCGTCCACAGCGCAGACGCGTTTGCCGAAACGGCTCTGCGCGCCGAACCCGTCGCCGACCGGGTCTGGTACTTTCGCGGCGAATCCGGCCAGGCGAGTGCCGCCAACCAGGGCTACACCAGCAACGCCGGGTTCGTGCTCACTGACCGCGGGGTGCTGGTGTTCGATGCGCTTGGTACGCCGGCACTGGCGCGCCAGATGCTGGCTGCGATTGCCTTGGTGACCGATCAGCCGGTGCGCCGGGTGATCGTCAGTCACTACCACGCCGACCATGTCTACGGACTGCAGGTGTTCAAGGCCGCCGGCGCAAAGATCTGGGCGCGCAGCGAGGGCCAGATCTATCTCGGATCGGACCTGGCGCGCGAACGCCTGGCCGAGCGCCGGCGGACGCTGGCGCCATGGGTGAACGCAGACACCGCTTTGCTCGCCGCGGATCGCTGGATCGAGCTCGCCCCCGGCGAGACGCTGAGTTTCGCGATGGGCGGCACGCAGTTCCGACTGATCTCCGCAGGCTTCGCCCACGCGCCCGACGATCTGATGCTCTACGTGGAGCCGACCGCCGTGCTGTTCGCCGGCGATCTGTATTTCAATGGCCGACTGCCCTTTGTGGTCGATGGCAATACGCGCGGCTGGCTCGCAGCCATCGAGTCGATGCGCACGCTCGGTGCGCGCTGCATCGTGCCCGGGCATGGCGCGATGTCCTGCGACATCGCGGCCGACCTCAACACCACAGCCGACTACCTGGGCTTCCTTCGCGCGCACATGGCTGCTGCGGTCGAGGAGCTCACCGACTTCGAAAGCGCCTATGCCGCGACCGACTGGTCGCGCTTTTCCAGCCTGCCGACCTTCGACGCCGCCAATCGGCGCAACGCCTACAGCGTCTACCTGGAAATGCAGGCAGAAGTGCTCGATGCCGCGGCGCAGCCGCAACACTGATTCACCCGCGCTGGAGGGCAGGCACGCCATCGATCAAAGTCCGACGCCGACGACCGGACGCCCGAGCGTGGTCCATTCGTGCATGGAGCCGTCGTACAGGCGCACGCCGTCGATCTTCATGATTTCGCTGAGCACGAACCAGGCGCCCGCCGCCATGTGCCCGGTGTTGCAGTAGGTGATCGCGCCGGCTTTGGGCGCAATCCCGACCGCCGTCATCACTTTGGCGTACTGCGGCGCGCTCATGAACATCTGGGCGAGGCCGGTCTGGCGCGTCTGCAGGTCGGTCGGGTAGTTCAATGCGCCCTCGACGTGGCCCGGTGCCGCAACCGCCGGCTTCTTGTAATACACCCCCAGGTATTGCGGCGCCGGGCGTGCGTCGATCAGCAACGGCGCAGTGCCGGCAGGTTTCACATCATCGATCTCGGCCAGCCAGGCCTTGTTGAGCTCGGCCGCAGTCCAGTCGCCGGCCGCAATGTCGGCCGCAGCGGTGGTCGAGACCGGTAGATTCGCCGCCAGCCAGGCCGCGTTGCCGCCATCCAGCACTGCCATGTCGGTTTCGCCATAGGATTTCAGCGTCCAGTAAAGACGCGCGGCCATGTCGACTTCGTCCGCGGACTCGCCGGGCGAGGTGATCACCAGCGCGTCGTCCTGGCCGACGCCGAGCTTGCGCATCAGCGCCTGCACCTCGTCGCCGCTGGGCAGCATCTTGTCGATCTTCTTGTCGCCGACCATGCGGCTGACGCGGGTCAGGTTGAAGTCGACCAGACGCGCATCGGCGATGTGACCGCCGCCGCTGACCAGCACCTTGGCGCCGGTCTTGGCGTCGGTGGTGTATTCCGGCGCAGTGACGAAGCCAGCCAGATCGCTGCGCACGTCGAGCACGACCAGATCAGCGCGGTGTTCATTGACCCAGGCTGCCGTCACCACCGGGCCGGGCAGTTCGACCGCGCCGGCGGCACTGCTTGCCGCGAGCAAGAACGAGGCGATTCTCAGACCATTCATCAGATATCTCCCGAAATGTTTCGATTGGAACGCTGCAAATTTTCGACGGCGCGAACTGGGCGGCGCCCGGTCGGCAACGAATGCAGGCCGCGTGTGCCGCGCAGCCGCTCACCGGCGCCTGAGGTAGCTGGCACAGCGCCGGTGAGCGCGATGGAGCCGCGCACACGCGGCCTACTGTCAGTGACTCGATCCAACCAGGCCATCTGCTGCGTCAGATCCAGCCGGCACTGCGACAGCAGCATGGTGCGCCGGTCCTCGAAGACATTCGGCCGCATCGCTTGCGCACTCTCCAGGCGCTGGTCACGCGCAACCAGTACCGCAGTGATCTGCGGACGGAACAGCGCAATGACGGCAGCCAGCCAGCGATGCACCAGCGCCAGTTCGGACGGCGTGCGCAGGGCAAAGTGCTGCAGCTTGCGCAGCACCGTCCCCGCCGGCGCATAGACCTCGTTGGTCACCCAGCGGTTGCTGGTGAAAGCGCGTTGCGGCATTCCATCTGCCGACACCGACAACCCGATCAGATGCGTGTAGCGGCCGGCATTGGCCAGCGTCGAGGCCGCGGCAAAGACGTGGAAATGTCCGTGTTCGGTGTCGGCCTTCGGACCCGGATGGGCGTGGTAGTACCAGCGATAGCCGCTGACCGGATCAGAAGGCATCGTCGGCCGGATAGTGATCCCACTGCTGCATCGCACAGTCCGCCGGCCGCAGCTCGGTCACCACATTGCGACCGCGTGCCTGCAGCGCCTCCATGACATCGAGCAGCTCCGCGCCCGCCCGCTTGAGCGCGGGAAGGTCGCGGTAGCACAGGCTCGGCATGGCGATGCTGCTGGACATGCGCTTACTCGCAGGGGTTCTTCGGCTTCTTCTTCGCTTGCGGCGCGCACGGATTGTCCGGCGTGGCACTGGCCGCCGGCTCTGCCGCTGGCGCCGGCGGCACCGCGGCAGTCGATGGCGCCGTGGAAGTGCTTGGCGCCGGCTCGGTCCTGGCGTTGTCGGGCTGTCCGCATGCAGCGGTGACCAAGGTGAGCGACGACACCACCAGCAGGGCCGACAAACGCTCGCTGAGCGAGCGGGCACGTGATGCAATGGAACGAGTTTTCATGACGACTCTCCGGGTACAGGGCAACTGGCGGCGGGCGTGCGCGCGGTGAACCAACCGACCACGGCAGCCACCGCAGTCAGCGCCAGCAGTACAACCATGTCGGGAACATGCAGCAGTTGCGACAGGGTCTGCGCTTCCGGCCCGGGCGCAGCTTCCAGCATGGGCAGCAGCCAGTCGTAGGCCCCGGCAAACACCCAGGTGCCGATGATGATGCCGACGAAGAACACCAGACCGTCGAGTTTGCCGGACATGAAGCCGACCACCGAAGTACCCGGGCAATAGCCGCCGATCGCCATGCCGGCACCCACACCGACTCCGCCGAGCAAGGTCGCCCACAGATAAGTCGTCGGCACATAGACCGCGTCTTTCGACAGCAGCCCGGCCAGTTCCAGGATGTACATGCCGAAGGCGGCCACCAGGATGGCGGTGAACATCACGTTGAACACCGCCCAGTCCTTGAAGCGCAACTGCGCGGTCAACTTGCAGGCGCTGGCGAAGCCGGCGCGTTCGAGCGCGAAGCCGAAGATCAGCCCGCATAGCAGACCGGAGAGCGCGCCGTTGAAACCCAGAGGGAATGTCATGCCCATAGCCTCCGCGTCAGCAGACCGAAAATCGCGCCAGAAACAAAAAAGCCACCGAGGAAGAGAAAGCCTGCCGTTGCCAGCGTTGCGGCACCCGACAGACCTAGCCCACTGGTGCAGCCGAGCGAAACGCGCGCACCGAAGCCGGCGATGATTCCGCCCAGCAGCGCCATGGCCAGGCGTCCGGGGTTCTTCAGCCGTGTCGGCCCATCGACGTTGAAGCGAAAACGCCGTGCCGAGACCGCCCCAAGCAGCGCGCCGATGGCCACGCCGATCACCTGCCAGGTAATCCAGGCGTCGAGCGGGTTGCTGCCGTCGGCGACCATTGGGCCAAGATAAGCATTGCCGGCCGTCATGCCGGGTGCGACCAGGTCAGCACCGGTGGCCGACAAGGCGGTGGTGAAACCGCTACCACCGAGCCCATGGCCAGTCAACACAAAAGTAAGCAGCAGGCCCAGACCGAGCAATGCGCCCGCAGCATGTGGTTTCCAAAGTGGCTTTGGATCCGTATTCATCGATCCCTCCCGGATCAGCTTGCGGACGGTTGATCACACTACCAAGACCATGCGGCGGATACCGCCCCCCGTATGCAGTGCGGAGTGTTCAGGGAGTGGCACGCGCTGTCAATATTGCGCTGCAGCAGAGCGGATGCGCTGTGCGCCCCCTCCAGATGGGGAAGATCATCAATTGATACAGACACTTGCAGGACTTTCTGCGCAGCGAGCCGGACGCAGGTCTACGCCAGATCGTCGCATTAGTTACACCTCAATTAGGCGCGACTAACACATCACCATGCAAGTCCAGCAGAATTGTGCGCACCATGGTGCCCCCCACTGACCCAGGGTTCTATCGCATCGATGTCCAATCTGCCGCCACTGACGTTGGGCCCATTGATGTTGCCCCCCGGACTCTGGCTGTCGCTGCTGACGCTGGCGGTAGCCACCATGGTGTGGCGCCGGCAACTTGCAGTGGATCCAGCGCAATCGGCCGACAATGACACGCCGCTGGTGCTGGCCGGCCTGGGCATGCTCGGTGCGCGCATCGGCTTTGTCGGGCTCTACTGGCGCGACTATCTCGAGTCGCCATGGACAGTCATCAATATCCGCGATGGCGGCTGGTGGTGGCCGGCTGGCATTGCAGCGATTGCGTTGGGCGCGGCGCTGCTGGGCTGGCGGCAAGCACCGCTGCGGCGACCGCTGCTGCGCTCAGCCATGGCCGCCGCTGCCGTCGGCGCGATGGCATCCCTGGCCGCGGGCGCCCTGTTTCACACGTCCGAGCTGCGGCTGCCGGAAATGCAGCTGCGAAGCGTCGCCGGCGAGCCGCTTGCGCTGCACGATGGTCGCCCGAGCGTGATCAACCTCTGGGCCAGCTGGTGTCCCCCGTGCCGGCGCGAGATGCCGGTTCTGGTCGACGGCGCGCAGCGCTACCCGGATGTGCGTTTCGTGTTGCTCAACCAGGGCGAGGATCAGGCTACAGTCGAGGCCACGGGCCATCAGTGGTCGATCCCGCCGGCCCTGTTGGCGCTGGATCCGGAGTCGACCGTAGGCAATGCGCTGCGCGTGCGTGGCTCCCCGACCACACTGATCGTCGCCGCCGACGGTCGCGTCCTCGAACGCCACAGCGGCGAAGTCTCGCGGGCCAGTCTTGCTGCACTGATCGAGCGTATCAGGGACCCATAGACTCGCCGTAATTCATTCCCCCTGCGCGGGGACCCCGATTGCGCCGCCCTCGAAGCCATCCGCCATCAGTTTGTCGAGCATCGTCGCATCCAGCACCCGATTCACGGTGGATTGCGCCACCAGGCGCTCCCACGGCTCGCCGTCGTTGTTCACGACCCAGTTCTTGGTCACCGCGATCGACCGCCATGCGCGGCGGTAGTAGACCCAGGCCCGGACTTCGATGGTTTGCCCGACCTGCGCCGAGCTCGGCAGCGCGAACGCGAACTGGGCGTGATCGGTGGCCCCCGGTGCGATCGTGGTGTTGCTGAAAACGGATTCGGCGTCGATGAACGGCACCGGCTTTTGCAGTTCGCCTTGTCCATCGATACGTCCTTGCAGGACCTTGGCATAGCCGCGCCCGGCGTATCCGGAATAGTCGCCGGGCTGCTGGCCGGCGACAGCATCGTCCACCCAGAACGGCAGTCGGTCGCCCGTAGTCTGCTCCAGGAGTTGTCCCTGCAGCGAGGCCTGCACCAGCAGGAAGGCATTGCGCACATCGACGCCCGTGGGGAAATTGTGGCCGAGCACGCGATTCAGCACGCTCGTGTCGACCTCGACTCGACCGGCCGTCACCTGCGCCGTCAGGCCAAGCTCCACCGGGTTCTGCAGTCGCCCGGAATAGACGCCCGGGAAACTGTGGTCGTGACGTTGCGATCCCGGTCGCACCGGGGCCTGGCCCACGCTGGCCAACCGCCCCGGCGTCGTCGCCATCGGCATGTGGCAGTCCTGGCAATGCTGGTTGGCGCTGGCCGCGGGCGAGGTCAACCACTCGGAGTAGGTCTCCTGACCCGGCGCTCCGGTGGTCGGATTCTGGTACTGATGGCAACTGGCGCAAAGGCGCGAGATCGCGAAGACCGGCGCGTAGGCAGGCCGCATCTGCGGAAACACCACGTCGTCGAGCGGTCCCCAGACGTGCTGATGCGTCAGGCTGGCGCCGCCACCGGTGGTCGACGCCGGGAACGAGAACTCGGCATTGCCGAGCAGATGGATCGCCTCGACATTGTCGTTGACCTCATGCAGCTGGTGGCAGGTGGTGCAGGTAACCCCCTCCAGACCCGGCGCGCTGGCAACGTCATTGAAACGCAGCGATGCAGGGTCTGCAGGGCGTTCGTTGGCGGCATGGCAAGTGGCGCAGAATCCGGTCGCCGGCGGCGCGTGATTTTCCAGGAACACATAGCCGTCGCCACTGGGGCCGGTGGCAGCGCCGGTGCCATCGCCCGAATACAGATCGCGCACCCACGCATTGCCGGCCGCATGCGCATGGTTGCTGCTTTGCCACTGCGCATATTGCTCGGTATGACACACACCGCAGCCACTCGGCGGAGCCGCAACGATCGGCTGGTACGTCGTGTTCTGCGCCGTCGGAATCCGCCGCAGCACGATCGTCACTTCGGCACCCGGTGACGCCGACACCGCGTTGGTCTCGAAGTTGGTCGCGGCGTCGGCGGCATAGGGAACGGCCGCCGAGACCTGGAAACTGCTGCCGGAACCTTGGCTGATCGGCAGTTCGAAGCGGCCGTCAGCACCCGTCAGTACGACGACCGTATCCGGCGATGCACGGATATGCACACGGGCGCCGACGATCACTGCACCACTGCCGCCGTCAGTGACCACGCCGCGCACTGGCGCGACCTGGGCGAGGCCTTGCGCGGCCACCAGCATCAGGGCGCACGCCAGCAAGCACAGCCGGCCAAGGCGCCGACGTTGGCCCGAAAGCTGAGGCGCGTTCATGACGAAATCCACTATATTAGCTATTACTGATATGCTACGCCGATCGACCGAGGTGACAGTTGACCTGGATCAAATTCCAGGGCCATCAGACGCGATGAACGTTGCCGCCGCTATCGCGGAACCGATAGAGGGAGATTGTGTGATGTGCGAACTGTTTGCCTTCTGCGGTGAGCACCCCGCCTTGCTGCATTTCGCGCTGCAGGAATTTGCCAGCCACAGCGACGACACCCGCAATGCCGAGGGCTGGGGCATCGCGCACTATGTCGATGGCGACGTCCGCCTGGTCAAGGAAGCGGCGGTAGCGCGCAACAGCGCCTGCCTGCAGTTCATCGAGCAGCATCCGGTAAACACGACCTTGCTGCTGAGCCATATCCGCCGCGCCACGCAAGGCGCAATGGCTGTGCGCAACTGCCAGCCGTTCATGCGTGAACTGGGCGGCGCGATGCATGTGTTCGCCCACAATGGCCATCTCGACCGGGCCGCGCTGGAGCAACTCGCTGCAACCGCTGAGTTCAGCCCAGTCGGGGAGACCGATTCAGAACTGGCGTTCTGCGTGTTGCTGGCAGGTCTGCGACCGCTTTGGCGCAATGGCACCCGCCCACCCGCCATCGATCAACGTCGCCAGGTGGTTGCGGCGTTTGCCCGCCAGATGCGCGAACTGGGTCCCGCCAACTTCATCTACGCCGACGGCGACGCCCTGTTCGCCCACGCACACAAGCGCACCCAGTCCGACGGCGGCGTGCGCCCACCCGGGCTCTGGGTGCTGTGCCGATCCTGCGCGCAGGACCTAGACGCCGCTGGCCTGCAGATCGCAACGCCGCTGGCCCAGGGCTCGCAGTTGCTGGTGGCCAGTGTCCCGCTCAGTGATGACCCGTGGCGGCCGCTTGAGGAGGGTGAGCTGCTGGTGGCGCAGTGCGGCGCCGGCAAGCTGTCCAGCGAACTGGCGGGCGTGGCGTGAGCGTGCGGTCGTCGGGAATTCGGTGAGCGCCCGCGGGCGCTCACCGAACAAAGCGTACGCCATTGATTCGTAGGTCATGTTGCCCAAAGGGCTACGTGACAATGAGGCACGTGTCACGTAGCCCTTTGGGCAACATGACCTACTTCCAAGCGTTCGATGCGCGAACAAGCGCACCGCCAGGGGCGACCGGGACTCCTGCAGACGCCCGTTAGGTGTGCTGCGGCGGTCGCGCCCAGGCGCTCCTGCCGATGGATCGAGGATCAGCTCATACTTGTGTATTTGCGCGATTACTTGAATACTTGCGCTATGGAAACGCCGCCCCGAATCTTCAAGAACAAGCTCTACGAACAGTTCGCGCGTCTCGGCAAGGCGCTGGCCGCGCCGAAGCGACTGGAACTGCTGGACCTGCTGAGTCAGGGGCCACGCACGGTCGAGGCCCTCGCCGACTTGACCGGCATCACCATCGCCAACGCCTCGCAGCATCTGCAGGTGCTCAGGACCGCCCGACTGGTTGCGTCTGAAAAGCTCGGCTTGTTCGTGGAATACCGACTGGCCGACGAAGCGGTCGGCCGCTTCATCGTGCAGTTGCAGGAACTCGCGCAACTGCGCCTGACCGAGGTCGAGCAGATCACGCGCAGCTATCTCGACGAGCGAGGCGCGCTGGAGGCCGTCTATGGCGAGGAACTGCTGCGACGCGTGCGCGACGGCGACGTCACTGTCATCGACGTGCGACCGCGCGAGGAATACGCCGCCGGCCATGTTCCGGGCGCGATCTCGATTCCCGTCGGTGAACTGGCGGCGCGCCTGAAGGAGCTGCCGAAGCAGCGCGATATCGTCGCCTACTGTCGTGGTCCGTATTGCGTGATGGCGATCGAAGCTGTGGCCCTGCTGCGCGAACACGGCTACACGGCGCAGCGCATGGAACAGGGTGTGGTCGACTGGCGCGCGCGCGGATGGCAGGTGGCCGTCGAGCCACAGCTGCGGCAGTCATGAGCCATATCCGCCTGGGTCTGCGCGAAAACCTCGGACAGTTCTCGCTGCTGGTGGTCGTCAATGCCTTCGTTGGCGCGATGATCGGCATCGAACGCAGCATCCTGCCGGCGATTGCCGAACAGGAATTCCAGCTTGCCGCCAGGACCGCGGTGCTCTCGTTCATCGTCGTGTTCGGCGTCACCAAGGCCCTTTCCAACTACCTCGCCGGCCGTTTCTCGGATCGCTTCGGGCGCAAGCACGTCCTCGTCGCCGGATGGCTGGTGGCGACCCCGGTGCCCTTCATGCTGATGTGGGCGCCCAGCTGGAGCTGGATCCTGGTCGCCAACGCCCTGCTCGGCGTCAGCCAGGGACTGACGTGGTCGACGACGGTGATCATGAAGATCGACCTGGCCGGCCCGCGCAAGCGCGGGTTGGCGATGGGCATCAACGAATTCGCCGGCTACTTCGCGGTGGCCGCGAGCGCGCTGGCGACCGGCTACATCGCCGCCCACTACGGCCTGCGACCGCAACCGTTCTACCTCGGCGTGGCCTTCGTTGCGATCGGCCTGCTGCTGTCGGTTTTTGCCGTGCGCGAGACCACCCACCACGTGGCCGCCGAAGCCAGGCTGTCGGGCAACGCTGCCCCGCTCATGCCGCTGACGCAGCGCGAGATCTTCTGGCGCACGACACTCAGGGACAAGAACCTTTCGAGTGTCAGCCAGGCGGGCCTGGTCAACAACCTCAACGACGGCATGGCCTGGGGACTGTTCCCGCTGTTCTTCGCCGCGGCAGCCATGGACCTGGCGCAGATCGGCACGCTCGCCGCGCTGTACCCCGCCACCTGGGGCATCGCGCAGTTGATCACCGGCGCCTGGTCGGATCGGATCGGCCGCAAATGGCTGATCGCCAGCGGCATGTGGGTACAGGCGATCGGCATCGCCGCGACTGTGGTCGCCGATGGCTACGCCGGATTCGCGACCGGCGCCGTGCTGCTGGGGCTCGGCACCGCGATGGTCTATCCGACCCTGCTGGCAGCCATCGGCGACGTGGCGCATCCGTCGTGGCGCGCATCCGCGGTCGGCGTCTACCGCCTGTGGCGTGATCTCGGCTACGCATTCGGTGCGCTGCTGGCGGGCATCACCGCCGACGCTTTCGGACTGCCGGCCGCGATCTGGCTGGTCGCCGCGCTCACCTTCGCCTCCGGGATCGTCGTCGCCGTGCGCATGCGCGAGACGCTGCGTCCTGCGCCCCCCCCCCCCGCCCGCGTCACCGGGCCCCCGGCCGCGCGCCCGCCCGCGGGACCCAGGCGCTTCTGACCCCTGCAGGAGCATGAACATGGCCAACACCCTTTCTATCCTGAACGACGCGCCCTACGGCAGCGAACGCAGCTACAACGGATTGCGCCTGGCCGGCGCCATCGCCCGTCGCGACGGCGAGGTGGTGAAAGTCTTCCTGATGGGCGATGCAGCGTCCTGCGCCAAGGCGAATCAGCGCGTTCCGGCAGGCTTCTACAATGTCGAGTTGATGTTGCAGGCGGTGCATCGGCGCGGTTTCGAAATCGGCGTCTGCGGCACCTGCATGGATGCCGCGGCATTGCCGAAACGGAACTCGCCGACGGCGCGAAACGCGGCACCCTGGAACAGCTGACCGACTGGACGCTGTGGGCCGACCAGACGCTGGTGTTTTGAGGCAAGTCAGCCGCACTGCGGAATCAACGATGCCCGGAGTCACGAGGTCATGACCGCAGCCTCCGCATTGGCGGCGGACGCCTACCTGCGTTGGCGCTCGACCACGCTCGGCGCCATCACCGAAGATCTGGAAACGCGGCTGATATTCGACCTGGCGGGGTCGCTCGTCGGCCAGCGTGTGCTCGACATCGGCACCGGCGACGGGCAGTACGCCATCCATGCCGCGCTGCGTGGCGCGCAGGTCACTGCCGTCGACAGTTCGCAGGAGATGCTGGAGGCGGCGCGCCAGCGGGCCGACGAGCAGGGTGTGCACCTCGTGCTGCAACTGGTCAACGCATCGAAGCTGCCGTTCCGCGACGATGCCTTCGATGTGGTGCTCGCGGTGACCGTGCTGTGCCTGGTGCCCGACGCCGAACTCGCGGTCCGCGAAATGGCGCGTGTGCTTCGCCCTGGTGGACGACTGCTGCTCGGGGACCTGGGGCGTTTCAACTTCTGGGCCGCCGGGCGCCGCTTGCGGGCTTGGCTCGGTGCATCGTTCTGGCGCAGTGCGCACTTCAGATCGCAAAGCCAGTTATGCGAGATGGCCAGCAAGGCCGGACTCACAGTCGTCGCCACCTGCGGCACCGTGCACTATCCACCGAGCGCGCTGGCGGCGCGCCTGCTGCTGCCGATCGAGCCGCTGCTGACCCGCATGCGCATGCCAGGCGCAGCTTTCCTGGCACTCGCCGCCACCAAACCCGGACCGCCATGACCACCGAGCACACTCCCGTTTACCTCGATCACAACGCCACCACGCCGCTCCTGCCGGAAGTGGTGGACGCCATGTTGCCGTATTTGCGCGAGCACTTCGGCAATCCGTCGAGCGGGCACATCTATGGCCTGCGTGCGCGTTCGGCCGTCGCCAGGGCACGCGCGCAGGTCGCCGCGCTGCTGGGATGCGAGAGCGATGAGGTGCTGTTCACATCCGGCGGCACCGAGGCCAACAATCTCGCGATACGCGGCATCGATTCGGGACGCACCCACAGCGTGACCTCGGTCATCGAGCATCCGGCAACGCTGCGACCGTGCGGCTGGCTGGAATCGCGGGGCTGGTGCGTATCCCGGGTTGGCGTCGACAGCCATGGCCGCATCCGCATGGACGAAGCCGGCGCGGCGATCGGCGCAGGCACGGCATTGGTCTCGATCATGCACTCCAACAACGAGACCGGCGTGCTGCAACCGATCGCAGAATTGGCCGCGATCGCACACCGCGTGGGTGCCGTGATGCATACCGACGCCGCCCAGTCGATCGGCAAGGTGCCGGTCAAGGTCGGCGATCTCGGTGTCGACCTGCTGTCGATCGCCGGTCACAAACTGTACGCGCCCAAAGGTGTCGGCGCGCTTTACGTGCGCCGCGGCGTGGCGCTGACGCCGTTGCTGCTGGGCGCCGATCACGAAAGCGGCGTTCGCCCCGGCACCGAGAATGTGGCGTCGATCGTCGCGCTCGGGCAGGCCTGCGAACTGCTCGACCGAGATCTGGACAGCGCCGCCAATCGCATGCGGTATCTGCGGGACAGGCTGTGGGCGCAGTTGGCGGCGGGCATTCCCGGACTGGCGCTCAATGGCCACCGCGAGTTGCGCTTGCCGAATACGCTGAATGTGCGTTTCCCAGGGGTTTTTGGAGCTGCGGTCCTGGCGAACGCACCGCGAATCGCGGCAGCGACCGGGTCTGCCTGCCACGCCGGCCAGGACCGCGCGTCCACGACCATTCGGGCGATGGGGGTGGCTGCAGACGAAGCGCTGGGATCGGTGCGCCTGTCGCTGGGGCGCGGCACCACCGAATCCGAGGTGATGCTCGCAGCGGCGGCGCTGATTTCGGCCTGGGAATCGGCTATCGGATCGCGCTGAAGGTGCCAGGCGGAGGTCATTTCTTGCGGCGAACCTCAAGGCGCAGGTCGCGTTGCCCGCAGGACTACGCGGCGCGCGGACCTCACGCCCGCCTCATAAGCAACGGCATCGTTGGCGTTGATCGCGACAACGTTGACGTCGAACGCCGCCAGGTCGCGGGCATCGCGCAGCAGTAGCAGCAAGACTGCTTTGAAGCACGGACGGTGGCGGACATGAATTGCCGCCGACACGACCATCTGCCATGCTCGGTCGATGATCTCGTTGACGGCATGCCGCAAAGCAATCCTGGAGCGCGCGTACGTGCGCGCGGCAGGGCTGCTGCTGGCGCTCGCCCTGGTTATCGCGGGGATGCCGACGCTGAGTGTGCACGCTCACGCCGACGCGGAAATCGGGCATCTGCACGCCAATGATGCGCACGGCCACGATGAGCCGGTGCCGCCGATCGACGATGATCCCGGCAGCATCGTCATCCATGTGCACGATGCCGCGCCCATCTGCGCCACCCTGCCGTCGATTTCGCCTCTGCGCCTTGCCGCCCTGGCGCCGGACACCTGGCTGCCCCCGCTCCACGCCAGCGCGCCGGCCACCGCGGCCGGACCCCCACCGCACCGCCCTCCGATCGCCTGACCCTTCCCGTGTTCGCCGCATCGCCTTGTCGGCGGCGTGGTCGTGCGTGCGTTGGTCTGACGATTGGAGGTTGTCGTGTTTGTTCGTATGGGTTTGGTCCTGGCATTGACCGGGATGGTGGGCGGCCATGCGCCGCTGTTGTCGGCCAGTGAGCTGACGCTGGAACAGGCGGTTGCCCAGGCACTGGCGCAGCACCCGAGTCTGCAGGCGCAGGCGCAGTCGGTGCGCGCCGCCGAAAGTCACGCGCAGGCGCTGGCGCTGGGGCCGCAATGGACGGTCGGCGGTGAACTGGAGAATGTCCTCGGCACCGGGGAGGTGTCGGGCATCCATGGTGCCGAGACCACGCTGCGCCTCAGCCGCGCGATCGAACTCGGCGACAAGCTGGCGGCGCGTGAGCGCGTCGGCGCCGCCGAAGTGGCGCGCCAGAGCCAGGGCATTGGGCGCCTGCAGGTGGCCATCGCCGCGCAAGCCGCGCAGCGCTACATCGCGGTGGTCGGCCATCAGCAACGCCTGGCGATCCTGCGCACTCATCTTTCCTTGGCTGAAGCCAACCAGAAACTGCTGACGCGCTGGGTCGAAGCCGGCAGAGCTTCGGATGCTGAACTGCTGCAGGCGGATGTGGCCCTGATCGATGCGCGACTGCGCGTCGAAGACGCCGAACATGAACTCGACAGCGCCCGGGTGGCGCTGGCTGCCCTGTGGGGCGAGTCCGATCCCGAATTCGATGCCAGCGGCGCCCTCGACAACTTGCCGGCAGTCGCCCCGCTGGCCGAACTGCAAGCGCAACTGCCGGCCAGCGTCGAGCAGCTCGCTTTTGTCGCGGACTCGGCTGCGCTGGATGCGCAGCGCGAACTGGCGGCCAGCGCAGCCAAGGGCGACGTGACGGTCAGCGTTGGCGTGCGGCGCCTGGAAACCATCGACGATCAGGCGCTGCTGTTCGGCGTGTCGATGCCGCTCGGCAGCGCGCCGCGATCGGCGCTCGGCGTGGCCCGTGTCGACGCCGAACTCGCGGCACTGACGGCGCGCCAGCAGGCGGCGCAGTGGGACGCGCGTCAGCAGCTCTACGGGCTTTATCGCGAACTTGAGCACGCGCGCCACGTGGTGGAAACCCACCAGCGCGAGACCCTGCCGGCGGCCGAAGCGGCAATGGCGGCCAGCCAGCGCGGCTTCGAGCTGGGGCGTTTCGGTTTTCTGGTGTTGAACCAGGCGCAGCAATCCTTGATCGACTTGCGCCTGGCCGTGCTCGAAGCGCAACAGCGCTACCACACCCTGTTGGTATCCATTGAACGTCTGACCGCCGCGAATCCTGGAGATGCCCGATGAAACTGCGCCTGATTTCCCTGCTGGCGCTGTTGGCGCTGGCGGCCTGCGACACCCCATCCGACATGCCGGCCAGCGAAGGCCACGGAGCGCCCGCCGCAGCCGACTATGAGCGCGGCCCGCATCGCGGCCGGATGCTGCGTGACGGCGATTTCGCGCTGGAAGTGACCATTTTCGAAACCGGCGTGCCGCCCGAGTTCCGCCTGTACGCCTATCAGGGCGACCAGCCGTTGCCACCAGCTTCCGTCGATGCGCAAATCGAACTGACGCGCCTGGGCAACGTGATCGACAAGTTCAGCTTCCGTGCCGATGGCGATGTGCTGGTCGGCAGTGGCGTGGTCACCGAGCCGCACTCCTTCGATGTGCGCGTCGTAGCCACGGTGTCCGGCAAGAAACACGAGTGGAGCTATGCCTCGCACGAGGGCCGCACGACGATTGCCGCGGACATCGCCGAGGCCTCGGGTATCGGCACCGACAAGCCGGTCCCGCAATCATTCGCGAATCGGTCAGCGCGCTCGGTTCGATCAGCATCGATGTCAATCGGCTGGCCCGGGTGCGCGCGCGCTTCCCCGGCATCGTCCGCGAGGTCCACGCCGGTTTCGGCGATAGCGTTGCACGCGGCGCGCCGCTGGCGGTGGTCGAGAGCAACGACAGCCTGCGCAGCTACACGCTGACCGCGCCAATCAGCGGCGTCGTCACGCTGCGCAACACCAATGTCGGCGATGTCGCCGGCGACGAGCCGCTGTTCGAGATCACCGATCTGTCCGAGGTCTGGGCCGATCTGCATGTGTTCGGCAAGGATCTGGAACGCGTGGTGCCGGGGCAATCGCTGACGCTGACCAGCACGGTCGGCGAGCATCAGGTGCAGGCGCAGGTAGACCGCATCCTGCCGATCGCCGCCGCCAACAGCCAGAGCGCGGTCGCGCGCGTGCGCCTGGCCAATGACGATGGCCGCTGGCGGCCGGGACTGGCGGTCAACGCCGAAATCGCGGTGGCCGAACACACGGTGCCGCTGGCTGTGAAGGTCTCGGGCCTGCAGCCCTTCCGCGACTTCACCGTGGTCTATGCGCAGGTCGGCGAGACCTACGAGGTGCGCATGCTCGATCTCGGGCGTCGCGACGGTAACCACGTCGAAGTGCTCGGCGGCATCGATCCGGGCACCAGCTACGTCAGCGAGCAGAGCTTCCTGATCCGCGCGGACGTCGAAAAGTCCGGCGCCAGCCACGACCACTGAGGCTCTTCGATGACTCGTCATCCGGGACGGCTGTTCCAGAACAAACCGAACACCAGCCCAACCCCCCCCTGAGCAAAGCATCCCGGCTTTTCGGGATGCGGCGTCGAAGGGGCCAGACCAGCGGGCCCCCGCCCCCCCCCCCCCCCCCCCCCGCCGGGGCCCCCCCCCCGGGGGGGGGTTGAGGTTCAGTGAAGATGCAAAGACTTGGGGCCCCACACATGCTGCTTGAACGGATCATTCGTTTCGCCATCGCCCACCGCTGGCTGGTGCTGATCCTGGCACTCGGCCTGGCCGGCCTCGGCACGTGGAACTTCACGCGCCTGCCGATCGACGCGGTGCCCGACATCACCAATGTCCAGGTGCAGATCAACACCGAGGCGCCCGGCTACTCGCCGCTGGAATCCGAGCAGCGCGTGACCTTTCCGATCGAAACCGCGCTGGCCGGCCTGCCGCGCATCGAGCACACGCGCTCGGTGTCGCGCTACGGACTGTCGCAGGTGACGGTGGTGTTCGAGGACGGCACCGACCTCTACTTCGCGCGACAACTGGTCGGCGAGCGCCTGCAGAGCGTGCGCCAGCAGTTGCCCGACGGCATCGAACCGAAGCTCGGTCCGATCGCCACCGGCCTCGGCGAGATCTTCATGTACACCGTCGAATCCGAGCCTGACGCCCGCAAGAAGGACGGCACGCCGTGGACGCCGACCGACCTGCGCACGCTGCAGGACTGGGTCGTGCGCCCGCAACTGCGGCATCTAGAGGGCGTCACCGAGGTCAACACCATCGGCGGCTTCGTGCGCCAGATCCACATCACGCCAGACCCGGCGCGGCTGGTCGCCTATGGCCTGACTTTGCGCGACGTCATGGACGCGGTAGCCCGCGGCAATGCCAATGTCGGCGCCGGCTACATCGAGCGTGCCGGCGAGCAGTACCTGATCCGCTCGCCGGGCCAGGTGACCGACCTCGACGGCCTGCGCCGCATCGTGGTCACCCGTCGCGACGGTCTGCCGATCCATGTCGACGACGTTGCCGACGTGGTCGAAGGCACCGAGTTGCGCACCGGCGCGGCTACCGAGAACGGCCGCGAGATCGTGCTCGGCACGGTGTTCATGCTGGTCGGCGAGAACAGCCGCGCGGTGCGCAGCGCGCCGCGGCGCCTGCTCGAAGTCAACGCCAGCCTGCCCGAGGGCGTGACCGCGCGCGCCGTCTACAACCGCAGCGATCTGGTCGACCGCACCATCGCCACGGTGCAGAAGAACCTGCTGGAAGGCGCGCTGCTGGTGATCGCGGTGTTGTTCCTGCTGCTGGGCAACATCCGCGCCGCGCTGATCACCGCGGCGGTGATACCGCTGGCGATGCTGATGACCATCACCGGCATGGTCCAGAACGGCGTATCGGGCAACCTGATGAGCCTGGGCGCGCTCGATTTCGGGCTGATCGTCGATGGTGCGGTGATCATCGTCGAGAACTGCCTGCGCCGCCTGGGCGAGGCGCAGCATCGACTGGGTCGATTGCTCAGTCGCGACGAGCGCTTCGAACTGGCCGCTTCGGCGACCGCCGAGGTGATCAAGCCGAGCCTGTTCGGCATTTTCATCATCACCGCGGTGTATCTGCCGATCTTCACGCTGACCGGGGTGGAGGGCAAGATGTTCCACCCGATGGCGTTCACCGTGGTCATGGCGCTGGTCGCGGCGATGGTGCTGTCGCTGACCTTCGTGCCGGCGGCGGTGGCGTTGTTCGTGACCGGCAAGGTCGCCGAAGAAGGAGAACCGCGTGGTGCGCGGCGCAAGGCGTCTACGCGCCGCTGCTCGACTTCGCGCTGGCGTGGCGGCTGCCGATCGTGCTCGCCGCAGCGGCGCTGGTGGGCCTGACTCTGGTCGCCAGCACGCGCCTGGGCACCGAGTTCATCCCCAACCTCGACGAGGGCGACATCGCGCTGCACGCGCTGCGCATTCCCGGCACCAGCCTGACCCAGGCGGTCGGCATGCAGGAGGCGCTGGAGGCGCGCATCAAGCAGTTCCCGGAGGTGGACAAGGTGTTCGCCAAGATCGGCACCGCCGAAGTCGCCACGGACCCGATGCCGCCGTCGGTCGCCGACACCTTCATCATCATGAAGGACCGCTCGGAGTGGCCAAACCCGAACAAGCGGCGGGCAGAGCTGGTGGCCGATCTGGAAGCCGCGGTATGGACCATCCCCGGCAACAACTACGAGTTCACCCAGCCGATCCAGATGCGCATGAACGAGTTGATCGCGGGCGTGCGCAGCGATGTCGCCATCAAGGTCTACGGCGACGATCTCGACGAGTTGCTGCGACTCGGCGAAGCGGTCGAGAAGGTGGTCAATGGGGTGCCGGCGTCGCCGACGTCAAGGTCGAGCAGACCACCGGACTGCCGGTGCTGTCGATCACCCCGGATCGCGGGCGCTGGCGCGCTACGGGCTGGCGGTGGCCGACGTGCAGGAGATCGTGCCGATCGCGCTCGGCGGCGCGGCGCGGGCAGGTGTTCGAGGGCGATCGGCGTTTCGACATCCAGGTGCGCCTGCCCGAAGCCCTGCGCACCGACCTGGAGCGCCTGGGAATCTGCCGATTCCGCTGCCGCGATGCGCCAGGCCGACGATCCACGGCAACGCGCTGGCGCATGGGCGCCGACGCCCGCCACGTGCCGCTGCGCGAGGTCGCCAGAGTCGAACTGGCGCCCGGCCCCAACCAGATCAGTCGCGAGAATGGCAAACGCCGCGTGGTGGTCACCGCCAATGTGCGCAGCCGCGACCTCGGCTCCTTCGTCGCCGACGCGCGCGCGGCGGTGACCGACCAGGTGGAACTGCCGGAGGGCTACTGGATCGAGTACGGCGGCACCTTCGAGCAGTTGATCTCGGCCAGCCAGCGCCTGCAGATCGTGGTGCCGGTGTCCTTGCTGATCATCTTCGGCCTGCTGTTCATGGCCTTCGGCTCGGCGCGCGATGCCACCATCGTGTTCAGCGGCGTGCCGCTGGCACTCACCGGCGGCGTCGCGGCACTGCTGCTGCGCGACATCCCGTTCTCGATCTCGGCGGGCGTTGGCTTCATCGCGCTGTCCGGCGTCGCGGTGCTCAACGGCGTGGTGATGATCAGCTTCATCCGCAGCCTGCGCGAGGAAGGCCGGCCGCTCGACGCCGCCATCCGCGAGGGCGCGATGGTGCGCCTGCGGCCGGTGCTGATGACCGCGCTGGTGGCGAGTCTGGGCTTTGGCCGCGCGCTGATGTCGGTGCCCGGCGCCGGCGTCCACGCGCAGCCCCCGCCCGCCCCCCCGCGGCGCGGCGGCATCGTCGTCGACGCTGCTGACGCTGCTGGTACTGCCGGCTTTGTATCGGTTGTTGTATCGGGTGGAGAAGGCGGCGTGAGGTGCCTACATCGGCGCAGTCGTTTCACCGGATCCGCTTTATGCTGCATCAGCACGACGAGAGGCGCACCTCGGGAAAGGTCGGCCCACGGCGACGGACAGGCGTGACCCAGGCGGCGTGCCTCCACCCCCACAAACGTGAAGGACGCAACGGACTGATGGATCAGGCAACACACAACAAGATCGTCTCCTTCATCTGGGGCATCGCCGACGATGTTCTTCGCGACCTCTTCAAACGCGGCAAGTACCCCGACGTCATCCTGCCCATGTGTGTCATTCGGCGCATGGATGCGGTGCTCGAGCCGACCAAGAGCAAGGTCCTCGAGACCAAGAGGATGCTGGACGCCGCGGGGATCACCGCGCAGCGAGCCGCCCCCTCTGCGACGCTGCGGGGCAGGCGTTCTACAACACCTCGAAGTTCACGCTGCGCGACCTCAAGTCGCGCGGCAGTCAGCAGCAACTGCTGGCCGACTTCGAGGATTACCTCAATGGCTTCTCGTCGAACGTCCAGGACATTCTCGACAACTTCAAGTTTCGCAACCAATTGCAGACCCTGTCCAAGGCCGACGCGATCGGCACGCTGATTAACAAATTCCTTGACCCAGACATCGACCTTTCGCCGGCCGGTATCGACAACCACTCGATGGGGACGGTCTTCGAGGAGTTGGTCCGCAAGTTCAACGAGGAGAACAACGAGGAGGCGGGCGAGCACTGGACTCCACGCGACGCAGTGCGGCTGATGGCCAACCTCGTGTTCCTGCCGATCGAGGCCGAGATCAAGTCGGGCACCTATCTGCTCTACGACTGCGCCTGCGGCACCGGCGGCATGCTCACGGTCGCCGAGGAGACACTCACCGCCATCGGCGACAAACGCGGCCAGCAGGTCAGGGCGGAATGGTCCACGCTCTCGCACGACGCCTTCCCGGCCCAGGAATTCGACTTCATGCTCGCGAACCCGCCCTACGGGAAGAGCTGGAAGAAGGACCTGGAGGCGATGGGCGGCAAGGATGGCATGCGCGATCCGCGCTTCAAGGTGATGCACAAGGGCGAAGAGCTGTCGCTGGTCACACGCTCCAGCGACGGGCAAATGCTGTTCCTGGCCAACATGGCCTCGAAGATGAACGGGAAGTCAGCGGCTGGGCAGTCGCATCGCCGAGGTCCACAACGGATCGTCGCTGTTCACCGGGGATGCGGGCCAGGGCGAGAGCAACATCCGCCGCTGGATCATTGAGAACGACTGGCTGGAGGCCATCGTCGCGCTGCCACTGAACCTGTTTTACAACACAGGCATTGCCACTTACATCTGGGTGCTGTCCAACCGGAAGCCCGCGCACCGGAAGGGCCAGGTGCAACTGATCGACGCCAGCCAGTGGTTCAAGCCACTGCGCAAGAATCTCGGCAAGAAGAACTGCGAGCTTTCGCCCGACGACATCGAGCGCATCAGCCGCTCCTTCCTCGAATTCGAGGAGACGACGGAGTCCAGGATTTTCCCCAACGCCGCCTTCGGTTACTGGAAGGTCACGGTCGAACGCCCGCTGCGCCTGCACAGCCAACTCTCGCTCAAGACAATCGAGACCCTGCGTTTCGCGTCAGGTGACGAGGACATTCGCGCGACGCTCTACGATGAATTTGGCGACACGCTTTTCACCCAGTTCTCCAAGGTCGAAGCCGCGCTCGAAAAGCGCCTGGCCGACTGGGGCAGCGACGATGACGAAGACGACGATGAAGAGGGCGGCACCGTCAAGAAGGGCCTGCCCGAAAAGAAGCGCAAGAAGCTGCTCGATGCAAGGACCTGGGCGCGAGACGCGAACTTGCTCGCAAACGCCATGGCCCTGCGTGAGCGCATCGGCGACGAGCTGTTTACCGACCACAATCACTTTCGCGACCGCGCC
>JADKFD010000009.1 GCA_016717705.1 Rhodanobacteraceae bacterium | reverse complement strand
TGGCTCTTGCCCCTGACCCTCAAACTCATCCACGAACAGCGCGTCTGATCCGGTGCTGAACCAGAAGGCGTCGCGATCTGCCGTCGCCATCCCAGGCGGCATCTGGCGCCGTGCCGTCGCAGCGCGTCGAGTCAAGCAATGTAACGTCAAAGATCCTCGCTGTCCTCGACATCGAATCGCAGGCGCTCGGTGGCGTGCACATAGACGCCCTCACCGGAGGTATACGACTCCGAGAATTCGATGCGTACGGCCATGCTTCTGCCGTCGGCGCCGGTCAAGTGCAGTTGATAGACGTCCCAGGTTTCCCCGTCCATGGTCTGGGTGGTCTGGCTGTCGACGCGCCCGGTCAGTTCCACCGTCTGCGGCTCCGGGCCCTTGAGCGTAGCCGCCAGCAGGCCGCCCTCCTGTTTCAGCAAATCGAGGGTCCAGGTTTCCTCGCCCTCTGCCCAGCTCTTGAGCAGATAGTGACCGAGCACGTACTTGGCCCAGGCCTCGCGGTGCATGGGGTCGATGATCCGCGCCGGTGTCGGCGCGTCTTGCGCAACTCCGACGAGCGGATCCGCAGGCGTTGTGGCCGGGGTCAGGGATGAACCTGAGCGGACACTCTGCCAATGGTAGGCGGCAAAACCGATCGTCAGGGTCACGATGATCAACGCCACGCCCTTGAGGCCCGGACCGGTTCTGGCCACCGCCGATGGCCCGGTCTCGGCGGCTGGATTCTGCCGCGGCAGCGACAGGCGCGGCCCGGAGTCGCCGGGCGCGCTTGCCGCCGGCGCGACGATCGGATTCGGCGGCCCGGCCGCGCTGCCCTGGACCTGGGTCAGCGCGTGTACCAGGGCAGCGCTGTCTTCGAAGCGCTCGTCGGGTTCGTCCCTGAGCATGCGCGCGACGATCATGGCCGTTGCCGCATCGACTTCCGGGCGGAATTCGCGCACATCTGGTGCCACGCGCGGTTCGATGATCGCGGCCAGCAGCGCGCGATCGCCCATGTCCTGGTACGGGCCGCGCCTGGCCAGCAGTTCGAAGAAGACCACCCCCAGCGAATACTGGTCCGCCCGGCTGTCCAGGGTGTGTTCCAGGCGAAAGGCCTCCGGGGCCAGATAGCCGGACGTGCCCATGACGGCGCCAGCGCGCGTCAGCGGCGAACCGAACTGTTCGCCGGCGCTGGCAATCCCCAGATCCGCGACCTTGACATGTTCGGCTTCCACGCTGGTCGGGCGGGTGAGCAGCAGATTCCCTGGCTTGATGTCCCGATGCACCACGCCCATCTCGTGAATGGCCGCCAGTCCACGCGCGGCGTCCAGCATCCAGCGCCGCACCTGGTCGATGGCCGGCATCTTCAGCCGTGCGGCGTCGGCGATGGAGCCTTCGAGCAATTCCATGGCGAAGAAGGGCGCCCCCTCGTGTTCGCCGACCGAGTAGATCTGCACCACGTTCGGGTGGTTGATGCTGGCGAGGATCCGCGCTTCACGCAGAAATCGCTGCAGCAGTTCCGCGCGCTCTTTCCAGTCACCGGTCTGCACCTTGATCGCGAGTTCGCGTTGCAGGGTGTTGTCGCGGGCGCGATAGACAATCCCCATGCCGCCATGACCCAGTGTGCCGAGAACTTCAAAGCCACCGATCTGCTGGAGGATTCTGGTCACTGCCATCGGGCAAGATCACCGTCGACTGTAGAGGGCTGGGGCGGTAGCGGTCGCATCGGCGCTCATCGTACAACACACAACTGTCTGCTCGCAGGCCATGTCGTGGCTTTGCCAGCGTGGCCAATGAACCACGGCCCAGGTGTCGCGATTGCGCCAATCACCTGCAACCAGTGCCCGGCGCCCAACCCGTCTCCTTCCAGGTGGGGATCGACGTCTGCCCCGCGAATGAGTCACCGCTCATCGAGGCCCCCCCCCCCGCCCCCCCCCGCCCCCCCGCGGCGCGCGGGGGGCCCCCCCCGCGGCCCGGCCCGGGCCCCCCCCCCGGGCCCCGGCGCCCCCCCCCCCCCCCCCCGGCCCGCGCCGGCCCCCCCCCCGGGCCGCCGGGCGGCCCCCCGGGGCCGCGCGGGCGCCGCCCCCCCCCCCCCCGGCGCCGCGCGCGCCGCCCCCCGGGCGCGCCGCCGCCCGCGGCGGCGCGGCCCGCCCGCCCCCGCCGCCCCCCCCGCCCCCCCCCCCCCCCGCCCCCCCCCCCCCCCCCCCCCCCCCCCCCCCCCCCCCCCCCCCCCCCCCCCCCCCCCCCCCCCGCCCCCCCGGCCCCGCGCGCCGGCCGCGGCCCCGCGCCCGCGGCGCCCGCCGGCCCGCGGCCCGGCGCGCCGCGGGCGCCGCCGGCCCGCGGCGCCGGCCCCGGCCCCCGGCCCCGCCCCCCGCCCCCCCGGCGCCGCGGGGCGCCCGGGCCGGCTGCGCTGGTCGGCAACGCTGAGCGCGCGGCGCAGATCGGCGCGCGTTTCGAGATCCTGCGCAGCGATCTTTCCGGGGCCCTGATGCTGCAGTACATCGTGCTGAGAGAATTGAGCGAGCGCGCAGGTGGTTTCCCGGTGGGCAATCGCGACAGTGTCTACGACGGCTTTGGCGATGACGTCGCGCTCAACGCGGCCATCCGTCGTTACGACGCGGTTCCGCATGCGCAGGCGTACCTGCGCGAGCATGCCTCGCTCAGCGGACGCGCGCTCAAACCGGTGGTGATCCAGGCGAACCTCGACGATCCCACGGTGCCTGCCCACTTCACCCGGCGTTACGCCGAGAAGGCCTTGGCTGCCGGGCAGGACAAGCAGGTGTTGACGCTGCCGCCCATCGGCACCGGTCATTGCGCCTTCGCCCCGGAGGACGTCGATCGCGCGTTCACCGCGCTTGTGCAGCACGCTGAGTCGGATTAGTTCCGCAACGTGCAAAGCGTGCGCGGCGCGCATGGCACACGCCGCCGCGTTTGGGCAGACTGTCGCCTGGGCAGTGGTCGCGGAGCGAAGGGTCATGGCGCGCTGGATTGCACTCGGTATCACGCTGGTGTGTCTGGGTTCGTGCAGTTTCATGAGCCAGAGTGTTTTCCGCGGCATGGTCGCGCCGGTCGGCGCCATCGTGTTCGGCTTCGTCACGCTGCTGCTGTTTGTCCATGTGCGCGTCGTCGGCGCGGCGCGGCCGCCAGCGGCCGCGATACTGGATCCGGAGACGCAACTGCTGATGCGCCAGCGCGCCGCCCGTCTCGCCGAGAAGAACCGGGCTGAAAGCGAGGCCAGGCAGGACGCCGCCGGCGCCAGCACACGGCCCCCGGGGACATCCGCTTGAGCGCATTGCGATCGCGCACGGCGCGTGCGGGTCTGCTGCTGGCTGCACTGCTGGCGGCTGCGGTGGGCTATTTCGGTTTTCGCGGCGAACGTGTGCGCGTCGACAGCGCTCTGGCTGCGCAACAGGAACTCACCGAGAGCCTGCGCGAGGAAGGGCGCACGCGCGTCGTCCACCGTTATCGAATCACGGCAGCGGTGACCGGGCAAATCGAGCGCGTCGAGCTGCGTCCTGGCGATGCCGTAGCGGCCGGCCAGGTGCTGGCGCGCATCCAGCCCTCGATGGGCGCCTTGCTCGATCCGGCCACGCGCGATCGGCTGAACAACGAGGCGCACGCCGCAGCATCGGCTGTTTCGCAAGCGCAGGCGCGCCTGAGTTCGGCACGCGCCGGCGACAAGCTGGCGCAACAGGAGCTCGATCGCATTGCGCCGATGGTCGCCAACGGCACACTGGCGCGGCGTGAAGGTGATCGCGCCGAGAGCGCCGCGCAGCAGGCGCGCGCCGATCTGTCGGCGGCGCGTTTCGCACTGGAGCTGGCGCAGGCGCAGCGCGAGGCGGCGCAGTCGCTGCTGTCGCAGCAGGGCAAGGGTGGCTCGGCCGACCAGGTCGTCGAACTGCGTGCGCCAGTGGCGGGCGTAGTGCTGGCGCGGCTGCGCGAAAGCGCCGGTCCGGTGGCCATCGGCGAGCCATTGCTGGAGATCGGCGATCCCGCCAGCCTGGAGATCGAGGTCGACCTGTTGTCCTCCGATGCGGTGCGTGTGGCGCCGGGCATGAATGTGCTGCTGCACCGCTGGGGCGGCGAGCAGGCGCTGACGGCGCGCGTGCGGCGGGTCGAGCCGGTCGGTTTCACCAAGATTTCGGCGCTCGGCGTCGAAGAGCAGCGCGTCTGGGTGTTATGCGATTTCGTCTCCCCGGAGGCGGATTGGCAGCGCCTTGGCGACGGCTATCGCGTCGACGCGCAGTTCATCCTCTCGTCCGGGACGGCGCTCACCGTGCCGACCGGCGCATTGTTCCGTCGCGACCAGGCTTGGGCGCTGTACAAGGTCGAAAGCGACCGCGCGGTCGAGCAGGTGGTCACGGTCGGACGCCGCAGCAGACAACGTGACCTACTTTCAGAGATTTGCGGTCTTTTCGGTGAGAGCGACCTTGTGTGGCGTGCGGTCACCGGCGCAGTTCGCGACACAAGGTCGCTCCTACAGAAGATTCAGTGCCTTGGGGATGTTCGCTGAGCTCCGCTCATTCGAATCCATCAGCGAGCAGCGCCTGCGAGGGGGTGAATTGCTGCTGCAGCCACGGTATCAGGATCGCCAGCGTCTGCTGCTGCTGGTAGCTCGCGCCGATCGTCGCGCCGCCGCCGCAGCTGGCCTCGCCGATCGAGCAGGTCAGGCTGCCGCCGCTGAACTGGCAATGGCTGGCGCCGGCAATATCGACGCGCAGTTTGTGCTCCGCTGGCGTCGCCAGCGCGGCCAGGATCGGCAGCGCGTGCTGGTCGCTCGGCGTCACGCAATCGCGTGAACCGGTGATCAGCAGCGTCGGCGCGCTGACGCTGGCCGCCGCGGTGATGGCCGAGGGCTGGGTATCCGCCGGTGCCAGCGCGAACAGTGCATCGATTCCCGTTCCAGCTGCAACGGCCAGAACGGCCGCGCCGCCGCCCATCGAATGCCCGCCAATGGCGCGCCGGTCGCCGACCGCTGCGGTCCACTGCGCCGAAGCGGCGACCGCGTCGACGACGAAGCGCAGGTCGCGACCGAACTCGGCATGATCGGGCGACAATCCGCCCTCGCTGCCGGGCAGCGCCACGATGAATCCCTGGGCGGCGAGGGCCTGCGCCAGGTCGCCGTAGGCGCTGTTGGCGATGGTGAATCCGTGGCCGAAGGCGAGTAGCGGAAAACCGCATCCGCTCACGGCTGGCGTCGCCGCACCCGCCAGATTGGCCGGATAGAACACGCGCACCGGAACTTCGCGGTCGCCGCGCGCCGTGTCGATCAGCACCTGTTGCGCCTGGCCCACCGCGAACGGCGCATCACAATCGCCGGCCAGGCCGGGATCCCCCAGCGCCAGCGCCAGCAACGCCAGCAGTCGCCATGAGCTGAGCGCATCGATAGTCTGCATGGAGGAATCAACAGCTTCGCCAAAGCTCATCATCGCCCATTGGGCGGTGCTTGCAATGGCCACATTCAACTGTTCATATGGTCGGCCTGCCCGGTCCGTTCCGGGTTGAGCGTGGACCGGGCGGACGGGCGCGGCCTGCAACCGCACGCTGCCGTGCCGCAATCAATAGGCCAGTCGAGGAACTATGTCCGGCATTGTCATCGTTGAGAGCTCGGCCACTCTGAGCCATTTGTTGCAGCGCACCCTGTCGGCGAGCCAACAGGTCGTCGAACGCGTGGTGAACACCTACGCCGAGGCCAGCGCATTGCTGGAGGCGGTCGACGCCGGCACACTCAAGTTCAAGGTGCTGGTGATCGGCGCGCCGGCGCGCCCTGGCGCCGAATTCGAGGCGCTGCTGGCGCATCTGGGCGAAGGACGGGCACCGTCGCTGCCGGTGCTGGTACTGAGCCATGAAAAAACGCCGTATCTGTCCGAATGGCTGGCGCGTCGGCGCAACGCCTTCCTGTTGCTGTGGTCGAATTTCGGTCGCATTCCGGCGGCGCTGAAGCAATTGTTGCCGCCCGAGATTGGCGAAGGCGAAGGCGAGGGCGCGGTAGCGCTAGTCGGCGCGAGTGCCGAGCCGCCGTTGCGTCCGGTGCTCGCAGCCCCACTCAAGGTGCTGTTCGTCGATGATTCGCAGAGCGTGCGCTTTGCCTATCGCCAGTTGCTGGAAAACAACGGTTTCGTCGTCGACACCGCCGCCTCCGTGCAGGAGGGCTTCGCCAAGGGTCAGAGCGGTGCCTACGACCTGGCCATCGTCGATTACTACCTGCCCGACGGCAGCGGCGATGAACTGACGCGGCGCCTGACCCAGTCGCCGGCGAGCAAGAGCATGCCGATCGCGATCATCACCGGCAGCTACAAGGACGCGATCATCAAGAAGTGCCTCGAAGCAGGGGCGATGGAATGCATGTTCAAGAACGAGGTGCTGGAGCTGACGCTGGCGCGCATCAAGGCGTTGGCGCGCACCATCCAGGCGCAGAAATCGGTCGAGGCCGAGCGCGTGCGACTGGACGGCATCCTGCGATCGGTGGGCGATGGCGTCTACGGTGTCGATGGAGCGGGGGTGATCACCTTCGCCAATCCGGCCGCTACCAGCATGCTCGGTTACGCGCTGGAAACCGATTTGATCGGGCGGGCGGCGCATGCGCTGATCCACTACGCGGCGGGCGATGGTGAGCCCATCAGCACCGGCGATTCGCCGCTGGCGCGCGCCTACAGTGCAGGCTCCGAGTTGAAGTCCTACGAAACCGTGTTCTGGACGCACGCCAAGCTGGCGTTGCCGGTCGAATGCACGGTACTGCCGCTGGCGATCGGCGGCCGTCGCGAAGGCACCGTCGTGGTGTTCCGCAATATTTCCGAGCGCAAGAGCGCCGATCGTCTGCGCTGGGAACTGCTGCACGATCAGTTGACCGGATTGGCCAATCGTCGCTGCCTGATTCAGGCCCTGACCACCGAACTCGATCGCCGACGCGACCGCGGCGGCTATTCGGCGCTGTTGTACGTCGATATCGATCGATTCAACATGATCGTCGACAACGCCGGCCAGCAGTCGGCCGACCGTGTGTTGGTCGATGTCGGCCATCTGCTGTCGCAGCGTCTGCGCCAGGATGATCTGCTGGCACGGCTGGAGGACGATCACTACGCGATGCTGCTGTCCGGCGTCCAGCTGGAGAATCTGTTCACCATCGCCGACAGCTATCGCGAACTGCTGGCGCAGGTGAAGTTTCCGATGTACGGGCGCCAACTCGCAGTCAGTGGCTCGGTCGGCGTCGCCATCCTGAGCGGCGAAGCGCCGAGCGCCGAGTATGTGATCGAACACGCGCGTCTGGCCTGCCATGACGCCAAGCGGCGTGGTCGCGACCAGACCCAGATCTATGTCTCCGGCAGCGATGCGCGCATCGCTCGCGAACTCGATTCGGCGTGGATCGTGCGCCTCAAGGAAGCCTTGCATGAAGATCGCTTCCTGCTGCTGACACAACCGATCCTGCCGGTTGCAGAGATCCGCAACGCCGACGAGGCCGCGCTGCGCGCCCAGGGATGGCGCCTGCACCAGCATTCCAGCGGCGAGGCCTTGTTCGAGTTACTGATTCGCATGGTCAACCGCGATGGCCAGTTGGTCAGCCCCTCGGTGTTCGTGCCGCTGGCCGAGCGCGTCGGCATGATGCCCAAGATCGATCTCTGGGTGATCGCGCGCGCGCTGCGCTTCCTGGCGACCCTGCCGAGCAACACGCGGGTCGGACTGACTGTCAATCTGTCCAACGCCACGCTGCAGGATCCGGAGTCGCTGAAGCTGATCATCAACATGATCGAAGGCTCCGGTGTGCCGGCCTCGCGCCTGATCTTCGAGGTCACCGAGACCAGCGAGATCGGCAGTTTGCATTCGGCCAGGCGCTTCATGCAGGCGCTGCGCACCCAGGGCGTGCGTTTTGCGCTCGACGACTTCGGCACCGGGTTCAGTTCGATCAGCCATCTGAAGCACCTGCCGGTGGACTTCGTGAAGATCGAAGGCAGCCTGATCACCGATCTGACCGAGTCCTCGCGCGACCGCACCATGGTGGCGTCGATGGTGTCGCTGGCGCACGCGCTGGAACTCAAGGTCATCGCCGAGCACGTCGACAGCCAGCACACGCTGCGCTGGCTCGCCGACTGCGGCGCCGACTACGCCCAGGGGCATTTCCTCGGCGAGCCGGTGAGGCTGGAGGAAATCGATTTTCGGGCGTTGAATGCGGTACCCGAAGCGTAGGCCGGGGGGCCGCGTCCTCGATGCTCGAAAGGGCAATGCAGCCGCGTACGCGGGACACCCGGCAAGCAGCCCGCGGCCGCCGGCGCGAATGGACCTGACGCGACAATCGGAGTTTGCGCGCGCCGGAGCCGCGCTACCCCGGTGCGCCGCCAAGCGTAGGCCGGGCACCCGCGTCCTCGATGCCCGACTTCGACGTCCGGTGCAGACATGACGTTCGCGGAACGGGTCGCGCCCTCGCCCTGGCGCCAGCTGTTCGTCAACGCCGCGGTCGGCCTGCCCATCGGCCTGCTGGCGCTGTTGGCGCTTGCCTCGCTGCTGACACCCCTGCTGTGGCCCTATGCGCCCGGCCAACCGCTCTGGGGACAGGATCTGCTGGCGCCGGGATTTGCGCACGGACACTGGCTGGGCACCGACGCGATCGGCCGCGACATGCTGGCGCGCTGCATGGCCGGCATCGGCGTATCGCTGGCGATTGGCCTGGGCGCGGGCGCGTTGGCGCTGGCGATCGGCGGCATCGTCGGCGGTGCCGCCGGTTACTTCGGCGGCTGGGTCGATGAGCTGCTGATGCGCCTGAATGATCTGCTGTCGAGCCTGCCGCTGATGTTGATCGCGATCCTGCTGATCGCGCTGTTCGAACCCTCGATGTGGTTGCTGATCCTGGTGGTCGGCGGCTTCGGCAGCCTGGATGCGGCGCGCATCCTGCGTGCCGAGGCGCGGCGCCTGCGGCAGACCGAATTCATGCTCGCCAGCCAGTTGCAGGGGGCAACGAGTTTTGCCCAGTGGCGGCATCATCTGCTGCCGAATCTTGCGCCGGTGGCGTTGACCGCGCTGGGCACGGTGGTGCCGCAAGCCATCCTGGTCGAGTCTTTTCTCGCCTTTCTCGGGCTCGGACCCAGTGAGCGCGTGGGCAGCCTGGGCACGCTGCTGGCCGAGGGCGTGCAGGATCTGCAGTGGGCGCCGTGGACCTTGTGGGTGCCGGCCTTGGCCCTGGCGCTGGTGCTGCTGGGCTTTGGACTGGCCGGCGATGCCCTGCGCGAGCGCCTGCGGCTGTTGACGGGCAGCAGTACATGAGCGCGCCGCTGCTTCAGGTCCGCGGCCTGCGCATCGGCTTGCCCGGTCGTGAGGATTGCATCGTCGATGGCCTCGACCTGTTCGTGGCAGCGGGCGAGTCGGTCGGCTTGGTGGGTGCCTCGGGGGCCGGCAAGAGCCTGATCGCGCGTGCCCTGGTCGGCCTGCTGCCGAGCGGCGCCAGCGTGCGCGCCGGCAGCGTCTGCTGGCGTGGACAGGTTCTGGCGGGCGCCGCGGACTTGCAGCGCGTGCGTGGGCGCGGCATCGCCTACGTATTCCAGGACGCAGCCAGCAGCCTGCATCCGCTGCGCCGCGTCGGCGCACAACTGCGCGAGTGCCTGCGCGTGCATGCGCCGCAACTGGATCGTCGCCAGATGAGTGAGCGCATCGACACTGCGCTGGCGGAAGTCGGGCTGGACGGCGCACGGCGCTGGCTCGACGCCTGGCCACACGAGCTCTCGGGTGGCCAGCGCCAGCGCGTGATGCTGGCGCTGACCCTGCTGCCGGAACCGGCATTGCTGATCGCCGACGAGCCGACCAGCGCGCTCGATCCGGTGTTGGCGCGGCGCGTCTGCGATCTGCTGGCCGATGCGGCGCGGCGGCGCAACATGGGCCTTTTGCTGATCAGCCACGACCTGCCGCGCGTGGCCGAGTACTGTCGACGCGTTTATCAGTTGCGCGATGGCCGCGCCAGTTTGCGAATTGACGATGACGCGCCGCATCCGGCAGCGGCAGTGCTTCCGAGTCAAACGACCTCGTTCGGCAAAGACGCCTGCATCGAGGCCCGCGGGCTGTCCTTGAGTCATGCCGCGCGTTGGCGCTGGCCCTGGCAAGCAGCGCCGGCGCACACGCTCGACCGGGTCAGTATCGCGCTGGCACCGGGACAGCGCCTCGGCGTGGTCGGCAGTTCCGGATCGGGAAAGTCGACGCTGGCGCGTGGACTGCTGGGGCTGATGCCGGCGCGTGCCGGGCAAGTGCGCTGGTTCGACCAGGCGCTGGAGCGACTCGACCGAGCGACGTTGCGGCGCTGGCGCCGTCGCGTGCAATTGGTGTTTCAGGATCCGTTCCGCAGCCTCGACCCGATGCAGCGTGTCGACCACATGCTGCTGGAAGCGCTGGACTACGCTGATCCGCCGTTGCCCCGCAGCGAGCGCCTGCCAGCAATGCGTGCGGCGCTGGTCGACGTTGGCCTCGACCACGGCGCACTCGGGCGCTATCCAGGCCAGTTCTCCGGCGGCCAGCGCCAGCGGCTGGCGATTGCGCGCGCCCTGGCGACCCAGCCCCAGGTGTTGATCTGCGACGAAGCGACCAGCGCGCTCGACCACGAAACGCAGGATCAGATCCTGGCGCTGCTCGACCAACTGGCGCGCGAGCGTCAGCTGGCGCTGCTGTTCATCTCCCACGATCTGGGCGCGGTGGCCCGCCTGTGCGATTCGATGCTGGTGCTCGATGCCGGGCGCGTGGTCGAGACCGGCGTGCCGGCGAAACTGCTGGTGCATCCGGAGTCTGACGCGCTGCGCGCCCTGGTCGATGCCTTGCCGCGCGCTCCGGCGCGCATCCAGGCGTAGCTCGGGAGCTCCAGGGTACGGATTAAGGCCGACATTAAAGCTGCTTGAGATTGCTCCCGCAGTGGCCACGCGGGATTACTCTTTCACTACCCCGATCCGAGGGTATCGAAGGTAGCCGCCATGAATGCACTCAGGACATCGATCAGCGTGCTGGTAGCGGGTTTGGCGCTCGTGGGCAGCGCCTCTGCGCAGGTCTTTGAGCCGCGCAAGATTGATCCCAATATCTGGCAGTCGGCGCATTTCCAACGCGCCCACCCGGACCTCAAATACCGGGTTCAGGGACAGAACCTGTTGCAGGATGGTCGCGTCCGCGCCGCGCTCGCGGCGTTCGGCGAGGCCGCCCGCTGGGGCGACAAGTTGTCTCAGGCCATGGTTGCCGAGATCTATTGGGAGGGGCAGGGGGTCCAGGCCGACCGGGCGCGCGCTTACGCGTGGATGGATCTGGCCGCCGAGCGTCAATTCCTGGCTTTTGTCGCCAAACGCGAAAAGTACTGGGCGCAATTGAACGCCGAGGAGCGCGACGAGGCGCTGGCGATCGGCGCCCAGTTGTACGCCGATTACGGCGACGACGTGGCACTGCCGCGACTGGACAAGCGGATCTCCAGCGAACGCGAACCGACCGGCAGCCGCGCCGGGTTCAGCGGCAGTGGCCAGGTCGTGATGCCGGAGAAGGGTGGCAGTTTCCTCACCCTGAGCATCGTTGGCGTGCGGCCGGCGCTGTTCGGTGGCGTCCAGGTTCCGCTGTATGCCTACTACGCGCCGCAACTGTGGCGCATCGACCAGTACGTCAAATGGCAGGCCGACGAACTGGAAATTGCGCGTCGCGGCGTCGTGCGCGTCGGTGCGGTCGACGAGGCGGGTTGAGCCAGAATTGGGAGTGCGCCGGCATGCCGGCGCTCTGGATGCCTGGACGATGAAGCATCCAGAGCGGTGGCACGCCAGCGCACCCCAGATCGGCGCGGCGCAGCGTTTACAGCGCCATCCCGTACAGGCACAGCACCTCGCTCTCCGGCGTCATGCTGAAATGCCGCTCGAAGTGCATGCCGAGCTTGAGCAGCAGGCGCGCCGACGCCTCGTTGTCCGGAGCAGTGATCGCAATCAGGCGACGCAGGCCAAAGTGTTCGCGGGCGAGATCAACGCTTGCCCGCGCGGCTTCCAGGGCGTAGCCGCGGCCGACGTACTGCGGCAGCAATGCATAGCCGACGTCGACATCGGGAAGGGTTTCGCGCTTGATCAATCCGCAGATACCCAGCGGACCCTCGCCCGACTGCAGCTCGATCGCGTACAGGCCGAAGCCATGACGGCCATACATGTCGAGCGGACCTGCGCTCAGGTAGTCGCGGGCCTGCTCCAGCGTACGCACCCCACGGTCGCCGATATGCCGCAGCCAGCTTGGGTCATTGACCAGTGACAGCATGAAGGCGGCGTCGCTCAGATCGAGCTGGCGCAGCCGCAGTCGTTCAGTCTCGGCAACGATGGTTGGCATCGAATCAGTGCTCGTTGGTCAATTTTCGACATCATCGCCGCTGGCGGCGCGCTTGTTACCGTGCAGCATCGATGCGATCAGATTTTCACGATGCATGCGCGATGCATGCACGGCCCCGCCGATGTGGATCGGAATCGACGCCAGCAGGGCCCAGCTTGACCACAGGTGCAGGTTCATCACCCAGGCCACGCCCCAGTAACGATCGGTCGTCGACAGCCAGCCGCTCAGCGTGATCAACGCCAGCAGACTCAGCAGCCAGAGGATCATCCAGGCGCCCAGCGGATTGTGGCCAAGGTAGCGCGGTGCGCGTCCGCGCAGCAGTTGGCAGGCATAGCCAAAGGTCGCATCCCGGCCGCGCACGAAACTGGCAAAGCGCGCGCGGCCGGGGCCGAAGAATCCCCACGCGAGTCGCGCGCCGAGTGCGGCCGACACGCCATAGCCGATCCATTCATGCCAGTCTCCAGCGCGGTGACGGGTGAACCATGCCGCAACCACGCCGCCGATGAAGACCAGGTGCAGTGCGCGCACCGCTGCGTCCCAGACTCGAAGCTGTCCCGTCGCCGGGTGCATCGTCGATGCGGGCTCAGTCGTGGCCCTTGATCGGCACGCGCTCCAGGGTGACCGGGTGGAAATAGGCCTCGACGCGGGCGCCCTTGTGGTCGAGCGCGTAGACCTCGTAACAGCCGCCGTCTTCCTTGATCCGGCGGACCGTCCAGCCCTCCTGGGTCAGTCGCTGCTCCAGCACGCTTGGCGCCTGCCAGGTCGACTTGTCGCCGGAGTCGCAAGTGGCCAGGCCAGTGGCAAAGGCGGGTGTGCAAGCCATCAGCGCCAGGCCAAGGACAAAAAAGCGGGAAGGGCTCATCGATGCGGCTCCAGAAATGGTTTCGGTGAAACCATCATATCAAATGCGAATGCATTGCATTTGCGTATGTCGCTCAGAGCGACTCGACAAAGTCCGCGAACTGCGCCAGGCAGGTGAATGAACGCGGTGGCACCCCGCCGAGCGTCCAGCCCAGCCCCTCGCGGTCGATCCACACCGCATGCAATCCGGCGCCGAGCGCGCCGAGCACATCCTGTTCCGGATGATCGCCGACGTGCAAGGTCTCGTCAGGCTTGCTGCCGGCGAGCGCGCAGGCGGCGTGGAAGATCGCCGGATCGGGCTTGGCGGCGCCAAAGCTGCGCGCGGTGATCTGGGCGCGGAACAGGTGCGCCAGACCGACCCGGTCGAGACAGGCATTGCCGTTGCTGAGCGACACCAGCGGCGCGCGTCGTGCCAGGCGTTCGAGCGCGTCGCCCACTTCGGGATAAAGCTCGACGCGATTGCGTGCGGCGTAGAAGGCCTCAAAAGCCTGCTCGGCTTCGCGCTCGCCATAGCCGTGCGGTGCCAGCGCCTCGCGCAGACAGATCATCCGCAGCGCAGTGAAGTCGTGACCCAGTTCCGGATGCTCCGCGAACACCCGATCGCGCAGTCGGCGCATGGCCGCGATCGGCAAGGCCTGGACCACCTCCGGGCAGTTCAGCTGCAGCCAAGCCTGCAGCGCCAGATCGGCGCGCTCCATCACCGGCGCGATGGGCCACAGGGTGTCGTCGAGATCGAGCGTGATCGCAGTCAGTTTCATCAGGGCACCGCATGCGGCTTCTGCATCAGTTCGACCTGCTTGATGAAAGTCAGGCCGGTACGCACGGCCTCGACTTCCGCCAGCGTTCCCGGCGCCAGATTGGCTTCGGCATTGCGAAATTGCGCCAGCGAAGTCAATGCGACGCCGCGGAAGCTGATCAGGATGTCGCCGGGCAGCAGTTCGGCGAGTTCCGCGGGTGAGCCGGCCGCGACGGCCTGAATCTGCAGGCCAAGGCGCTGTTCGCCGGTGACCGAATGGCGCATTTCCAGTGGTGTCAGTTCCACGCCGAGCCAGGAGCGGGTGACGAAGCCCTGCCTGACGATGTCGTCGAGCACTTTTTGCGCGGTTTCCACCGGGATCGCGAAACTGATGCCTTCGGCGCCGCGGCCGCGACCGAACATCGCGGTGTTGATGCCGACCAGTTCCCCTTGCGCATTCACCAGCGCGCCGCCGGAATTTCCGGTGTTGACCGCGGCGTCGGTCTGGATCAGGTACTCGTAACCGGCCAGTCCGAGGTTCAGGCGCTCGCTGCCCAGTGCGCTGACGATGCCCATGGTGACGCTCTGACCAAGGCCGAAGGGATTGCCGATCGCCAGCACCACGTCGCCGATGCGCAGCGCGCCATCCGCGGCAAAATGCACCGCGGGCAGGTCCTCGGCGTCGATCTTGAGCACCGCCAGATCGGTGTCGGCGTCGGTGGCGACAATCCGCGCGTCGGTGGTACGCCCATCCCACAGCACCGCGCGGATGTTGTCCTTGTTCTCGACCACGTGGTTGTTGGTCAACAGATAGCCGTCAGCACGCGCGATCACCGCCGAGCCGAGGCTCTCCTCCAGTCGTTGCCGCGGTGGCCCGACCGGCGAAAAGCTCGGCCCGAGGAAGCGCTGCGCGGCCGGATTGCCTTCGAGGCGCGAATAACCCGACTCGGTGACGATGCGGTTGGCATAGATGTTGACCACCGAAGGACCGGCGGCGCCGACCGCGCTGGCGTAGCTGCGCGGATTGCCGCCACCATCATGCCCGCCATTGCCGGGCCAGCCATGGCGCAGCAACAGGGCGAGCAGGGCAACGGCCAGCCCGGCGCCGGCCCAGGCACCGAAGTACAAGATGTGCTCGCGCCAGGCAGCGGTTCTCGGGGAAGAATTCATGGGCCGATTCTATGGGTGTTCGCCAAGCCTGCGCTGAACCTGCGCTGTTGTGCGGCGATGCGGGTTCGACTGCGATTGGCCGTCGGCGATTGCAGACGATCGCGCAAACGAGTCTTGTTCACAGTTGCGACAGGAGTATCTTTGCCCCCCATTGACGGCATCGTCTGGCCATCCTGGCCGTTCTGGGAGAGCAACATGGGGCGTGAATCAGTACCGAGTCTCGATCAATTTGTCGAAGGTGTAGAGAAGCGCAATCCGGGGCAACCCGAGTTCATCCAGGCCCTGCGCGAAGTGGCTGAAAGTGTGCTCGACTACATTGCTGCAAACCCGAAGTACCACGAATATCAGATTCTCGAGCGCATGGCAGAGCCCGATCGGGTGATCTCGTTCCGGGTCTGCTGGCAGGATGACGCTGGCCACATCCGGGTCAACCGCGGCTATCGCATCCAGAACAACAGCGCCATCGGACCGTACAAGGGTGGCATCCGCTTTCACCCGTCGGTCAACCAGGGCGTGCTCAAGTTCCTCGCCTTCGAGCAGACCTTCAAGAACGCGCTGACCGGTCTGCCGATGGGCGGCGGCAAGGGCGGCTCCAACTTCAACCCCAAGGGCAAGTCGGAAGCCGAGGTGATGCGCTTCTGCCAGGCCTTCATGACCGAGCTGTACCGCCATATCGGTGAGGATGTCGACGTTCCGGCCGGCGACATCGGTGTCGGCGGTCGCGAGATCGGCTACATGTTCGGCCAGTTCAAGCGCATCACCAATCGTTATGTCGGCGTGCTCACCGGCAAGGGCCTGGAATACGGCGGCAGCCCGATCCGCACCGAAGCCACCGGCTACGGCGCGGTATATTTCATGGAAGACATGCTCAAGCGCGCCGGCAAGAACATGGAGGGACGTACGGTCCTGGTTTCCGGTTCGGGTAACGTGGCTCAGCACACGGTCGAAAAAGTGCTGCACCTCGGCGGCAAGCCGGTCACCTTGAGCGACTCCGATGGCTTCATCCATGACCCGGCTGGCTTCACCCATGAGAAGCTGGCCTTCATCAAGGATCTGAAGAACAAGCGCCGCGGCCGTATCGAGGAATACACGGCCAAGTTCGGCGGCAGCTATCACGCAGGCCAGCGTCCCTGGGTGGTTCCGGGCGATCTGGCGTTCCCCTGCGCGACGCAGAACGAGATCAGCGGCGACGATGCCAAGATGATGCTCGCCAACGGCATCTATGCCGTGGCCGAAGGCGCCAACATGCCGACCGATCTGGCCGGCGTGCATGCCTTCCAGGCGGCACGCATCCTGTTTGCGCCAGGCAAGGCCGCCAATGCCGGCGGCGTGGCGGTGTCGGGTCTGGAAATGAGCCAGAACTCCGCGCGCATCACCTGGAAGGAAGAGGAACTGCAGCGCTTGCTGCGCGACATCATGAAGGGCATTCATGAGCGTTGCGAGAAGTACGGCGGCGTCGCTGGCGAGCCGAACTACATCGATTACGTCAAGGGCGCCAACATCGCCGGCTTCGTCAAGGTCGCCGACGCCATGATTGCGCAGGGCGTGGTCTGACCCACCGGGGCGCCGCGGTTGCGGCGCCCCTCTGGTTCATTTGGAGTGCGGCGGCTTGCCGCCGCTTTGGATGAGTGATCATCTCTCGGCGACAGCATCGATTTCGTTGTGTGGCCTCCGACCCTTCCTGTAAACTTGCAGGGTTTCGCGGCCACAGGAATGCGGCCGCCGAGTGCACTTTCGTTCCGCATGGAGTCAAGCATGGCAGCAGAGTCCGTGAATCACGGCCGGCGCCGCTTTCTGACCGCGTCGACTGTTGTGGTGGGTGGTGTTGGCGGCGTTTTCGCCGCAATTCCATTCATCGCAGCATGGAAACCCAACGCCAAGGCCGTCGCGGCCGGAGCGCCGGTGACCGCCGACATCAGCAAGCTGGCAGTTGGCGAACAGTTGACGATCGCCTGGCGCGGTCGTCCGATCTTCATCGTCCGCCGCAGCGAGGCGATGCTCGCCGCGTTGCCGGCCGAAGATGCCCGTCTCAAGGACCCACAGTCGACCGTGGTCGATCAGCAGCCGGAGTTCGCCAAGAACGGCTATCGCTCGCTGAAGCCGGACATTCTGGTGCTGGTGGGTTCGTGCACGCATCTGGGTTGCTCGCCCAAACTGCACACGGAAGTCCAGCCCGAACCGTGGGATTCGCAATGGAAGGGCGGCTACTACTGCCCCTGCCACAACTCGCGTTTCGATCTTGCCGGCCGGGTCTATGACGGTTCGCCCGCACCGACCAATCTGGTGGTACCGCCGTATCGCTTCGAAAGCGACACGCGCGTGGTCATCGGTGAATCGGAAGGAGCGGCGTAATGGCAGGCGATCGCACGACGACGGTGACCGGGGTGCTCGGCTGGCTTGACCAGCGCATGCCCGTAGTCGATTTCTGGAACAAGCATCTGGCGCAGTACTACGCGCCGAAGAACTTCAACATCTGGTACTACTTCGGTTCGCTGGCGCTGGTGGTGCTGGTCAACCAGATCGTCACCGGCATCTGGCTGACCATGCATTACAAGCCGAGCGCCGTCGATGCCTTCGCATCGGTCGAACTGACCATCATGCGCGACGTCGAATGGGGCTGGTTGCTGCGCTACATGCACTCCACCGGCGCCTCGTTCTTCTTCATCATGGTCTACCTGCACATGTTCCGGGCGCTGCTGTACGGGTCGTACCAGAAGCCGCGCGAACTGGTGTGGGTGCTCGGGATGCTGATCTTCCTGGCGATGATGGCCGAAGGTTTCCTCGGCTACGTGTTGCCGTGGGGCCAGATGTCCTTCTGGGGCGCGCAGGTGATCGTGTCCCTGTTCGGTGCGATTCCGGCCATCGGTCCGGATCTGGTGGAATGGATCCAGGGCGACTACCTGCCCTCGGATGCGACCATCAACCGCTTCTTCGCGCTGCACGTGGTGGCGCTGCCGATCTCGCTGCTGGGCCTGGTGGTGTTGCACCTCGGCGCGCTGCACGAAGTCGGTTCGAACAACCCCGACGGCGTCGACATCAAGAAGAAGAAGGACGCCAAGGGCGTGCCGCTCGATGGCATTCCCTTCCACCCGTATTACACGGTGAAGGACACCTTCGGCGTCGGCGTGTTCCTGATGGTGTTCGCCTTCGTCATCTTCTTCGAACCGACTGTCGGCGATCTGTTCCTGGAGTACGACAACTTCAACCCGGCCGATCCGATGGTGACCCCGGCGCACATCAAGCCGGTGTGGTACTACACGCCTTACTACGCGATGTTGCGCGCGGTGCCCGACAAGCTTCTGGGCGTGGTGGTGATGGGCGCTGCGGTGATGATCCTGTTCCTGCTCCCCTGGCTGGACAAGAGTTCGGTGCGCTCGATCCGCTACCGCGGTCCGATCACCAAGATCGCGCTGGCGCTGTTCACCGTCTCCTTCGTGACCTTGGGCTACCTCGGCATGCAGGCGGGCAGCGAGTTGCAGAAGCTGGTCGCTCAGATCTGCACCGGCATCTACTTCCTGTTTTTCATTCTCATGCCGGTTTACACCAAGATGGATTCGGTGAAGCCGGTGCCTGATCGGGTGACCATGCATGATTAAGCGCTTGCTTCCCTGGCTTTTCGTCCTCGTTGCCGGCCCCGTCCTGGCGGCGGGTGCCGGCCCGGTTCTGCTCCAGTCCGGCGCCAACATCTCCGATCAGGCCTCCTTGCAGCGTGGCGCACAGTTGTATTTCAACTACTGCGGCAGCTGCCACTCGCTGCAGTACGTGCGCTATTCGCGTCTGGCCAAGGACCTTGGCCTGACTGAAAAGCAGGTGATGGAGAACCTGAACTTCACCGGCGGCAAGATCGGCGACACCATCAAGGCGGCCATGCCCGCGGGCCTCGGGCCCGATGCCGTCGGCGCCGAGGACTGGTTCGGCAAGGCGCCGCCGGACCTGTCGCTGATTGCGCGTGCGCGACTGGGTGGTGCGGACTACACCTACACCTACCTGATGTCCTTCTATGTGGATCCGACCCGCCCGAGCGGCTGGAACAACACGGTGTTTCCGAACGCCTCGATGCCGCATGTGCTGTGGGAGCGTCAGGGCATCCAGACGCTGCGCCCGGCCGAAGAGCATGCCGAGGGCGGCGAGGGCCACGCCGCCGGACCGAGCTTCGATCTGGTCAAGCCCGGCTCGCGCACGCCGGAGCAGTATCGCCAGGACGCCCGCGACATCACCGCCTTCCTGAAGTACGTCGGTGAGCCGGCGGCGCTGGACCGCGAAAAGTACGGCATCTGGGTGATCCTGTACCTGTTGCTGTTCACCGGCGTGGCTTATTTGCTCAAGCACGAGTACTGGAAAGACGTGCATTGAGCCTGCGCTGACCGTTACTGCCGAGCAAAACCCCGGTTCGCCGGGGTTTTGCGTTTCGCGGGTCACCTAACCCCTCGTCCCCTTTTTTTTAACGCTTCTCGGTCAGCCAAGTCTGCTCTCCACCAGGGTTGGGTTTCCCCTTTTTGGGGGCTTTTTTTGGGGGGGGGGCGGGGGGGAAAAGCGGTTTTGGGGGGTTCGCCCGGTGTTGGGGTTGGCCGCGCCCTGGCTGTTTGGGGCCGGCCGTGTTTGCTTCGCGGCCTTTTTTGTTTGGTCCCGCCTCCTTTTTTCCGCGGCGCCCTTCTCCCCCCCCCCGCGTGCCCTTTCCCCCGGTTTTTTTTTCTCCGGTTTTTTTCCGGGGGGGGTTTGGCGGGGGGAGGGCCGGAGGGGGTGGAAGTTGTGGGCTTCGTGGCGGTCGTGGGGTGGTGGAAATTGGCGGGGTTGCCTTGTCTCCTTTTTTTTTCTTCCCCGCCCCCCCCCCCTTCCCCGGGTTGGGGGTGGTTTTCCCCGGGTTCGGCGTGGGGGGGGTTTTGGGGTGGTGGGCGGCGGGCGGGGCCCCCCCCGCGGGGCGTTTGGCGCGCCTCTTTTCGCCGCGCCGCGGGGGAGATGGGGGGGGGGGGGGGCCCGCCCCCGGCCCCCCCCAAAAAAGCGCCGGCGCCGGGGTGTTTTCCCCCCGCGGCGCCCGGCTCCTCCCTTTGTTGGTGGTTGCCGGTGGGGGTCCCTCCCTTCTTTCTTCTCCCCCGCCCCGCGGGGCTTCCTTTCGCCGTCGCCCCCGCCTGCTTCCTTCCCCGCGGGGTCGTCCGCCCCGGGATACCCTCGTCGGCCCCCGCCCGGGGGGGGGTTCGTTTTTCCCTTCCCCCTTCCCGGGGGGGGCTGGGTGGAGTGGCGCCCTCCCCCCCCCCTCGCCCCAATCACCCGTCGGCTGCCGGGCCCCCCGCTGGGGGGGGGCCCCGGGGGCGCTCGCCCGCGGCGGGGCGCCGGCGGCGGCGGGGCCGCTCCCCTGCCCCCCCCCGGTTTGCTTTTCCGGTCCTCCCGTTGGTTCCGGCGGGGGGGGCCGGGGGGCGCCCGGCGGCCGCGCTCCCGGGCGGCCCCCCCCGCGCCGCCGGGGGCCTCGGCGGGCCCCCCGGGGCGGCGCGCGATCCCCCCCCCCCCGCCGCCGCGGCGCTGGTCGGGCGGCGGGCCCTGGCGGCCGTTTTTGTCGTCGTCGGCGGGGGGCTCCCCGGGGGGGGGGCCCCCCCGGGCGCACAACACCCCCCCCCAATCCCCCCCCCCACAACGCCCCCCCGTCGCGGGGTGGGGGGGGAGGGCGGGCCCCTCGCGGGGCGGCCCTCCCTGACGGGGGGGGCGGGGCCGGTGGGGGGGCCCCCCCCCCCGCCCCCGCCCCCCCCCCGGGCGCCCGGGGCGGTACGGCCCCCGCCCCGCGGGCGGCCCCCCCGCCCCCCGCGGCCTCCGGGTGGACCGCCGCCGCCGGCCCCCCCGCCCGCCCCCCGCCCCCCCCCCCGGGGGGGGGGCCCCCCCGGCCGGGGGCCCACCGCCCGACCCGCCCCCCCCCCCCCGCCCCGGCCCGGCCGGCCCCCCCCGCCCTGCCGGGGGGCGCCCCGCCCCCCGGCGCCCCCCCCCGGCGGCCCCCCCCCGCCCCGCCCGCGCGCCGCCGGGCTCGGGAGCGGGGGGAGGGGGCGGGCCCGCCGCCCCCGCCCCCCGCCGCCTCCCCTCCCCCCCCCCCCCGCGGCGCCCGCTCCCGCCCCTGGTGTCCCCCCCCCCCACCCCGCTCCTGCCCCCGCCCCCCCGGCCCCCGGGGGCGCCGGGCCCCGGCCCGGGCGCGCCCCCGGGGCGGGCGTCCCCCCCCCCCCCCGGGGGGGGGCCCGCCGGAAACATGGAGCCCCCTCCCCCGCGCGCCCCGGCGAAAGCCCAGAACCAAGGGCCTCCCCTCCCCCCCCCCCCCCGGAACCCCCCCCGCCGCGCGTCGTTGCAAAACCACCCCCCCCCGGCGGCGGGCCTGGGAAAATCCCGCAAAATGAGGTCGAATCGGCGAAGTCGGGCTAAGCCCTGCGGGCCAACGTGACCTGGCTCAGAGTGGTTGAGCAGCTGGTCACGTAGGCCGCGCCGCGGTCCAGGTGACGCGCCCAACCGTCATGTTGCCTGCTGCAAAGGCAATATGACCCGCTCTAGCGCAAGCGCTCAGCGCGAGTCCGACCTGGCCCCGACCGCCCCGTCGCCGACCCGGCGCTGGTACAACTGCAGATTGGAATCGGCCGGACTGTGGCGATAGCCGATCCAGAACGGCAGCGCCGCCGGCGCGGCATCGACGAACGCCTGGCGCAGATCGGGCTGGGTGTGACCGCCGAATCCGCTGGCCGCGGACTGATAGCGGCCGTAGAACGTCCATTGCCAGTGCTCCGGCGAAAACTCTCTGAGCGGTACGCCCGAATCGTCCTCCAGCAGCGCCGGGGAAACCTCCAGCAGGAGTTGGCGGATGGCGCTGAATTCGCGCGTGTGCATCAGGTACGAAGCGCTCTTGAGATAGCTCGCGGCGACATAGGCCTGACGCACATAGCGGGCATAGCCGGGCGCCGCGGCGAGTCCGTCGTTGGACAGGTCGACGCGCAGGTAGACCAGTGTGCGCAACTGTTGCTCACCGGACTTGTGGTAGCGGACCTCGACTCCGGCGTTGTCGACGCGCTCGGTAAAATCGCGCGCGCACAGACGTCCGTCCGTTGCCAGGTACACGCCAACCACCTGGTCGACCTGGTAGCCGCTGCGCGCCAGCAGCAGCATCAGGATCGGCGTCACGCCGGCAAAGCGGTTGCGGGCAAACTGCTGTTGCATCTGCGCGGTCACGAAAAAGCTCTGGCCGAGCAGCGTCGCCAGAGAACGTCGCACTTGCGCAAGGCCGTTGGCGAGCCCGGTTGCCTCGAAATCCGACTCCGCGGGTGCTGCCCCGACTGGTTCCAGCCCGGTGTAGAGCATGCGCGTGGCCTGCGGAAACAGCGCCGTCGGATACAGCACGTCAGGGCCACTGAACGGGTAGTAGAGCGTGTCGGCCGCGTGGACTTCGGGCGGCAGCACACTCGCCGACCACGCCCGAACGCGGCGCATCTGCACCCCTTCAAGGCGCGCAAATGAGCGATCCAGCTGCGCGGCATGCGCTGCGAGAGCAGCATCTCCAGCGCCGTCGTCCATGCCCGCAAGCAAGCGCGCGTGGCGCTCAGCTGCAGTGTCGACCGCGAACGCGGCGGGACGATCGCATGCACTCGCGCTCGCATCGACAGTCGCGCAGTGCACGGTGCTGCAATCGACAAGGCTGGCGAGTGCCAGGGCCACTGACAGAAGCGGTTTCATGGTTATCCGGGCCAATTGCGGGAAGCTTGGAAAAGCAGACCATAGCCGACCCGCGTTCAGCATTGCGCATGGCGCATTGGGTGGATTCACTCCCGGCGGTCAGCTAAGCTGGTACCGATAGCCGGGCTCCACGCTGGTTGTGGTGCCCGCGTCGCAGACCTCGTGTCGAGGAGGACGCCTCACCATGCCGCCGCCGGGCCAGCGATCGCGCAGTGCCATGACGCTGTTTTCCCATGTCGATTGCCCGCGCTCGCACGCGATTCGCTTCGTGCTGGCCTTGAAGGGACTGCCGCACGAGCTGGTCTACGTCGACCCGGCCGATCCGCCTTCCGACCTCAGGGCAGCGGTGCCGACCGTGGAACTGCCCACGCTGATGGAACGCGATGTGGTGCTCTACGAGCCGCGGATCATCGCCGAGTACCTGGATGAGCGCTTTCCGCATCCGCCGTTGTTGCCCAGCGACCCCCTGGGTCGCGCCCGCGGTCGCCTGCTGGTGCATCGGATCGAGCAGGAATGGTTGTCCGCGTTGGACCAGATTCGCGGCGGTGTCGCCGAACTCGCCCTGGCCGCACGGCCGCGCCTGCACGACACGCTGGCTGAATCGGAACCGATGTTCCGCACCGGCAAGTACTTCATGAGTCCGGATATTGGCCTGGCCGACTGTATGCTGTTGCCGATCCTGTGGCGGCTGCCGGCGTGTGGCATCCCATTGCATGACTTGGGTGCCGGCATCGACGGCTACGCGCAGCGCTTGTTCGGTACCCCATTGTTCCAGCGCACGCTGTCAGACGTCGAGCGCGCAATGGCGGCCTGAGCCGACGCCATGCAGCGCGCAACTGCTGCCACGGCGAATGCCGGCGCGGACGGGATTCACTGCAGGACTATCGGTAATTCAGGAGCAAGCCATGGACATGACCTCGACGCGACCGTATCTGATCCGCGGGATCTATGACTGGATCATCGACAACCGCTGCACGCCCTACCTGCTGGTCGATGCCAAGGCGTTCGGCGTGCGCGTGCCGCGTCAGGCGATCAAGGAAGGTCAGGTGCTGTTGAACATCGCGCCGCATGCGATCGATCGCCTGGAACTCGGTCTCGACGAAGTCCGCTTCAATGCGCGCTTCTCCGGTGTCAGTCAGTCCATCGTGGCTCCGGTCTCCGCAATTCTCGCGATCTACGCCCAGGAAAATGGCCAGGGAATGATGTTCCCGGCCGAAAGCGACGCCGATGCGGTGGAAGAGGGCGACGGCGAGATGGCCGAGTCGTCCGGCACGTCCGTCGCACCGGCCGGCGAGAGTTCGAACGCAGCGCAGTCCGACGAGCCGCCGCTACCGCCGCCGGAACGCATTCGTCCGTCGCTGCGGATCGTCAAGTGACGCCCTCATCGAACATACGGTGCTGAAAACATAATTTTCCGAAAGGCGTAAAGACGCACCCGGCGGGGACCCCCGCCGGGCTTGATCTTTGTGTGCGCAGCGGACTCTCCCGGCGTCCCGCCCCACCCCACCCAGCGCCCGGAGCTTTCGGTGGATGAACCCGCTCCCAAGGTTCGATGCGCGAACCAGGCAACCGTGGGTCGCGGGCCTCAGTCATCCCGATTGCTCGGCACGACCCACAAATCGCGGCTGTGGTCGCCGCGCGGCATCTCGATCCACAACAAGGCGCCGCGGTGGAAGCGCAGGCGTCCCTGGCCGCGTTGCTGGCCATCGGCGCTGATATCGAAGCTGTAGTCGAGCTGCCAGCCCAGGCTGCCCTCGGCGCGCGCCACGCGCACGCGCTGCAGGGTGACAGTGGCATCCAGCAACTGCAGATTGGCTTCGCGACAGCTCCTCGTCGCGATGACCAGGGCGCGCTCGTGCATGGCACGCAGGGCTTGCCACGCGAGTACGCCTGACGCGAGCAGCAGCATGCCGAACAGGGCGGTGAAACTGGACATCCTGGCGCTCGCTTGGGTGGATACGGGTGCGCGATCATCGCATCGGCAGGGGCAGTCCGGATGCCGACGGTTCTCCTTTGCGTTCTTTGCGCGCTTTGCGGATCAGTGTTCTGCTGTGGTGTCGCCATTGAGGATGGACCATGTCCGCTGCCGAAAGCTGGCTCGAAGAAACCCGCTCCGCCTGGTTGTACGCGCAACTGGCGAAGATCGAGCCGGAGCGCAGGGTCGCCGAACTGTTCGCCGCACTGGGTGCGGAGGCAAGCAAGCAGGCGCTGGCCTGGGCCGAGCATGCGGCGCGCGCCGGTGCAGCGTTACCCACTTTCCAGCCGGCTGCGCGCGAGCGCCTGACCATCGCGCTGGCCAGACGGCTTGGGCCGAGGCGCGTCAAGCCCATGTTGGCGGCGTTGAAGGTCCGCGGCCTGTCGGCCTACGACGTGGTGGTTCCCGGACACGCGATGCCCATGCGCATCGAGGACGTCGGCGGTCGGCACAAGGGTTTCGGTGGCGGCAATCTGCGCGCCGCGATCTTCGGCGCCAATGATGGACTGGTATCCAACACCAGTCTGATCCTCGGCGTCATCGGCGCCAATTCGTCGACATCGGCAACGATCACCGCCGGCATCGCCGGACTGCTCGCGGGCGCGCTGTCGATGGCGGCCGGCGAGTACATCTCGGTGCGCTCGCAGCGCGAGCTGTTCGAGCACCAGATCGAGCTCGAACGTCAGGAACTGGCCGAGTATCCCGAGGCCGAAGCCGCTGAGCTGGCGCTGATCTACCAGGCGCGCGGATTGCCCGAGGCCGAAGCCAAGTCCCTGGCGACCCGATTGACGGCTGACCCCAAGATCGGGCTGGACGTGCTCGCGCGCGAGGAACTCGGCCTCAATCCCGACGACCTCGGCTCACCCTGGGGCGCAGCCGGATTTTCCTTCGCTTCGTTCACTGTCGGCGCACTGGTGCCGCTGATTCCGTTCTTCGCCGGCGGCCAATTGCCGACCGCGGGCTATGTGGGCGCAGCCCTGGCGGCCGTCGGCCTGTTCGGAACCGGCGCTTCCCTGAGCCTGTTCACCGGCCGCTCGGCGATCGGCGGCGGCGCGCGCATGCTCTCCATCGGCGCGGGCGCCGGTGCATTGACCTGGCTGATTGGCACCTTGTTCGGCGCGGCGGTCGGTTGACCATACGAAAGCCGGGCTCTGGTAGGCCGGTGTACCGCGCAGCGGTTCACCGGCGGGGGCGCGCGGCAAGCACCCGGTGAACGCGCTGACGCGCGTACACCGGGCTACCAGACGAGGTCGTCCGGCACCTGAAAGCGCGGGTCGCTGTAATCGTCGTCGGGATTGGTCGACGCACCGATGCCCTCGGGCACGAACAGGGCGACGTGCTGCGGCGCCAGGACGAGCACTTCGCGGATCAGCTCCGGGCTCAGGATCATGAAGCGCCCATCGACCTGGGCGACGCCCAATTCGCCGGCATTGAGCATCTGGAACTGCTCCGGCGTGACATTGACCTTGCGGATCTTCTTGCCGTAGAAGAAATTGCGCGCGTGTTCACCGGCCGGATTGTTCTGCGCCTTCCCGGCGACCAACGCCGCCAGTTTCAGGCGCTGCTCGCGCTTGCGGGCGGCTTCTTCCTGCGCGCGCTTCTGCGCTTCCTCGCGCTCGCGCTTTTCGGTTTCGGCGCGGATCTGGTAGGCGTGTGCCAGCGACGGTTCGCCGCCTGGCTTGGGCTCGCGAGGGGGTCTCGGCGCTTCGGGCTTGCGCTCCTCGGGCCTGCGCGCTTGCTGCGTTTGCGGCCGACCGTCACGACGCTGGGGCTGTGGTTGTCCGGGACCACCGCCACGGCGCTGCTGCGACGAATGCTCGCGGCGCGCCTCCGGCTTGGGCTGGGGCTTGGGTTCCGGCTTGGATTGGGTGAAACCAGCCTGGAGCAGCTGGTCGCGCAGGGAAAGGCCCATCTTGGATTACGCCGTCCTGATCTCGGGTGCCGCGGCGTACACCGCATTGGCGAGGGCAAAACCGGATGCCCCCGCAGGGGCAATCCGGTCGCGCACAGCGCGCGTTGCTGCCACCTTCAGGCGGCGACTTGCGAGCCTTCCAACTGGTCTTCGGGCAGACTGACCTTGTTGTAGTCACCGAGTACGCGCATCAGCAGGATCACGCGCTCCGAGCCGTCAGCGGTGAGGAACACGCCGCCGAAGTCGACCAGCGCACTGGCGGCAAACTTGGCAGCAACCGCCTGACGCGCCGCGCCAGTCAGCTTGATCACGCCGCCCTGCTTGTCACCGCAGAGCTGCAGTTCCTCGATCACTTCCGGCGGAACCTCGGCAGGCTCCAGTCCAAAACGCACCAGATTCCGGACCCCGCGAGTCGAACGCACTCGCGCCAGGTTGTCGGTCATCGGGTTGGCATGCAGAAACAGATAGTTGGGAAACAGCGATTCGATACGGTCGACCAAACCTTTGGTCGTACGCAGCGTGCGCCGGATGCGTGGATACAAGCACTGGTAGCCCTCACGAGTGAGGTGCTCCACTGCGCGGGTCTCTTCGCGGGGGCGGGTATTAACGACGTACCACTTCACGATCGCGGTCCTCTCCTGCTGTCTGGCGAGTGCGAACCACCGTCTGGAAACGGGCGACCCCTCATCGTCGCGTAGACGGAATGTCTGCACGCGGTTCGAATCTGGTGAAGCCGGCCCGCTAGGGGGAGCCGTGGAGGGGGAGGATTCTAAAGAAAGCCGCGGCTCCCGACAATTCTTGACGTGATCGCCGGAACGTGCAGGTGCGGTCTAGCTGAACTGGCTGTTCAGACAAGCGTACGGACAAGACCTGACCTACCCACTGCAAGCGCGCGACCCTCGCACCGCGCAGGATCAGACTTCCAGCAAAGCCCGAAAATACGCCACGGTGGGTGGAAGACCCTGGTCCAGCGAAATCGTCGGCTCCCACCCGAGCTTTTCTCGCGCCATGTCGATCACTGGCTGGCGCTGGGTCGGGTCATCCGCCGGCAGCGGCCGGTACTCGATCTTCGAGTTCGATCCGGTCGCCGCGATCGCCTTTTTCGCCAGTTCGAGAATGGTGAATTCGCCCGGGTTGCCAAGATTCACCGGTCCGGTGAAGTCATCGCCCGAGTTCATCAGGCGGATCAGGCCATCGACCAGATCGCTGACATAACAGAACGAGCGCGTCTGACCGCCTTCACCGTATACCGTCAGCGGCTCGCCGCGCAGCGCCTGCACGATGAAGTTCGACACCACGCGACCATCGGCCGGATGCATGCGCGGGCCGTAGGTGTTGAAGATGCGCGCCACCTTGATGCGCAACTGGTGCTGCCGGTAATAGTCGAAGAACAGCGTCTCGGCGCAGCGCTTGCCCTCGTCGTAGCAGGAGCGGATGCCGATCGGATTGACGTGGCCCCAGTAGCTTTCCGGCTGCGGGTGCACCTTGGGATCGCCGTAAACCTCGCTGGTCGAGGCCTGCAGGATCTTCGCCTTGACCCGCTTGGCCAGGCCCAGCATGTTGATGGCGCCGTGCACGCTGGTCTTGGTGGTCTGCACCGGGTCGTGCTGGTAGTGCACCGGCGAGGCCGGGCAGGCCAGGTTGTAGATCTCGTCGACCTCGACGTAGAGCGGGAAGGTCACGTCGTGGCGCATCAGTTCGAAGCGCGGGTTGCCGATCAGGTGGGCCACATTGCCCTTGGCGCCGGTGAAGAAGTTGTCGACGCAGAGGATGTCGTGGCCTTGGCCGAGCAGGCGTTCGCACAGATGCGAGCCGACGAAACCGGCGCCGCCGGTCACCAGAATGCGCTTGCGATCGATTTCGCGCATGTCAGACGAACTCCGGCCGCGTCACGCTGCGGCCGCGGCCGATGCCGTAGTAGGCGATGCCGGCGGCCTCGACCACCTTCGGGTCGTAGATGTTGCGGCCGTCGAACAGCACTCTGGCCTTGAGTGCGGAAGCGACTTTGGCGAAGTCGGGGCTCCAGAAGGCCTTCCACTCGGTGATGATTGCCAGCGCGTCGGCACCGCTGAGCGCGTCCATGGCGTCGTCGGTCAGCAGCAGATCATCGCGCTGGCCGAACACGCGCTCGGCCTCGTGGCGTGCTTCCGGATCGAAGGCGCGCACTTTGGCACCGGCCGCCGTCAGCAATTCGACCAGCGCACGGCTCGGTGCCTCGCGCATGTCGTCGGTATTGGGCTTGAACGACAGACCCCAGAAGGCAATCGTGCGCCCCTTGAGATCGCCACCGAAGTGCTGCTGCATCAGTTCGAACAGTTTCGACTTCTGATCGTAGTTGACCGCCTCGACCGCATCGAGGATGCGCGTGGTGTAGCCGACGCCGCGCGCGGTCCGGCCGAGCGCCTGGACATCCTTGGGGAAGCAGGAACCGCCATAACCGATGCCGGGGTAGATGAAGGCGTAGCCGATGCGCGGATCGGAACCGATCCCGAGGCGCACCGACTCGATGTCGGCACCGACGCGCTCGGCGATGTTGGCCACTTCGTTCATGAAGCTGATCTTGGTCGCCAGCATGGCGTTGGCGGCGTACTTGGTCAGTTCCGCCGAACGCTCGTCCATGTGCACGATGCGTTCGTGATTGCGATTGAACGGCGCGTAGAGCGTTTTCAAGGTCTGCACCGCAGCGGCGCTGCTGGTGCCGATGACGATGCGGTCGGGCTTCATGCAGTCCTTGACGGCGTCGCCTTCCTTGAGGAATTCCGGGTTGGAGACCACATCGAAACTCGCATCGCTGCCACGTTCGGCCAGCGCCGCCGCAATTGCGGCGCGCACCCGGTCGGCGGTTCCGACCGGCACCGTCGACTTGTTCACCACCACCGCGCGGTGATCGAGATGCTCGCCGATGGATCGCGCGACCGCGAGCACGTAGCGCAGATCGGCGCTGCCATCCTCGTCCGGCGGCGTGCCGACGGCGATGAAGATGATCTCGCCATGGGCGATGGCCGTTGCCGCGTCGGTCGTGAACTTCAGGTTCCCGGACTGGCGATTGCGCTGGACCAGGTCCTCCAGGCCCGGCTCATAGATCGGCACCACGCCGCGCTTGAGCCCCTCGATCTTGGCCGCATCGACATCGACGCAGATCACGTCGTTGCCGGCTTCCGCCAGACAGGCACCGGTGACCAGACCGACATACCCAGTTCCGAAAATTGCTACGTGCATTCCTGATCACCTTTGACAGGGGCGCGGGCCGCAAGTGTTGCACCGCAAGAAACCCGAAGGTGGGTCACTATAGCGGGCGAAACGGCGGGCGAGTAGGAGCGACGTGTACGTCGCGACCGCAATCGCGGGGAACACCGCGGTCCCGATCGCGACGTACACGTCGCTCCTGCACAAGCACGTACGCCGTCCCCCGAAAACACGAAGGCCGCCCAAGGGCGGCCTTCGCGGTCAGCCGATCGAGGACTCGATCAGTTGAGGATTTCCAGCAACTCGACTTCGAAGATCAGCACTTCGTTCGGGCCGATGCCGCCCTGCGGCTGGCCTTGCTCGCCATAGGCCAGGTTGCCCGGGATGAACAGCTTGTACTTGCTGCCGACGCTCATCAACTGCAGCGCTTCGGTCCAGCCCGGGATCACGCCGTTCAGCGGGAAGGTGGCCGGCTGGCCGCGATCGATGCTGGAATCGAACTTGGTGCCGTTCAGCAAGGTGCCGACGTAGTGCACCTTGACCTGGTCGGTGGCCTTGGGCTTGGCGCCGGTGCCTTCCTTGATGACCGAGTACTGCAGGCCGCTCGCGGTGGTCTTCACGCCCGGCGCGGTCTTGTTCTTGGCCAGGAACTCGTCGCCCTTGGCCTTGTTCTCGGTCGCCGCCTTGGCCTGCGCGGCCTGGCGCTTGTTCTGCACGATGGTGCGGAACTCGTTGCTGACCTGCTGCATCTCGGCCTCGGTCATCAGCGTCTTGCCACCAGCCATCGATTCGGCCAGCGCCTTCTGCACCAGGGCGACGTCGATGTCGTCCTTGAAGTCTTTCAGCTGCATGCCGAAGGTCATGCCGATCATGTAGCTGTGCTTGTCCTTGTCGGTCTTGAGCGACGGGTCCATCGCAAGCGCCGGCAGGGCAATCAGGGCCGAGCCCAGGGCGAGCGCAACGGCGCTCTTGGCGAGCAAAGATTTCATTGAAGGTATCCTTTGAGGGCAGTAGTCGTACAACGGGCAGGTGTCAGGTTCGCCATATCCGGCTCGCGTTGGACCACAACGAGCGCTTTGGGTTCCCAAGCCCGCTATTCTGCGGTGTATGACTGAACTTCAGCAAACGATCATGATTCGACGCCCGGGAACTTCCTCGATTGAATTGGGTCGCGCCCGATGATTCGTGCGCAATCCCTGACCCTGGCGCGCGGCAGCCGCGCGCTGATCCGCGACGCCACATTCGACATTCCGCCCGGCGCGCGCGTTGGCGTGGTCGGGCGCAATGGCAGCGGCAAGTCCTCGTTGTTCGCCGCTGTGTCCGGCGATCTGTCGCCCGACGGCGGCGAACTGATGGTGCCCGGCCAGTGGATACAGGCCAGTGTCGCCCAGCACATGCCACAAAGTTCGGACACGGCGCTGGCCTATGCGCTCGCCGGCGATGAGGAACTGGCGCTGCTGCGCAAACACTGGCAACACGCCGAGCAGCATGGCGACGGCCACGATCTGGCGCGCCTGGCCGAGGCGCTGGATCACGCCGGCAACTGGGATGCCGAGGCGCGCGCGGCGCAGTTGCTGCGTGGACTGGGCTTTTCCGACGCCGACCTGGCGCGCGGCGTCGATGAGTTTTCCGGCGGTTGGCGCATGCGCCTGGCGCTGGCGCGCACCTTGATGTGCCGTTCCGACCTGTTGCTGCTCGACGAACCCACCAATCACCTCGATCTGGACACCGTGCTGTGGCTGGAAGGCTGGCTCAAGCGCTATCGCGGCACCTTGCTGGTGATCTCGCACGATCGTGATTTTCTCGACTCGGTGTGCACGCACACGCTGTATCTCGACGGCGAGACCGCAGAACTTTACGCCGGTGCCTTCAGCGCATTCGCCCGCCAGCGCGCCGCGCGCATCGAGCAAGCCAAGCGCGAGGCGGCCCAGGTGGCCACGCGGCGTGCGCAGTTGCAGCGTTTTGTCGACCGCTTCAAGGCCAAGGCGAGCAAGGCCAAGCAGGCGCAGAGCCGGGTCAAGGCGCTGGAAAACTCACCGCCGCGCCGGTGCCGGCGGAGGAATCGGAAGTCCACTGGACGGTGCCGGCGCCGGCCAAGCTGCCCGATCCTTTGCTGCAGATTCGTGGCGCGGTAGTGGGATATGGCGAGCGCCGCGTGCTGGAAAACGTGTCGATGTTCCTCGAACCCGGTGATCGCGTCGGCTTGCTGGGCCGCAATGGCGCCGGCAAATCGACCTTCATGAAGTTGCTCGCCGGCGTGCTCGAACCCTTCTCCGGTGAGCGCAAGGCGGCGCGCGACCTGGCCATCGGCTATTTCGCGCAATCGCAGGTCGAGGAGTTGGCGGGCGATGCCACGCCGCTGGCGCTGATGCTCGAACGCGCGCCGGGGATGTCCGACCAGGCCGCGCGCAACTATCTCGGTGGATTCGGCTACGGTGGCGAAATGGCGACCATGCCGGTCGGGCCGCGCTCGGGCGGCGAGAAGGCGCGCCTGGCGCTGTCCTTGTTGCTGGTCGACAAGCCGAATCTGCTGCTGCTCGACGAACCCACCAACCATCTGGACATGGCGGCGCGCGCCGCGCTGGTCGAGGCGCTGCAGGATTACGCCGGCGCCGTCGTGCTGGTCAGCCACGATCGCGCCTTGCTGGAAAGCTGCTGCGAACGCTACTTGCGCGTTTTTGCCGGCAGCGTCAGCAGTTTCGACGAGGATCTGGACACCTACGCGCGCCTGTTGCGCGGAGAGGCCTCACCCAGCGCCGCCAGCGACAGCAGCACAACGACGCCTAAGACAGCCGGCAACATCGATCACAAGGAACGCCGCATCCTGGCCAACCGGCTCAAGCGTCTGGAAGAGCAGATGGAGAAGCTGGCCCAGTCCGAACGCGCCGCCGAGCAGGCCATGGCGGACGCGGCAACCCACCAGGGCAGCAATGCGCAGGAACTGGTCCGCCTGGAGCAGGCGCGCAAAGAAGCCGCCGCCGCCCGGGAAACCATCGAGATGGAATGGCTGGAATTGGCGGAGAGGATCGAGGCGGGTTGAGGCGGAGCGAAAGCAGCGGAGCAAGCTCCGCTCTACAAAGGACTGAAAGTGCAGCGGAGCAAGCTCCGCTCTACGAAGGACACGCGGTTACCGTGAAAGCAGGTCACGTTGCCCGCGTCGCGGGCTCCATGACAGGAAGTCCGCGATGTCACGTAGGCCGAAACCGGCCAACGTGACCTACGTCAGCAATTCCGACGCAACCACCAGGGCCTTGGCATGCGTATGCGGCGCGCGGTCGCCTGCGCCGCGCAGCCTGCGCAAGTTCATCACGTGGGCGGTAGCCATGCCCAGACCGCCGATGACCTGCAGGACCACGTGGGTCAGGTCTTCGCTGAGCCAATGCCCGAAGGCACCGGTCGCCATCAGGATGCCGGCGATGACGGCAACCACCAGCGGCGCTCGCTGGCCATGGCTGCGAAACCCGCGCAGCAGCACGATCGTCGCGAACAGGATGACCGAGGACACGACGACGCGCTCGGCCTCGTGCGACCACAACAACCACTGCGCCAGCCCCTGCCATTGACTATCGACCGAACGCAAGGCCAGTTGCACACCCGGCAGCAGCCCAAACACCAGCGGCAGGGCCGCGCAGTGGATGGCACAGGCGATCGAGACGCCGGCACCAAGGCCGTCCCAACTGACTGATCCGCGGTGGGAGTGGTGCAGGGACATTCCAGCCGATACGCAAGGATGATGAGGTGATATTGTAACAGTATAACATTGACGCGACACAAGCCACGTGCTGTCCATCGAAGATCTGCGCTTCAGCTGGCAGCCGGGCAAGCCGCTGCTGGATCTGCCGTCACTCAGCCTCGGCGCGGGCGAGAGCCTGTTCCTGCGCGGCCCCAGTGGATCGGGCAAGAGTACTTTGCTGAATCTGGTCGGCGGTGTGCTCAGCGCGCAGAGCGGATCGATCCGCCTGCTCGGCCACGCGCTGGAGACCCTGAAACCGAGGCAGCGCGATCGCCTGCGCGCCGACCACATCGGCTTCGTGTTTCAGCAGTTCAACCTGCTGCCGTATTTCGATGCGATCGACAACGTGCTCCTGTCCTGCGGCTTCTCGCCGCGCCGCGCCGAGCGGGCCGGTGCCGATCCACGTGCCCAGGCGCGGATGCTGCTGGAGCGGATGCAGATGGATGTCGACGAGGTAGCCGGACGGCCGGCGGCGGAACTGTCGGTCGGCCAGCAGCAGCGGGTCGCGGCCGCGCGCGCGCTGATCGGCGCGCCTGAACTGGTGATCGCCGATGAGCCGACCTCGGCGCTGGATGCCGATACTCGCGACGATTTCCTCGCCCTGCTGTTCGACGAGTGTCGCCGAGCCGGCGCCGCTCTGCTGTTCGTCAGTCATGATCGCAGCCTGGAGTCGCGATTCGACCGCAGCGTCGATCTCATCGAAATCAATCGTGCGCGAGCCACCTGATGCTGCTGAAGATCACCCGCGCCAGCCTGTGGAACCGCCGTTTTGCCGTGGCGCTGACGCTGTTCACGGTGGCGATCAGCGTCGCCCTTTTGCTCGCGGTCGAGCGCCTGCGCGTCGAGACGCGCCGGAGCTTCGCCAGCACCATTTCCGGCACCGATCTGATCGTCGGCGCGCGCACCGGTCCGGTGCAGTTGCTGCTGTACTCGGTGTTCCGCATCGGCGACGCCAGCAACAACATCCGCTACAGCAGCTTTCAGGAGTTGGCCGCACTACCGCAGGTCGCCTGGGCGATTCCGATTTCGCTGGGCGATTCGCACCGGGGTTATCGCGTACTCGGCACCACCAGCACCTATTTCGAGCATTTCAGATATGCCGACCAGCGCGGGCTGAAGCTGGCGCGCGGCGCCGAGTTTGCCGGCATCGGCGAGGCGGTGCTCGGTGCCGAGGTGGCAGCGCGCCTGGGATACGAGATCGGCGATGCAGTCGTCATTGCCCATGGCATCGGCAATCGCGACATCATGGTCCATGACGATCAGCCGTTCCGCGTGGTCGGCATCCTCGAACGCACCGGCACGCCGGTCGATCGCACGCTGCATGTGTCGCTGCAGAGCATCGAGGCGATGCATGCCGACTGGCAGCATGGGGTGCGGATTCCGCGGCGCCCGACTGCGGGCGATGGCGATGCCTCCCGCGAGGTCGGTCACGACGTGCACGTCGCTCCTGCAACCGCGGCGGCGGCGCCGCAGACCATCACGGCGGTGTTTCTTGGGCTGAAGAATCGCGCTGCGGCATTCGCCTTGCAGCGTCAGATCAACGAGTACAGCGGCGAACCGCTGCTGGCGATCATGCCGGCAATGACGATGGCGCAATTGTGGAGCCTGGTCGGTGTCGCCGAGTCGGCGCTGCTGCTGGTGGCCTGGTGCGTCGTGGTGGCCGGTTTGCTCGGCATGACGACGGCGCTGGTCAGCACGCTGAGCGAGCGTCGCCGCGAGATGGCGATCCTGCGCGCGATCGGTGCGCGGCCGTGGCAGATCGCTGCCTTGCTGATGCTGGAGTCCGCTCTGATCACGCTGCTGGGCACCGCGCTCGGCGTATCGCTGGTGCAATTGGGCGTGCTGCTGCTGGCGCCATCGCTCAGCGGGCAATTTGGTTTGCATTTGCAGCCCCTGACATTCACCTTGCGTGAGCTAGGCTTGGTACTGGCGGTGCTGGTTGGTGGCCAGATCGCCGGAATCCTGCCCGCGCTGCTGGCCTATCGGCGTTCGCTGGCCGATGGCCTGACCATCCGTATCTGATATCTGACGCGAGGCGAAACTCCGCATGCGTGTGTTGCCGCTGATCACTGCCCTGTTGCTGCTCACCGCGACCCCGCTGATGGCCGCTGACCAGGCGGCGCGCGAGCTCGATTGGCTGGAACTGATGCCCAAGGACGAGGTCGACTCGCTGATGGACACTCCGGCGGTCACCCACGAGGGCAGTTTCAAGCAGGTGCAGACGGGCAGCTTCCGTGCAATCAAGGAGTTGAACGGTCTGAAGGTGAAGATCGCCGGCTACATCGTGCCGGTCGAGGTCGATGGCGACAGCCAGATGAGCGAGTTCTTCATCGTTCCCTATTTCGGCGCCTGCATCCACGTGCCACCGCCACCACCCAACCAGATCATCCTGGCGCGCCTGGCCAAGCCGATCCCGGTGACCGAAATCTACGATGCGTACTGGATCGAGGGCACGCTGAATGTCGAACAGATCAAGAACGACATCGCGGCCTCGGCGTACACGCTGACGACGACCAAGGTGAGTTTGTGGGAGTGACGCGAAGACGCCATGAAGAGCGGGGCAGGGGGCAGGGGACCAGCCGTAAGCGCATGTTCGGACCATGAGGCAAGCCTGGACCTCGTCCCACGGTTGAGCACGATCAAACCCACAATCAGAAATGCACCGTTCATCGGCATGATTTGGGCATGACACGAGACTCGGCCCCTGCCCCCTGCCCCGCTCTTGGCATGCGAGCAAACGCGCATGTCCAGAGCACCCAGCCAGTGCATCTTCACGCGCGGCCACGCATCATCACGTCATCCATTCGGTTGCGCGAGCCAGCATGCATATCAGCCTCGAAGCTTTCGTCATGCGCAAGGTGGCCATCTGGGGCTATGGCCAGGAGGGCCAGGCCGCACTGCGTTTCCTGCGCGGCATCTTCCCGGAGAAGAAATTTGGCGTGATCCTGACCCCGGCCGAGGCGGCGTCCTGGGATTTTGGCAACGACCCGTTGATCGAGGTGGTCGCCGAAGAGGTCCAGGCTGGCACCTTCGGGCCCTACCAGATCGTCGTCAAGTCGCCCGGCATCAGCCCGTACAAGCACACGCGGGCGATGGAGTGGGCGCATTTTCGTGGCACCCGTTTCATCTCCGGCACCACCATGTGGTTTGCCCAGCACCGCAACGACAAGACCATCGTCATCACCGGCACCAAGGGCAAGAGCACCACCAGTGCTCTGACCGCTGCGCTGCTGCGGGCCACCGGTGCGCGTACGGTGCTGGCCGGCAACATCGGGCTGCCGCTGCTGGATGTGATGGAACCGCAGCCCGAGCCGGACTACTGGGTGATCGAGCTGTCGAGCTATCAGGCGGCGGATTTCGGCGGCCATCCAGCGATCGCGGCGGTGCTCAACCTGTCGCCGGAACACCTCGACTGGCATGGCGACGAAGAAACTTACTACCGGGACAAGCTCAAGGTCTGCATCCACGGCAACGCCGACCTGACCGTGCTCAACGGCGCCGACGCACGCCTGATGGCGCACGCCGAGGGCAGCGAACGCCAGGTGCTGTTCAACGATCGCCACGCCTGGCATAGCCGTGGTGCGCAGGTCTGGCACGCCGACGAGCATGTCATCGACCTGACCGAAACGCATCTGGCCGGCGCGCACAATGCCAGCAATGTGGCAGCCGCCTTCACCATCGTGGAGGCCTTCGGCCACGATCCGCGCACGCTGTTGCAGGCGGTGCGCGAGTTCAAGCCGCTGCCGCATCGCTTGTCGCATGTCGGCAGCAGCCATGGCGTCACCTGGATCGACGACAGCATCGCGACCACGCCGGAAGCCACCCTGGCGGCGCTGCGCAGTCTCGCGCCGCGACCGGTCGTGGTGCTCGTCGGCGGCTTTGATCGCGGGCTCGACTGGGGTGAGTTTGCGCGCCAGATTGCCGCTGAGCCGCCCCACGCGCTGATTGCGATGGGCCAGAACGGCCCGCGCATCCATGCGCAGATCGAGGACGCCATCGGCCCTCTGGCCGAGCACCGCCCGGCACTCAAGCTGGTCGAGACGCTGGAGGAGGCAGTGGCTGCAGCGCGCCATCTGGTGCCCGCCGACGGCGTCGTGTTGCTGTCCCCCGGCGCACCCAGTTTCGACCAGTTCCGCGACTACGCCGAGCGCGGCCGTGCCTTTGCGCAGCTCGGCGGCTTTGCGATCGCCGATGAACACATCGAAGGCCTCGGGTCCTGACCATGGCGACGTCTCGATCCATCCGCGTCTGGGATTTGCCGGTCCGGCTGACGCACTGGGCCATGGTGCTGTGCGTCGCCGGCCTTTACGCGACGGGCGAATACGGCTGGCTGACCATGGAATGGCACTTCCGGTTTGGCTACGCGATGCTCGCGCTGGTGCTGTTCCGGCTGCTCTGGGGCGTGTTCGGCAGCGAGCACGCGCGCTTTGTCGATTTCGTGCGCGGCCCCGGCGCCATCGGGCGCTATCTGCGCAACTGGCGCAGCGCCGACTACGCGCCGGCGATCGGCCACAATCCGCTCGGCGCACTGGCGGTGCTGGCGATGTTGGCACTGATCCTGGCGCAGACCGTCAGCGGACTGTTCAGCAACGACGAGATCGAATGGTACGGACCGCTGTCCGAACGCATTTCGATCGCGGCCAGCGCCCAATGGACCGAATGGCACCACCTGGGACAGAAACTGCTGTTGTTCCTGATCGTCGTGCACCTGGGTGCAGTGTCGGCGTATCGCTTGCTCAAGCGCGAGGATCTGGTCCAGCCGATGCTCAGTGGCCGCAAGCAGCGCAGCGACGCCGCCGACGCCAGATGGCGCTCGCCGTGGCTGGCGCTGGCGCTGTTTTCCGCCTGCCTCTGCGTGGTTTGGGCGATCAGCGTGTGGGGGCCGGCGGGACCCTACTAGTCGCGGGGCAGGGGAAACCGTCGTAGCGCGGCTCAGGCGCGCGCAGAGCAAATGTAGGTCACGTTGGCCGCGCTTTTCGGCCTACGTGACAGTGAGGGCGCGATGTCACGTAGGCCAAGAAGCATGGCCAACGTGACCTACGTCCTCACCGAACAGTATTGGAGCGAGCTCCGTCCTGCAGAAGCACCTGCCGAGCGATTCACAAGCCTTGCCCGTGCACGCGCGCTATTCGCTAGAATCATGGGCCAACTAACCGGAGCACACCTTGGCCAAGCCCAATTATTCGTTCGACAAGCGCCAGCGCGAGCTGAAGAAAGCCAAGCAGCAGGAAGAAAAGCGGCAGAAGAAGCTGGCATCCAAGCCATCGGAACCGGCGTCTGGCGATCAGACGAAGAGCAGCAAGGACGCCTGACCGAGGATTTCGTCGAGACCGCTCAAGCCGGACTCGAACTCGATCAGCGCAGTGCGGCGCCACTGCCACAAGCAGGCGCCGCCGGGTCCAGCAAGGCCAGCCGCACCGAGGTGGCCAGTGCCTGGCCGTCGCCACGCAGTGATTGATAGCGGTCGACGCAGGCCTGCGGACAGCAGGGCGCGCTTGCGGATGAGCCGCATCGTGGCAGGCGGTCCACGCAGGCGTCCATCGCTGCCGCGTCGCCTTGCGCGCAGTGCAGGAAGCGCTCGGAACACATGGCGAGTTGCGCTTCGCTGACCACGCCGCCGACATACCGCGACCGATCCTGCTGCGCCGGGGCGGCGCCGGGGCTCTGCGACCCTGACTGGCGCCCGCGATAGCTGTCCAGCCATTGCCGGAGCTCGCGCTCGCTGGTGGCCGGATCATCGCCGTGCCGAGCGAGCTGTGCCGACGTGCCACGGACGCAGGGCTGGTCCTGGAAGCTGACCTTTCCCGCCGTGTCGGTGCAGCGGTAGATATCGCCAGGGGCGCCGAGGGCAAGCGCCAGCATCAGCAGCGGGAGACTCAGAGCCATGGGTGGGTCGATTCCAGGATGTCTGTCGGGCGGATCGGCTGTTCTGGCAAAGCTGTCGCCCGCATCGCAACTTTAACCTATCACGGCTCTTCGACTTCGTAGCCGCGCTCGCGCAGACGCGCGATGTAGCCATCGGGTGCCAGCAACTGGCGCATGGGCAACAACGCAAAGGTGCTCTGGTTCTTGTCCAGAGCCGCTTGCGCAGCTTCCAGCCAGACCGATTCGAGGCGCTCGCGCATGTCGTCCAGCCCGCGCTCGCGCATCACGCCAGCTTGCAGGATGGCGTCGCTGCACACCTGGTTCTGATCGGTGAACGGCAACGAACGCAGCATGTCGATATCGCCGGTGGCCCAGGCATTGGCGCGCTCGCGCATGGTCTGAAGATCGGTGTCGATCCGGTCCAGCGTCTTGGCGAAACAATCGAGATCGTCGAGTCGGCTGCCGGCGAAGTCGCGGATCGCCTCGCGCGGATCACCGATGTCGATCTCGATCTCAGGCGTGGTGATCGGCACCTTGGATTTTTTCGCCGCCTTGCGGACCACCGGTGAGACCAGATTGTCCTGAGTCAACCGGTTGCGGGCGATCGCCTTGTCATACAACTTCAGCGCCGCGAACAGCGGACGCTGCTTCTCGATGCCGCGGCTGCGACCGATGTACTGCGCTTTCAACGGCAGCCAGCGCGCGTACAACTCCGGCGGCACCACATCGACCAGCTTTTGCTTCTCCGGGTTCTTCTGCGATCCGATCGCAGCCGGCAGCAACATCAGGCCGCGGAATATGCCGATCTTGTTTTTCAGCTTCGCCCCCGGCCCGAGCAGCACTTCCTGCGACTGCGCAATGACCTGCTCGACTTCGTGCGACACCCAATGCATGCGCTTGGGCAGCGGATTCAGGGTGCCAAGTACCCACAGCACGTGATCACCCTTGGACACCCGCCACAGGCCCGGCCCCGGCTGCGCACCGCTGACCACCACGGCATCGAGCAGTTGCGCGGAGGCCACGGTCTGCGTGCTCGGCGCCGCGATCTCCACGGGTGGCACGATCTCGTCAGCGGCGCGTGCATCCGCCGCGAGCAGCAACAGTAACAACAGCAGCGGCCAGGTTCGCATCGGTGCGGGCAGTTCGGCGTGAAGTCGGCGGGAGTCTGGCGAATTGACTGCCCTCGCCGCGTAAAGAGGGCGTTAGCGGTTTCGGCAGGGACAGTTGCGGTTCAGATGGCGGCCCGCATCCGCTAACCTTCGCCTCCCACTCAAGCTCACGGCGCCGGCCATGTGGACCACCCCGATCAATTTCCAGGCCTGGATCGACGAGCACCGGCATTTGCTGAAGCCGCCGGTGGCCAACAAGTGCATCGTCGATGGCGATTTCATCGTCATGATCGTCGGCGGCCCGAACCAGCGCAGCGACTATCACGTCGAAGAAGGTCCGGAGTTTTTCTACCAGATCGAAGGCGAAATGGTGCTGCGCCTGCAAGTCGACGGCGCGGCCCGCAACGTGCCGATTCGCGCCGGCCAGATCTACTATCTGCCGCCCGGCGTGCCGCATTCGCCGCAGCGCATGGCCGACTCCATCGGCCTGGTGATCGAGCGCAAGCGTCTGGCGCATGAGCGCGATGGATTGCAGTGGTATTGCGAGCAGTGCAACCACAAGCTGTTCGAGGAGTACTTCGCGCTGGAGAACATCGAAACGCAATTCCCGGCGGTATTCGAGCGTTTCTACCGCTCGATCGAACGCCGTACGTGCAAAGTCTGCGGGCATCTGAATCCGGCGCCGGATCGCTTTCGCGATCCGCAGTAAGGTGAATTCTCTCGGCGCGAGGTCAACCGCGCTGGCGTGTGTGCCAGCCCACGTCCACTTGACGCAATGCTCGGCTAGCATGGCCGGGCCAGAATCCCGCCGGAAACGGCGAGACCCCATCCAGATACCCTCAGGAGCATCACCATGGCCATCGAACTGCCTGCCCTGCCGTACGCGCGCGACGCGCTGGCGCCGCACATCTCGCCGGAAACCATCGATTTCCACTACAGCAAGCACCACCAGGCCTACGTCACCAACCTCAACAACCTGGTCAAGGGCACCGCCCACGAGAACCAGAGCCTGGAGGAGATCGTGCGCTCGTCGAGTGGCGGCGTGTTCAACAATGCTGCCCAGGTGTGGAACCACAGCTTCTACTGGAACTGCCTGAAGCCCAATGGCGGCGGCGCACCGACTGGCGCGCTGGCGGCTGCCATCGACACCGCGTTTGGCAGTTTCGACAAGTTCAAGGAAGAGTTCACCAAGACCGCAATCGGCACCTTCGGTTCCGGTTGGGCCTGGCTGGTGCAGAAAGCCGATGGCAGCCTGGCACTCGCCAGCACCAGCAACGCGGCCACGCCGCTGACCGGCGCCGACAAGCCCCTGCTGACCTGCGATGTGTGGGAACACGCCTATTACATCGACTACCGCAACCTGCGCGCCAAGTACGTCGAGGCGTTCTGGAACCTGGTCAACTGGGACTTTGTCTCGGCGCAGATGGGCTGAGTCGCTCCTGGTAGCCCGGTGTACGCGCGAAGCGCGTTCACCGGGTGCTTGCGCCGAGACCCTGCCGGTGAATCGCTGCGCGATACACCGGCCTACAACAGCCGCGCGATTGCCGGTGCGATCTGTGCTTGGCGATCGAGTACCTCGGCCGCCTGATGCAGGCGCCGGAGCAGGGTGGAGCGGTCGGGCGCCGTGATCGTCGCATGCCCGACCTTGCGCCCGGCGCGCGCCGATTTGCCGTAATCGTGCCAGTGCAGGCCGGGGACGGTCAGCGCGCGGTTGCGATCGGGCAGGTCGCCGATCCAGTTCAACATGCAGGAAACCCCATGGGCGGCGGTATCGCCCAGCGGCAGTCCGGCCACTGCGCGAATGTGGTTCTCGAACTGGCTGGTGACCGCACCCTCGATGCTCCAGTGACCGCTGTTGTGGACGCGCGGCGCCATTTCGTTGGCGACCAGTTGGCCGTCCACATCGAAGAACTCGATCGCCAGCACGCCGACGTAGTCGAGTGCCTCGGCGACCCTGCGCGCGCAGCGTTCCGCCGCGGCCGCGAGCAGCGGCGTCACTTCGGCGGGCGCCAGCGTCAGCGACAGGATGCCGTTGACGTGAACGTTTTCGACCAGCGGATAGCAGCGGATCTCGCCGTCCAGAGCCCGCACCGCCACCAGCGACAGCTCACGCTGGAAGTGCACGCGCGTTTCCAGTACGCAGGGCGCGTTGCCCAGGCGCGTGTAGGCGTCTTCCAGCAGGCTGGCGTCGGCGACGTTGATCTGGCCCTTGCCGTCATAACCGAAGCGCCGCGTCTTCAGAATTGCCGGAAAAGCGACGCTGACCGCGGCAGCGGCGATCTGCTGTGGCTGGTCGATGATGGCAAACGGCGCGACGGCAGTTTCGATGCGGGCAAACAATGCCTTTTCGGCGCCGCGGTCCTGCGCCGTGGCCAGCGACAACGGATTCGGGCGCACCGGCCGCACCGCTGCGAGCTCATTCAGTGCCGGCGCCGACACGTTCTCGAAATCGAAGGTGATCGCATTGCACAGATCGGCAAAGCGATGCAGCGCGATCAGATCGTCGAAGGCCGCCACCTCCAGCGGTGCCACCTCGCCGGCACAGGCATCGACCGCCGGATCGAGCGCATGCACGCGAATGCCCAAGGGCGATGCCGCCAGCGCCATCATCCGCGCCAGCTGACCGCCACCGATCACGCCTATTCGCATGCCGGTCGCCGCGGGTCGGGTTCGGCCAGCACGCGCTCGGTCTGCGCCTGACGCAGCTCGATCAAGCGCGCTGCCAGCAGTGGGTTGCTCAAGGACAGGATCGCCGCCGCCGCCAGCGCGGCATTCTTGGCACCGGCCACGCCGATCGCCAGGGTCAGGACCGGCACGCCAGCGGGCATCTGCACGATCGACAGCAAGGAATCGACACCATTCAGTGTCTTGGACTGCACCGGCACGCCGAGGACCGGCAGCCAGGTCTTCGCCGCCAGCATGCCGGGCAGATGCGCGGCGCCGCCAGCGCCGGCGATGATCACCTTGATGCCGCGGTCGACCGCCTCTTCGGCGTAACTGAACAGCAAGTCGGGCGTTCGGTGTGCCGAGACCACCCGCACCTCATGGCCGATGCGCAATTCTTCGAGCAGTTCGACCGCCGCGGACATGGTGTCCCAGTCCGATCGCGAGCCCATGACCACTCCTACTACAGGCAGGATCGTTTCCACGCTGGCTTCTGGAGATGCTTGGGGGAGCGCGCTATGTTAGCTGTCCAATCGAAACCGACCAACCATGACCATGGCCATCGACAGGCGCTTGCTCGAAATACTCTGCTGCCCGGTGTCGCGGCGCCCGTTGCGACTGCTGCGCGCGGACCAGCAGCAATGGCTGAATGCGGCGATCGGCGCCGGGAGCGTTCAGGACGTGAACGGACGTGCCGTCAGTGCACCGTTTCAGGCTGGCTTGATCTCCGATGACGGCAAGGTGATCTACCGCATCGAGGACGACATCCCGGTGCTGCTGCCCGAGGATGGCATCGGAACGGTCCAGTTTCAGGGCTTTCCGGGCTGAGCTGGCGACCTTGTGTGACCGTGCGCCGACTTTGCCCCGGCGGCAGGACGTGCGCAAGCTGTATGCGGTAGGCTGCACATCTGTACCTAGCGCTGAAGTGGCGACTTCAGCCCATCCAGGGGGATGTTCGTGACCAACGGCAACGAGGGCAACAAGGTTGTCGATCTGCAGCAGCGACAGGCAGCACAGTCGCACGCGATGGACCGAGTCGGCGACCTGATCAAGCAATGCCGCGGGATCGCGCAGAAGCGACTGGCATTGTTGGTCGGCGCGTTGTTCGACAGCGTCGACGACGCGCTGTTCGATCTCGCCGAGAAAGCCGAGAACAACACGATCCAGACACGCTACTTCGATGGCATGCGCGAAGTGCGCAAGAAGCGGCAGTTGGTGGAGCGTCTGTTCCAGGAGCAGATGACGCGCGAATTTGCGCAGTTTGGCCCGGCGGCGCCGCGCGTCGTCGAGGAAGCGCCTGCCGGCCCATCGGGATTGGCCCTGTTCGACGACAAGGATCTCGAGGAGTCGCTGGCGGTATCGGCGATGGTGGGCAAGGCCACCAACCGGCTTTCGCAGCATCTTTACGCCATCGAACAGCGCATGTCGGTGTTGGCCGGGGGTAACAAGGTCGACGAGAACAACAATCCGTTGGCGCCACGCACCCTGTGTCAGTCCTTTCAGTCGACGCTGATCGAACTGGAGATCGACCTCAACGTCAAGTTGCTGATCCTGAAGCTGTTCGACAAGCATGTGATGGGTGGCCTCGATCTGCTCTACGAGGAGGTCAATCATCATCTGGTGCAGGCTGGCGTCCTGCCGCAACTGAAGTACCCGATTGCCAACACGCGGCGCGCGCAGTCGACGCCGGGCCGACCTGAAGCCAGCCCCGAAGTGCAGGCCGTGCGCGAGTACGACAGTCAGGCGGGCGGCAATGTCTATTCGGCAGCTGCCGTTGCCGAAGCCGAGTTGCAGATCGAGTTGTACAACACGGTGCGCTCCTTGCTGTCGTCGCGGCGCGGTATCTCGCCGGGCGGCTTCAGCGGCGTGCCCGGTCAGGCATTTGCGACCAATGACCTGGTCAACGCGCTGAGCATCCTGCAGAGCCAGGCGGTGTCCTTGCCGCCGCAGGGCAACCTGGGCCCGATGATGCAGATGGTGCCCACCGTCCAGATCAAGGAAGAACTGGTCGGCCAGTTGCATCGCCTGGGGTCGGGCAACGAGAAGCACGGCATGGCCGCGGTCGACGAGGACACCATCGACCTGGTCGGCATGCTGTTCGAGTTCATCCTGCAGGATCGCAACCTGCCCGCCGAGATGCAGGCACTGCTGGCGCGCCTGCAGATTCCCTATCTCAAGTGCGCCATCCTCGACAAGGAACTGTTCGCCCAGAAGGAGCATCCGGCGCGCCAGTTGCTCGACGAACTCGCCCAGGCGGGCTTGTCGTGGAGCGAGGAGAGCGACAAGGACGGTCGCTTCTACGAAAAGGTCAAGAGCGTCGTCGAGGCGCTGCTGAAGGATTTCAGCGACGACGTGCAGATCTTCGAGCGGCTGCTCAAGGATTTTCGAGAATTCGTCGGCTCATCGCGCAAGCGCGCGGAAGTCGCCGAGCTGCGCGCAGCCGAGGCCGCCCGCGGTCGCGAACGCCTGCAAGGCGCGCGCAAGACCGCGGCGCGCGAGATTCTGTCGCGTATCGAAGGCAAGAAACTCCCCGAGGTCATCCGTCATATCCTGACGCGACCCTGGGCCAATGTGCTGGTGTTGACCATTCTGCGCCAGGGCGAAGGCTCGCATCCGTGGAAGACCTCGTTGCGGGTTGCCGACGAGATGGTCTGGGCCGCCCAGCCGAAGAACTCCGATGCCGAGCGCGCGCGACTGCGGGCGCTGATTCCGGAGATGGAAAAGGTGTTGCGCCAGGGGCTGGCGATGGTCGCCTACCACGACAACGATGTGCGCCAGTTGTTGACCGACTTGAGCGCCTTCTACGAATCGCAGCTCGATCCCGCGCCCAAGGTCGCGAGCGAGACGGCGACCGCCGGCGACGGTGACGGCGGTGGTACCAGCGACCCGACGCGCATGGCCAAGCCCACGGACGAGGGGCTCCGGTGGCGAAGAGAATTTCGTCGACGAACTGGCGCGACGGCCGGAAAGCAGCGAGGCCGAAGTCGATCCGGAAGCAGAGATCCAGGACAGTTTTTACGACCTGGCCCGAGGCATCAAGGTTGGCACCTGGGTCGAGTTCCGTCACAGCGAGACGCGCGCCGAGCGCGCCAAGCTGTCCTGGGTAAGTCCGATCAGCAGCAAGTTCCTGTTCGTCAACCGCAAAGGCCTGAAAGTCGCCGACAAGACGATCTGGGCGCTGGCGGCAGAACTACGTCACGGACGCGCGATGCTGCTGGAAGACGTACCACTGTTCGATCGCGCGCTGGATGCCATTGTCGAGCGACTGAAGAGCTCGGTCGGTCAGTCGGGAGACTATGGTGGTGGCGCTGCCGAGGGCGAAACGCAGGCACGCTGAGGGAAGGTCTGCCCGCGACGCCGGGGTCGAGGGGGGGCCCCCCCCCCCCCCCCCCCCCCCCCCCCCCCGGGGGGGGGGGGCCCCCCCCCCCCCGCCCCCCCGCGCCCGGGCCCCGCGGCGCCCCCCCCCCCCCCCCCCCCCCCCCCCCCCCCCCCCCCGCGCCCCCCCCCAGGCCCCCCCCCCGCCCTGTGCCCGGCTGCGTGGCCGCGCGTCTATGCTTGCACTCCCCCGATGCCGACGAGCCTTCCCCTCATGCCTGCTTCGTACCCGATGCCGCCCGGCGAGCCGATCAAGGTCGGTGCACCCTGCGCGGCGATCGTCGCCGCCGATGTGGCCCGTGCCCTGGCTGAAGACATCGGCAGCGGCGATGCCAGCGCGGCCCTGGTGGATGCTGCGACCCAGGGCTTAGCGACGGTCATCGCACGCGAGCCGATGGTGCTGGCGGGTCAGGCGTGGTTCGATGCCTGCTTTGCCAGCCTCGATCCGGCGTGCAGGATCGACTGGCAGTACGCCGATGGCGCCAGGGTCGCGGCCAACGCGCAGCTCTGCAGCATTCGCGCACAGGCGCGCGCACTGCTCAGCGCCGAGCGCAGCGCGCTCAACTTCCTGCAGACGCTGTCGGGAACCGCCACCATCACCGCTGCGCATGTGGCGCACACCAGCGGCAGCCGCACGCGTCTTCTGGACACGCGCAAGACCCTGCCCGGACTGCGTTATGCACAGAAATACGCGGTCAAGGTCGGTGGCGGCGAGAACCACCGGATGGGCCTCTACGACGCCGTGTTGATCAAGGAGAACCACATCCTTGCCGCTGGCGGTATCGCACCGGCCATTGCGCGGGCGCGGGCGCTGTGGCCCGGCCTGCTGGTCGAGATCGAAGTCGAGTCACTGACTGAATACCGCGAGGCGCTGGCTGCCGCGCCGGATCGCATCATGCTCGACGAGTTGTCGCTGGACGACATGCGCAGCGCAGTGGCGATGCGCCCGGCTGGCGTCGAACTGGAAGTCTCCGGTGGCATCGGCGAGGAGCGCCTGCAGGCGTTGTGCGCGCTCGGCGTCGACTACATCTCGATCGGCGCGCTCACCAAGCATGTGCGTGCCATCGATCTGTCCTTGCGCTGGCAGGCCTGACGCAAGGACAGCGACCGCCGCGCCCCTGCCGCAACTGCGGGCAACGCGGCGTTGGCGCGCGGCGCTCTGCAGCGCCGCTCCGGCCGCGCCAGACCTTGCATCCTGGCCGCTGCGACTGCGCCTAGAACAAGCCCATCAGGCGCGCCGCAACGGCGCTCAACGACAGAATGGCCACGGCGACGATCGCCCACATCAAACCAGTACGACTCGATTTCGCCACCGGTCTGGCGGCCGCCGGGGAAGGCGCGGGAGCCTCGTTGCGCGCCGCAGCCTGGCCCATTTCCTGGCCGGGTGCCAGCAACAGAAAGCGAATGGTGTCCAGACGCAGCTCGTCGCCCGCCTTCATCAGCTGGCGCGTGATGCGACGGTCATTGACGTAGGTGCCATTCGACGAACCCAGGTCCTCGACCATGACGCCATCGGGCGTGACCCGCAGTTCGGCATGCCGACGCGAGACCTCTTCCGAGGGGATGGGAATCTCGCATTCGCTCTGACGACCGATGACCACCGTCGACTGCACCGGGTAGATCTTGCCGAAGGTGACGCCGGAGACTCCGCGCAGGACGAACTTGGGCAGCGCCACCCGCACCTTGGTGCGCCCGTCGTCGTCGACATCGATATCGCGCGGCTTCGGTGGCGGCGCATGGCTGGCCTTTTCCACCGCGACCGCGCGTGCACGGATCGCGGCGAAGGTCACCAGATCGCCCGGCTTCAGTTCGATGCTGGTGGTGACCGCCTTGCCGTTGACCGTCACCAGATTCTCGGGGTGCGAAACGGTGAGCTTGGCCGTGGCGCCGGTAAACTCGATCTCGACGTGGCGCGGGGCAATCCCCGGCGCCATCAGCGCGATGTCGGCATCGGCAGCGCTGCCCAGCACGGCGCGCCCGGAGTCGAGTTCGACCGGCGCGTGCTCACCATTCGGAAAAAGTAGCTTCATTCGTCCCCCAAGAAATACCCAAAAGTGCCCATGCAGCAGATCAACGCTGCGTCGCGGCGACCGGTTCCAGGTCGCGCGCCACGCGGAATCCGACCGTGTTGCTCAGCCATTTGCGCCCTTCGGCGCGCCTGACGATCACCGCCGGCTCATCATCGTCGCTGTGCCAGGCACTCCCCATGATCATGCGCTCGTTGCAGTTCCCGCCGCTGCGCGCGCTCTGATCTGCCGGACGCCCGACATGGCTGTCGTTCGCGCAATCGGCGACCCATTCGCGCACATTGCCCTCAATATCATAGATTCCGGGCGGCGACGCCTCAAAGCGCCCGGCCGGGGCGGTCATGGCGAAGCCGTCGTCGCAGTTGAGTGCGCCACTGCCACCTTCTGCCTTCTTGTAGCTCTGGTCGGCGCGGTTGCCCGTGGCGCAGGGTCTGGATTTGACCTGGCCCGCCAGGAACTGCCACTCGGCTTCGGACAGCAGACGGTATTTCTTTCCGGTGGTCTGTGACAGCCAGCGCGCATAAGCGCTGGCATCATCGAAGCCGACGCAGACCACTGGATGGTCGCCGCCCTGGGTAAACCCCGGTTCGCGCCAGGTGCGGCTCTTCGATCCGGAAGAAAAGAAGCCGCCGTCGCCGTCGCGGCAGCTTTCGCGGGTCACCGCGTGTTTGGCCGCATCGACGAAACGCCGGAAGTCGGCAACGCTGGTTTCGCGCCGGGCAACCGCAAATGGCTGCTTGAGGTCGACGCGCACATCGCCGCCGCGACGGCTGCCGCCGAGCATCGCGCTGCCGCCGCCGACGATCATCAGTTCCGGGGAATCGGCGCTGTCGCGGAAGCGATAGCCGGGCTTGCCAATGACCTTGGCTTCCGCCAGCCACTGGGTCAGTTCCTTGTCGCCGGGGACCAGGGTCAAGGCCTTGACAACGATCGCTTCAGCCTCGTTGCCGCGCCAGCTGGCCAGAGCCGTGCGCGCGCTCTCGCGCAGCGCGGCGACGCGCTGGTTCCAGCGCGCGTCGATGCGCGTCAGCAAGGCGGCCTTGTCCAGGCCCGGTGTCGCGGCAACCTGGCGCGCGCGATCCAGGCGCTCCTTGCCCTCGGCGACGCGGCCGGCGTCGAGATCGACGTCAGCCAGCGCCAGGTACGCATCGACCACCGCCGACAAGCCGGCACGCGCCGACTCGTTCCGCGGATCGAGCGCCAGCACGCGCGCGTAGAACAAGGTGGCGTTGGCCTCGGGCGGCAGCAACAAGCGCTGCATGCCCAGCAGCGCCTTGCCCAGATCGAGGAAGGTGGCGATGACCTGCTCCGGCGGCGGAACGGTGAATTCCGCGGCGGTCGGCGGCGGGACCTCGCCTTCGACCGGCACCGCGACCTCGCCGTCGATTGGCGGCAGCAACTCGCTGCCCGGCTCGCTCGCTCCAGTGGCGGTCGCGTCGGCAGGCGGCCCCGGCGTCACCGGATCGGCAATCGCAGGCGCCACGACGGGTGCCGGCTTGACCGGCGGCGTTTGCGGCATCACCGCGGTAGCCGGCGGCGCCGCCGTCGGCTTGCCTGGCGATCGCTGCCACAGCCCGTAGGCCGCTGCGCCCAGTCCGGCGATCAGCACCAGAATCAAGGCCAGGCGCGCCCATGGCTGCGGCCGCGACGGCGCGGGATCAACCGGCAATTCGACCTGACGTGCCAGGTTTTCGATCACCGTGTTGCCCTGCGCGGCCACCGGCAGGGTGTCGCGGGTCCGTGGGACCGGCGCCACGACGCCGCGGCCGGGCACCGGCACACCCTGCAGGCCAGCGATGAATTCGTCGGCGGCGGCAAACCGGTCCTTGGGATCCTTGGCCAGCGCCTTGTCGATGAAAGCCTGCCAGTGACGGAGCTCCTGCGGCAGGCGCGGAATCGGCTCGAACACATGGGCGTAAGCCACCGCGAAACCATCCGGTCCCTGGTATGGCGGACGCCCGGCCAGCGCCTCGAAAGCGAGGGCGCCCAGGCTGTACAGGTCCGAGCGCGCATCGACCTCGGCGCCGCGCGCCTGCTCGGGGCTCATGTAATTGCTGGTGCCGATGCTGACGCCGGTGCTGGTGATGCGGGTTGAGCCGCTCAGCGCCCGGGCGATGCCAAAATCAGTCAGCAGCGGGGTGTCCGCGGCATCGAACATGATGTTGCCGGGGGTGACATCGCGATGGACGACGCCCTGCTGGTGGGCAAAGCCAAGGGCCTTGGCGATGCCGGTCAACACCCGCACGATCTCGGCCTGTTCGACGCCCTTGCGCATGCGCTGGGCGAAATCGCCGCCGGGCAGGAACTGCATCGAGAAATAATGCAGATGATCGGTGGTCACGCCGACTTCGTAGACCGCAACGATATGCGGATGCGTCAACGACGCAATGGTGCGGGCTTCGCGCAGGAAGCGCTTGGAAAAGGTCGCATCCGCCGCCAATGCCGGCGCCATGACCTTCAGCGCGACGCGCCTTTCGAGCGACGACTGGATCGCGAGATACACCCGCGCCATGCCGCCAACCCCTAGCTCGCGCTCTATCTCGTAGCCTGGTATGGAAATAGGGCCCACGCCGAGGTCATTGTCCGCTGGAGTCAGAACGTCACATTGTAGCTAAAGCGGGGGTGCCTCTGAACAAAGTCTTGCGCTCCGTGTAGCGATACCCGTTTTGGCCCGCCAGACCGCAAGCCTGCGGGATTCGGCGGAAGCCTCCGGGCAAGTTCGGTCGCATCGAAGCAAGGGTCATGCTGGCGCCGCGGGCGCGGCGCCAGCGGGCAGGGCCGCGCGGCACGCGTCGCGCGCGTCACTCCTCCGGATCGTAGTCCAGCACCGGCGCCAGCCAGCGCTCGGCCTCGCGCAGAGCCTGGCCGCGACGGTGGGCGTAGTCCTCGACCTGCTCCTTGGTCACGCGGCCAACGACGAAGTACTGGCTATCCGGATGGCCGAAATACAGGCCGCTGACCGCCGCGGCTGGAAACATCGCAAAACTCTCGGTCAGTTGCATGCCGGCATTTTCCTCCGCCTGCAGCAAATCGAAGATCACGCGCTTCTCGCTGTGGTCGGGGCAGGCCGGGTAGCCAGGCGCTGGGCGGATGCCGCGGTAGCGCTCGTCGATCAGCGCCTGGCAGTCGAGATGCTCGTCCGGCGCATAGCCCCAGAACTCGCGGCGCACGCGCTGATGCAGGCGCTCGGCGAAGGCCTCGGCCAGCCGATCCGCCAGTGCTTTCAGCAGGATGGCGCTGTAATCGTCATGCGCGGCTTCGAAAGCGGCGACATGCGCTTCGATGCCGATCCCGGCGGTCACCGCGAAGGCGCCGATGTAGTCGGTCTTGCCGGAAGACTTCGGTGCAATGAAGTCGGCCAGGCACAGATTCGGTCGGCCGGGCGGCTTGTCGGCTTGCTGGCGCAGGAAGGAGAGGGTGGCGAGGAGGCCCTCGGAAGTGCCAATAGCCTCGGGACCCGGGACCGCGACAGCATCGGGACCCGGGACCCGGGACCCGGGACCCGGGCTGGGACTGGCTGGGCGGTCTGACGGGGCGCCATAGGCACCGATAGGGCCGGAGCGGTGTGCTCGCTTCGGCCCGGGCCCGGGTCCCGCTCCTGGCTTTGTCGCCTTCCGCCCGGGTCCCGGGTCCCGGTCCCGACGCTCCATGACGCATAGACCTCCACCTCCTCCCCCACCGAATTCGCCGGCCACAGGCCCAACACACCGCGCGCCGTCAGCCACTTTTCGGCGATCAATCGATCGAGCATCGCGTTGGCGTCGGCCAGCAGCTTGCGCGCCTCGGCGCCGACCACGGCGTCGTCGAGGATTGCCGGATAGCGTCCGGCCAGTTCCCAGGTCTGGAAGAACGGGGTCCAGTCGATGTGCTCGCGCAGTTCGGCCAGTGGATAGTCGTCGAACACGGTCAGGCCGAGCGTCGCCGGCACCGGTGGCTCGTAACTGGCCCAGTCGCCGTCGAAACGGTTGCCGCGCGCCTGCGCCAGCGATACCAGTTTCTTGCCGGGGCCGCGGTCCTTGTGGCGTTCGCGCACTTCCGCGTAGTCGGCGCGGGTCTCGGCGACGAAGCGCTCGCGTTCGAGCACGCTGACCAGGTTCTGCGCGACGCCCACGGCGCGCGAGGCGTCCTTGACCCACACCACCGGCGCCTTGTAGTGCGGCTCGATCTTCAGCGCGGTGTGCGCGCGCGAGGTGGTGGCGCCGCCGATCAGCAGCGGCTGGGTCATGCCCTGGCGCTGCATCTCCTTGGCGACATGGTGCATTTCATCGAGGGACGGCGTGATCAGCCCGGACAGACCGATGATGTCGGCGCCGACCTCGCGTGCGGTGTCGATGATCTTCTGCGTGGCCACCATGACGCCGAGGTCGATCACCTCGAAATTGTTGCAGGCGAGCACCACGCCGACGATGTTCTTGCCGATGTCGTGGACATCGCCCTTGACCGTCGCCATCAGGATCTTGCCGTTGTTCTTCGCGACGTCACCGCTGCGGCGCTTTTCCTCCTCGATGTACGGGATCAGGTAGGCGACCGCCTTCTTCATCACGCGTGCCGATTTGACCACCTGCGGCAGGAACATCTTGCCGGCGCCGAACAGATCGCCGACCACGTTCATGCCCGACATCAGCGGGCCTTCGATGACCTCCAGCGGCTTGTCCGCCCGCGCCCGCGCCGCCTCGGTGTCGGCCTCGACAAACTCGTCGATGCCGTGCACCAGCGCGTGTTCGAGGCGTTTCTCCACTTCCCAGCCCCGCCACTCCGATTGTTCGGGACCCGGGACCCGGGACCCGGGACCCGCGGAGGCGTACTTCGGTGCGATTTCGAGCAGCCGCTCAGTCGCATCGGATCGCCTGTTGAGCACCACATCCTCGACGCGCTCGCGCAGTTCTTCCGGCAGATCGTCATAAATCGCCAGCGCGCCGGCGTTGACGATGCCCATGTCCATGCCGGCGCGGATCGCGTGGTACAGGAACACCGAGTGGATCGCCTCGCGCACCGGATTGTTGCCGCGCATCGCAAAGGACACGTTCGACACGCCACCGGAGATATGCACGCCCGGCATGGCCGCCTTGATCTGGCGGCAGGCCTCGATGAAGGCCACGGCGTAGTCGTTGTGCTCGTCGATGCCGGTGGCAATGGCGAAGATGTTGGGGTCGAAAATGATGTCTTCCGGCGCCATGCCGACCTTGTCGGTCAACAGGTGAAAGGCACGCTTGCAGATATTGACCTTGCGCTCGACGGTGTCGGCCTGGCCGAGTTCGTCGAAGGCCATCACCACGACCGCGGCGCCATATTCCTGGACCTTGCGCGCGTGCGCCAGAAACGATTCTTCGCCTTCCTTCAGGCTGATCGAATTGACGATCGCCTTGCCCTGATTGCATTTGAGGCCGGCTTCGATGACGCTCCACTTGGAGCTGTCGATCATCAGCGGCACCCGCGCGATGTCCGGTTCGGCCGCGATCAGGTTGACGAAGCGGGTCATCGCCGCTTCCGAATCGAGCAGGCCCTCGTCCATGTTGATGTCGATGATCTGCGCGCCGTTCTGTACCTGCTGGCGCGCCACATCGACCGCCAGATCGTAGCGGTCGTCCTTGATCAGTTTCTTGAACTGCGCCGAACCGGTGACATTGGTGCGCTCGCCGACGTTGATGAAGTTCAGCTCCGGCGTCAGCACCAGCGGTTCCAGACCGGACAGGCGCGTGTACGGCGCCGGCGTCGGCACCTCGCGTGGCGGCATTCTGGACACGGCCTCGGCAATCGCGCGGATATGTTCGGGCGTGGTGCCGCAGCAGCCGCCGACGATATTGACCAGGCCGGAGCTGGCGAACTCGCCGATCGTGGCGGACATGTCGGATGGCGACTCGTCGTACTCGCCGAAGGCGTTCGGCAGTCCGGCGTTCGGATGCGTGCTGATCAGCGCATCCACGCTGCGCGCCAGATCCTCGACGTGGGGGCGCAGATCGCGCGCGCCGAGGGCGCAGTTCAAGCCAATCGAGAACGGCCGCGCGTGGCGCAGCGAGTAGGCGAAGGCCTCGGCGGTCTGCCCTGAGAGGGTGCGTCCCGAACGGTCGGTGATGGTGCCGGAGATCATCACCGGCAGCCGGTAACCGCGGCGTTCGAACACCTGGTCGACCGCGAACAACGCCGCCTTGGCGTTCAGCGTGTCGAAGATGGTCTCGACCATGATGATCTGCGCGCCACCGTCGATCAGGCCCTCGGTGGACTCGCGATAGGCCGTCGCCAGTTCATCGAAGCTGATCGCACGGAATCCGGGATTGTTGACGTCCGGCGAGATCGACGCGGTGCGGCTGGTGGGCCCCAACACGCCGACGCAGTAACGCGGCCGCTCGGGCGTCTGATCGGATTTGCGATCGCAGGCCTCGCGCACCAGTTTCGCCGCGGCCACATTCAGCTCGTAGGTCGCCTCTTCGAGGTGGTAATCGGCCTGGCTGATGCGCGTGGCGTTGAAGCTGTTGGTCTCGATCAGTTCGGCGCCGGCGTCCAGATAGGCCTGATGCACCGCCTGCACGATCTTCGGCTGGGTCAGCACCAAAAGGTCATTGTTGCCCTTCAGATCGTGGCCGAAATGGGCAAAGCGGTCGCCGCGATAGTCGCTCTCTTCGAGCTTGTAGCGCTGCAGCATCGAGCCCATCGCGCCGTCCAGGATCAGGATGCGCGAGTGCGCGTCGGCGATCAGGCGCTGCGATTCGGCGGGGTTCTTGTAGGGCAACTCGATCATCTGCTCGTTTCGGCCGTCTGGACGGCCGATCCTTTAATCTTGATAGAGCGATGGATTGTATAGGCAAACGCTGGTGTTGGTAGTTGTTGGTGTTGGTGTTGGTGTTGGTGTTGGAGCGAGAAGCATCGCGCGCAAGCGCGCTCCTACAATTCTTGCGGGGTGTTTCGGCGGGTTGTGGGGCGCGCTGCGCGCGATGCCAACCAACACCAACACCAACAACCAACACCGCTTCACCGGCGCGCCGTCGCCACCCACACCTGGAAATGCGGCGGGCGGGCCTCGACGCCGCCGGAGCTGATGCGGGTGTCCGGAAAGCCGGCGTCGCCGATCAGGCGGCGCAAGTCCGCCGGCAGGAAGCCGAGGTTGCGATGGCCGAACGGCGCCACCACCGAGCGGTGTTCGTGCTGGTCGAGGCAGGTCAGCAGCAAGCGGCCATCGGGCCGCAGCACCCGCGCGGCCTCGGCCAACACGCGGCCGGGCCGTTCCGAGAAGGGCAGCGCCTGCAGCAACAGCACCAGATCGACGCTGTGATCGGCCAACGGCAACTCGTGCATATCCCCCTGCAGCACGCGCGCATGCGACTGGTCTGCCAGTCGTGCCTGACCGGCGGCTACCACGCGTTCGCTCAAGTCGACACAGGTCAAGGTGCGCGCGCGCGGCGCCAGCAACTGCGCCAGCGCGCCGTCTCCCGAGGCCACATCGAGCACGTCGCCGAGTTCCAGCAACTCCAGGCAGGCGCGCATAGACGCCTCCCAGGTACGGCCCGGCGAATAGTGGCGCTCCATGTCTCCGGCGACGCTGTCGGCCCAGTTGCCGTTGCCGCTGCGAGCCGCCAACACCTCCTGGCGGCGCGTGCGATCTTCCGCCAGCACCGCATCGCGGGTGTGCTCGTAAAGGCTGTCCCACAGCGCGCGCGTCGGCGCCGGCCAGTCGCCGATCGCCGCACGATAGTAGGCGGCGACGCCGGAACGGCGGTCGACCACCAGGCCCGACTCCTTCAGTCGGGCCAGATGCGTCGATACGCGCGGCTGTTTCAAGCGCATGATCGTCGACAGCTCGGCGACGGTCAGTTCTTCGTCGACCAGCAGCGCGAGCAGGCGCACGCGGCTCGCGTCGGCGAGCACGCGCAAGAGATCGGTCGACGCATTCAGTTCGATGGCGCGAGCCTCAGGCGATTTCGGCGAAGGCTTGCGCAGCTACGCGCAAGGTTTCGGCGATCACCGACTCATCGTGCGTGCTTGACGTGAAACCGGCCTCGTAGGCACTCGGCGCGAAGTACACGCCGCGCTTCAGGCAAGCATGGAAGAAGCGCTTGAAGGCCTCGATGTCGCACGCCTGCGCTTGCGCGAAGGTGTGCACGGCGCTCTCGCGGGTGAAGAACATGCCGAACATGCCGCCTATCGAAGTCGTGTGAAGCGCCACACCAGCAGAACGCGCCGCAACCTCCAGGCCTTTGCACAGCTCTTCCGTTCTTGCCGTGAGCGACTCGAAAAACCCCGGCTCCTGAATCAACCTGAGGTTGGCGAGCCCCGCCGCCATCGCCACCGGATTGCCGGACAGCGTACCGGCCTGATAAACCGGGCCGAGTGGCGCGATCTTTTCCATGATCTCGCGCTTGCCGCCGTAGGCGCCAACCGGCATGCCGGCGCCGATGACCTTGCCGAAGGTGGTGATATCCGGCGTGACGCCGTAAACCTCTTGCGCGCCACCGAGCGCGACGCGAAAACCGGTCATCACTTCGTCGACGATGAACACCGAACCGTAGTCGTCGCAGATGTCGCGCAGGCCTTCGAGAAAGCCCGGCAGTGGCGCAATCATGTTCATGTTGCCGGCGATCGGCTCGACGATCACCGCGGCGATCTCGTGGCCGATCTCCTTGAAGATCGCGCGCACCTGGTCCAGATCGTTGAAGTCGGCGGTGATGGTCAGATCGGCCAGCGCCTTGGGCACGCCCGGCGAATTGGGCAGGCCCAGCGTCAGTACGCCACTGCCGGCCTTGACCAGGAAGGAGTCGCCGTGGCCGTGGTAACAGCCGGCGAACTTGAGGATGCGGTCGCGCCCGGTGTAACCACGCGCCAGGCGGATCGCCGACAGGCAGGCCTCGGTGCCCGAGGACACGAAACGCACCAGTTCCACGCTCGGCACCAGCTTGATGATCTCGCGCGCCAGATCGGTTTCCAGCGGATTCGGACAGCCATAGCTCATGCCGATCGCCGCCATCTCCTGCACCGCCTTGACCACCTTGGGGTGCGAATGCCCGGCGATCATCGGCCCCCAGGAGCCGATGTAGTCGATGTAGCGCTTGCCCTCGACATCCCAAAGGTACGGCCCCTGCGCGCGGGCGACGAAAAACGGCTCGCCGCCGACCTGCTTGAACGCGCGCACCGGCGAATTGACGCCGCCGGGAATGACCGCCTGGGCGGCAAGGAAAGTTTCGTGGTTGGTGGGCATGGGCTTCTTTCGTTGAATTTGGATAAGAGCGATTGGTCCGCAAAGGACGCAAAGGACGCAAAGGAGAGCGGACCGTGAGGAAGCCGGGACTCGGGCATAGCGCGCCTGAAGTTGCCACGGCCGCAGACCGGTCGAGACAAGCAGGTACGCGGCGACAGTTCTTCAGGGCGCGTCGCCGCAGCCCCATCGGTCCTTCGTCTTTGCGTCCTTTGCAAAATGCTGTTTGTCAAAGAAACAAATCCGGCAACAATTCCATCCCCGCCTTGACCGCGTAAACGTCAAAGTCGGTCACGCCAGTCTCGCGCAGCACGTCGTCGTCGATCAGGAACTGGCCGCTGCGCTGGCGGCTCGGGGTGGTCAGGATGGCGTGGGCGGCGTCGGCCATGATTTGCGGTGTGCGGCAGCGTTCGGGGTCGACGCCGGGGATCATCGCCAGGGCGGCGGTGTGGATCACGGTGCGCGGCCACAGTGCATTGACGGCGATGCCGTCGGACGCGAATTCCGGCGCCATGCCGAGCACGCACATGCTCATGCCGTACTTGGCCATGGTGTAGGCGGTGTGCGGCGCGAACCACTTCGGATCCATGTTCAAAGGCGGCGCCAGCGTCAGGATGTGCGGGTTGGCCGACTGCTTCAGATGCGGAATGCAGGTCTGGCTGACCAGGAATGTGCCGCGCACATCGACGCCGAACATCAGGTCGAAGCGTTTCATCGGCGTTTCCAGCGTGCCGGTCAGGCTGATCGCACTGGCATTGTTGATCAGGATGTCGATGCCACCGAAGGTCTTGACCGCCTCGGCGACCGCGTTGTGCACGTCCTCATCGTTGCGGATGTCGCAACGCAGCGGCAGCGCCTTGCCGCCGGCTGCTTCGATGGCCTTGGCCACCGAGTAGATGGTGCCCGGCAGCTTCGGGTGCTCGCGCTCGGACTTGGCCGCCAGCACCACATTGGCGCCGTCGCGCGCCGCGCGCAGCGCGATCGCCTCGCCGATGCCGCGCGAGCCGCCGGTGATGAACAGGGTCTGGTTGTGCAGCGTGGCCATGCTGTGGTCCTCGATTGGAGCGAGTCAGGCGCCGGATGCTAGCCCGTTGGCGCCTGTCCGCGGGTGGGCTGCAGAGGATTGCAGCTAGTTCGATCTCGAAACGGAACTCACTCGGAGAAAAGGCATTTGTCCGCAAAGGACGCCAAGGACGCAAAGAACAGCAGGTCGAGTTGGCACGCGGCGAGCCTGCGCATGGCGCCAGCGCCGGCCATTTGATTTTCTGGCTCTTCTTCGCGTCCTTTGCGTCCTTTGCGGACAAAAAACACCCTCCGACACCCCCTGAAATCAGGTGCCCGAGTCGTCGTCGGCATCGGTCGCGTCGCTGCGAAATCGCGGCAATGCATCGACAATCCGCTGCAGGCGTTCGCTGGCGTCGGTGAGCTCGAGCAATTGCTGCTTTTCGCCAAGCGCGAAGGGCAGCAGTTCGGCAAGGCGGAAGCTCACCCAGGAGGCGTCGTCGAGTTCTGCCTTGGTCGGTTCCGGGGCACCCTCGATGAGGTTCTCGACCAGACCCTGCGCCAGACGCGACAGCAGGAAGAACTCCGGTGGCAGCGCCATTTGCGGTTCATCCGCCCACAGTGTCAGCTTGCCGATCAACAGGCCGTCCTTGCGCGTGCCGACATGATCGACATGGAAACGCTGCTCACCGCTGCAGCGGATGCCGAGCAGGCCATCGGGCAGGGTATTGAAATCGACGATGCGGGCGAGGGTGCCGATCGCCAGCGCCGTGGTGGTCTCGCTGTCCTCGCGTCCGCGCAGCAGCAGGGTGACGCCGAAGGGCCGGCCGTCGCGGGTGCAGTCGCGCACCATCGCCAGGTAGCGCGGCTCGAAGATGCGCAGAGCCAGGGTGCCGCCGGGGAACAGCACGGTCGACAGCGGAAAGATCGGGTATTCGCCGGCCGTCGGGCTCAAGGCTGCGGCACCTGCAGGCGCTCCAGCAGGCGCCTGGAGGCGCCTTCGAAGCCGCCGTTGCTCATGAACAGCACATGGTCTCCGGGCATGGCCGCAGCGGCAACCCGTTCGATCAGGTCAGCGACCGAGGCGACGATGGACAGCCGTTCGCCGACCGCGTCCAGGGTCGCCGCAGCGTCCCACTTCAGCTCCGGACGTGCCAGCACGTAAACCTGATCAGCCGCATCGAAGGCAGCGGGAAGCGCCTGGGCGTGCGCGCCCTGGCGCATCGAGTTGCTGCGCGGCTCCATCACTGCCAGCAGGCGCGCCGTGCCGATGCGCGCGCGCAGGCCCGCCAGCGTGGTGGCGATCGCCGTCGGGTGATGGGCGAAGTCGTCGTAAACGGCGATGCCGCCAGCGCTGCCGATGCATTCCAGCCGACGCCGCACGCTGCCGAAACCGGGAAGCAGGGCCAGCGAGGCCGCGGGATCGAGTCCAATTGCCGCCGCAGCGGCAATCGCCGCGACTGCATTGGCGACATTGTGGCGGCCGAGCAGCGGCCAGTGGGTCACGCCGATCGACTGATCCTTGTGCCACAGGCGGAAGCGGCTGCCGTCGGCGGTCAGCAGTTCGCCGCGCCAGTCGAGGTCGGCGGCGTCCAGCCCGAAGCGCTCGACCGGGGTCCAGCAGCCCATGGACAGGACTTGCGCGAGTGCCGCGTCCTCGCCGTTGACGATCAGCCGGCCATTGCCGGGGACGATGCGGACCAGGTGGTGGAACTGGCGCTGGATCGCAGCCAGATCGGGGAAAATGTCGGCGTGGTCGTATTCCAGATTGTTCAGGATCGCGACCGTTGGCCGGTAATGGACAAACTTGGAGCGCTTGTCGAAGAAGGCGGTGTCGTATTCGTCGGCTTCGATGACAAAGTCCGGGCCACTGCCCAGGCGTGCCGATACCGGGAAGTCGTGCGGCACGCCGCCGATCAGGAAGCCGGGATTGCACGCCTGGCGGTCGAGCAGGTAAGCCAGCAAGGCCGTTGTGGTGGTCTTGCCGTGGGTCCCGGCAACCGCCAGTACGCGGCGCTGCTGCAGTACCGCCCGCGACAGCCACTCCGGACCGCTGCTGTAGCGCAGGCGTCGGTCGAGCACCGCTTCCACCGCCGGATTGCCGCGCGACAAAGCGTTGCCGATGATCACCTCGTCCGGCGCCGGATCGAGGTGCGCCGGGTCGTAGCCTTGGGACAACTGGATGCCGAGGGCCTCCAACTGGGTGCTCATCGGCGGATAGACGTCGCGGTCGCTGCCGGACACGCCAATGCCGGACTCGCGTGCAATCGCGGCGATGCCGCCCATGAAGGTGCCGCAGATTCCGAGTATGTGCAGATGACTCATTCGAGCGGGAACGCCCTGGTGGCGATTTCGTTGAAGATCATGAACATGGCCAATGACAGTGGCAAGGCGAACCAGAACTTGAGACCCAGCGCGTGGCGCAGGATGTGGGCGTCGACGACGATGCTCCACAGCAGCAGCGAGAGAAAACCCAGTTGCAGGAACTGCACGCCAAAATCCGGCGAATCGGCTTGCGAGCGCACCAGCGCGGCGGCGATCGGCAACAGGATGAAGGTCAGCAAGGCACTGACGGCATACAGCGATACGGTCGTCTGCAGGAAGCGCTGCTCGTGCCGGAACAGGCGCAGCACGCCATAGATCATGCCCAGGCGCAGCAGGATGCGCCCGGCCAGCGCGCCGATGACCACTTCACTACCCAGTGCCTGCAGGTAGAGCACGCTGGAAATCACATCGAGCAGCATCAACTGCAGCAACAGCATCAGCGACGGCGGTGCATCGGCTGGCGTGCCGCGCAGTTGCAGCAGATCAAACGTCCAATGCAGCAGCGCGAGTGGATTCATGGCGAGCCCGCGGTCCGCGCCGCACGACGGCGGGAAGCTGAAGGGGCGGTCGCGAAGAAAGTCCGACCGGCGGCTGGGTGGGGCATCATCATGCTCATGCAAGCGACTGATTCAGACATGCAGATTATCGACGCGCGCGGAACGCTGTGCCCGCAGCCGCTGGTACTGACCCGCCGCGCGCTGCGCCTCGCGGCGCGCGGCGCGCTGCTGGAAATCTGGGCGACCGATCCGCTGGCGTCGCTGGATATCGAAGCGTTGTGCATGCGCGGAGCATGCCAGTACCTGGGATGCACGACCGGTGATGACGGCCTGCAGTGCATCCGCATACGCGCCCGCTGAGCCGTCGAGGTCAGCCGAGCGCAGCGATGATGCGTTCCAGGATCTGGTCGACGCTGCCTTCGCCGGGCACGCGCACCAGTGCGCCGCTGCGCTGGTAGTAGTCGATCACCGGCGCGGTCTGCTCCTGGTACACGTGCAGGCGGTGGGCCACCGCCTGCGGACTGTCATCGGCGCGGCCTTCGGCAGTGGCGCGGCCGGCCAGGCGTGCGAGCAGCATCTGCTCACCCACATCCAGCTGCAGCGCCTTGTCGATCGGCAGCGCCAGCCGCGTCAGCAACTGGTCGAGCGCGCGCGCCTGGGCCAGATTGCGCGGATAGCCGTCGAGGATGAAGCCGCGCTGGACGTCGTCCTGGCGAAAGCGCTCCTCGAGCATGCCGAGCACGATGTCGTCGGACACCAGTGCGCCGGTCGCCATGACCGCCTTGGCGTGGATGCCGAGCGGCGTGCCGGCCGCCACCGCGGCGCGCAGGATCTCGCCGGTGGAGATGTGCGGGACGTTCAGGCGGTTCTTCAGCAGGGTGGCCTGCGTCCCTTTGCCTGAGCCTGGGGCACCCAGTAATACGATGCGCATGTTGGTGATCTCGGAGAGCGACCGCGTGGCCTGCAAGCTTGCCAGCACGTGACGTGGAGATGAAGTCAGCGAATGGTCGAACCTAGCGTGGCGCGCGGCCCCAAGTCAAACCGCGGATCGGCAGCTCTGGTGGGTCCGGACCTTGTCCGGACGCTCCTGGAATGGGGAGCCAGCGTCCGGACAAGGTCCGGACCCACAAACGCCGCGGTTCGTGCGAGTCTTTCCCGTGCCCCGTGCCCCCACCCAAGGCCAGACCCATGCCCGCCCCCAATCTCCTGTACGCGCAATCGGGCGGCGTCACCGCCACCATCAATGCGTCCGCCGCTGCCGTGATCGAGACCGCACGCAAGTTTCCGGCGCGGATCGGTCAGGTGTTGGCATCGCGCAACGGCATCATCGGGGTGCTGCGCGAGGAATTGATCGACACCGGGCTGGAGTCGGCCGAGGCCATCCGCGGCTTGCGCTACTCACCGGGCGGCGCTTTTGGCTCGTGCCGCTTCAAGCTGAAGTCGCTGGACCAGGATCGCGCCCACTACGAGCGCGTGATCGAGGTCTGCCGGGCGCACGACATCCGCTATTTCCTCTACAACGGCGGCAACGATTCGGCGGACACCACGCACAAACTGTCCCAGGTGGCGCAGACGCTGGGCTACGAACTGCATTGCATCGGCGTACCCAAGACCATCGACAACGATCTGGCGCTGACCGATGTCTGCCCGGGCTTCGGTTCGGTGGCCAAGTACGTGGCGGTGTCGACACGCGAAGCCAGCCTCGACGTGCTGAGCATGGCCGAGTCGTCGACCAAGGTCTTCGTGCTCGAAGTGATGGGACGCCATGCCGGGTGGATCGCCGCGGCGGCGGGTCTGGCCGGCAGCAAGGACGGCGATCCGCCGCACATCATCCTGTTTCCGGAAGTGCCGTTTGACCAGGCGCGTTTCCTGGCGGCGGTGAAGGATGCCGTCGGGCGTTTCGGCTACTGCACCGTGGTGGTATCTGAAGGCGTGAAGGACGCCAAGGGGAGGTTTCTGGCCGAAGCTGCACCAGAGATGCCTTCGGCCATGTGCAACTGGGCGGCGCAGGGCCGGCGATTGCCGAGATGGTGCGCACGGCGCATGGCTACAAATACCACTGGGCGGTGTCCGATTACCTGCAGCGCTCGGCACGACACATTGCCAGCAAGACCGACCTCGACATCAGCATGCAGGTCGGAGTGGCGGCGGTGAAACTGGCGCTGGCCGGACGCAATGCAGTGATGCCGATCGTCAAGCGCCTGGCCAGTCGTCCCTACCGCTATGCGATCGTCACCGCCGAACTGGCCGATATCGCCAATCACGAACGCAAACTGCCGGCCGAGTACATTCGCGCCGATGGCTTCGGCATCACCGCCGCTGCTCGCGAATATCTCGATGCCCTGATCCAGGGTGAGGCCTATCCCCCCTACGTCAACGGCTTGCACGACTACGTCAGCTTGAACAACCGTCTGGTAGAAGGACGACTTCCTGCCGTACAAGGTCTAGCGACCCATGGCGACCTGGATTTTCATCGCACTCGCGCTGCAGTTCGCCCTGCTGGCGCTGTTTGCCCGCAATGCGCTCATGCGGGCCGGCGGACTCAGCGCGCTGGTCTCGCTGGCGGTCATCTATCTGCTGTGGCAGGCGACCGACGGTGCGCAGACGCGCACCGAAGCCTGGCTGGTGCTGACTTCACTGCCGCTGATCGGCCTTGGTACGGTGGCGTTTCGCAAGCCGCTGGGCAAGCTGGCCTTGGTTCTCGGTGTCGTGCTGACGCTGGCGCTGCTGCTGGCCTGGCGCTGGGCGGCCCACGCTGACCCGGCTGATGCCAGCCAGGCGGTGGTGATCTACGCCAGTCTGGTGCTGGTCGCGATGGTCGCGCTGTTCATGATTGCCGGGATGCTCGGCATGCGCTTGCTGGTGGAGCGCAGTCGGACGGCCGAGGCCGAGCGCCTCGCGGCGGAGAAACGCACCGCCTGACGGATGCAGCCTTCGCTGTGGATCGCCGACTTGCAGTCGGCGCTGTTGATTCAGGGCAGGGCGAAGAGCGCCGAGTGCAACTAGGCGGCGACGGATGTCTCGGCGCCAGTCGGGTCTGCCTGGCGCGGGGCGCCGCGGGTCGACGACAGCGCCGGCACCAGCAATGCACGCCCGCGCTGTCCGGAGATGAAGGTTACCAACTGCTGGCGTGCACTCTGCGCCGATGACCAGGCGTAGATGGCAACGTCCCCATGGCGCCAGTTACCCTCCAGAGGTTCCACCTGGCGTTCCCGCACCAGCGTCAGCGCGCGCGCACCGGCCGCTTCCAGTAAGGCCGGGGACGGGCCCGCACCGAGGAAGACCGCGAGGGCCGCGTCGGGTGCGTCCATCGACGACAGGTACGCACCTTCCAGCGCGACGGCGAGCAACTCGCCAGATCCCCTGCGCTGTTTCGCAATCGACAGGTATCGCGGAGAATTCCAGAATTCGCGCAGGCTCTCCAATGCCGGCCAGTGCGACAGCAATACGCTCTGCGGCGCTTCGTTATGCCCGAACTGCTCCAGCATTGGCGCGGGTGCCATCGCCAGATGACGGCCTCCCAGTCGGGTCAGATTCGGTGACAGTGCGGCCACGTAGTCCGCAAAACGCTGACGCTCGATGCCGGATGCCAGCAGCAGCAGATACGCGGGGCGGTTGGGCATGCTTCACTCCTGTCGCCGAAATCGACGGGCGCCGCGCGCCTCGTCGTTACATTCGTGCATCATCAGCGAAATGTTAACCCAATTCTGCCGCATTAGTCACACTCTGTGACGCGAGTCGATGTCCCCTGCGGGCGAGTTGCGCTTTTCCTGTTCAGGGTTCTCCGATCGTCCGGCAACAGGCCGCGATGGCGAAAGGCGCGCTGAAGGGGTCCCATCACCGGCTGACACCCGTATACTCCGCCCGCTTTTTGTGGGCCGGATCGGCCTTCGTTCTACGCACCAATACTCACAATCTGGGGAAGATCCATGCTTGAGCAGTACGGAATCATGATTGCGCTGGGATGCGCGATCGTCGCGGTGCTTTACGGCATCGTGTCGACGCAGTGGATCCTGAAGCAACCGGCCGGCAACGCGCGGATGCAGGAAATCGCCGCGGCCATCCAGGAAGGCGCCAAGGCCTATCTCAACCGCCAATACACCACGATTGCCGTCGTCGGCGTGGTGCTGTTTGTCGTCATCGGCTTTGCGCTCAGCTGGCTCACCGCTGCTGGCTTTGCCATCGGCGCCGTACTCTCGGGCCTGACCGGCTATATCGGCATGTTCGTGTCGGTGCGCGCCAATGTGCGCACCACCGAAGCCGCCCGCAGTGGCATGAATGCCGCGCTGGCGGTGGCTTTCCGCGGCGGCGCGATCACCGGCATGCTGGTGGTGGGCCTGGGGATGCTCGGCGTCGCAGGCTTCTATTCGATCCTGCTCAAGCAGGGCCTGGAAACCCAGGTCATCCTCGACGCGCTGGTCGGCCTGGCCTTCGGCTCCTCGCTGATCTCGATCTTCGCCCGTCTGGGCGGTGGCATCTTCACCAAGGGCGCCGACGTCGGCGCGGACCTGGTCGGCAAGGTCGAGGCTGGCATCCCGGAAGATGACCCGCGCAATCCGGCGGTGATCGCCGACAACGTCGGCGACAACGTCGGCGACTGCGCCGGCATGGCGGCCGACCTGTTCGAAACCTACGCGGTCACCATCATCGCGACCATGCTGGTCGGCTTCATCTTCGCCGCGCAGACCGGTCACAACGCGCTGCTGTTCCCGCTGGTCATCAGCGGTGTGTCGATCATCGCCTCGATCATCGGTACCTTCTTCGTCAAGGCCAACAACGGCAAGATCATGGCCGCGCTGTACAAGGGCACTGCCGTGTCCGGCGTGCTGGCGGCGATTGCCTTCTACCCGATCGCGACCAGCCTGTTCCCGAGCGCCGCCACTGAACTGGCGGATGGCACGATGACGCTGACCGCCATGCAGATCTACGGCTGCGCGCTGGTCGGCCTGCTGCTGACCGGTGTGATGATGATGATCACCGAGTACTACACCGGCACCGAGTACGCGCCGGTCAAGGGCATTGCCCAGGCTTCGACCACCGGTCACGGCACCAACATCATCGCCGGCCTCGCCGTGTCGATGCGTTCGTGCTGGATGCCGATCGTCGCCGTGTGCGCCGCGATCTTCGTCACCCACCACCTGGCTGGCCTGTACGGCGTGGCGGTTGCCGCCACGGCGATGCTGTCGATGTCCGGCATGATCGTGGCGCTCGACGCCTACGGCCCGATCACCGACAACGGCGGCGGCATCGCCGAAATGGCTGAGCTCGGTCCGGAAGTGCGTGCGGTCACCGATCCGCTGGATGCGGTTGGCAACACCACCAAGGCGGTGACCAAGGGTTACGCGATCGGTTCGGCCGCGCTGGCCGCGCTGGTGCTGTTCGCCGACTACACGCACAAGCTGGAACTGTACGGCATGCCGAACATCAAGTTCGACCTGGCCGATCCGATGGTGCTGATCGGCCTGCTGATCGGTGGCCTGATTCCGTACCTGTTCGGTGCGATGGCGATGGAAGCGGTCGGCCGCGCCGCCGGTTCGGTGGTGGTCGAAGTGCGCCGTCAGTTCAAGGAAATCAAGGGCATCATGGAAGGCACCGCCAAGCCGCAGTACGACAAGGCGGTCGACATGCTGACCAAGGCGGCGATCAAGGAAATGGTCGTGCCCTCGCTGCTGCCGGTGGCTGCCCCGATCGTGGTCGGCCTGCTGCTCGGCCCGGCGGCATTGGGCGGCATGCTGGTCGGCACCATCATCACCGGCATCTTCGTCGCCATCTCGATGACCACCGGCGGTGGCGCCTGGGACAACGCCAAGAAGTACATCGAAGACGGCCACCACGGCGGCAAGGGCTCTGAAGCCCACAAGGCCGCGGTGACCGGCGACACCGTCGGCGATCCGTACAAGGACACCGCCGGCCCGGCGATCAACCCGCTGATCAAGATCATCAACATCGTTGCGCTGCTGATCGTGCCGCTGATTGCCAAGTTCCACGGCTGATCGGGAATCGGCGCGTTCGCGCTGATTCCCCAAGGGTGTGAAGCCCAAAGCCCCGCGAGTGATCGCGGGGCTTTTCCCGTTGTAGGAGCGACGTGCACGTCGCGACCGCGTGGCTAGCACGCCGAAGACGAGGATCGCGACGTGCGTCCACGCGCTCCTGGATGGGGTACTTTGTCGCAATCGACCCCTGCTGGCCGGTCCCATGCGCAGCGTCTACTCCGCCGAGAACCTGATCGACGCGCAGCTGGTCAAGGACGCGCTGGAAGCGGCGGGCATACCGGCGTTCATCACCGGCTCGGCCTTGCCCGGCGCCATCGGTGAATTGCCGGTCAGCGGACTGATCGCGGTGCAGGTGCCGGATTCAGCCTGGGCCGATGCGGCGCCGATTGCCGCCGAGATCGACAGCTGGCTCAGCGACAAGCCGGCCGACGACGGCGCGGCTGATGGCGCCGAGCTGGTCCCCGCTTGACCCCTAGCGCATCCCCTTCAACCGTATCCGAAACTCGACTCCGCTATCGTCGGGCAAATTGGCCGCACTGGCTTCACCCTGGTGCAGTTCGGCAACCAGACGCACGATGTACAGGCCCAGGCCCAGGTGCGGCGACATCGTCGCGCGACCGTCGCGCACCGAGATCAGCGAGTCGAACAAACGATCCTGCATCTTCTGCGGCAACGGCGGGCCGTTGTTCGACAGCACCAGATCAATCGCGCCGAGCTGGATCTCCAGCGCCAGGCGGATCCAGCCGCCTGGCGGGCTGAATCCGAGCGCATTGTCCACCAGCTTGTCGAGCGCCTGGTGAATCAGTTCCGGCGCGCCATGGAATGGCACCGGATGTTCCGGAACGGTGACGCGAAAATCGCGGTCTTCGGCGAGATCGCGATAACCGGCCGCAGCACCGATCAGGAATTCGCGCAGGTCGAAATCCTCGGCTTCGGCCGCGGCAATCGCGCTTTCGATGCGCGATGCCTGTGACAGGGTGCGCAACAGCGCTCCCAGGCGTTCGGCGCCGGAGCGCGCACGTTCGGCGTAGATGCGCGCCGATTCGGTCATCGCTTCCTGTTCGAGGTTCTCCAGCGAGGACTTGACCACCGCCAACGGGGTCGCCAGTTCGTGTGACAGCTTGCCGCCGAGCGTGCGCAGATAGTCGGTGTAGGCGCTGACCTGGTCGAGCAATCGACCGAAGCTGCGCGACAGATCGCCGATCTCGTCGATGGCGCTGGAGCGCGGGAAATTGCCGACCACGCGACCCTCGGCGGTGAGCGCGTTCTCCGCCGCATTGCGCAGCTTGCGGATGCGCCAGGACAGGTAGCCGGCGTAACCGAACAGGATCGCCGCCGCCACCAGCATGGTCAGCAGGCCTCCCAGCAGCAGGCTGCCCAGCGCGCGGTTGGTCCACAGCAGCAGCGCATCGCTGGTCTGTTCCAGCATGACCACCCCGACCACGTCGCTGCCGTGCAGCACCGGAATGGTGACGGTCAGGATCACGCTGGCCTGGCTCGCGGCGGGTCGCCAGTCGGCGCCTGGCGTACCAGTCAACGTCGCATCGACCTGCGGGTTGGTCAGGCGCAGCAGGTTGTAGGCATAACCGTCGCCCTGGGTCATTTCCGGCGCCAGCAAATGGCGGTAGACCAGTGCCCGCAGCCAGCGCAGAAAGCTGAGTTCGCCATCGTCATCGGAGGTGTCGCTGCCCGGACGCAGGCTGCCGCTGCGTGCCAGCACGTAGCCACTGCGGTCGAGCACGCGCAGACGCGCATTGTCGGGTACCAGGTTGCGCAGCAGCGGACTCTCCTGCCACAGCGGCGCCAGGGATCGATAGCGCAGGCCGCGGGCGCGGGTACTCGCGGTCGCGCGCGGCAGGTCGGCGCCGGCCACCGGGAAATCGCGCACTTCCAGGGCGAGGTCGAAGCCGGGATCAGCAATGGGCAGTTTGAGTTCGACGCGATATCCACCCTCGCGCTCGATCCAGGCCGCAGGCAGCGCGAAGCTTGGCTCGCGGCCATCGGCGCCGGGCATCGGCTGTGCCGCGCTGACGCCGTTCTGACTGCGCGCGACGCGCCAGCTGCGTTCGCCATAGCGATCGCGCAGCCACAGTTCGACATGATCGGCCTGTTCGCCCAAGGTGCCATCCATCGCAGTCACCACAGGGGTGTCGTCGTCCACGTCCAGCCACAGGTTGACTGCACCCGGGCCCTGTCCGACGTAGAGCAGCGCCCGCAGGTTGCCGCTGTCGCTGGGAAGCTGCTCGGGAGCGACGTGCCAGGAGCCCCAGTCATCCGGATAGCCGTCGGTGTCGACGTCGATCTGCATGGGCCGCGCGTGCAGCACGGCGGGTGCGACCAGAGAGCCGCGCAGGCTGGGATCGGCGGCCGGCAGGGCGGTCGCCAGGGTACGCGCCGACGCCATCAGGGCGCGTTCCTGGCTTTCGCGCAGGGCGGTTTCCATCTGCACGATGAAGCGCCAGCCGGCCAGCGGGAACACCGCCGCCACCAGCGCGATCAGCAGCAGTTTCAGACGGAGGGGCATGCGCGGCGAGTGGCTGGATTCAGGTCGCGGAGTTCACCGCAATGGCTGCGGGAATGCAAAGGAAGTGCGCGGGCAGTCGAACTTGTAGGAGCGACGTGTACGTCGCGACCGCAGCTGCCGGCATCACCGGTCGCGACGCACGCGTCGCTCCTACACCATCAATAACTCTCGAACACCCCGCCGCCCTCGCGCGCGATCGAGTCAAAGCGCGTGTACTGGCCGCGGAACCACAGGTCGACCGTGCCGGTCGGGCCGTTGCGGTGCTTGGCGATGATGACCTCGGCAGTGCCTTTCTTCTGCGAGTCCGGGTTGTAGTACTCGTCGCGGTAGATGAACAGGATGATGTCGGCGTCCTGCTCGATGGCGCCCGATTCGCGCAGGTCGGCCATCATCGGGCGCTTGTCCTGGCGCTGCTCCAGCGAGCGGTTGAGCTGCGAGAGAGCGATCACCGGGACATTCATTTCCTTGGCGATCGATTTCAGGTTGCGCGAGATCTCGGAGATTTCGTTGGTGCGGTTTTCCTTGGTGCCGGGTACCTGCATCAGCTGCAGATAGTCGACCACGATCAGCGCCAGGCCATGCTCGCGCTTCAGCCGCCGCGTGCGCGCGCGAAGTTCAGACGGCGACAAGCCGCCGGTGTCGTCGATGAACAGCTTGGCGCCGGTCAGCAGGGTGATCGCGCTGGTCACCCGCGGCCAGTCTTCGTCGGCCAGATCGCCGTTGCGCAAGCGTTTCTGGTCGACCCGACCGAGCGAGGAAATCATGCGCAGCGCCAGCTGCGCGACCGGCATTTCCATGCTGAAGATCGCCACCGGCTGGCCGCTCTGGATCGCCGCATGCTCGGCGATGTTCATCGCGAATGAGGTCTTGCCCATCGCCGGACGTGCGGCAACGATGACCAGATCGCCGCCCTGGAATCCGTTGGTCAGGTTGTTGAGGTCGGCGAAGCCGGTATCCAGGCCGTTCAGCGTGCCCTTGTTCGAGTAGCGGAACTCGATGGCCCGGTAGGCCTCGCGCAGCGCCTCGGCGACCGGCACGAAACTGCCGCGACCACGCTTGCCCTGTTCGCCGATGTCGAACACCAGCTTTTCGGCGCCCTGCAGCAGTTCCTCGCTGCTGCGGCCCTCGGGCACCAGCACGTCGTCGACGATCTGCGTGCCGGCTTCCATCAACTGGCGCAGGATCGACTTCTCGCGGACGATCTCGGCATACGCGACGATATTCGCCGCGCCTGGCGTGTTGTTCGCAATTTCAATGACATAGCCGATGCCGCCGGCGGATTCCGCGAGTTCCTTGAGCTCCAGCCAGTCGCCCAGCGTGACCGCATCGCAGGGCTGTCCCTTTTCCTTCAGCGCCGATATCGCCTGAAACAGGATGCGGTGGTCCTGGCGATAGAAATCGCTGGACGAGACCTTGTCCGAGATCTTGAAGTAAGCCTCATCGGACAGCATCAACGCGCCCAACACCGCCTGTTCGGCGTCGAGCGAGTAGGGCGGGGTGCGGGTATTGGCGTGGCGGGGGTCGGTCATGGGTGGGGATGCTAGCCTGATCGTGAGTAGCCGGGACCCGGGACCACGGGACCCGGGACCCGAACACGTCGCAAGTGGCCGCCATTCTCGTGGCAACCGTGCTTGATTGGCAGTGCAGGTCGCGCGCAAGCGCGCTCCTACAAATGGCCGCGATGACACGCAGATTCCGTAGGAGCACGCTTGCCCGCGCTGGTGCCGGTTCCGGGTCCCGAGGTCCCGGGTCCCGCAAAAAAGCAAAAACCCGCGACACCTTGCGGCATCGCGGGCTTCGGTCTACCACAGTGCAGCGATCAGCTTTCCGGCTGGATCACGACCTTGACCGTCGTGTGCACGTCGGCGTGCAGGTGCACTTCGACGTCGCTTTCACCCACGCGGCGCAGCGGGCCTTCGCCCATGATCACTTCCGACTTCTCCAGCGGCAGGCCGGCGGCGCTGAAGGCTTCCGCGATTTCGCGCGGGCCGACCGAGCCGTACAGCTTGCCTTCGGTGCTGGCATTGGCCTTGATCGTGACCGAGGCGCCTTCCATGCGCGCCTTGCGGGCGTTGGCGGCGGCCAGCGTCTCGTTGGCCTTGGCCTCGAACTCTGCGCGGCGCTGCTCGAACTCGGCGACGTTGGTCGCCGTGGCCGGCACGGCCTTGCCGTAGGGGATCAGGAAGTTGCGGCTGTAGCCCGGCTTGACCTTGACGCGGTCACCGAGGCTGCCGAGGTTCTTGACCTTCTGAAGCAGGATCACATCCATGGATCAGCTCCTTAGTGGCTATCGGTGTACGGGATCAGCGCCAGGAAACGGGCGCGCTTGATCGCGGTCGAGAGCTGGCGCTGGAAGCGTGCGCGCGTGCCGGTGATGCGGCTCGGCACGATCTTGCCGGTCTCGGTGACGTACTGACGCAGCGTGTTCAGATCTTTGTAATCGATATGAGTGACGCCATCAGCGGTGAACTTGCAGAACTTCTTGCGACGAAAGAAACGCGACATGGTTTATCTCCGAAAGTGCGATCAGGCGCGGGCTTCAGCGACGGGTTCATCCTCGCCACCGGTACCCACGGCGGTCGGGGAATCACCGGAATCGTCATCGCGACGACGCGGCTTCTCGTCCTTGGTCTTCATGATCGCGCTCATCTCGGTGACCGCTTCCTTCATCACCACCGTCAGATGACGCAGCACGGCGTCGTTGAAGCGGAACGCATCCTGCAGTTCCTTCAGCGCCGGGGCCGAGCATTCGATGTTCATCATGATGTAGTGCGCCTTCAGCAGGCGCTGGATCGGGTAGGCCAACTGGCGGCGGCCCCAATCTTCCAGGCGGTGGATCTTGCCGCCGTCGGTTTCAATCATGGTGCGGTAGCGATCGATCATCGCCGGCACCTGTTCGCTCTGGTCAGGGTGGACCAGAAACACGACTTCGTAATGACGCATGAGAATCCTCACGGGTAAAGCTTCCCGGACGTTCCGGTGAAGCGAGGAACCGCCCGGGGAGCCCGGACGGGGGCGCGGAGTCTAAGCGCTAAGGCGTCGAGCGGCAACTCGGATTGTTGAACACAGGCAGGAGCGATCGCGCGCGAGCGCGCTCCTACAGTTCCCGCGTGGCGCCGTCGGATGGTTGTAGGAGCGCGCTTGCGCGCGAAATCAGGCCCGAGGCCCCGATCAGCTGGCAGATACCTTGCCCTGCAGATACAGCGCCTCGCCCAGGCTGTCGATCAGCGCCAGCTGCGTCTCCAGCCAGTCAACATGCTCTTCCTCGCTTTCGAGGATGTCCTCGAGCAACTCCCGGGTGGCGTAGTCGCGCACGGTTTCGCAGTAGGCGATGGCGTCGCGCAGGTCGGGGATCGCCATTTCCTCGAGCTTGAGATCGCAGGCAATCACTTCTTTCGGCGTTTCGCCGATCAGCAGCTTGTTCAGCTTCTGCAGGTTCGGCAGACCGTCGAGGAACAGGATGCGCTCGACCAGTTTGTCGGCGTGCTTCATCTCGTCGATCGACTCTTCGTACTCGTGCTTGGCCAGGGCTTGATAGCCCCAGTTGCGGAACATGCGCGAGTGCAGGAAATACTGGTTGATCGCGGTCAGCTCGTTGGCGAGGATCTGATTGAGATACGCGATGACTTTGGCGTCGCCCTTCATGGCTGTCCTTCGATACGGGATCGGCTGGCGATCGGAACCGACATGATAGTTCGGGTAGCGCCGAACAGGTTCAGCGCTACTCATCAATCACAGCAAGAGGCAGTCGATCAGGACTGGTCGGCCAATTCCAGGCTCAGGCCAGCGCCAGCATTCCGTCGGCACGCGCGGCGCGCGAGGCCTGCAGTTCCGCGCTCACCGCATCGCGCAAGGTGACTTCGGCGGTTTCCAGGCAGCAGCCGCAGCCGGCGGTGCAGCCGGTGCTCATCGCCAGTTCGCTCAAGGTGCGGATGCCCGCGCGGGCGGCGCGGCGGATGGCCGCTTCGGTGACACCATTGCACATGCAGACATACATGGACGCGATGACTCCAGAACACTTGCTCGTCAGCGTATTGCTAATGCGAATGGTTGTCAATTCGCATCAGGCTCGCAACAACGATGCCATTCAGCCACGACGGCGGCGGTTGCTCTTTGATCTGGATCATCTGGCTTGAGGCAAGTACCCGGTGAACGCGCCTGCGGCGCGTACACCGGGCTACGAAGCGGGGTCTGGTAGGCCGGTGTATCGCGTAGCGATTCACCGGCAGGAGCATGCGCAAGCACCCGGTGAACGCGCTGCGCGCGTGCGTCGGGCTGCGGAGGCTCAGCCGCGCGCCTGCAGCACCGGCGGAAGGGGCTCCTGCGGAATGTCGATCAGTCGTCGCGCTGCCGGTGCCAGATGGCGCAAGGCGCGCTCGTAGACACCGCGCTTGAAGGAGACCACATGTTCCAGCGGGTACCAGAAGTCGACCCAGCGCCAGAGGTCGAACTCGGGTCGGTCAGTGCCGTCGAGGCGAACGCAGCTTTCGTCGGCGGTGAGCTTGAGCAGGAACCAGACCTGCTTCTGACCGATACAGACCGGTCGCACATTGGTGCGGACACAATGCCGCGGCAGGCGATAGCGCAGCCATCCGGGCGTCGCCGCCAGAATCTGGACGTGCTCCGCCACCAGTCCGGTCTCCTCGGCCAGTTCGCGGTACATCGCTTCTTCCGGGGTTTCGTCACTGTTCATCCCGCCTTGCGGGAACTGCCAGCCATCACGACGGACGCGCCGCGCCCAGAACACGCGGCCGCCTTCCTGCATCAGGACGATACCTACATTGGGTCTATAGCCATCCGGATCGATCATCCGGGCGCGCTCCACGCATGTGCTGGCTTGATTTTGCATTCCGCGCAGCGCAGCGACAAGCGGCGCGTGCATATTTCGCACGAAAATCAATGCGCTCGGGGAATCCGGAACAGATTCGGCGGTTATCGCGGCGGCGGTCGCAAACACCGGCGACAGGCCGGGTTTGGCGCACGGGGACCGCCGCGGCTGCTTCAGCGCAGTTGTAAAAGGGATTGACCGCGATGATCCAATTCCCTGTGTTCCGTGTGATAGTCACACACCAAAAGCGCTGATGAGCCCAGGCGTGAGTATCGAGTCCGATCCACTCCCATTTGCCCGGCTGGCGAATCTGGGGCTGCCACCGCGCGTGCGCAGCTTGCTTGAAGGTTCGTTCAACGTGGCTGCCCCGACGGTCGAGGCGGCTTTGAGCCGTGCGCTGGACGAACTCGATCGCGATCTGCAGGCGCACACGGAGCGCGGATCCAATGCCCACGAGCAGAATCTTTGCCTGGCCAGCCAGCGCGAGTTCCGCCAGCGTCGCGGCGAATTCCTGACCACTTGCCGCAGTGCCATGCAGCGCTCGCTGCTGGCCCTGGTGAATGCCAGTGTTGCCGACGCGCCTGCGGCGCTGGCGGCCGGCAGCGCCGTTTCCGCAGGCGCGGACGCGGCCGCCCGCGATGAAGACATGAGCTTGTCGCAGATTGCCTCGCGCGCCGAAATCCGCGCCGCGACGGGGCTGCAAGCGCTGGCCTACCGCTTCGGTGTGATCGCCGGCTCGGCGCCCATCGAGATCGAATCGCTGCCGCTGGGTCCCTACCGATTGTGCGCCGCGATACGCGCCGGAGCGCGCCGTTTCGACGTGTTCGCGCTGCACCGCCTCGCGCTGTACCGACGCATCGACAAGTGCCTGTTCGCCGAGCCGACGGCGCTCTACGACGCGATCAACACCTATCTGGCGGCGCATCGGGTCTACGCGCATCTGCAACTGGCACCGCGGCCGACGGCGCCCGCGCAGGCCTCGGCGGAATCGTCGCCAGCGGGCCCGCAACCGGCGCCCGATCCCATCGTCGTTGCAGATCCGCCAGCTCCCGTGGCGCCCGCCGTGCAAATCTCCCGGCCAATGGCGCAACCGCCGAGTCAGGACACCGCATCGTCGCCGCCTGAAGCACTTCGGGCCGATGCGGAAGTCGCACTCGATGCGCAGTTCTTCCAGTCGCTGCGCGCGCGGATCGCGGCTCGCCGCCATGCCGCGGCTGCGGGCGATGGCAGTGCCTCACGCGCGCTGATCGATCGACGCGAGGTGCTGATCGCGTTGAAGGCACTGCAGGGACTGCCGCCGGCCCCGGTCATGGTCGGCGGCAGGTGGGCCAATCGCAGCATGGCGCACATCAGGCAGGATCTGATGAACCAACTGCGCGGTACCGGCGACGGCGCCGTGCGTCGGCTGCGCGACGAAGACTCCGATGCCATCGATCTGATTGGCCTGCTGTTCGCTCATCTGCTTGAGGGCTACCGGCCAAACAGCCTGAGTCACGCCGTGGTGAGTCGATTGCAGATTCCCGTGCTGCGGGTGGCGCTGCGTGAGCCGGGGTTCTTCAGCGAGCGCTCCCACCCGGCAGCGCGCCTGCTCAGTGCGATCGTCGAGGCGCTGGCCGATTGGGTGGAGGATGAGGACAGCGATCGACCGGTGGTCGAGAAGCTGCAGATGGTCGCAGATCGTCTGGCGCTCGAGTACGACGACGATGCGGCCAGCTTTGCCCATTGCCTGGACGATCTGCGCAAGCACGTGGGCGCGCTGCAGCGGAAGGCCGAAGTCGCCGAACGACGCCACGTCGAAGCGGCCAAGGGCAGGGTGAAACTGGATCTGGCGCGCGCGGCTGCATTTGAAGTGGTTCGTCAACGCCTCGAAGACTCGCGTGCGCCGGCGGCGGTCATTGCGCTGCTCGACAGTGCCTGGACCGATGCCATTGCACTGTCGCTGCTGCGCCAGGGCGTCGATCACCCGAAAGCGCGCGAGCGCATCGAGCTGGTCGACCAGTTGCTCGCGATCTATGCCGATTCACGCCCGCCGATGCTGCGGCACCGGGCGCTGGAGGACCTGCGTGGATCGCTCGAAGAGGGGCTGGCGGCGATCGGTTTCCACGACAATGCCATCGTCGCTGCCTGGAACGACCTGAGCGGCCTGATCGATGCCACGCACGATGAGGCGCACGCGGCGGCGGCGCACGCCATGGTCGAGTTGATCCGGCAGAAGCCGCGATTGGGCGGTGGCGCCGATGCCACGGCAAGTTCCGGGTCTGCTGGCGGCGATTCCTGGCAGGCGCAGGACGCGCCGATCGAGTTGAGCGGCGAAGAGCGCGCTGTGGTCGAAAATCTCAAGCAGACCGAGATCGGTACCTGGTTCGAGTTCAGCTTGAATCGCCAGGGCGACAAGGCGCGGCGCCGGCTGTGCTGGTTCAGTCCGGTGACCGGGCGTTGCCTGTTCTTGAACGTGCGCGGCGCCAAGTCGGATGACCGGATGCTGGATCAGTTGGCGCGTGAGATATCGCGTGGCACGGTGCGACAGGTCAGCGCCGAGCGCGCGGATCCGCTCGAACGAGCCTGGCGCGCGATCATGGCGGCAGTTTGCGAGCCGACCGCAAAGCCGCATTCAGTGCCCGTCGCGGCGCAACCTTGATCCTGGAGCCGAGTTCATGTCATCAGCCAGGCGATCAGTACGCAAGCGGGCAGGCGAGTCCATCCTGGTCACCGACGCCATGACCGGCAAGACCATCGGCCGCATCGGCAATCTGTCGGTCGATGGCATGATGCTGATCTGCCCGCGCCCGGTTGCCGAAGGCAGTCTTTACCAGGTGCAGTTCCTGCTGACCGACGGCGAACGCCAGCGGCGGCGGGTGGAAGTCGGCATCCAGTGCCTCTGGTGTGAAGCGGCGCGCACCGAAAACACCCATTGGGCCGGGTGCCGGATCATCGATATTGCGGCAGCCGAGCAACACATCCTGGATGGCTGGGTCGGGCGCGCTGCAGAAGTCGTCTGAGCGCGCCGTGGCGTCACCCGACTACTCGGTGGCGTCGCCTTCGACCTCCGGGGTGTATTCGTCGACCTGCTCGGTGGAACCCTCCACCGGCGTCGAGGTTGCACCCTGGTCCATGCTCTCGGTTTCGTCCGGCACCACCAGGGCGCGCGCAGCATCGCGGATGAGCTGCGCCTCGGATGCCTCTTCGCCGACGTGAAAGGCGGCGTAGCCGGGCAAGACCACCTGATTCAGCGCCATGCCGAGTACGCGTCCGCGCACCGGGGCAACCAGTTCCGAGGTCTCGTCGTTGAGCGGATTGATCACCCGGCCGAGGCGTTGTCCCTGGCGCACACGGTCGCCGAGCTTGACGTCGGTGAACAGCATGCCCGGGCGCATGACGCGTACCCAGCGCGACTCGTAGAAGATCGGCTGCGGTTCGCGCCACTGGCGCACGCGCTGGGTCATGCCGAGGTTGTTCATCAGCGTTTCGATGGCAGTGACACCATGCTCGATCTCGATCGGCTCCAGCCGCACCGGAGCGCCGAGTTCGAAGGTGACTGCCGGTATGCCGGCATCGGTTGCCGCACGCCGCAACATGCCAATGGCGCCCGGCGTATGCAGCACCGAGGTGGCGCCGAAGCCGCGGGTGAGCTCGACCACCATCGACAGGCGCATGTCGCCGCGCACCTGGGGCAGGTTCGAGCGGTCGAAAGAGCCGGTGTGGAAGTCGACAATGGCATCGCAACTCCGCGCGATGCGGTTGAAGAAGTCGTGGGCGATGCGCGAGGCGCTGCTGCCGTTGAGATTGCCGGGGAAGAAGCGGTTGAGATCGCGGCGGTCGGGCAGATAGCGCGAGCCGCGCGAGAAACCGGCCATGTTGACGATCGGCACGCCGACCACGGTACCCACCAGTTCGCTCGGGTCGAGCGCGCCGAGCACGCGACGGATCACCTCGACGCCGTTGAGTTCGTCGCCGTGAATCGCGCCGGTCAGGCACAACACCGGGCCTGGCCGATTGCCGTGGACGACGGTGATCGGCACGTCCATCGGATCGCCGATGAAAGTGGCGCCGGAGCGCCAGGACACCCGCACCCGGCTGCCGGGCTCGACCCGCTTGCCCAGCAACTCAAAGGTCGGATCTGGCGGCGGCGCGGGTTGCGGTGGCGTCGCTTCGCTACTGCCTGGGGCGTCCGCTGCGACCGGCAGCGGCGCCTGGGCCGCCTCTGCAGTCGGCTCGGCAGCAGTCGCCGGCTCGATCGCCGCAGCGCCCACCGCTGCAGCGTCGGCCGACGTGTCGGTCGGCGCCGCGACCGTGCCTGCGGTCGTCGCGCTCGTGGCTGGTGCAGGCGACTGCGCCACCGGCGGTGCAGCGATCGGACTCTGCGCCGACGCCGTCGCAATCAAGAAGGCAAGCGCAAGTGGGCCGATCAATGCGCGGCGCGGCATTTTGCACACAGTCCATAGACCTCGATGGTATGACGGCGCGGCTCGAAGCCCTGTTCCTTCGCTTGTGCGCGCAGTCGATCGGCGATCCCGCCGGCATCCAGTTCCAGCGTCTCCTGACAGTGCTCACAGATCAGGAACTGGCTGCCATGCGCTTCCGCTTCGGGATGCGGGCAGGGGACATAGGCGTTCAGGGTCTCCAGACGATGGACGAAACCATGGCTCATCAGAAAATCCAGCGCGCGGTACACGGTGGGCGGTGCTGTGGGTCCGGCGCCCTGCTTGCGCACCTTTTCCATCAGGTCGTAGGCCTTCACCGGCCGCGTACTGTCGGCAATCAGTTCGAATACGCGCCGCCTCAGTTCGGTCAGGCGCAGGCCGCGCTCGGCGCACGCGTGTTCAACGCGGCCGAGCATGACCGCGCTGGCATGGTCGTGATCAGGATGGGTGCAGTGCATGGAGGATCGAGAATTTCCCGCGATTGGATGACCGCATGGTCGCCGTGAGGCTGACGAAAGGCAACCCTTGCCCGGCCCTTCGGGCTGGCTGGCCGGGCGAAAGCTGAACGGAAAGGGGCGCAAACGTTGCCGGAGGGGGAAGAATTCATTAAAAAGACGTTCGTTGGGTTCCAATGAACGGATGTGGCCAGTATCATCGGCGCACTCCCGCAGCGGCGGCAGAGTGCATGACATTGGACTTTGGACCTACATCGTTCATCGTCCAATAACGATTCAGGTCAACATAGCGCATAATCGGATTTCCAGAACGGGGATGGTGCAGCGGGCCAGATGGCACGGCTCGGGCGCCCAGGCTGGATTGATGACAACTGGAGAATTGAACATGAAGAAGACGCTTTTGTGCGCCGCCCTTGCGGTGACAGTTGCCCTTCCGCTGGCTGCCTCCGCAGCTCCGCGTGAAGAGGGCCAGTGGTACATCTCGCCGAAGCTCGGTTACGGCTGGTCGGACGAGGATCGCTTTTCCGGCAACGGCCTCGCCGCCGGCGTCGGTTTCGGCTATGTGTTCAAGGAAAACTGGACGGTCGAAGGCGAACTGGGCTACAACCAGTACGACGAAGACGGCAGCGATCATCCGCTGGAATGGAACTCGTGGAACGTCAACGCTTCGGTTCGCTACCTGATCGATCTGGGTAAGGGCCACCCGTACTTCGGCATCGCGCTCGGTTACGCCGAGAATGAAGTCGACAATGTGGACAGCTACCAGAGCGGTGGCTACCAGGTTGGTCCGATCGTCGGCTTCGAGTACGACATCACCGACAACGGCGCGCTGCGTTTCGAAGTCGCTCAGAAGTACTCCGATTTCAGCGATGGCGACATCGACACCGGCTTCTGGGACACCACGGTGACCTTGGGCTTCACGCATTATTTCGGTGAGAAGGCTGCTCCGGCTCCGGCTCCGGCTCCGGCTTCGCCGCCGCCGACCCCGCCGCCGCCGGCTCCGCCGGAAGAGCCGACGCCGAACCTGCCGGTGTCGATCACGCTGAACGGCGTGAACTTCGACTTCGACAAGTGCACGCTTCGCGCTGACGCCATCGCGATCCTCGACGAGGCCGTGCGCGTGCTGAACGGCAACGACATCCGCGTCGAAGTTGCAGGCCACACCGATGCCGTCGGTTCCGACGAGTACAACCAGAAGCTGTCGGAGTGTCGCGCCAAGGTGGTCGGTGACTACCTGACCGGCAACGGCGTCGCTGGTGCCAAGATCTCGGCGGTCAATGGCTATGGCGAGTCCAAGCCGATCGACACCAACGACACGGCCGAAGGCCGCGCTCGTAACCGTCGCACCGAGCTGAACGTGCAGTAATCGCTTCGCGATAACTACACTGCTGTACCCGGAAGCCCGGCCTTGTGCCGGGCTTCTGCTTTTGCGGGAAAAGCGGGCAGAAGCGGGGCCCTGGGGCACGGAAAGGCGCAGAACGCGCGCCCTCCATCGCCAGCGCGTTGTGCGAGCCTTCCGTGCCCCGTGCACCGCTAACATGGAAGCCCCGATCCGCACGAGGTGCTGCCGATGAATCCGATGATCCGCGCCGGCGTGCGCGCCGCCGTCAGTGCCGAGGAATGGCAAATCCGCGTCGACCTGGCCGCCTGCTATCGACTGGTGGCGGCCTATGGCTGGGCTGACCTGGTGTTCACGCACATCTCGGCCAAGTTGCCGGGTCCAGATGAGCAGTTCCTGATCAACCCCTACGGGGCTTTGTTCGAGGAGATCACCGCATCCAGCCTGGTCAAGGTGGATGCCCAGGGTCGCATCATCGGTGACTCGCCGTTCCCGGTGAATCCGGCCGGATTCACCATCCACAGCGCCGTGCACGCCGCGCGTCCGGACGTCAATTGCGTGCTGCATACGCACACGGTCAACGGCATCGGCGTATCGGCGCAGCGCGGCGGTGTGCTGCCGATTTCGCAGCAATCGATCTTCGTGCTCGCCAGTCTCGGTTACCACGACTACGAAGGCGTGGCCCTGCGCGACGACGAGAAACCGCGCCTGGTTGCGGATCTGGGCGCGCGCACCTTCCTGATGCTGCGCAACCACGGGTTGCTGACCGTCGGGGCCAATGTGGCCGACACCTTCCTGGCGATGTATCTGTTCGAGACCGCGTGTGCGATCCAGCTGCGGGCACAGTCTGGTGGTGGTGAACTGGTGTCGGTGCATCCGCAGATTCTCGCGACTGCAAAGGCGCAGGCCGAGCAGGTCACGCGCAATCTCGGTGGCGCATTGGCCTGGCCAGCGTTGCTGCGCAAGCTCGACCGGATGGATTCGAGCTATCGCGATTGAGTCTTGGTTGCCTCTGGCGGTGCACCTATTCGCGCAGCGAACCTGTGGGAGCGGATTCATTCCGCGAAAGCTCTCGCGGAGTAAATCCGCTCCCACATTAAAATCAAAGACTTACGGCATGTTCGGTGAGAGTCCCGGTCGCCCCTGTCGGTGCGCTTATTCGCGCATCGAACTGGCTCACTTCCACCACCGTTCGCCCTGAGCAAAGCGTCCCAGAGCTTCACCGGGACGCGTCGTCGAAGGGTGACGGTGCGCGACAAGTGGCGCCCTTCGACGACGCGTCCTGATAAAGCGTCGGACGCTTTGCTCAGGGCGAACGGATTCATTGATTGTTCGCTCCTGCAATCAATAAGTTACAGCATGTTCGGTGAGAGTCCCGGTCGCCCCTGTCGGTGCGCTTATTCGCGCATCAAACTGGAGGTGGTACTCGCTCCGCTCGGGAGTAAAAAGGCGGTGAGCGCTGGGCCCTAGGCCGTCGCCGCACTGGTGCTCGCTGCCCGCGTGAGAGTTTGGCCTGGGCCTTGATCGGCTTCGATTCATTGATGGCCGACAGCGTCACTGCTGTCGCGACCTCGTGTGAGAGATTGAACTTCAGCCGAGGCCTGACCCAGCGCTCAATTCCCATGTTGGAGGAGCGTGCGATGAAGCGCAAGCAGGAACCCAGGCAGGTGTTGTCAGTGGTGTATCCGGACTCGGCGGGGGTCGATATCGGATCTCGCGAGCACTATGTGTGCGTGCCGGCTGATCGAGATGCGCAACCGATTCGGTCGTTTGCCGCGTTCACCGAGGATCTGTCGGCGTTGGGGGATTGGTTGAAGTCCTGCAAAATCCGTCAGGTGGCGATGGAGGCGACCGGGGTTTACTGGATTCCGCTGTTCGAAGTGCTGGATCGACTCGGATTCGAGGTGATCCTGGTCAATGGACGGCAGACCAAGCGTGCCGCCGCGCGCAAGTCGGATGTGCTCGATTGCCAGTGGATCCAGCAGATGATGATGTTCGGTCTGCTGTCGGGTTCGTTCCGGCCGGCCGATGCGCTGTGCGCAGTCCGAGCGGTAGTGCGTTTGCGCGCGCGCCTGATCCGCGATGGTCAGCGCGCCGTGCAGCACATGGACAAGGCGCTGGTGCAGATGAACGTGCAGTTGGGTCGATTGCTGGCCGATCTATCGGGCAAGAGCGGCCTGGCGATCATCCGCGCCATCGTGGCCGGCGAGCGCGATGGCGCGATGCTGGCGGCACTGTGCGACCGTCGCGTGCGGACCAGTCCTGAAGTGATCGCCAAGAGCCTGGTGGGCACGTGGCGGGACGAGCACCTGCTGGCGTTGAAGCAGGCGGTGGCGACGTACGATCTGGTCCAGGCGCATATCGCCGAATGCGACGCCGAAATTGCGCAGGCGGTCGCTGCCCTGCAGCAACTGCCGGATCCACCGCCGGAGCCACGAACCAAGGCGCGCAAGACCAAGCGCCATACGGCAGAACAGCAGAGCGACATGCGCACAGCGCTGTTCCAGGCGATGGGCGTGGACCTGACGGCGATTCCGACCATCGAGGTCGACACGGCGCTGGTGATCTTCACCGAGGTCGGCCCGGACCTCTCGCGCTTTCCCACCTCAGAACACTTCTGCGCCTGGACGAACCTGGCGCCAGGAACGCGGATCAGTGGTGGCAAGCGCCTGGGCCGTGCGCCGATGCCGGCGGTCAATCGTGTTGGCGAGGCCCTGAAGCGGGCAGCAGTGAATGCGCGCAACAGCGACACTTTCATTGGTGCGGCGCACCGCGCACGACTGGCCCGAATGCCCAAAGCCTGCGCCATTAAAGCCACAGCGCATCAGCTGGCGCGACTGATCTACGCCATGCTCACTCAAGGAAAGGCCTACGTCGAATACGGCATCGACCGCTTCGAGTCGGAGCATCGCGACAAACAGCTACGCCAGCTGCGACGAAAGGCCGCGCAGTTCGGCTTTGTACTCGCCGAAAAGGCTGCCTAAAAATGCCCTATGATCAGATACTTGGGTGATGTTTGGTGAGAGTTGGCGGGAGCATTGGCCGGAACAGCGACGTTCTCCGCGAAAGGACACCAAAAGAGAACCTAGCAATCCGACCCCGGCGCTGGCCAGTCTTCTGGGGTCAACGGCGGCAGTCCGTGGCGCGCGCGGGCACGATCGCATTGCGGACTCGGCGTTCCGCCTTCCCAGGCGGCCTGCAACTCGCGGCACGGGCTTGGGCGTGCCGCGTAGATCGAACAATGGGTATCCACGCCCAGCGTGCCCTGCAGCGCGATGCAGCGCAGGCTGGCAGTGTCGGTCACACGCATCTCGACGCGCAGCGGATCGAGCTTGCGCGTGAGCGCCGGGTCGATGCCGCGATCGTCGACTTCCGACCAGTACATGGCGACGCGAAAGGCCGAGCAACAGGCGCCGCAGCGCAGGCAGGGATGGGCATCGCTCAAGGTGACTGCTCCGGAAATTGACCGCGCCTACCTGTACCAACGGCCAAGGGCAGCGCAGCGACGCCCAAGCTTACACTCGTCCCACGCTGCGACGTCCGTCGCAGTCCGTTCTGCACCGGGGAGGGTGGTATGAACGTCAAGGTACTCGCATTGCTGGTGGTCGGTCTGGGGATGAGTGTCGGCATGGCAGCCGGCGCGGCTTGCGTCGACAACGTCGTGCTGGTGCACGGCAATACCGGCAAGCCGGCCGATTTCAACAACACGTACAACGAACTGCTGCGCCGCGGGTACAGCGCCAGCCAGATCTATCGGCCCAGTTGGGGTAGTGCCATCTGCGCCGCCTGCAATGACCACTACGGCAGCGAGGAAACGCCGGTGGCCACCGCGCTGACGCAGGCAAGGAGCAACTCCTGCACCGGCAAGATCGACGTCATCGGACATTCAATGGGCGTCACGTTGGCGGCGCGGGAAATCAGCAAGCTCGGTCTGGCCGGGTCAGTGCAGACCTTCGTTGGCATCGCCGGCGGCTTCCGCGGCCTGTGGAGTTGTGGCAGCTATCCGTTCAACGTGATCACCAGCACCTGCGGCGCCTGGGGCCTGAGTGTCGGCAATCCCTTCCTCAACGGACTGCAGGGTCAGAGCTTCGGCGCGCGTGCTTATTCGATCAAATCGTGGAGCGACCAGATCGTCTGCTCGACCGGAATCTGTACGGTCGGCGGCGTGCATTCTTCGACGATTCCGGGCGAGGCGGGCAGCTACACCTTCGTGCTCGGACACTTCGGTCTGCTGACCAGTACCGCGGTGACCCAGGTGAATCTCTTGTAGAGCGGAGCTTGCTCCGCTGCCCTGACGCACGCCCAAGCCGAGCAAGCTCGGCTCTACCAGAGCCGACGCGCCGCTGCGCTCAAGTGCGAGTCAGGCCTCGTCGACACGCTGTTCGTCGATCAGCGTGCGCATTCGGACCTGCCCATCTTCGATCCACTGCCACATGCGCGCACGAAAGCGTCCGCAATCGGAGATCTGGATCATCTCGTACAGGTATGAGCCCGGCGTTTCCGGTCGCGACCAGTAGAGCATCAACGTGCGCCCGCGCGGATCCTCGCTGACTTCGACCGCCCAGCCATGGTTGCCTTCCGCGGTCCAGTGCAGTCGGCCGTCGCGCCAGGTGGCCGGGAAATCGCGCGTTTCTGCGCGGCCGTCGGCCCAGCGGTAGATATTGGTCTGGTGATACGGGTAAGGGCCGTCGTCGGGAAAACGACAAATCAGGCGCGAGCGGTGTTGATCGACGAGTATTCCGTCGGCGTCGAAATAGCGGTACTGGCCCTCCCAGGTGCCCTCGTGGCGCGCCAGCGTCGGCATCGCCTGCTTCAGCGTGTTCATCTGCGTGCTCCTGACTGCCCTAGGTTGAACCTTACGCCCAGGCGCCGGACGGTTATTGACCAAGGTCAGTCCTGATCCAGACGCGCGCCTTCGGGAAAGTGAAAGAAGCCCTGCGGACCCGGCCAGTAGAACCACAGTTCGCCTTGCCGCTCCAGCGTGGTCAGGAACTCCTCGTTCAAGGTCTGGACCAGCTCCGACAAGCGCTCGGTTGGCGCCAGCGTGGTCAGTTCGAGCACGCGCTGGCGGGTGTCCCAGTCGAGCTTCACCGTGAAGCTGCGCCGTGGTCCTGGCAACTGCAGCGCCAGCTTGAGCACGCCACTGCGCCACCACGCCGGGCGATCGCCGGGAAAGCGCACCGGCACCAGGCCGGTGCCGGGTCGGGGTGGGGTGTCGGCGGCGACGCAGACCAGGCCGCCACCGGCGATCGTCTGCGCAATGCGTTCGCGCGCGCCACCGGTGCCGATACCCTGGTTGCCGCAGACCACCGCGACCATGTGCAGGCGCAGGCGCATGTAGGCGTAACGCAGGTAGCCGACGCCGGGCGGGCGGGCGCTCAACGAGCGATACACCAGGTACACGTCGAAACCGGCACCGCGCAGCGTCGCCAGCGCAGGCAGGCCCTGATTGAAGTTGAAGAAGAAGCACAGGCCGCCGCTGGCTTCGATGCCGGCAGCGGACTGCAGGGGCATCGTCCGTGCCAGCCCCCTCCAGCCGCGTCCAAGCGCGCGAAACACGTCGGCATGCTCCAGCAGGAAGCCGAAGCGGAAACGACGGTCGAACACGGCGTCTCCCGGCGGCAGGCCGAGGAACTGGCGTCCGCCGCGGCTGCCTGCCACTTCCTCGCGCATCAGCAGGCGGCTGCGCGCGAGCCACCAGTACAGCCGCAAGCACCAGTGCCACGGCAATAGCGCAGCAAGACCGGGCACCAGCCATAACGACAACAGATCTCGAAGCTCACGTTTGATGGCCAGCCACACGGCGACGGGGATGCGATGAATGGGAGTTCCCGAGTCTACGGCTGCCGGCGGCCCCGGTGGTGCCCGAAGCGTTGCGGCTTGCACCCAGCCCTCCCCGAACATGCCGTAAGGTATTGACCTGGTTAACTGCGGGCAGCCGGGAAAGCCCCTCTCACCCTCCGGACAACCCCCCCGGCCCGCCGCCCCGCCCCCCCCCCCCCCCCCGGGCCGCCCGCCCCGGCCCGGGGCGCGCGGCCCCCCGGAAAGCTACGCGGATGACCGCTCCCACCGTTCGTTGCGCGAATCAGCGCAACGCCAGGGGCGGGCCAGGACGCTGAACCAACGAAAAGCGGGCCAATGGCCGCCCCTTCAGGATTCAGCGATGGGTGAAATCTCCGCGGTGTGCGGAGACTTCACCGCACGGCCTACATGTCGCGACGCACTGCGGCGATGCCGATCAAGCCGAACAGCAGGCCCATCAGGATCAGACCGAGGCCGTTCAGGGTCGGGATCTCCTCGACCAGATAACCGACCTGGACCGTGATACTGCCGAAGTTGTTGCCCGTATCCGGATCAACGGTGGTCGACGTCGTGCTGGCATTCACCGCGGTCGGGCCTTCGTTGTTGCTGAAGGCAGTAACGACCAGAGTGCGGGACGCGCCCGGAATCGTGGCGCCCGCCCAGGTGCAGACGATCGCACCGGTATTGCCCACCTGCGGCGTGGTGCAGGTGGCACCGGTGGCGGTGTGACCGGCGTAGCGGAAGTCCGGCGTCAGCGTGACGGTGACTGAAACGCCCTGCGCATCCGACGGGCCCTGGTTGAGGCTGACGGCGGTAAAGGTCACCGGGACGTTGATGAGCACCTGGGGCACCGAGGCGGTGAAGGTCAGCGCCAGATCGGCACGGGTGATCACTGCGGTGGTGGTGCTGGCGCTGTTGTTGGCCGCATTCGGATCCGGCGAGCCCGCCGATACCGTGGCCGTGGCGCTGATCGTGCTGCCTTCCGGAGCCGCAGCCGCCACCAGCATCACGATGGTCACGGTGCGCGAACTGCCCGGCAACATGCTGCCGCTGACCGTGCACACCACCGGGCTGCCGGCGCAACTGCCACCGCCGGTGACTGAGCCGGAGACGAAGCTGGTGTTGGTGGGCGTCGGCAGCGTCACCACCACCGCGGTCGCATCGGACGGACCAGCGTTGCTGACCAGCGCGGTGTAGCTCAGCTGGGTACCGGCGATTACCGGATCCGGCGCGTCGGTCAACGTGATCGCCACGTCGGCACGGACTTCGACCACGGTGGCCGCGGTCGCGCTGTTGTTGCCTGGGGTCGGGTCGTTGGTGGTCGATGATGCGGTGGCTGTCGCGCTCAGGTTGGCGGTCTGGCCGGAGGACACCGCGACGACGATGTCGACCGTGCGCACGCCCGCCGGCGCCGTCGCCCCGGCCCAGATGCAAACGACCGGGCTGGCGGCATTGCAACTGCCACCCGCGCTCGGCGCGGCCGAGACAAAGCTGGTGCCAGCCGGCAGCGGCAGCGTAATGGTAGCCCCCTGCGCATCCGAGGGCCCGGCATTGCTCAGCGTCGCGACGTAGGTCAGGTTGGTGCCGGCAATCACCGGGTCGGGCGCGTCGGTCAGCGTGATCGACAGGTCGGCCGAGGTGGTGACCGTGGTGGTTGCCGTGGCACTGTTGTTGCCCGGCGTGGGGTCATTGGTGCTGGACGAGGCAGTCGCCGTGGCGCTGATGTTCGCCAGTTGCGCCGGGCTGACCAACGCGACGATGGTTGCGGTGCGCGTGGTTGCCGTCGTCGTCGCGCCGAGCCAGGTGCAAACCACCGGGCTGGCGGCATTGCAACTGCCACCGGCGCTGGCCGCCGCCGAGACCAGGCTGGTGCCAGCCGGCAGCGGCAGCGTGATCGCCGCGTTCTGGGCATCGGACGGGCCGGCATTGTTCAGCGTGGCGACGTACGTCAGATTGGTGCCGGCAATCACCGGGTCGGGCCCATCGGTCAGCGTGATCGTCAGATCGGCGTTGGCATTGACCGTGGTCGTGGCGTTGGCGATGTTGTTGCCAAGGGTCGGGTCGAAGGTGTCGGAGGTCGCCGTAGCGGTTGCGCCGATGACACTACCCTGGGTCACGTTGGCCAGCACGTTGACGACAATGGTCGCGCTGCGGTTCACGCCGGTTGCGGTCGCGCCCGCCCAGGTGCAGGTCACCGTGGTGGTGCCGGCGCACGCGCCGCCTGCCGAGGCCACCGCCGATACGAAGGTGCTCTCGACCGGGATGGCGACGCTGAAGCGCGCGTTCTGCGCATCCGACGGGCCGCCCTGGGACATTGTCGCGGTGTAGGTCAGCTGGGTGCCGGCAATGACCGGATCCGGCGCGTCGGTGAGCGCCATCGACAGATTGGCATTGGTCACCACGGCGGTCGATACGGTCGACACGTTATCGGCCGGGTCGGAGTCGGGCGTATCCGAAGCGGCCGTGGCGCTGGAATTGAGGAAGGCGCCATTGGCGGTATTGGCGGCGACCGTGGCGACGATATTGGCCGTGCGTACAGCAGCGTTGGCGGTGGCGCCGGCCCAGGTGCAGACGATCGGACTGACTGCGGTACAGCTGCCGCCGGCGCTCGGGGTGGCCGAAACCAGCGTGGTTCCCGCCGGCAGCGGCACCGTGAAGCGCGCGTTCTGCGCGGCTCCCGGGCCGGTGTTGGTCATCGTCGCGGTGTAGGTCAGGTTGGTGCCGGCAACGACCGGATCGGGTGCATCGGTCATCACGATGGACAAGTCGGCGTCGGCTACACCATCCACCGCGAAGTTGTCGATGAATCCCAGGCCTGCAGCGAAGTTGCCGATGCCCGCGCCAGTGCCTTCTGCCGGCGGCGCGCCGGTGCAGACATAGGTCTGCGTACCGGCACCGCCATCGATGTTGGTGAGCTCCAGGGTCACCACCCGCAATGCGTCAACCGACACGCGCATGTGCGCGGTCGCGAACGGCGTCGACAGGCTGAAGAAGCCGAGCCCGAAGCTGGGCCCATTGTTGCCCGTGTAGCAACCGACGCGGTCGAAAAGCGGCGTGCCGCCGTTGTTCTGCACCTTGACGAAGATGTTGGACGCGCCTGCGCCCTGGTCGAGCACGGCGGCGACGTAGTCGGTCCCGGTGCCGGTCATGGCGATGTCCATCTCGACCACCGAGCTCACCGCCCCGGTCAGCAGTGCGCGCGAAAGGGATGACCCGGCGTCTGCACGGTTGCCGACCACATTGAAGCTCCCGTCGACCACCGTCCAGAGTGGGCCGATGGGACCGTCCGGGCGGTTGAAGTCGTCAGCGACGATGCTGCCTTGGGGCACGCCCACATACGGCAAGGTTGGCCTCGGAACCCCGGGATCCTGTGCCAGCGTGGCATCGAGCAGGGACTGTTCCTGGCCGCTGGTTCCGGCAACGAGGGTGGCAAGACAGAGTGCCATGGCGGCGGTCGGGTGCAGCAGGGAGCGGCGATGCATGGGTGCGAGATCACTCTTGATCTTGGATACCCGGCGAAGTCTACAAGGATACGAGGCAATTGGGCCCGGTTCCGGCGCCGTCTTTCACGCGCCGCGCGGCACTATTCGAACCCGTTTGCGAAAACCGCGCCCGCATCCGCCCAGACCGGCCGTTCGCTGGTCACGCTGATCCCCTGCACATCGGCGCGCAGCGGCGTGCTCGTTGCGCCGATGGTCAGGTTGCCGCCGCTCGACGCCATGCCCTTCAACAGCGTCAGACTGGCGTTGCCGCGCGTCGGATGGCTCAGCGTCAACGTCCAACTGGCGCCGTTGTCGGTCAGGCTGGCGTTGAGGGCGGCCTCACCCGCGTCGTAGCCGGTGATGACATTGAGGAAATAGCTGTCGGACGTCCCCACCGAATCGAGTTCCAGACGGAATTGCCCGGCCTGCTCGTCGCCCGGCAGGTCTTCGTTGACGATGCGAAAGCTCGGTGCGGCCGGCAGCAGGGTGATCAATTCGGCGGTCTGCGTGCCGACGCTGGCCGACAGACGATTGCCCGCGGCAACCGGTTGCGTCTCGAAGTGCATGACGAAAGTGCGGCGCACCTGATCGGCGCTCACATGCGGGCCGCTCAGCAGCCAGCCGCCGCCGTTGTACCAGGGCAGCAGCGAGTCGGCCGATCCGCGCATGCGATCGAGGATCACCAGCGCCTGCAGCGGACGAATGAACACGAACTCACGCCAGGCCTTGTCGGCATAGGGCCAGTCGACCCGGCTGTCGGGCATGTTGCGATAGGCATCGGAGTAGTCGACGGCGACGAAGCTGAACTGTGGCTCGTGCTGCAGCCGGGTCACGTTGGGCAATCCGCGCGGGTTTTCGAAGCGTGGATTGCCGGGCGGGATCACGATCGGTCCGCTGCCCACCCAGCGTCCGGTATTCCAGGCTTCGAACAACAGCGTGTTGTGCGCCAGCGGGTGCTCGGTGTCGACGCTGCCGCTGTTCATGAACCCGCGCAACTGGTCGGAATAGCCGGCGCTCTCGCGACTGAGCCAGCGGCCCTTGCGCCAGATCTGGAAGCTGCCGCCGTCGTAGTGGCGATGCTCGATGTGCCCCGGCGTGTTCAATTGCAGGTGCACCTGCATGGCATTGCCGTCGTGGCTGCTGCGGCTGTCCAGCACGCCGGCGCCGGGCGCGTAGTAGTCGAGCGGCAACTCGTTGTAATCACTGACATTGCCGCTGCCACCAAGCGCATCCAGCAGCCAGCGGCGACCGCCACTGGTCTGCGTCAGCCAGGCGCGCGCGTGACGCGCGTTGCCGCCAGTGGGCAAGCGCGCCCCCATGTAGCGGGCGAAGTCGCCGAGGTATTCGCGCGTATTGATGACGCCGCCGTTGTGGAAGTTCTCGTCGTCGTTGAACGGGAATACCAATGCCCCGCCGGAAAAGCTGCCGCTGATCGTGCTCGGACCCGGCGTGGTGCCATACAACATCGCGTAGATCGCTTCGCGGAAGTACGGCGTCTGTGCATACGCGTCGTAACCGTAATCCGCCGCGCTGGCGAAGGGGATCAGCGGATAACTGAGCGACACCACGCCATAGTCGGCGCCTTCCGGAAACACACCGCCGCGGCCGAAATCCTGATACCAACTGGCAAACCAACTGCTGAAACGGGTGTCCAGCGCGTGGTTGATGTACTCCTGGGCACGCGCGTTCTCGCCGAAGCTGGTGATGCCCCACATCAGGGTGTTGCGCGTGCGGCCCCACCAGTAGTTATTGGCTTCGGCGCCGTGATTGGCGAAATCGTCGGCGATTTCGGTGTCCATGTAACTGTTCCAGCGCGTCACCAGCGTGGATATCTGCGTCGGCGTGAATCGCTGATGGCACCAGTCGTAGATCACCAGCAGTTCCTCGCCCTGCTGGCGCAGCGCATCGCGGAAACTGCCCTGATTCTCGACCAGCCAAGCATTCAGATGCGCCGCTGCGGCATCGCAATCGGCATTGTTGGCGGTCAGCAGGCCGCGCAGCGCGCGCTCGAACTGGATGTCGCCGCCGGCGGGCGTGAACGGTGTCGTGCCGAAATACGCCTGCGCCTGCGCCAGACGCGCAGCGTTGCCAAACCACAGGCGCGGATGGCCGGAAGGGATCTGCAGGTTGACCGCTGATGTCGTGCTGGCGGCGAACAGCGCAAGGAGTGCAAGCAGACGCAGGCCGGTCATGGGCGTGACGCCGAAGTGAAACACGCGGGGAAGTGTAACGCGATGTGATCGGTCAGGCTGCGAACTCGTCGACGCTGTCGCGGTCTCGGACGCCGCGGGGTTTCGGACGCCGCGGGGTTCCAGACTACGATCAATACCCCAGCGCCAGCCCGGAACCGCGGCGCGGATCATTGGCACCGAAGAAACGCAGTCCGGAAACCGGCGCCGCCCGCAGCGAGGGTGCGCCGATCAGGATCGCCGCCAGATGGTTGTCCGGCTGCGGCTCCACCAGTGTGTGGCCCCATTCGAGCAGCAAGCCGCGGGTGTCGGGCGACAGCGCATAGTCCTCGACATAAGTCACATCCGGCATCCACTGGTGATGGAAGCGCGGCGCGTCGACCGCTTCCTGGATGTTCATGCCGTAGTCGATGACGTTGAGCAGGGTCAGCAACACGGCGGTGATGATGCGGCTGCCGCCGGGTGTGCCCAGCACCATCACCGGCTTGCCATCGCGGGTGACGATGGTCGGGCTCATCGAACTCAACGGACGCTTGCCCGGCGCGATGGCATTGGCCTCGCCCTGGATCAACCCGTACAGATTCGGTGCGCCCACCTTGGCGGTGAAATCGTCCATCTCGTTGTTCAGCAGTACCCCGGTACCGCTCGCAGTGACCTTCGCGCCAAACCAGTCGTTCAGCGTGTAGGTGACCGAAGCCGCGTTGCCGGCGCTGTCGGCAATCGAATAGTGGGTGGTGTTGCTGCCTTCGTGGATGACCACCCCGGGTTTGAGGTCGGCCGAGACGCCGGCCTTTTGCGGCTGGATGCGCGTGCGGATCTGCGCCGCGTAGTCGCGATCGAGCAGGTGCGCCAGCGGATTGTCGACGAAGGCCGGGTCGCCGAGTTCGAAATTGCGGTCGACATAGGCGTGGCGCATGGCCTCGATCTGGTAATGCACCGCCTGCGCCGAATGAAAGCCGAGTTCGACCAGCGGATAGCCCTCCAGGATCCCCAGGATCTGGCATACGCTGACGCCGCCGGAACTCGGCGGTGGCGCCGACACGATCTGGTAGCCGCGGTAGTCGCAACGCAGCGGCTCGCGTTCGATGGCACGGTACTGCTTGAGGTCCTGCGCGGTCAGCAGGCCGCCGTCGGCGCGGCTGGCGGCGACCAGCGCTTCGGCCACTTTGCCGCGGTAGAAGCCATCCGCGCCGTGGCGGGCGATCGCCTTGAGCGTGCGCGCGAGATCCTTCTGCCGCAGTTTGTCGCCAACGCCCGGGGCCGCACCGGCGTCGAGGAAGATCGCCGCGCTGGTCGGATCTGCGGCGAGCAGTGCGGCAGCCGACTCGAGCATCTGCACATCGCCGGAGTCGAGCACGAATCCGCGCTCGGCCAGTTCGATGGCAGGAGCCATCAGTTGCGCGCGGCGCATCGATCCGTAGCGGCTGAGAGCCAGTTCCAGGCCGGCAACCGTGCCGGGCACGGCGACCGCCTTGTAGCCCAGGGTACTCAGTCCGGGAATGACCTCGCCGGCACCGTCCAGATACATGTCGACGCTCGCCGCGAGCGGCGCGACTTCGCGGAAATCAATGAAAGTCTGGCGGCCGTCAGCCAGATGCAGCGTCATGAAGCCGCCGCCGCCGAGGTTGCCGGCGGCCGGATAGACCACCGCCAGCGCATAACCGACCGCGACCGCGGCATCGACCGCGTTGCCGCCGCGCTTGAGCACATCCACGCCAACCTTGGTGGCGAGATGCTGCGCAGTCACCACCATGCCGTGCTCGGCGGCAACCGGGGCCACCGAGGCGGCATGGGCAGGTGTCGACACGACGGTGGCGACAACCCAGATCGAGGACAGCAGGCGCGTAAGCAGGTTCATGTGACTAGTCCGGAAGTCGACGCTGGACGATAGCGGCAGTCATGGCGCATGTGCTGGAATGACCCCGTCGCGCGGTCCGGCTGCCGGCCCCCCACCGGTGCCGCCTGCGGCGCCCCGCCCGCCCGCCCGCGGGCCCCGGCGCGGCGTCTATTCAGGAATCTGGGAGTCCACGCCGGGAAAATGGCGAGTTGAGTACGCTGAATGGGAGTTCTGCCATATCTTCAGCGGTGTCTCGATCCTGAGCGAAGACGACGGCGCCGTGCATGCCTTGCGCAGCGGCGATTGCTTCGTCATCCGGCCAGGATTTCGTGGCTGCTGGGAAGTCGTCGAGACGACCCGCAAAGCTTATGTAGTCAAGATTTGACAGGCGCCTGGGAGGGGGCCGCGTGCCGGCAAATGCGCCGGCACAGCGAGGCATACGCATGCCTCGCACGCGGATACGGCCTTGTTTGCCGAGGGTCACGGCGACCGCAACGCGGCCACCGCGACCTCCCTGTGGCCAACTATTGGGATGCAACAGCAACATGGACCAGAAGACCCAGATCCGCAGCGTCGAGCACGTCAAGCATGACAAGTACCATCGCTTGATTGCCTACTGCGCCAATCTGCCGGATGAGCCGTGCGCGGTGGTGCATCCGTGCGACAGCGCGTCTCTGACCGGCGCCGTGCGTGCCGCTGAAGTCGGGCTGATCCAGCCGATCCTGGTCGGACCGCGCGCCCGCATCGAGGCGGCGGCGCGCGATGCTCGCCTCGACATTTCCCGAATGGAACTGATCGACACGCCGCATAGCCAGGCCTCGGTCGAGATGGGCGCCAGACTGGCGCGCGAAGGCCGCGTCAGCATGCTGATGAAGGGCAGCGTGTACACCAACGAGTTGCTCAGCGAAGTGGTCTCGCGCGACGCCGGACTGCGCACCGATCGGCGTATCAGCCATTGCTTCGTGATGGATGTGCCGCTGCTCGATCGTGCGCTGATCATCACCGACGGCGGGGTGAACATCTTTCCGACGCTGGCCGAGAAAGTCGACATCGTGCAGAACGCGATCTTCCTGGCGCATGCGCTGGGCAATCCGCAGCCCAAGGTGGCGATACTGTCGGCGACCGAATCGGTCAATCCGAAGATCCAGTCGACCCTGGATGCCGCCGCGCTGTGCAAGATGGCCGATCGCGGCCAGATCACCGGCGCGCTGCTCGACGGACCACTGGCGCTCGACAATGCGGTCAATCTGGCGGCCGCACAGATCAAGCAGATCCAGTCGCCGGTCGCCGGCTGGGCGGACATCCTGGTGGCGCCGCATCTGGAAGCGGCGAACATGCTGGCCAAGAGCCTGAGCTACCTCGCCGAGGCCGAAGCCGCCGGCATCGTGCTCGGCGCTCGGGTTCCGATCGTCCTGACCAGTCGTGGCGACTCGCTGGAAACCCGTTTGGCCTCGGCGGCGATCGCCGTGCTGCTGGCGAACCACCAGGCGCGGCGCGCGCAGCGAAAGGGACAGCGCTGAAGCTTGGCCAGAAGTCACGTAGCCCCTTCGGGTCAACCTGACCTACAGTTGCGGTATTGCGACATGCTCGCCGAGAGCCCGGATGAAACGCCTGTGGTTGTCGATTGCCGCCGTCTTGCTGATCGCCGCGCTCGCGATCGGCATTTGGCGCTGGCCGCGAACCCTGCCCGCTGACGGTGGTGCCCTGGTCCATTGGCAGCCGAAACGGCGTGGAGTCCCGGCAGCCGCCGGCGCCAGCGATGGCGCGCCGGCGAGTCCCGCGGCCGCCAGAGCGCATGTCGTGGTGCCGCGGAAGGTCGCACCGCGGCGGCGCTGATCGAAGCCCATCGCGGCGGCAGCCTCGCGGCCACGCGACGGCTGATGCAGGAACTGAGCGACTGCCAGCGGCATCGCTGGGCCAGCCTGCGCATGGACATGATCATCGCCTTCGAGGACTCACCGCGGGCTCAGCGTCGCGGCGGCGAACGCATGCAGGAGATGATCTCCTCGGCCGCCGAACTGGTCGCCGAGCTGGATGAGCTGTGCGCGAACCTGCCGGCTGACCTCGACGAGGCGCTGCTGTTCGAAGTGCAAAGACGCGCGGCCGATGCCGGCGATCTGGCCGGACAGCTGGGATTTGCCTTGGTGCCGGCGCTCAATCTGGACAAGGCGCTGCTGCAGATGGATCGGCTGGCGGAGTACAAGGAGCAGGCACCGCAATTCCTGCAGCGCGCGCTGGAACAAGGCAGCGGACAGGCGGTCGCCGGGTTCATGGACGGCTATGAACATTATTTCGAAGGCTGGCGTGGCCACGGGGCCGACGGCACCGCGATGCAGAACCAGGCCATGCGCAAGATGATCGACGCGGTGCGCCCGCTGAAACCCTTGCAGCAGGTGCTGGGCGAGGATCTGGTCAAGGCGTACACCTACGCCACGCTGTGCAAACAGGTGTGTAATGCCACCGACCAGGCACGCGCGGAGACCGCGCTGGTGCGCCTGCAGCAGAATCTGGATCCAGACCAGCGGACCCAGGCGGAGGAGGCTGCCGCGACTCTGTACGATGCCCATTTCGGGCCGCGACCGCGGCCGGAGGACATCGATCTGGAAGAATTGCGCGACGCAATCCTGGGGTTTCGGCGCTGAGTGGGCTGGGTTGTGTGAATCGGCGCGAGCGCGCCCCTCCACAAATCTTGCGTGGACTTCCGGCGAGCAAGATTTTCAATGGCCAGCGCCGCGCTTTCCTTGCGCGATGCGCTCCAACGGCTACCAAACTGCCTCAAACCCCTCCGGAACCGCATTCCAGCGCCGTCCATACACGTGCACGCGGTTTGTCGGCGCGCCTTGGGCATCGACCAGCGCTCCTCCCGCTGCCAGCCAGGCCAGAATGCCGCCGCGCAAGTTCAGGGCATTGATGCCGCGCTCACGCAATTGCCGAGCGGTCTTCCCGCTACGCAGGCCGACGGTGCAATAGACGATCACCTCGGCGCCAGCCACGATGCGGTCGGCGTCGAACACCGCGCCCGGAATCACCGACACGGCCCGTTCCTCCGGCGCACGGACGTCGAGCAGAACCGGTGGCGTCGCAGCGCTCAGCGCCAGCCGCAGCGCATCGGCGCGGATCACCGGCACATCGCCGACGCTGGCTTCGACATCCGCCACCAGCGCTTCGATGCGCTGGTCGAGCTGCGCATCGGCAAGCGCCGGCAGCGGTGCGAGCAGCGTCATCCAGGCCAGCAGCGCGTGCACGCGCATCAAGCCGCTGCCAGCGCGCCGCCGCAGCTGGATCCCTGGCCGGCGGTGCAACCGAAGCAATGCCCGGCGACGCCGATCTTGCGCGGCAGGGGCGCATCCAGCAGTTCGCTCAAGTGCACCTCGCGCTCGGTGCCGCCGAGCGACAGTTTCAGCATCTGGTTGAAGTCGCAATCGTAGAGAAATCCGCGGTAGTCGATGCTGACCAGGCTGCGACACATCACACTGCCGAGGTTCTCGTCGCGATGCGCGTCCATCAGGGTCTGCATATAGCTGTCGAACTTGCCTTTGGACACCAGCCAGGAGCCGAAACGCTGGATCGGCATGTTGGCCAGCGCATACAACTCGTTGAAAACGATGCCGAAGTTCTCATGGAGCAAGCGCTTGTAGTCGGCCGACAACTTGGACTGTGACGGCGGCAGAAAGGCGCCGTTGGGGTTGTAGACCAGATTCAGCGGCAACTCCGGGCGCTGCCCGTAGCCCAGCGCATTCAACTTCTTGAGGGCGCGGATCGACGACTCGAACACGCCGTTGCCGCGCTGCTCCTCGACATTGGCCTGGCTGTAGCAGGGCAGGGAGGCGACCAGTTCGATCCGCTGCTCGGCCAGGAACTCGGCGACCCACTCGTAGCCTGGCTCCTCGATGATGGTCGGGTTGAGCCGGTCCATGACGTGGATGCCCTGTTCGCGGGCGCTTTGCACCAGCCAGCGAAAATGCGGGTTCATCTCGGGCGAGCCGCCGGTCAGGTCGAAACTGCGCACATCGCGATTGGCCGCCACCTTGAGCGCGAGTTCCCTGGTCTCCCGGTCCATCAACTCGGTGCGCCGCGGGCCGGCGTTGACGTGGCAGTGGATGCAGCTGATGTTGCACAGATAACCCAGATTCAGTTGCAGGGTATCGATGCGATCGCGCTCGATCGCCGGAAAGCTGCGCGCCTGCAGGCGCGGCCAGGTGTCATGCATGGATTACGCTCCGAATAGGCTTTTCGCTGTCAATCGTAGGTTGCCATGATCGTAGGTCACGTTGGCCGTGCTTTTCGGCCTACGTGACAATGCAGCGCACGATGTCACGTAGGCCAAGGAGCATGGCCAACGTGACCTACGTTCACCGCAACCTGGTGGTCATGTGCTTGCTAGCAACAGTTCGCTGCCCCGGTGAGGGCCGTGGCGACGCCGACTGGCGCGCAATCGAACAGTCCGAAATGGACCGATTTGTCCCCGCTCAGCCGAAAATGCGGCGCGTAGCGGGTTGCCGCCAGCATGTCGAAGCTGTTGCCGCAGACGCGCAAGGGACGGCCGGTCTCGAAATGGTGATGATCGTCGAGGTCGAAAGCGTGCGGATGGTTGGGGATCGTGCCCAGGTAGGTGGCGACCTGGCCGAAATCCTCGCAACGGTCCTCCAGATCGAGCTTGAATGCGCGCAGCGTGATCGAACGGAAGTTGACCATGCCGATCCTGGCGATGATCGCCGCGTCGAACAGCGGTACCGCGCTGTCGCTGATCTTGCGCACGTCGGCGCAGCCGGCGCGCGCCATCAGGCGACGGAAATCCTCGATGTACAGCGCGCCCGCCAGGCACTCGCCGAGCAGCACCGGGTCGCGCCGCAGCGCCTCCGGAATGCGCCGATCCGCGAATACGTCGGAGAAGTAGAGCTCACCGCCGGGTTTGAGGACGCGCATGATTTCGCCGAATACGCGCTCCTTCTCCGGCGACAGGTTGAGCACGCAGTTGCTGACCACCACGTCGACGCTGGCGTCGGCAATGCCGCAGCCGGCCAGATCTTCGATGTAGCCGTCAACGAACTCGATGTTGCTGCGACTGTGGCCGTAACGCTGCGCGTGCCACTGCTGGTGCGCGCGCGCCGCCTGCAGTTGTTCGGCGGTCATGTCGACGCCGATGACGCGCCCGTGCTCACCCACCAGGCGCGACAGCAGATAGGCATCGCGCCCGCTGCCGCAGCCCAGATCGAGCACCGTCATGCCGTCCAGGGCCGGCGGCAGCGGCGAGCCGCAGCCATAGAAGCGCTCGCGGACCTGCGGGTGCACGTCCTCCAGCAATTGCCGCAGATGTGCGGGCATGGCGTCGATGGTGCAACAGGCGCCGGTCTTCAGGTCACTGCTGGTTTGCAGGACGACGCCGTAGTAATTGCGGATGTCGTCGAGTGTCTGTTGCTTGGACATGGAGGCCTCGGTTGGACGGGATATGCCAGCAAGATTGCATGCTGCGGCAACGATCGCACGGCAATGGTGGATGGCGAATGCACAGCATCGCAGACCGGCAGGCGCGCGGAGTATTTCTTGCGGGCCCGCGCGCCGGCCGAGCGTCCCATTCTGTTCGTTTTGATCATGTGCACACGCAGGCGTGCCAGAATCAGCTCACGTGCCGTCAGCAGGAGTGATTCCGATGTCCCTGATCCGCGTGAGCGTTCTGTGTGTCGCACTGGTCGCGCTGCCCGCGCTGGCTGAAGAGCCGGTCGCCAAGCCAGTGGTCGTCGAATTCGTCAATCCAGAGAATTTCACCGACATCCGCGACCGCCAGTTTCCCTCCAAGCCGGAAGAAAACCCGCATCTCAAGAATCTGCGCAAGCACATGGAAAAAAGTGCGGCGCGCTATGTCGGCCCCGGTCAGACACTGTTGATCAAGTTCAACGACATCGATCTTGCCGGTGACCTGGAGCCGCACACCAACCCGAATCTGCTCGACACGCGCACGGTCAAGAGCGTCTATCCGCCGCGTGCCAAGTTGAGCTATGTTCTGAGCGACGCCCAGGGCGCCGTGATCAAGTCCGGCGACGCCAACCTCAAGGACCTGGGCTTCGACGCCCACAACGGCGGCATGAGTTCGGATCCGCTGCGCTTCGACAAGCGCATGCTCGACAAGTGGCTGCGCACGGAGTTTGGCAACGGGCAGCGCTGAGGCCAGAGCTCAGGAGCTTCTGTCCGCATAAGAGCCGAAGCGCGGACCGGCGCGCGTGGGGCGGGAATTGCGCATAGCTGATCGCGCTGGCGGCTTTGCCTTTCGCGCGCTCTTTCGCCGGGCGTCGCGCGTAACCGCCTGCGGCAATACCGAGTACCGAGGACGCGCCTGGCCTACCAGGGCCGGCGCTGCGCGGACTACAACTCGCGCGTGATCCGGATCAGGTGGTCGCGCAGTTCCTCGCGAAATCCGCATTTGCGCGCCAATGCGCGCATCGCCTGGTTTTCCGGCAGGGTGTCGCCGTAGATCTGGCGCATGCCCGCGGCGCGGGTCAGTTCGATGATGCGCTCGACCAGTCGGGTGCCCAGGCCCTGGCCGGCCAACTGCTTCGGAATGACGATGGCAAACTCGGCGCCGCCGACGGTTGGGTCGAAACTGGCGCGCACCACGCCGAACAGGCGCGATTGGCCGGGCGGCTCAAGGTCGGCCAGCACCAGGGCGATCTCGCGGTCGTAGTCGAGCTGGGTCAGGCGCGCCGCAAGGTCGTGGGTCATCGACTTCAGCGGGAACAAAAAGCGCATGCGCACTTCGTCCGGGCTCAGCTGGGTGAAACCCAGTTGCAGTTGCTGCTCGTCCTCGGCGCGGATGGCGCGTAGCAGCAACTGCTGGCCGTCGCTGAGCGTGATCGGTGTGGCGGCCGACCACGGATACGCAGCGAATGCGGTTGCCGCGCGTTCCGGTTTCGGGCTCCATTGCAGATTCAGATGCGCCTGGATCTCGCCGCTTGCCGCGCACTCGACGCCCTCCAGTTCGATCTGGGTGATCTCCGGTCGCAGCAGCACCAGTTCCGCCATCAGCAGCAGATGTCCCTGCAGTGTGGCTGCCAGATCGGCGCCGACCGCTGCGCCGGCCCAGCCGCGCTCGAGCAGGCGATCCACGCGCAAGCGATCCAGCGGCAGGCATTCGACATGGCGCCTTGCCGCCACTCGGCGATGGCGTAGGGACCGAGCGTAGCGTGCGTGCGCAGGCCGATGCATGGCTGCATGCCGGCGCGGCGCGGGTCGAGTTCAAGATCGATGCCGATCAGTTCGAGCAGCAGCGGGCCCAGGCGCTGCGGATCGCTGCCATGGCGCATGACCGCACTGGCGATAGCCTCCGGGTCGAACAGCGGCCAGCGCAACAACGGCGGCGGCGTCTGCATCAATTCGGCTTTCTGGCGGAAATAGCGGCGATTGAGCCCGTACGCGCGCACCGCCGCTTCCGGCGTCGGGAAGGCGGCAATTCCGCGCTCGCCGAGGATGCGTCGTGCCTGCTGCTGTTCGGCACCGGCGAATGCGGCCAGCACCAGCGCCTCGCCCTGCGGCACCGGATTCAGCGCCTGGGCGATGTCGCGGCCGCTGCCGAAGCTGGTCGGATGATGCAGCAGCAAGACCACGTCGATGTTGGAGTCGGCTGCCAGCGCGGCGACCGCGCCGGCGTAGCGCTCCGGGCCGGCATCACGCAGCAGATCGAGCGGATTGCCGATCGCTGCGCGCTTGGGCAGTAGCGCACGCAAGCGCAGCGCGGTCTCGTCGCGCGGTTGTGCCAGCGCGCCACCGGAACTGAACACGGCGTCGGCTGCCAGTGCGCCCAGCGCACTGCCATTGCCGGCGATGGCAAAGCGCTGGCCGGCATGCGGCCAGGCCGGCAGGTCGACATTGGCCGCGGCGCAGAACTCTTCCAGATCGTGCGCCTGCAGCATGCCTGCGCGCGTGAAGGCCGCCCGATGGACGGCGTCCGACAGCACCGCCGCCGGATCATCGGGGGTGCGCCCGGTCTCGTGTGGTTTCAGGATCACCAGCGGCTTGCGGAAGGACAGGGCGCGCGCCGCCGACAGGAAGTGGCGCGCATGGTTCAAGGCGTCGACGTGCACCAGCACCGCCCGCGTGCCGGCATCGCGCGCGAACCAGTCCAGGCAATCGGCGACATCGACATCGATCTCGTCGCCGAGGCTGACCAGCGCCGACATGCCGACCCCGCGCGTGGCCGCCCAGTCAGCAATCACGCCGGCAACCGCGCCGGACGTCGATACGAAACCAATGCCGCCGGGCGGAGGCAGTGCGGGGCACAGACTCAGATTCAGACCGAGGCGGGAAAGCGTCAGACCCTGGCTCGCCGGTCCGACGATGCGCAGGCCGCTGCGTGCGACCTGCTGTCGCAGCCGCTTGAGCTGACTGGCGTTCGACGTCCATTGCCAGGCCGTGCTGCTGGCGATGCCGACCACCACGGCGCCGCCGCAAGCGCGTTTTGCCAGCGTATCGATGATGCCGGCGACGCTGTCCCACGGCGTGAGGACCAAGGCCAGATCGACACCTTCGGGCAGCTCCCTGGCGTCGTGCAGACAGGCGCGGCCGAAAACGTCGCTGCGGTGGCGATTGACCAGATGGATCTCGCCGGAAAACTCCGCATCCAGTGCCTGCCGCGTGAAGGCGGTGCCGAGCGAGTCGTGCTGGTCGCTGGCGCCGATCAGGGCGATGCTGCGCGGGGCCAACAAGCGGTCGAGCGAATGCGGAACCATGGGCCGGCGACCAGATCGATGGGCTCGGAGCCTCCTAGACTATCCCGATTGCGTGGCAATGGCAGGTCACGTTGCCCGCAGGGCCGCGTGACAGTGGAGGAGTAGGCCGGGTCCGCGCGTCGAACATGCCCGGTGACGCGACAGCGTGGTTACGCGCGGCCCCGGCGCTCTTCGCCATCGCGCGAAAAGCCGCGGCGCCGGCGCGAACAGGTGTGTCGCGCCGGCGTATTTCCGGGCGCGCCGGAGCCGCGCTACGTGGTGGGTGGCGGGAGTAGGCCGGAGCCGCGCTACGTAGTTGGTTCACCCACCGCCCGCGCCAGATCGGCATTGACCTCGGCCTCGGTGCGCAACTGACCATCCCACGCGGACACCGCAGCGGCGGCGACGCTGTTGCCGATCACATTGGTCGCCGAGCGCGCCATGTCGAGGAAGTGATCGATGCCGAGCAGCAGCAGCAATCCGGCCTCGGGAATGTTGAACTGCGACAGCGTGGCGGCGATCACCACCAGCGAGGCGCGCGGCACGCCGGCCATGCCCTTGGAGGTGACCATCAGGATCAGCAACATGGTCAGTTGCTGGCCGGCGCTGAGTTCGATGCCATAGGCCTGGGCGATGAACAGCACGGCGAAGGTGCAGTACATCATCGAGCCGTCGAGATTGAACGAGTAGCCGAGCGGCAGAACGAACGAGGCGACGCGATTGCTGCAGCCGAATTTCTCCAGCTGCGCCAGCGTCTTCGGGTACGCCGCCTCGCTGGACGCTGTGGCGAAAGCGAGCAGCGTCGGCTCGCGCACGGCGCGGAACAGGCCCACGGCGCGCTTGCCCAGCATCGCCCAGGCGGCGACGAACAACAGTACCCACAGCAACAGGATGCCGAGGTAGAACTCGGCCATGAAGATCGCATAGGTGGCCAACAGTTCCACGCCGCTCTTGGCCAGCGCCGCGGAAACCGCCGCGAACACGGCGATCGGCGCAAACCACATCACCAGCATGGTCACCCGCAGCATGACGTAGGACAGGCCCTCGATCGTGTCCACCAGAGCTTTGGCCTTCTCGCCCACCGCCGAGCAGCCGACGCCAAAAAACACCGAAAACACGACGATCTGCAGGATCTCGTTGCGCGCCATGCCGTCGAAGATGCTGGTCGGCACCAGATGGTTGATGAACTCGGCCAGGCTCATCCCGGTGGCGACCACGCCGGACTGCGCATTCGCATCGGGCAAAGGAATATTGAGCGAAGCGCCCGGCTGGAAGAAATTGACCAGCAACAGGCCCAGGGTGAGCGACACCAGCGACGCGCTGATGAACCACACCATGGCCTTGAGCCCGACGCGCCCGACCACGGCGACATCACCCATCTTGGCGATGCCGACCACCAGGGTCGAGAACACCAGCGGCGCGATGATCATCTTGATCAGGCGCAGGAAAATCGTGGTCACCAGCGAGAAGTGCTCGACGGCGCCGGCCGGATCGGGCACCCACTGGTTGATCGCAAGGCCGGCGATCACGCCGAGCACCAGTGCGATCAGGATGTAAACGGTGAGCTTGTTGCCGGATGCCATGCGGCCCTCGTCGATTCGGTCGGCGGTGACGCGGCCGCCGGGAAAGCGGGGCGCGCGGAAGGGCTGAATCGTACGCGATTTGCTGGGGGAGGTTGGGCTGCGCGAGCGAGTCGTCGGGCAGTTGAGGGTGCGCTCACTTGCGCATGGAACTTCCGGACGTAGGTCACGTTGCCCGCGTTGCGGGCTACGTGACAGGTACTTCGATGTCACGTAGGCCTGCGGCCAACGTGACCTACTTTCAATGGCTTACGGTCTGTTCGGTGAGAGCGACCGAGCGCGCGCTCGGCCGCTCCACATGCAGCGTCAGCGCCTCAAGCCCAGCTCAGCGTGCTCATGAAGCCCAGCCCACCGATCAGCACCAGCGTGCCCACGCCCAGGAAGGCCCAGCGCATCTTGGTCTTGAACACCAGCGACAAGCCGGCGAAGAACAGCGCGACGGTGAGGATCACGCCGGCCAGCGAAAACTGGTCGCCCTTGTTGTTGGCATCGCGTCCCTCGGCGAAGCGCTTGTCGGCCGCCTCGAATTCGTCCTCGCTGGCGCTGAACACTTCATCGACGTAGTCCTGGTCGAGGTCGGTCTCCAGCGCCAGCAGAAGTTCCTCGTGGGTCAGCATCTGCTCCTCATCGCCCTCCCAGTAGGCCTTGCGCGTGGCTTCCGGCAGCTTCAGATACTTGTAGGCCGAATCCGAAACCTGCGTCAGCAGCATCCAGTTGGCCATGCCGAGCAGGCGGCCGGAGACGTCCTCGTCCTTGGATTCGTCGCCCTCCCAGATCAGCTCCTTGGAGCGGATGTCGATCTGGGTGTCCTGCATGTAGGTGGTCAGTTCGTCGTTGTAGGTGCTCGATGCCTTGGTCGTCAGCGCGGCCGCCTCACCGTAGGCCTCGACGCTGGCGCCGCCCCACAAGCCTTCCTGATGCCCCGCGAGTGAAGCTCCGATGGCGCCGATGCCGAGCAGAATCGCGGCAGTCAGTTCAAACGGGTCAAACGGCTTGTTGTCGTCGCTGCTCATGGTCGAACTCCGCTTCGTGGAATGGTTGGGACCGCCGCCGATAATGACCGCGAAGGCGCGCCTCTGGAAATGGCAACCGAGGTCAAATTTGTTGCTCTGGTTGCCTTCGCTGTCGCGCCGGTTGCCGCGGGCGGCCGCGGCTGCTGGCGTACGCCGCAGCAATCGTATTCACTGCGTGTCGGATGACTTTTTGTGGCGTACTCGGAGCGACTTCCGGAGAGGACAAGTCATGAGCCGACTGCTGCGTTGTGGAGTCGCGGGGGTGTGGCTGGGCTTGCTGGCTGCCTGCACGCCGGTCGCCGTCCGTGATGCGAGCCAGGACGTCGCGCAGTGCGCCGCGCCACCGTTTGGCGCCACCACGCTGTACCTGCGTGGCTCCCTGAACGCCTGGGCGGCGCTGGATGAGTACGCCTTCCAGTATCGCTGCGACGCCTACTACCTGAACGTCGACGCCCAGGGCGGCCAGGACTTCAAGCTGGCCGACGCCGGCTGGAGCGAGGCCACCACCTTCGGGGCCGCGGTCGGGACGGACGGCAGACTGGCCGCGAAAGTGGGTTTCCGGCCGGCCCGGGGCAGCGATCCCGGCGGCACCGGCAACCTTCGATTCACCTTCGGCGGCGAACACACGCTGCGCCTGGCGATCGAGGACGGCGTGGCGGAAGTGCAGGTCGGGCCCAAGTCCTTCGACGATCCCAATGTACGCATCGTCAGCGATCCGCTGGCATTGAGCGTCCGCTTCGACTCGCGCGATCCGACACACAAGTCGCCGTTTGGCGCGGTCGTGCCGGGGACTCCCCTGGACTATGCGTTGACCGCAAGTCCCGGCATCCAAGCGGTCACGCTGGTGATCGAATCGCGCCGTCTGGAAGGCAATCAGGAGGTGCTCGAGTACCAGCCCGTGCAGCGCCTGCCGATGCAGCGAACCCGCAGCGCCGGTGTCGATCGCTGGACCGCGCAATACCGCTTCGATGCGATCGGGGTCTACGGCTACTGGTTCGAACTCGACATCGGCGGCGAGCGCTATGTCTGGCAGAACAACCGCGACGCCGTCTACTGGACGCGCGAGCGCGGCAGCGGCGGCGCTGGTGCCATCGATTTCCTGCCGGCAAAGCAGGCCAATATCCGTCGCTACCGGCAGACCGTGTACGCCGCCGACTTCGCCGTGCCCGAGTGGGCGCCGGATCTCGTTTACTACTACATCTTTCCCGATCGCTTTCGTAACGGCGATCGCAGCAATGACCCGACCCCCGGTCGCAGCCGCTTCCACGACGGCACGGTCGAATTCCACGCGAACTGGAACGACAAACCCTTCCTGTCCGGCACCGGCGATGGTTCGGACGAGCGCTACAGCAACGATTTCTTCGGTGGCGACCTGGCCGGCATCATCGACAAGCTCGACTACATCCGCGACCTTGGCGCCAACGCGCTGTACATCACGCCCATGTTCCGCGCCGCCAGCAACCACAAGTACGACACCGCCGACTACACCCACATCGATCCGGGCTTCGGCAGCGACGAGGACTTCACCCGGCTGACCGCCGAGGCGGCGCGCCGCGGCATCCGCGTGATTCCGGATACCTCGCTCAACCACACCGGCATCGATTCACTGTACTTCGATCGCCATGGCAACTTTCCGGGCATCGGTGCGTTCGAGCAAGGGCAGATCCGTGCCGATTCGGCGTATGCCAGCTGGTACAGCTTCGATCCGGCCAATCCCAAGCAACCCTTCCGCGGCTGGTCGGGTTCGCGCGATCTGCCCGAACTGGACAAGTCCTCGGCCGACTTCCGTCGCTTTGCCTATGGTCCGGGCGGCGTGATGCAGCAGTGGCTGGACCGCGGCGCCGCCGGCTGGCGCATGGACGTGGCGCCCTGGGTGCCCGACGATTTCTGGCGCGAGTGGCGCACGGCAGTCAAGGCGCACCGGGCGGATGCGCTGACCGTCGCCGAGACCTGGTTCGACGCCAGCAAGTACCTGCTCGGCGACATGTTCGATTCGACCATGAACTACATCTTCCGCAACGCGCTGCTCGACTACGCCGCCGGCGGCGACGCGCGGCGCTTCTCCGCCAACATCGAGCTGATGCGCGAGAACTACCCGCCGCAGGCGTTCAACGCACTGATGAACCTGTTGTCGACGCACGATTCGGCGCGCTCGCTGCACGTGCTCGGCGATCATGGTGCGGCCAGCGCTGCGGCAGAGATCGCGCTCGCCAGGCAGCGTTTCCTGCTCGCCGTGCTGTTCCAGATGACTTTCCCGGGCTCGCCGGCGGTGTTCTACGGCGACGAAGTCGGCGTCACCGGCGGCGACGATCCGTTCAACCGCGTCACTTATCCGTGGGCGGATCTGGGTGGCAAGCCGGATCAGGCGATGCTGGGCGAGTTCAAGCGCCTGATCGCTCTGCGCAATGAGCATGCCGTGTTGCGCCGCGGCAGCCTGTCGGCGCCGATCCATCTGGATGAGCACGTGGTCGTGCAGTTGCGGCGATTGGGCGATCAAGTGGCCATCGTCGCCGTGAACAATGCCGCCGCGGAACAGCGCGTGAGCCTGACGCTGCCCGACGATCTGGCCGCTGGCGAATGGACCGATGCGCTGAGCGGAGTGAAGGCAGTTGCAACTGGACGCGAACTCGGTGTCACCGTGCCAGCGCTATCCGGCGCGGTGCTGATTCGCAGGTGAGGGGCGAATCCAGGTCGGCGGAATTTGTGGGAATCCGTGACGCCCCGGTGGGTGCGCTGGTTCGCGCATCCAAGCTGTGGGAGCGGGTTCATCCCGCGAAAGCTCTCGCGGAGTAAATGTCCCCCCCCCTTTTCCCCCCCCCCCCCCCCCCCCCCCCCCCCCCCCCCCCCCCCCCCCTTGCGCCGGGGGGGGGGGGGGGCGGCGCCCCCCCCCGGGGGCCCCCCCCCCCCCCCCCTCCCGCCCGGGGGGGCCCCCCCCCCCACCCACCAGCTTCGCTGGCGGTCCGCTCCCACAGAAATCCGCTGCCACAGAAATGCCGCTGCCACAGAAATCCGCTCCTGCAGAAGGCAGCGGGCCGCTTACCCGCGGGCCCTGACTTCGCCGACAATGATCGCCGGCTGCCCAGTCCCTGGGCATCGGGACCAGGACTGCCAGCGCGATGAAGTCTCCCAGCGGCAATACGCACTTTCGGGCGTTCGCGGCCACTGCACTGCTGTTGCTGCTGCTCGGCGCGACGGTCTTTGGCATTGTCGATCGCTTCCTGGTGGATGCGCGGGCGAATGCCACTGCACGGGAACTGTTGACCGCGCTGGCGCAACTGGCCCGTGCCGAACATGAAGCCATCGCGGTCCAGCGGGCCTATCTGTTGACCGGAGATGCGACGGAGCGCGATCGCTTTCAGCAGAGCCTGGCAGGCGTTGCGGCGACCAACGCGCAATTGCAGGCGCTGGTTCCGGAGGGCAGTCCTTTTCAGCCTGACCTGGATGCGCTGAGAAGGGCGCTGGAGTTGCGTCTTGAGCGCGCCGTGCAGGTGGTTGCTGCGCACGATCGCGACGGCCTGTCGGCCGCACAGCAGATGTTGCGAGACGGCATTGGCCTGCGCCTGGAGCAGGACATTCGCGACGCCATCGAGGTGCTCACGCGTGCAGCCAACACCCGTCTGGTGTTGGCCGAAGCGGCGGCAGCGCAGAGTTCACGCTGGTTGCTCTTCAGCACCGCGCTGGGCGCGCCGCTGGCACTCCTGGCACTGGGACTGGGCTATGGCGTGCTGCGCCGTGAAGTGCAGTCGCGCCAGAACGCGGAGCGCGACAACGAGCAGACGCGCGCGCGCATGCAGGCTTCGGTCGAACAGCTCACGCAGATGTCGCACGACATGCAGCGCCTGAGTGCCTATGCCAGTCTGCTGCAGACCTGCGACAGCACCGAGGAGGCGCTGGATGTCACCTGTGTCTGCTTTGCCGCATTGCTGCCCGAATACTCGGGCACGGTTTATCTGATTGGCGCCGACCGTACGCAGGCCGTCGCCGCCGCGTATTGGGGCGCTCCGCACCTGGAGAGCTTGCAGCGCATCGCGCCCAACCAATGCTGGGGTTGGCGTCGGGCGCAACCCTATCTGACCGACAGCCACAGCGCCGAACTGCGCTGCAGCCACATCAGCGGCGACGCCGAGCGCATCGCCACCGCCTGCCTGCCGCTGAATGCCCATGGTCTGGCCTTCGGCCTGCTCTATCTCGACGGCCCGGAGCCGATCCGCAGCGAGCGGCTGGCGGCGACTGCCGCCGAGCAGTTGTCGCTGGCGCTGGCCAACCTCAGCTTGCGCGATTCCTTGCGTGACCAATCGATCAAGGATCCGCTGACCGGGCTCTACAACCGACGCCATCTGGAACACACGCTCAAAGTCGAGTACGCGCGCTGCCGGCGAGCGGGGTGCGCGCTGGCGGTGCTGATGCTCGACATCGACCACTTCAAGGCTTTCAACGACCGTCATGGACATGCCGCCGGAGACAGCGTGCTCAGCGTCATCGGCGCACTGCTGGCAGCGCAGGTTCGCGCCGGCGACATCGCCTGCCGGTACGGCGGCGAGGAGTTCACCGTGATCATGCCCGAGACCGATATCGATACCGCGGTCGTGCTGGCCGAAGGCATCCGCCAGGCCATCGCTGACGTCGACCTGGTCGCCGACGGCCAGGCATTGCCCCGCGTCACCGCGTCCATGGGCGTGGCGACCATCCCCGGCAGCGTCGACACGCTCGACGAACTGGTCGCGTCGGCCGATCAGGCGCTGTATCTGGCGAAGTCGCAAGGACGCAACCGGGTGGTTGGCGCTGTGTCGGTCCTGGACGGCAGGGTTTGACGCGCAGTCGCGGAAGACTTGTAGGAGCGCGCTTGCGCGCGATGCTTCTGATCGCGGGATGAGCCCGCTGCCACAAGAGCAAGAGCTCGCGGGGTAAACCCGCTCCCACAAGAGCAAGAGCTCGCGGGGCAAACCCGCTCCCACAATGAAAAAGGGCCCCGATTCGCATCGGGGCCCTTCATTTCATCAGCTTTTCAACCTCGGGGAATCTGCCCAGGCAGATTCCCCAAAGGCTCAGTTGCTCAGCAGGCTGACGGTGTCGACGCGGAAGGTCGTTGCCAGCGAGCTGTCGGTGCTGCCCTTCAGGCGCACCTTGACGGTCTTGCCCTTGTACGCGGCAACGCTGTAGCTGCGCTGCACGTAGGTCGAGGCACTGGTGGTCTTGTTGACGTTGGACAGCGTCACCAGGGTGGCCAGTACGGCGTTGTTGCTGGTGTCAATCAACTGCACCTGCAGCTTGTCGTAGGCGGTCGTCGTGCTGGTCTCGCTGGTCACGATCGAGGTGAAGAAGGACAAGGTCGCGGTGGTCGCCGTGGCCGGGATCAGCGTGGCGTTGCTGTCGACGGTCTGCGTGCTGGTGGTCGCGTTGACGCCCAGGTAGGCATAGCTGCCGCCGGTATTGGCATTGGTCTGGCCGGCCAGCAGCGTGTTGAACGAGGTGCCGGTGAAGGCCGTACGCGACCAACCGGTGCCCGAATTGCCGCTGGTGGTGATGCTGTCGAAGTTGCCGTTGACCAGGCGCTCTGCCGTACCACCGCCCGAGCTGACCGTCACTGCGGCCGACTTGGTCGCCGTCAGGCCACCGTTGTCGGTCACCGTCAGGGTCACCGTGTAGGTGCCGGCGGCGGCGTAGGTCTTGCTCGGGTTGGCAGCGGTGGAGGTGGTGCTGTCGCCGAAGTTCCAGGAACGCGAAGCGATGCTGCCGCCAGCGTCGGTGGAGGTATCGGTGAAGTTGACCGTCAGGCCGCTGACCGACGAGGTGAAGTTGGCAACCGGCGGCGTGTTGCCGGTGCCGGCGGTGTAGCTGCCCTTCAGCGAGACGCCGGTGAAGGCGGAGTAGGCCTTCAGACGCACGTAGTAGGTGCCGGCCTGTGCGGTGGCAATGTTGCAGGTTTCGGCGTTGCCGGAGGCGTACGGGCGGCAGTCATACACGGTGTCGGTCGGCGCGGCGCCGAACTTCACGTACATGTCCGAATCGCCGGTGCCGCCGCTCTGCACGAAGGACAGAGCCGTCGCACCAGCCGGAACCACCAGGGTGTAGTTGACCGACTGGCCAGCCGTCGGCTGGTTGATGCCGGTGACCGTCACGTTGTTGGTCAGCGGACCGCCAACCGTACCGGTGCCACCGCCGCCGCCGCCGGAGCAGCTGACGCCGACCGAGGTGAAGGCTGCCGTGACGTCGGCGACGACGAAGCCGAGGTCGGTCGCCGCGGTCTGCACGCCGCAAGCGCCGCTGTTGAAGGTGCTGCTCGGCGTCCAGTACAGGCTGTTGGCGCGGGCAAACACCTTGAAGGCATTGACCGTGTTCCAGCCCGGCTTGGTGGCCAGCAGGTAGAAGGCCTTGTTGTACACGCCCGAGGAGTAATGCACGTCCATCGAGCTGGTGTAGTTGGCGGCGTTGTCGATCGAGCGACCATCCTGCGGCGGGTTGTTCATGTAGCGCAGCGAACCGGCTGCCTTGAAGATGTCCGGGCCGACCAGGAAGTCATTGCTGCCCTTCCAGTAGTACTCGGTGGCTTCGCCGCCCATGTCGGAGAAGGCTTCGTTCATGCCGCCGGACTGGGCGGAGTAGGTCAGGTTGGAATGCTGCTCGGTGAAGCCGTGCGAGACCTCGTGACCGGCCACATCGATGCTGACCAGCGGATAGAAGGTGGTGGCGCCGTCGCCGAAGCTCATCGCCGAGCCGTCCCAGAAGGCATTCTCGTAGCTGGAGCTGTAATGCGTGCGCATCACCAGCTGGAAGGACAGTGCCTTGCCGCCGGTGTACGCGGTGTACATGTTCTGGATCACGCCGCCGAAGAAGTGCGCGTCGTTGAGCGGCGAGAAGGCGCCATTGATCGTCTTCACCGTATTGCGCGGGCAGGTGTAGGAGAACGCCGTCGTGCCGGTGGTGCCGCCATTCAGGTTCACCGTCTTGACGTCGGTGTTGTTCATCGAGCAAGTCGTGCCGCTCTGGGTCACGTCGAGGAAGCCGAAACGGCCGCCCGAGCCCCATTCATACTGGCCAGTCTTGCTGTTGCCGCCGGGACCGGTGCCGATGGTCGCGGTCTGCAGATTGTCGAAGCGCTTGAGGATCGCGCCGGACTGCGCATCGACGATCACCACCGGGCGCGTCGGCGAGCCGCCCTTGGCGGTGTCGGCAAAATAGGTGACCACATAACTCAGGTGGGCGAGGTCCTGATCATCCACGAAGATCATCAGGTCGCTCTGTTCGCGCTCGCTGATCAGCGCGGTGCGGGAGCCGGTCTGCACGACGTTCTTGGCGATGTTCAGCGCGGCGGCGGCGGTCAGTGCCGGCGTCATCGACTGCAGATCACCCGCCAGATCATTCACGACGCGACCGAACAGCACGCGCGCACTGCCATCGGCTGCCTGGCTGACCACCACATGCTCGCCCCAGATCGGGACGCCACGGAAGGTCTGCTGGTAGCGATAGTGGCTGATGCCGTTGGCTTCTGCGGTGGACTTCAACAGATTGAGGGCGGACTCGTTGCCCAGGCTGAGCATTTCTGCGTGGCGCTGCGAATCAGACGGTGCGCTGCCCACGGCGCGCACGACGGACTGGTAGTTGGCGTTGATGCGATCGGTGCTGAGCGTGTGCAGGTCGACGCGGGTGGCGGCGTCGGCCAATCCCGAAGCCAATGCAAGCGTGAGTATGGTGACGGCAAACGGTGCGGCGCGGCGCGATTTGAAGTGAGTCACGTTTAAACCCCCAGGTTGATTGGAAACAGCGGCCGCCCCAGGCAGCCGTCTGCAAAGCTCGGATCTCAAATGCAGGAAATCGCACTTCCGCCTTTCGGTGGAGGCAACTTCGTCGTTGTTGCTGAGTTCTGAAGCTGAAAGCGGGTCAAGCGCACCAGGACTCCCCTCCTGATGCCGTGGGACGTACCTTAACAGCGCGTGAAGGATATGTATTGGCGCAGAGCAGCAGAAAGTGCCCGAAAAGGTCACATTCTCACAATTTGACAATTCATTGACTATTCATCTGACCCTTGGTCCCTGGCGCGGCGGGGTGCCGCGGTTGCGGTCTCGGGTGGTCCGAGGTCATTCAGGATCTGCGCGCTGGCGCGCGATGGCCGCGCGCACTTCCCTGAGGGCCGAGGGTTCGCCGGTCCAGCGCGCGCTGTAGAGCTTTTCGGCTTGGATGTTCAGCGCCAGCGCGGAGGCGCGGCATCGCCGCGGGCTTGGGCGATGAGCGCCTGTTGTCGCAGCAAGTTCGCTTGATCGATCACGCTTGCTGGCTGAACCTCGACCGAAGCTGCGCGACTGTCGTCGAGGGACTGCGCCGACGCGGCGACCTCGCCGCGCTCCAGTTGCCAGCGCGATTGCAGCAGATGCCAGCGCATGGCCGCCCGGCCACCGGCCTTGATGGTGCCAGGCCGCAGGATGTCGAGTTGGCGTCGGACTTCTCCGTCGAGGCCGCGCGTCAGGTCGGCATCGGCGCGATTCAGACCGATCGCCAGGCACGGCGGGGTATCGGCCTGATCGGCGCAGAGCGTGTCGTGGGCGGTGCGGAACTCGGCCGCGGCGGCGTCGGACTGGCCGCTGCCGAGCAGGGCAGTTCCCAGTGCGTTGTGCAGTGCGGCGCCGTTGGCGCCCTTGAACGTGTCGCTGAATTCGAGCAAGTGCTTGAGTTCGGTAATGGCCAGCCCGTGCTGGCCGAGTTCACTCTCGGTGCTGGCCAGTTCCCAGCTCAGGCCGATGCTGATACCACTGGCCGGCCCCCGCAGCGCAACGGCGCGGTCGCGCGCCGCGCGCAGTACCGGCTCGGCCTCGGCCGGGCGATCGAGCCCGGTCAGAGCGCCGGCGTATTGTTGTTCGCAGTAGAGGCGCACGCCGGCTGGTGCCTCGTCGCCCAGCGCAGCGACCAGACCGCGGGCCTCCGCTTGCCACCGCCAATGCCTCCTGGTAGCGCCCGCTGGCGCGCAACAGCGAGGCGCGAATCCCCAGCGCCATGATCGTGTTGCCGGAGCGATCGCCACCATCCGCACGTTCCAGGGCGACGGTTTCCGTGGTCAATCGATCGAGGTTGTCGTAGTGCCCCTGGTTGAACTCGTGATCGGCGAGAAACTGCAGTGCCTGGGCCAGCGAATGGCGCGCCGCATTGCCCAGAGCCCGAAGTTCGCCGATCGCCGCCTGCAGCGCGGGCAGCGCCTCCTGGTCACCATCGATGACCAGTTGGTAATGGGCCAGTCGTGCCTGCGCGGCGGCACGGTCGATGCGCACCACCGCAGCATCGACATCGATGCAGTCGGAGCCGCGACAGGCCAGCGCGCTTTCTGCGCTGGCCAGCGATCGTTGCAGTGCGGTTTCCGCCGGGGCGCGCTCATCCAGCGACACGTAGGCGATGCCGAGCTTGAACCACAGCCGCGCCGCCAGCGCCGGTGGCAGGCTGGTTTCCGACTCGATGCGTCGGCGCACGCCAGCGAGCAGATCGGTGGCGCGCGTGTCGCCGCCACGTGCGGTGTAGGGATCGGCGCCGAGAAAAACATCCTCGAGCATCGCCAGCGTGGTCTTGGTGTGGTCCTGGGCGATACGCAAGCGCTGGGTCTCGCGCCAGGTTGCGGCAGCACCGATGGCCAGCGCCAAGACCACCGCAATGGTCGCTGCCACTGCTCCCCGATGCCGACGCGCGAACTTGCCCAGCCGGTACCCGACCGAATCGCCCATTGCCAGCACCGGTTCGCCGCGCCGATAGCGGCGCAGGTCGTCGGCCAGGGCGGCGACGCTGGCATAGCGGCGCTCGGCCTGATAAGCCATCGCCCGACGGGCGATGCGGTCCAGATCGCCGCGCAGCGCGCGCACCAGTGCGTTGGCGCTGGCGCCGCGTCGCGCCGCCCGTTCACCGACGCTGTGGTCGCTGCCGGACTGCGCGCGGAACGCGGCGTCCAGATGCGGCGCTTCGATACCGGCTTCGACTTCACGGCGTACCGGCCACGCCGGACGCGTGCCCGTCAGCAGTTCCGCCAGCAGCAGGCCGAGCAGGTAGACATCGGTCTGCGTGGTGATCTGGCCGTGCTCGTACTGCTCGGGCGCAGCGTAGTCCGGGGTCATCATCGCGACCATGCTGCGCGTGGCCGCTTCGCCATCGGCGTCCACCAGCTTGGCAATCCCAAAGTCGAGCAGTTTGACCTGGCCATCGCGCGTGACCAGCACATTGCTCGGCTTGAGATCGCGATGGACCACCAGATTCTGGTGCGCGTAGGCGACCGCGTCGCAAATCTGCAGCATGAGATCGACGCGCGGGCGGGCAGCGGCAAGCGCCTGTCGTCGCAGTACTCGAGCAGTGGTGCGCCATCCACCAGTTCCAGTGCGAACCACGGTCGGCCATCGACGGTCATGCCGCCGTCGAGCAGGCGCGCGATGTTCGGATGCACCAGGCGGGCGAGGATCTCGCGCTCGCGCAGGAAGCGGCGCAGGATTTCGTCGGTGTCCATGCCGCGCTTGATCAGCTTCAGCGCCACCGGCTGGCGCGGCATCCCCGATTCGGGTTCTGCGCGATAAACAGTGCCCATGCCGCCGCTGCCGATGCGTTCGCCGACGCGATAGCGCCCGACCAGCCGGCCGGGCCAGGGATCGAGGATCTCCGGCTCGTGGAGGCTGCGCTCGAGCGCCCGTTCCGGCGTTTCGTCGGCCGCCAGCAGCGACACCACCTCGGCACGCAAAGTAGCGTCATTGCCGCACTGTTCTTCGGCCCAGCGACGACGCTGGGTCTCCGGCTCGTCCAGCGCGGCGCAGGCAATGGCCAGCGCGCGACGCATCATTTCCGTACTTGCCGGATCGGAGACCATCGCCGACTCGTCAGCCTGGGTGCGTGAAGAGTAGATCAATTGCCCTCCCCAGGAGTCCAGGGCGCCATCGGGTCACTCGAACCCGTTGCGGAACATCAGGTCCGGCAAGCTGCTCGACACCTCGGCGATGCAGTTGCAGATCTCCGAGGTATCGCCGCTGGCGCTGGTGGCGGTTGCCGCAACTACTCCCAGCGGCAGTCCGGTGAAGGGCACGGTCAGGTTGAAACTGAAGCTGGCGTCGCCGGCGGCATTGGTGTTCACTGTACTGCGACCGAAGAAGAAGTCCGCCCTGCCGCGACCCGGCGCGGTGTCGTCGCAGGTCAGCGCGTAGTAGACATCGATGCGGTAAGCGCTGCTCGGCGCACTGTGCAGACTACCGCTGACAGTCGAAGTGCCGTTGTTGGCGCCAGAGCGCGGCGCCGACGAAAGCTGCGGGTAATTCTGCAGCTGATTCGGCCCGGAGGCCGGGTTGCTGGCCTGATTGGCGCTGGCGCCTGCGGCGGCAAGGTCGATGTCGAGTGCGCCATTGCTGGCCATTCGATTGGCGAGCACGCGGTTTCCCGTGCCACCAGAGGCGGAGATCCACACGCCCGGCCCCGCATTGCGCAGGATCTCATTGCCACCAAAGACGCTGTTCAGGGGCGCGCCGATGGTGCTGTTTCTGGCCCCGAAAAGGATTCCCCACCCCCGCGCCCTGATTGCCCGCGGGGGTGTCGCTGGCTGTAAGGCCAATGACGTTGTACTGGAGCATGGTGCCGGTGGACGCCGCGCCGGAAATGCTGACGCCGTTGCTCAGGCTGTTGCCGATGCGGTTGTACTGCAGGCTGTTGCCCGGCGAGTTGAAGATGAACACGCCGGTCTCATTGGCGCCATTGCCGTTGCCGTCGGCCTGGAAGCCAATGACGTTGTTGCCCAGCACCGAACCGCCGGCAGCGTTGTCGAGATAGATACCGACATTGCTGCTGCCGGCGATCAGATTGACCGCGCCGGTGTCGTCGAAGCCGCCGATGATCGCGCGGCCGGAGTTGCCGGTGACGCGGATCGCGTCATTGTTGGCCGAGGTGAAAGGCACCGCACCAAACTGGTTGCCACTGATGCGATGGTCGGCGCCGCCTTCCAGCTTTATCGCGGCGTCGGTGAAGCCTGCAAACATCATTCCGTTCACGGTCAAACGCGCGCCGCTGGCGTTGCTCGGCACATGGAAAGCGTAGGGCGTGCTGCCGCTGCCGTTCACCACCAGACACAAGCTTGCGTCGAATACCGAATAGCTGCTGTTGCCCACCCAGCCCGGCTGCGTGCTGCCGTCGATGCTGACCTCGCGCACGATATCCAGCATCGGCGCCGCCAGACTGACGATGCGCGGGCAGGTGCCGCTGATCGCGAAGTTGATCTTGAACGGCAGCGCCGAGGCATTCGCCGCCTTGATCGCGGCGCGCAACGATCCGGTGATCGGACTGCTGTTGTTGCCGTTGTCGGCGGTGGTGGTGACCAGGAAGCTGGACTGATCGCTGACGCTGGCCTCATGCGCGCCGCGATCGATCAGACTGCCAATGATTCGTGCGCCGCCCGTCAGATCACGGGTCGGAAAGCCATACAGTTGCAGCGATGGTCCGGAATTGATCGCCGGCGATCCGGCCGCCAGCGTGTAGTTGCCGCCCGCAGCGTTGACGAACTGCGGATTGGCGGTTGAGTTTCCCGCCGGCATGCTGGTGCCGGAAACGCTGCCGTAGACGTTTGCGGTGATCAGCGGTGCGGGACTGCCCAGCAGGTTGGGCTGGACGAAGACCAGATCCGTGCTGCCGTTGGCCCACAGGATGTTGCCGGCAAATTCGGAAATGCGGGCGCTGCTGCGGGTATCCGTGCTGACCATCACGCCGGCGCCACCGGCATTGGCGACAATCGTATTGTTGTTCAGCGCGATGCGCGAATCGCCTTCGTTCTTCCAGGTGGCCAACAGCGCCGCAGCGCCGCCGCCGAGCAAGGTGTTGTTGCTGATCTGGTTGTTGACCACGTCCATCTGCGCCGCCCGTACATTGACGATCTGGTGGCCAACGTTGCTGAAGAAGCGGCAATGGCGCACCGCGAAAATGGCTTCGCTGCTGAAGCCGTAGAAGCTCTCCAGATTCAGCACGGCTTGCCCCGACTGGGCGACAAAGCGCGTCAGCGTGATGCCCTCGATGGTCGCGTTGGCGTCTTCGCCGAGAAAGAATGACAGCGCGGTGTTGGCCTGATTGTTGGCGTCGATCACCGTGTTGAGCGGATTGATCGTGCGACTGGCGCAGCCGGCGCTGTAGCCGCCGAGCAGTTTCAGGTTGATCAGACGTTCATTGGCGTCATGCGGGGCAGAAGTCAGCAGCGCGTTGACCAGATAATTGCCTTGCACCACTTTGATCGTCAGCGTGCTGTCGTCGGGCTCCGACGCGTAACCGTTGATCGCCTGGGCCAGTTCGGACACGCTATCCACGCACAGCGTGGTGGCGCGGGCGGGCAGGGCAAGCAACAGTGCCATTGCGATCAATGACAGGCGCAGGAACGAGTGCATGGGCAACTTCCAGGTGAGGAGTGCCTGCCTGTACGCAACGACGTCTGGCTTGCTGCCACGGCATGCGCGATCCGTTCAGATTGCGCAAAGGTCCCGCATCCGCCAAGCCTCAATGTCCGCCGATCGACTTCACCAGATACATGCGCGCCGTGCGCCACTGGCGGAACGTGGTGCGCTCGGCAGTCCCGCGCAGTTCGGCAATCTCGCTGATCGACAGCCCGCCGAAAAGGTGCAGTTGCGCCAGTTCGGCCAGCCCGGGGTCGATTCGCGCCAGCGCCGTCATCACCTGATCCAGAGCGAGAACGTCAAATGGGTCCTCACCCTGGACATCGTCCGCGGCACACAGGGTAAGCGAGGGCACTCCATCTCCGCGCTTTTCCGCGTTGCGGTGGCGCGCGCGATCAATCAGCACCTGGCGCATCGCGCGCGCCGCGAGGTTGCAGAAGTGGGCGCGATTTTCCACCGGCTGCATGCGCCCGTGCAGGCGCAGCCAGGTCTCGTTGACCAGTTCGGTGGTGCACAGCGTCTGCCGCGGACTCACGCGCAGCAGCACATGAGCCTTGTCGCGAAACTCCTCGTACAGTAGCCCGAACAGGCGGTCGCTGGCGGCGGCGTCGCCGCCCTGGATGGCGTCGATCAGGGCATTGATCTTGTCGGGCTCAGCCACGCCAGACCTCGCGCGTCGCAGGACTGCATCTCTTCACGCAAACGCTCCCTTGCCTACGCCTTCCATAATGGCATTGTCCGCGGGAGCGCAATATCCCCAGGTGAGGAGACCGATGAGCCACCGCAATGAGCTCGCCCTGCGCCAGGCCTTGGTGGATGCCGCCCGCAAGCTGCTCGCGATACGCCTGAACTGCGGCAGCGCTGGCAATGTCAGCGCGCGCTGGGGCGATGGCCTGTTGCTCACGCCGAGCGGTCTTGACCCGGAGCGCATCGGCGCCGACGACATCGTCTGGATGTCGCTGGCCGGCCAGGCGCAAGGTCGCCACGCGCCTTCCAGCGAATGGCATCTGCATCGTGACCTTTATCTCAGCCGACCCGATGCGGGCGCCGTGGTGCACACCCATTCGCCGTTCGCCACCGCGCTGGCCTGCCAGCGACGCGCGATTCCGTCCTTCCACTACACCGTTGCGCGCTTCGGCGGCGACGATGTGCGCTGTGCCGACTACGCCTTGTTCGGCACCAGCGAACTGTCGCGGACCATCGAGGTGGCGATGGTCGGTCGCAGCGCCTGCCTGATGGCCAACCACGGCGCGGTGGTCTGTGCCGACGATGTTGGCGCTGCGGTCACCCTGGCGATCGAGCTCGAATTCCTGAGCGAACTCTACTGGCGCGCCTTGCAGGGCGGGGCGCCGGTGCTGCTGACGCCGATCGAGGTGGAGGCCGTAGGCGAGCGCTACCGAAACTATTGCCAGGTCGGGCGGAACCCGCGCACCGAGTCACCCGCCGTGGCGACCGAGCCGGCGCGCGGATTCCGCCGTTTCGGCTCGCGCAGGCATCGGGTCGGCGGCGCCCGTCCCGGTGGAATCCGCGCGATGAAGCTGCGCGGGTTCCACCCTACCCAAATCTTGCGCACATCCAGCTTGCCGCCACTGGACAGCGACCGCATCTACAAACTGGTCGCCGCCGCAGACTGGCGACAGGCCCAACGCGACGGCGTGTACCGCGGTTCAGCCGACGATCTGCGCGATGGCTACATCCACCTCTCGTGTGCCGATCAGGTCGCGGCTACGCTGGCCAAGTATTTCGCGCAGACGCCGGACTTGCTGTTGCTGGCGGTCGATCCAGCGGTGCTCGGTCCGGCGCTGCGCCATGAGCCCGCGCGCGGCGGTGCGCTGTTTCCGCACCTGTACGCACCACTGGCAGTGAGCTCGGCGCGATTGTTGGCGCGCCGTCGCGTCTCGGGCGGCGGCTGGCGGCTGACCGATGCTTGATTACGCCATCGTCGGCGCCGGTTTCGGCGGCATTGCGATGGCGCGGGCGCTGCTGCGCGCCGGTGTGCAGAATTTCCGGGTCTTCGAGAAAGCCGGCGAGGTCGGCGGCACCTGGCGCGAAAACCACTATCCGGGTGCCGCCTGCGATGTGCCTTCGCATCTGTACTCGCTGTCCGATGCGCCAAATCCCGGGTGGACTCGGCTGTTTCCGCGCCAGCCGGAGATTCAGGCGCATCTGCTCGAACTGGGCGCGGAACTGCGGGCGCGCGGCTGCATCGAGTTCGGCTGGCGCTTGCGCAGTGCGCGCTGGAATGCCGAACAGCGGTGCTGGGAACTGCAGAGTGCGGCGGGCGAGCGCCAGCGTGCGTGCAGCCTGGTGCTGGCATTGGGCGGGCTGCACGTGCCGGCGTTTCCGGATATTCCCGGGCGTGCGAGCTTTGCTGGCGAGGCCTTCCACAGCGCGCAGTGGCGCCACGACGTTGCGCTGGCAGGGCGCCGGGTGGGCGTGATCGGCACCGGCGCCAGCGCGGTGCAACTGGTGCCGGCGATTGCGCCGACGGTGGCGCGCCTGAGCGTATTCCAGCGCACGCCGGCATGGCTGCTGCCGCGGCCGGATGTCGGATTCGCGCCCTGGTTGCAGCGCGCATTCGCGCGCGGGCCGGGCCTGCGCCTGGCGCTGCGGGGCGGCATTTTCGCGCTGCTGGAAGTGCTGTCCAGCGCACTGACCCATCGGCGGGCCGGCTTCTGGGCCCGCGCGCTCGCCGCGCGGCACCTCAGGCGTCAGGTCAGCGATCCTGGCCTGCGCATGAAGCTGACACCGGACTATCCGCTCGGCTGCAAGCGCGTGCTGATTTCCAGCGACTACTACCCGACACTGGAGCGCGCCAATGTCGAACTGCTGACGACGCCGATCGCTGCCATCGAATCCGGCGGCATCCGGCTGCACGATGGCCGGCTGGTCGAGGCGGATGTGCTGATCTACGGGACCGGATTTCGACCGATGGATGTGCTCGCGGACGTCGAGATACGTGGGCGCGACGGTTGCCAGTTGCGCGACGACTGGCAGACCCGGCCGGCGGCACACCTGGGCATCAACGTCCACGGCTACCCCAACCTGCATTTCCTGCTCGGCCCGAATACCGCACTGGGACACAACTCGGTGCTGTACATGATCGAGAGCCAGGTACGCCACATCATCGCGCTGCGGCGAGTGCTGGCCGCGCGTGGCGCGCTGGCCGCCGAGCCCACTTTGGCGGCCCAGGCCAGCTGGCTGAACCGGGTCGATGCCGGATTCGCAGCGAGCGCCTGGGCCGGCGGCTGCCGCAGCTGGTATCTGGATGCGGCGGGGCACAATATTGCATTGTGGACCGGGTCGGCGCTGGCGTACCGGCGCTTGATCCGGCAGGTGCGGGGCGAGGAGTTTTGTTTCCACGCCTGAGCATTGCTCCGGCCGCGAGCACTCTGCCCTTGGAGTGCGGTGGCTTGCCACCGCTCTGGATGCCGTTGCTCGTGGACGTGCATCCAAAGCGCCGGCAAGCCGGCGCACTCCAGATTCCGCACAGCCAGTCTGTGACCCAACGCAGGAGTCCGCCATGTCCAATTCCGCCGTCGACCCATGTCCCTGCGGCAGCCAGCAGCTCTATCGCGACTGCTGCGGGCGCTATCACGCCGGCGAATCAGCCCCCGACGCGCAGACCCTGATGCGCTCGCGCTACAGCGCCTATGTCCTGGGTGACCGCGACTACCTGCTGCAGACCTGGCACGCCAGCACGCGCCCGCAGCACCTCGAACTCGATGCGGCCGGCACTATCCGCTGGCTCGGACTGGTGATCCGCAATTACCAGGTGATCGACGCCGATCACGCGCAGGTCGAGTTCGTCGCCCGCAGTCGCGTCGGCGGCGGGGCAGCGACGCGGCTGCACGAGATCAGTCATTTCGTGCGCGAGGACGGGCGCTGGTTCTACGTCGACGGCAGTTTCCCGAAGTTGGCTTTGTAGAGCTGCGCGGCGAGGTTGTACTGGTGGGAGCGGGTTTGTCCCGCGATCCTTTGGGCCAGGCCGGCGAAAGGCATCGCGCGCAAGCGCGCTCCTACAATTTCTGCGCGGACTTTCGGCAATGTGTAGGAGCGCGCTTGCGCGCGATGGTCTTGATCGCTGGCGTGGCCCGCTCCAAAGGCAAGTGATCGCGGGGAAAACCCATAAACGGGAAGAGCTCGCGGGTTGAACCCGCTCTCACCAGGGCTATTCGAACCCATCCGCGAACAACGGCGGCGCCAACCCAGCCACGCTCGCCAGCATTGCCGCATCCATCTTGAGAATGGCGCCGCCGAGCTCACGCGCGCGGGTCATGTTGGCCGGAATATCGGTCGACTGGTGGTAGTGCGCGTAGATGCTCGCGCCGTTTTCCCAGGTGAACACCGCCGGCACGCCAGCCGCCAGGAAGTACCAGTGATCGGTATTGGCGCTGGTGCTGCTGCTGGCGATCAGATTCAGCTCCGGCGCATAGGTCGCCGCGGCGGCGCCGTACTGCGTCAGCAGCGCCGCGTTGGCGGCATTGGTGTCGACTCGCGCATCCAGGGTGCCACCCGGATCGTAGCCGATCATGTCGAGGTTGATCATGTGCTTGACCCGCGCGATGTCGCCCGAGGTGGTCAGCGATTCGACGTAGCGCTGGCTGCCGACCAGGCCCTGTTCCTCGCCGGAAAAGCACATGAACAGCACCGAGCGCTGGGTCGGCACATCGACGAAGGCGCGCGCCAGCTCGATCACCCCGGCGCAGCCCGAGGCATTGTCGTTGGCGCCGGGCTGCGGATTGGCGACGCCGTCGCAGCGCACCGAATTGCGCGAATCGTAGTGGGCGCCGACCACGATCCACTCGTCGGGCAGCGTCGCGCCGAGCTTGCGGCCGATCGGATTGTCGATATTGATCGACGGCGCGCCCGCGCAGCCGCTGGGCGTGAGCGTGTAGGGAAACACCGAGGTCGTCAGTTGCGCCCCTTCGAAGGCGCTCAGGATCCAGTCGCGCGCGCTGCCCAGCGCCGCGCTGTAGCTGTTGCGATTGAAGCCGGCGAGCAGGCTCAGGGTCTGGAACCAGCGTTCGGCGTCGATCTTGTCGACGATCGCCTGCACCTGCGGATCGCCGCCCATGACCGCTCTGGGGCCGTCGCGGTTGGCCAGTTCGCGCGCCATCACGCCGTCCGCCGGCAGCGGTGTGCCGACCAGACCGGCGCGCTGGCTGTAGGCGATTGCCGACGGCGGCATGCGCAACACTTCGAAGCCGCCGACGATGCCAAGTGCCGGCTGTGCCGACTGGTGCACACAGACGTGGTCGCGAATCCAGATTTCCGCGCTCGCCAGCGTGCCGACGCCGTCGCGCACGCGCGGCTGCGCGAGCCAGTCCGGCTTGCTGTCGGCATCGACGCCGAGCAGCAGTTCGGTGCCGAATTCGGCCGACCAGCGCACGCTCGGCCGGGACTTGAGCTCGGTCAGGCGCGCGGCGCCGATGGCGTGGATGTCGACGATGACGGTGGGAACGGGTTCGGCGGCGAAGACTGCCGCGCCAGGCAGCGCGGTGATCGCTGCAGCGAGTGCGCGCATCAATCGGGTACGTGAGTGCATGGACTTCGGCCGGCCTTGAATTCTCGACGGTGCAGTTTAGCTGCGCAGGCGGATTTTTCCGCCTTGCTGCATACATCGCCGGCGTCCATCCGCTGATTCGACAAGCCTCCGGACAGGCTTCAGACCCACCGAGGCAATTCGCTTTCCCATCGGTCGGTCTGGCCCGCCAGGGCCAAACCGAGCTACAGCTCCCGCACCACGCGGAAGCCGACACGGGCGCCGCTGGAGTTGACCAGTGCGCTGCTGCGCCAGGCGCTGCGCACCTGCTCGCGCGAGCTGCCCCAGGAGCCACCGCGGATCACGCGCAACTCGCAGCCCGCATTGACCCAGGCGACCGGCGTTTCCGGCGCGCGCAGGTAATTGTCGTGCCAGCAATCGGCCACCCATTCGGAAACGTTGCCGTCGAGGTCGTGCAAACGATAGGCGTTGGCGTCGAAGCTGCGCACCGGCGCCGGACCCCAGTATCCATCGTCGTAGCCGGCAAATCCCTGCGACCAGCGTCGGCCTGCCTTGGAGATCTCGCCGGCGCCGGCCAGATTGGCCATCAGACCGGGTGGATCGCCATCGCCCCAGGGAAACGCCGTGTTGCTGCCGGCACGCAAAACGTATTCGAATTCGGCTTCGGTGGGCAATCGATAGGTCTTGCCGGTCTGCCCGCTCAGCCAGTCGGCAAACGCCTGGGCATCGTTCCAGGAGACGTGCACCACCGGATCGTTGTCGCGGGCACGGGCGCCGTTGTAGCTGCGCTGCCAGGTGACCCGGCGGGACTTGCTCATGCGCCCGGTCTTTTCGTCGTAGATGGCCGAGCTGCCGGTCTTTTCGGCGTCGGTGTGATAAGCAGTTGCCTCGACGAAGGCGCGGAACTCGGCGACGCTGGTTTCATTGCGCGCCAGCGCAAATCCGCGATCGAAGTTGAGCGTGCGTTGCGGCTGCTCGTTCTTGTTGTGGCCGGGCTCGGAGTCGGCCGAGCCCATCAGCAGCGTGCCGACCGGGACCACCACCATGCGCGGGCCGCGGCCGCCGTTGGCCAGGGCATCGCCGAAGCGCTCGCCGGGCGCGAAGCCGCCGTACAGGCGCACATTGACGAGCTTGCGCTCCAGGTCGGCAATCTGGCTGGCGTCGTCGAGCACTTTACGCAGCACATCCAGCGCCTTGTTGGCGCCATCGAGGTCGTTGCTGGCCACCGCGTCCTTGAACAACGCCAGTTGCTGCGCTTGCGCCTGCGCCCGGAAGGCCATCACCTGCGAACGTGCATCGAGCACCCGCGAACTGCCGGCCTGTACCAGTTCGGCCTGGTCGAGCAAGGTGTTTGCGGTGCTGAAACGCAGGTCGTAGGCGTAGGCAATCGCGCGTTCGAGCATGCGACGCTGCACATCGTCGAGACCGCGCAGCGCGTCGGTATTGGCCGGGTCGATCAACAGGGCGGCGCGATAGGCTTCGATCGCGCGCGCGAAGGTCTTCGGTCCGGCGCCTTCACGCGCGGCCAGGCGCTCGCCGCGCCGGACCTGATCGTGCAGCGCGCGCGTGCGCTCGACGCTGGAGCGCACCGACACCGCATCAGGCTCGTCGGCGATTTCCTCGGGCAGCAGCGCGAGGGCCTGTTCGGCGACTTTCAGCAGATTCCCGGGCAGCACCGCGGTGCCGGCATCGCGCAATTCGGCCAGAGCCTTGCCGAGTGCGGCGCGTGCCTCGGCGTTTTCGGGATCGACCGCAAGGATGCGCGTGGCGATGGCGAAAGCGCCGCGATCGATTGGTTCCAGCAGATGGCCATCGCGCTGCTCGCGGCGCATGTCCTCCAGCATCTTTGCCAGTTCTTCGGCGCTGACATCAGTCGGTGGTGCGTCTTCGACCGCGATCACGCTATCGTCGACCAGCGGCTCCTCGTCCGCCGTTTCCTCGGCTTCGGCGTCGCCGTCGGCGCCCGGTGCGATGGCGCCGGGTATCGCCGGTGCCAGCGATGCCGAGCTTTCCGGGCTCGCCGGCGCATCCTGACGCTGGCCGCGCCACCAGCCGACCCCGGCGCTGCCCAGTATGATCGACAGAGCGATCACGAAACTCAGCCTGGATCGATGATCGGAAGCCATGGATTTCTCGCGCCCGCCGCGCCACCCAATGAGGTCACTCTAGTGTCAGTACCCAACCCGGCGCCAGCGCCAGCGTGGATCGCCAGTTGCGACGCCGCCCAAGCCTACGCGCAAGGCGCGCTCAACCATACGACAGTCGCGCTCGATACCGAGTTCATTCGCACGCAGACCTATCATGCGGAATTGGGTCTGGTTCAGCTGGCCACCCCCGAAGCCATCGCCCTGGTCGATCCCTTGGTCGCCGGCGTCGGCGCCATGCTGGTGCCGCTGCTCGGCGCCCCGGGCGTGCTCAAGATCGTGCACAGCGCCAGCGAGGACCTGGAAGTGCTTGGCCACGCGCTGGGACAGATTCCGGAACCCTTGTTCGACACCCAGATCGCCGCGGTGCTGTGCGGTTACGAATTGCCGCCGAGCTATCAGAAGCTGGTGCAGGCGGAACTTGGTATCGCATTGGACAAACACGCCACGCGCACCGACTGGCTCAAGCGGCCGCTGGACGCCGAACAGTTGCGTTATGCCGCCGAGGATGTCGAGCACCTGCATCCGCTGCATGCCCGGTTGAGCCGGCAACTGGCCGAACTCGGTCGCAGCGAATGGCTGGTCGAGGATTGCGCGCGCGCGGTCGCCAAGGCGCGCGCACCGGTCGATCCGCTGCCGCACCTCAAGATGCGTTCGATCGAGCGCCTGAGCCCGGTGCAGCAACAACGCCTGTGGCGCCTGCTGGTCTGGCGCGATCACGAGGCGCTGCAACGCAATCGGCCGAAGCGCTGGATCCTCGACAACCCGGTCGCCATCCGCGCCGCCGTGCTGGAAAACCCGACGCGCGCGCAACTGGAGGCCGCGGTCGCTGCCGACGGCAAACCGAGTCCGCGACTGGCGCAAAAGCTCGAAGCGCTGTTGCAGGAGCCGGCCAGTGCCGACGAACGTGCGATTCCGCTGCAGACGCAACAGACCGAAGCCGAAAAGCAGCGCGCCAAGTCCGTGCGCGATCTGGCAGCCAGTCACGCCGAGCGCCTCGGCATCAGTCCGGAAACCCTGCTGCCGCGGCGGGCGTCCGATCATTGGGCCCGTTACGACGCACTGCCCGAAGATCTGCGCGGCTGGCGCGTACAGGTGCTGGGCCTGTAGGAGCGACGCGAGCGTCGCGACCGGCGTTTCCACACGCCATCGCGCGCAAGCGCGCTCCTACCCTGCGTGGAACCTCGGCAAGTTTGTGGAGAGCGCTTGCGCGCGATGCGCTTCAACCGAAATCCGAAGTCAGGTCCAGCCCTTGGCTAGTCCGAAACAACCCTGCTATCCTCCGCGGCTCTGTGTGGGGCGGTAGCTCAGCTGGGAGAGCGCTGCGTTCGCAATGCAGAGGTCGGGAGTTCGATCCTCCTCCGCTCCACCAATAGTCAGACAAGAACCGGCCCTCAAGGCCGGTTTTTTGTTGCCCGAAATCCCGCGTCACTGCGGGATTTCGCGCCATTCTGCGGGTGCCACGCGGCGCACGAATGTGGCCCGAAACAGCCCGAGTTCGACCCTCCTTTGCTCTCTCTTCTCCACTTCCCCTCACCAACCCGTCGTAGTTGGCACCCGCAGAATCCCTTATGCGGCGCGGAGTTACGCGGGTGTCGCGGAGAGCGGTTGGCAGCGACGATTGGAGCAGCAATCGGGTTGAGAGAACCGAGAGACGGCGGTCAGCGGGACGCGCAGGGGTCGGTCGCGCGCCCCGGATGGCGCCGATCCGTGGCCCTCCTGGCGACGGCAACATGACGCGACGGGAAGACCACTGGACCGCCAGATCGCGCCACCCCGATCCACCAGTCGACGTCATGCCCGACTACGAGAACCAGAACCAGGACCTGGTCTGGTAAGCCCGAACCCTACCGACGCGAACCGACTTCAAGGCCGCGTCGACGCTGTCGCTCGCCCGCAAGATGGCGCTGGCGCCGGGAAGTTACCTGCAGAATGCCGCCGCGCGACCGCGAAGGGCACGGCGAGGGTCATCGAGCCCAAAAACTACGCGGCAGAGGGTTGCGCGGCGTGCGTGCGGGACGCTTGA